>DASXZD010000020.1:0-151203 GCA_036502085.1 Streptosporangiaceae bacterium
ACCTGACCTGGCCTCGGGCGGCTACCAGGGTCGGCGGCCGCGGCGCGGAGGCCGGCAAGGCCGCCGGGCCGGCCCTCGCCCGCGCCCGCGGCCGAAGATCCAGCGCAGCGCCCCCAGCACGGCCACGACGATCACCCAGGGGCCGCCGAAGCCGAACCCGAACAGCCCGAGCACCGCGAAGCAGACCCCCAGGCACACCATCAGCGGGATGAAGCTCAGGTACGCCGCGGGAGAATTCCGCCCCTGACCGCCGTGGCGGGCCTGGTCGCCTGGCAGCAACCCGGACGGCGCGGCGTAGGGGAGATCCCCGGTCACGGCATTGAGGTCGGTGCGCGTCCTGGCGGCGAAGGTGTGCTCGAGCCGCTGGTTCAGCTCGTCCAGCGAGAGCCTGCCCTGCGCGTAGTGCTCGCGCAGTTGCGCGGCAATGGAATCCCGATCGGCGTCACTGACACGCACGTTATATTCCGTAGCCATCTGCCCCTCCGTGCCCAGACTTGGGCGGGTACCAACTCCCAACCACGATATATCTCGATAGCCGGGTCGGCAAGTCGGGTCCGCCGGGTATGGTGCGCGGCCGGCCGCCGGTCCCCGGGGCGGTCGGCCGCGGTCTGTGGGCGCCCGAGGCAGGCTTCACAGGTAAGACGCGCGGGTCGCTCTTTCGGATGACGCCGTGGCGCCGGTAAAGCGAGAAATACCGGCGGGGAATGTATCTGGTCAGGGCCGGGCTGCTCTGGATCCAAGGCGGCACAGCCGCAAGCGGACGGGCAGGCGAGCGCTCCGGTGCCCAGCGGGGGCGCGCTCGCCCCCGTCAGCCGCTCGTTTTGATCAGGGACTGCGGGGTGAGCTGCCGGTGGCTGGTGTGGCCGGATAGCGCCAGCGTGAGGTCGAGGTCGGCGAGCAGGCAGCGCAGCACGTGCTCGGCGCCCTGCTGCCCGCCGAGTGCCAGGCCGTAGAGCACGGGCCGGCCGATCAGCACGGCCTGCGCGCCGAGCGCGAGCGCCTTGACGACATCGGCGCCAGTGCGCAGCCCGGAGTCGAACAGCACGGTGAGCCGGTCGCCGGCCGCCGCCACGACGCCGGGCAGCGCGTCGAGCGAGGCGATCGCGCCGTCCACCTGCCGGCCGCCGTGGTTGGACACGACGATGCCGTCCATGCCGTGCTCGGCCGCCAGCCTGGCGTCGTCGGCGCAGACGATGCCCTTGAGCACGATCGGGCCGTCCCAGTGCTCGCGCAGGAACGGCAGGTCCTGCCAGGACAGGCCGGGGTTGGGGAACATCTGGGCCCAGTGCAGGACGGCCGCGGCCGGATCTTCGTCTGGCGGCTTGGCCAGCCCGGCCAGGAAGGCCGGGTCGGTCAGGTAGTTAGCGATGCCCTGCCGGGCCAGGAACGGCAGGAAGCCGCGGTCCAGGTCGGCGGGACGGTAGCCGAGCAGCAGCGTGTCGAGCGTGAGCACCAGCACGGAGTAGCCGCTGGCCTTGGCCCGCTGCAGGAAGCTGACGCACACGTCCTCGTCGGTCGGCCAGTACAGCTGGTACCAGCGCTGCCCGTCGCCATTCGCCGCCGCGACCTCCTCGAACGAATGCGCCGCGGCCGTCGAGTGGACGTACGGCAGGCCGACCGCGGCGGCGGCCCGCGCGGTCGCCAGCTCCCCCTCGGGATGAGCCAGTGTCTGCACGCCGACCGGCGCGATCATGACCGGCGCGGGCATCGGGCAGCCGAGGATCGTGCACGACAAGTCCCGCTGGGCGCCGTTGCGCAGCATCCGCGGCACGATCCGCCAGCGGTCGAACGCGGCCCGGTTGGCCCGGGCCGTCGCGCCGCTGCCCGCGCTCGGCACGATGTAGCCCATCGCCTCGGGCGACAGCACGCCGCGGGCGTGCTCCTCCAGGCTGGCCAGGTTCGTGGTGATCGCGGGCAGCTGGCCGGCGAACATCCCGTTCGCGTAGATGCTGGTCTGGTAGTCGCTGAAGTTTGTCGGCGGCCCGCTCACTCGATCAGCTCCTCGGGTTCTTTCGGAGCATAGTAAGCGACCGGTCAGCTGGTCCTCCGGTCAGAAGGCGCCGGTGCCGTCGGGAGTGCCCAGGCCGGTCGGGGCGTCGTAGCCGCGCTTGGCCCGCAGAGGTAGTCGTGGCCGCACGTGGCGCCCTGCCCGCTGTTGCTGCCCGTGGTGACGTCGAACAGCGAGCCAGGATGGGCGTACTCGTAGCCGGGCCGCACCGTGCTGGCGTTGCCGGCCAGGGCGTACACCCCGGCGATCAGCGGCGCAGCGGCGCTGGTCCCGCCGACCGTCAGCCAGGGGCCGCCGAGGCCCCGGCCGATGGAGCTGTCGTAGAGGGAGACGTCCCAGGCGAGCACGGCGACGTCGGCGACGGTGCGGCCCGGGCAGTGCGTATCGGCCTGCCAGGCCGGCTTGCGCACGTAGGCCGAGCAGCCGCTGCCGGAGGCTTTCCATACCCTCTCGGTCCAGCCGCGAGCATTCGCCGCCTTGGCGAGCTGAGTGCCGCCGGCGGACGTCACCATGGCCAGGTTGGCCGGGAACGCCGCCGCGGTGAAGCCCGAGTCGCCGCACGAGGCCACGATCACGTGACCCGGGTGCTCGTAGGCCTTCGCCTCGGCCTGGGTGAGCCTGCCCGGCATTCGTTTTCCTCCACGGACAGCACCCGCCGATTCCGCCCCATCCTCGCGACCAGGAAACCGGTACACCGCCATCACGCGCCGGGTCAGCTCCACCAGATGACCTCCCGTCATAAACCGCCCTGCGTTCGGGGATGCCGCCCAGGTAGTGAGCGTGCTCGGTCAAGATCACCGGCACGACGTGGCCGCTGCGGGGGCCGCCCCGCCTCGGTCAGCGCCTGGGTTAGTGCCTCCACCGCCCGGTGCCGCGTCCCCGACACCCGGCTGAGCCGCCCTGGGCATCACGCCGGATCGACCACTCCCACAGCGGCGCCATCACGAAGAGCCCTCCACCGGCAGATGCCCCATAGCCCCGGCATCGGTGCTGCGTGTGGGCTGCATCGTCGCAATTCCTTCACGCTCGTGATCTAACGGACACGAGAAGTCAACTCGGGCTGGCGCGTAACCTGAAGACATTGCCCTGTTGCCCATGACGGGACAAGAGGCTGACGTGATAGGCACACCTGACGTGAGCGACTTCCGGGACGAACGGGGCTGGAATCAGGGCTGGACGCGCTGCCGGATCGTACCGGCGTGACCGCGCCTGGTATGGCGCCTGCTTGGCCCGAGCCCACGCCGAAGCATCCGAAGCCGAGCAGGCCGAAGCAGTCGCCATCCACTTCGCGCCCGGCATCAACGCTGTGAACAGCTACGCGCGCGATGAACTGCTCGGAACCGCCCGCGCTCTCACCCGCATTGGCGCCCCCCAGGCACGAGTCATCCGGGAAACCCACGCCGACCACCAGCCATAGCCCGCCTGCCTGGTCAATACTTCTTGCATGGCGTTGAGCACCAAAAGCGACGAAGCGGATCGGGCTTGCCAGGGACCTGGCTGCCCAGACCGGAGAAACGCTAACTGACGCCGTGGTGATCGCGCTTAGGCAGCGGCTTGAACGAGAGCACGCGAGGCATACGGTCAGCATGAAGACACGGCTGGCGCGCCTAGCGGCGGACGTGGCCGCTAGGCCGGTGGCGAACCGCGAGACGCCGGAAGAGATTATCGGCTACGACGCCGCTGGCCTGCCGCGTTGATTTCCTGTCTCGCCCGAGCGTGCGCCAGCGCCGTGCCCTGGTCTGATGGGTGGCATTCGCCGGACCTGGACCTCCCGGCCGGTCTTATCCGGTGGGGTATTCGCCGGGGGTGGCGGTGTAGGTGCGGCCGTGCGGGAGCCGCCAGGTCAGGATGCCGGGCTCGGGCTGCTCCAGGTGCCAGCCGTCGGTCTGCTTGGCCCGGTGATGAGCCCTGCAGAGCGGAGCCAAATTACATTCACACGTGCGGCCGCCCTTGTCGTGCGCCAGCGAGTGGTCGTCGTCGCAGCGGGCCGCGGGCCGGTTGCAGTACGGCGCCGAACAGGTTTTCTGCCGGGTCTTGACGATGTGGTGCAGGCTGGCGGGGATGCGGTAGCCGGGGACCTCGCGGGCGTGGCTGCAGGTCCCGGCCTCGATCCGGGTGATGGTCAGTGTCCGCAGCCAGCCGGTCCGGTCGCCGGGGCTGGCGGGCGGAGGTCTTCGGGCGCAGGCGTGCGCGATGGCGCGGCCGGCGGGGTCGGTGATGGTCAGGCACCATCGTGAGTCGCGGCTGGCGGCGATGTGGTCGGCGAGGTCGCGGCTGGTGTCGGGGTCGGCGGTGCCGTAGCCGGGGATCTGGCTGGGGCAGTCGGACAGCCCGAGCCAAGTGGTCAGGGGCACGGTGAGGTGCACGGTTCCGCTGGTCTCCAGCCAGCCCGGCACGCCGGGCCAGCCCGGCGGGCAAGACCCGCCCGGCGGGCCGGGCCAGCTATATCCGCCGGATCCGTTTGGTTCGCCCGGTTCCCCCGGCTGGCTGGGTCTGGGCGGTTCTCCAGGAGAGCGAGGCGTGCCGGTCAGGCCCGGGTCCGCGCCGTCCGACTCTGCGCAGTCTGGGGCTGAGCGGTCCGACTTGGTGCGGTCCGGGTCCGCGTCCTGTGGGCCAGTGTCGGCTGCGCTTGCGGTGTCCGGGTCCGTGCCGTCAGCGCCTGCCTGGCCGGTGTCTGCGCGGGCCGGGTCGGTGCGGGCGGGGTTCGCGCTGATGCCGGCCGTGCCGTCGCTGGCTGGGCTGGTGCCGGGCGTGCTGCCTGTCGCGGTTGCTGGGCCGGATCGGCCGGCGGCCGGGCTGTCGTCGGTGCCGGGTGTCCGGCCGGTGGTGTCCGCCGTGTCGGGTCGGTCGCTGGCGCTGCCGGTATCGGGGCTGGTGGGGTCGGGGTCGGGCGGGGGGAGGAAGCCGAGGGGGTCGCTGCCGGTGAGCAGGGCGAGGAATACCGCGGCGCGCAGTTGCGGCAGCGTCGCGTTGATGCCGTTGGCTTTCAGCGAGCGGGCGCAGGCGTCGATGCGGGCGTCGGCGGCCAGCGCGGCGGCGGGCGGTAGCTCGCGGCCGCCGAGGGCGGCGTTGCCGGACAGCTCGGGCTGGAGCTCGACCCGGGCGGCCTGGGCGGCTTTGGCCTTGCGGCGGCGCACGGCGCCGGGGTCGGCGGTCAGGACCGCGTCGCGGATCCGGGCACGCAGTTGGGAAGTGGTCTGGCGGGGTGCTCTGGCGATGATCTGCTGTTCGACCGCGGCGGCGGTGGCGTCCTCGAGCAGTTCGGTCTCGTAGCCGATCACCAGGGCGCGGCTGCGGTCGATCCGGCCGGTGCGCAGCGCGGCCAGGGTGGCGGGCAGCCGGGTCAGGGCGGTGGCCTGGCCGAGCAGGGCGTCGGCGGCCAGGCCGGTCAGGGTCAGCAGGATGGCCAGCTCGTGGCCGGCGTGCTCGCCGACGTGCGGGTCGGAGTGGGCGGTGCGGCGGCGAGCCAGCTCGGCGGTGGCCGTGAGCAGGCCGGCGGCGGCGTGTGATTCGGTGCGGCGCCAGGCCAGGAGCACCCCGGCCAGCTCGTCGTCGCCCAGGCCGGCCAGCCCGGTGGTGCCGGCGTCGTCGAGGGCCGCGGTCAGCACCGCGCCCGGCTCCAGCTCGTTCAGGACCGAACCGGACGCGAACCCGGGCCCGCCGGGACCGGCCGTGTCATGCGCGACGATGCCGCACGGCAGCACCTCCGGCCGCTCCGGGCCGTCCGCTGCCTGGCCGGAGCCGTCCGCGCTGGGCGGGGCCGACTCGGTCCAGCGCGGGGCGGGTGCGGTGGCTGGCCGGCTCTCGGTGAGCCAGGGCGAGTCGGCGGGCCGGGGGTCGGTGTCGTCGGGCGGAAGGTCGTCAGGGCCGGCCAGCTGCCAGTCCTCGGGCGGGAGCTGCATCCAGCCGGCGGCGATCTCCGCGGCCAGGATCGCTTCCTGCCGGGCTGTCTCGGCGGCGGTCAGGGGCAGGGCGGCGCGGGGTGTCACGGGGGTCACCTCCTCACAGCTGGGCGGACTGGATCTGTTCGATTATGTCTTCGACTAAGGTACCACCACAAGCTGACAATCTCCCGAACAAACGAGCGACACGCCGAGGGCGTGACAAGGGAAACTGGCGGATCCGCCCGGGGAGCCGCGGACGCTCAGGCGTACGCAAGTGCACCGGCCACATGATCACTGCGATCGCCGGATTGTTCCTGCTGCGAAGTTCTCCGAACCGAGGCCGTGGCACGGATTCGGACGAGGTAGCAGATGATCACAGGGTGGACGACAGATCGCGGTAAGCGCCGGCCGAACGACGGGCGCAGTCAATTGAATAACCGCGCGGCTGCGCGCCTATCCGACCCGGGACGGGGCGCTCATCATTAGGGCATGGACAGCGACATCACTCAGCGCCGCCGGGGGATGAAGGCGCTCAAGCACGAACTTCCCTACCCGTACAACCAGGATCTGTCCAAGATCCTGCGCGGCCTAAACCGGCGGACGTCGTTCTCCCGCCGGAGGCTGGCTAACGATCCGGTCACCGCCGCTTATCTGGCCGCCGCGGTCCGGCTGATCCAGCGCCACCTCGGCCCTGATGCGAGCCGGGGAACGGCTGACCAGGACGAGCGAGATTCCATCGAACGTCCAGTGCTGGCTTTCCTGTCGCAGCGTGCCGTGGCGGCCGAGGTCGGCCGTAACCCGCCACCGTTCCACCGGGTGGGCCGGGTCTCCACCATGCGCGAACGATGGCGGCACCAGTCTGATTTCGTCGCCGACGTGTTGCGGTTCACCCTGTCGGCGTCTCACTATTACTCGGGCGTGAGCGAAGCTGATGCGGCCGACGCGATCGACCAGATCGTCAGGGGCCAGGACGCGGTGCGCGGCATCCATCATCTCGCCTCGCTGATGATGGCTAGGCTGCTGACCAGCCCGATGTTCCGGCTCGGACTCATCGCGGCGGCCGAGGCCGAGGGTGATCCGGTGATCCGTGAGGCGATATCCGAGCGGCACGGGGAAGCCAGGCTGCTGTGGCGGAAGCCGTGCGAGGACTTCCTCCGCTCCCGTGACCTCCGCATCAGGCCGGGTATCACCATCGACGATTGCCTCGACTTGCTATCCGCGCTCGCCGACGGCCTGGCTATGCGGGCCCTGGCCGACCCGTCCACCCGCGCGCTCGATCACGACGGCCAGCGCTCCCTGCTCGGCACGGGCGCGCTCGCCCTGATCGCCGGCTGCCTGCAGGGCGCCGATCGTAGTGAGAGCAGACCGCTGGAACAGGCGGTGAGCGATCTGCTTGGCGGTTTGCTCGCGGGCGCGGACCGCAGGATGGCCTGAGGTGGAGCTGTTCGCGATGTTCGCCGGGATATTGATCGGTGCCGCCGCCGCATCGCTGGTGGCGTTCGGTTGGGCGGCCAGCCAACTCCGGTGGCTCGGCGCGCACTGCAATCTGCAGATCGCCCACTGGCGGAACGAGGCCAGCCAGGCCATGGCGGCCGCCGCATGGCTCCGTGAGCAGCAGGCGGCCGACAGGTCGGGTCCCCGGATCGGTAACGGCGACGGGCTTGATCACGCATCATGATGAACATCGAACTCGTGCCCCGTTCCCGTTGCGAGCCTGAACCGGCGGGTCGCCGGGCGCATTCGTCTCATTAGGGGGACGCGCCGGGATGCTGTCACAGGGCGAGCTCGGCCCAGACGCGCTTGCGCGGGTGGTCGGTGCGCTCGCAGCCCCACCGGGCGGCGAGCGCGGCCACGACGGCTAGGCCGCGACCGCATTCGTCATCCGCGCCTGCCTCGCGGGGCTCCAGCTCAAGCGGGCTCAGGTCCCACGCCTCGATCACGAGAGACGCGCCGGCGGCGATCAGGCGCAAGGCGACCGGCGGCCGCTCGGGGAGGCAGGCAGAGGCGTCACAGGCATTCGTCATTAGCTCGCTGACCAGCGTCTCCGCATCCGCGACCAGATCGCGCGGCAGCCCCCACTCTTTCAGCACGGCCACCGCGTGCAGCCGGAAGCACGGGGTTGCCGTGGGCAGCGGGGCAAGCTCAAGGGTGCTGATCAGTGCCGCGTCACTCTGTGCTCCCATATGACTCAATTTCGCAGCCAGGAGCACGGCTAAGCTATGTGGCATCGGTGCAGCGCACCTTCTGTCCCCGCTGGCCCGGAGGCATGCCACATGGCCACGCGCGACCCTGAGACCGACCCCAAGGCGTTCCTCGGGGACGAACTGCGGCGTGCCCGGATAGCTGCCGGGTTCGCCAGCCAGGAGGCCCTGGCGGTGCGGCTGGGCTATGACCGGACGGTGGTCACCAAGGTCGAGCGGGGGGACCGCGCGCCGACCCCGGAGATGCTGACGGCGTGGTGCGAGACGTGCGGTCTTGATCCTGAGCATTTCGGGCGGCTGGGCACCCTGGCCCGGCGGGCTGACGGGCCGGTGCCGACCTGGTTCGAAGACTGGCTGAAAGCCGAGGCCGAGGCGCACACGCTGCGGTTCTGGCAGCCGCTGATCGTTCCCGGGCTGCTCCAGACGGCCGGGTACGCGCGGGCGCTGTTCCTCGCGGTCGGGGCCGACGACGCGAAAGCCGACGAACTGGTCGCGGTGCGGATGGAACGCCAGCAGATCCTGGACCGCGCTGACCCGCCGCACCTGATCACCGTTCTGGACGAGGGTGTGCTACACAAGCTGATCGGCTCCCCGGCCATCATGTACGAGCAGGTAATGCACCTGGCGGACATGGCCGAGCGCCCGGCCGTCTCCCTTGAGATAGTGCCAGCGGCCACGGGAGCGAACGCGGGCCTGAGCGGAGGATTCCAGCTGGCGTCGATCGACGGCACGCCGGACGTGCTGAACATGAACGGCGTCCGCGACGTGACGGAGGAAAGAGGCGCGATCGTCCGCCACGCTACCCGTATCTTTGACCGTGCCCGGGGAGACGCGCTGCCCCGCGCCGCATCCCGGGCTCTCATCCTGGAGGCAGCAGAACAGTGGAAGACCAGGTAACGCCACGCTGGCGCAAGTCCAGCTACAGCGGCAACGGCGGCTCTGACTGCATAGAAGTCGCCACCCGCCACCCCGGCACCGTCGCCGTCCGCGACAGCAAGAACCCGCACGGACCCGTCCTGACCATCACCCCGGACGAGTGGGCGAGTTTCATCGCCAGCCTGCGGTTTGACGGCTGATCTACCCCCAGGATCGTAAGGTAGGCGTCTAACTACTGTGCCGCTGGCTTTATGTCACCGAGCGGTCGCACATGCGTCGCCTAGCTTCGGCTCGGCGCAGATCCCGACGAGGTGCCAGGTGATCACAGGATGGACGACGGACCGCGGTAAGCGCCGGGCGCACCCCAGCGCGACGCGAGGAGCAGTCTGGGTCGCGCTGGCCACCGCGCTCGCCCTGATCGCCTTCCCGGCAAGCGCCGCCCCGGCAAGCGCCGCCCCGGCAAGCGCCGCCCCCGCAAGCGCCGCCCCCGCAAGCGCCTCGCCAGGGGCGGCCGAGGCGCCGCCAGCGCCCGTGATCTCGACCATCGTCGGCGGGGTCGAGGGCCCCGCGCCCGCAACCGACGTCGCCATCAATCCCTGCAGCGTGAAGTCGGCGGGAACCCAGCTTTACATCGCCGACCTGTACAACGGCGGCGTCATCCGCGCGGTGAACGAGCAGACCGGCCAGTTGACCACGCCGGCCGGCGTCGGCGTGGCCGGCTTCCACGGAGACCGGCATCCGGCCACGGAAGCAGAGCTCAACCAGGCCTGCTCGGCCGCCATCGACCAGGCTGGCAACCTGATCATCGCGGACACCGCGAACAACCGGGTCAGGGTGGTGGCCGCCAGCACGGGCACGTTCTACGGCCAGGCCATGGACAAGGGCGACATCTATACGGTCGCAGGTCCGGGCAACGCCGCCGGAACATGCGACTTCGACAACGGGCCGACCTTCTGCCCGGTGGATGCCGAGCCGGACCACGCCGGAAACCTCGTCATAGCCGACACCGGCGAGGCCGACGATTTCACCAAGCCGGCCCATGTCCGGGTGGTGGCGGGCAGCACGGGCAGGTTCTACGGCCGGCCGATGACCGTCGGCGACATGTACATCGTGGCGGGCGGCAGCGCCGGATTCTCCGGAGACGGCGGCCCGGCGGTCAAGGCAGGGCTCGGGGTCGAGATCGGGCCGGTGCGGGTGGACGCCGCCGGCAACCTCGTGCTCGCGGACTCCGACGCGAACCGGGTCCGGGTGGTCGCCGTTGCATCCGGCACGTTCTACGGGCAGGCGATGACGGCCGGGGACATCTACACGGTGGCGGGCGACGGCACCGCGGCATATTCCGGCGACGGCGGGCCTGCGATCGACGCCGGCATCACCGTCGCGGGCGTGGCGATCGACAGTTCGGGCAACCTGGTGATCGCCGACGGGGGCAACGGCCGGGTCCGGGTGGTGGCGGTCAAGACCGGGACGTTCTACGGCCGGGCCATGAACAAGGGCGACATCTACACGGTCGCGGGTAACGGCACCCAAGGCTTCTCTGGCGATGGCGGACCCGCGCTCAAGGCCGCGTTCAGGAATCTCGGCGCGGTGGCGGTGGACAGCTCAGGCAACCTGGTGGCCGCCGATGCGTCCAACTTCCGGATCCGGGTGGTGGCGGCCAGGACGGGCACGTTCTACGGCCAGGCGATGAAGGCCGGCGACATCTACACGGTGGCCGGGAACGGCAATTCTGGCTTCTCCGGCGACGGCGGTCCTCCGACTACGGCCTCGCTTGCCTATCCCGCCGGAGTGGCAGCGGATCCCGCGGGCGACATCGTGATCAATGATCAGGGCAATCAACGGGTACAGTTCGTGGCCACGAAGGCCGGAACGTTCTACGGACAGGCCATGCAGAAGGGTGACATCTACACGGTCGCGGGCCACGGCATCCAGGGCTTCTCCGGTGACGGCGGGCCGGCTACCCTGGCCAAACTGTCCCTCGGCGGCGGTATAGATGACGTGGCCTTCGATGCGGCCGGCAACGTGGTGCTCGTCGACGCCTTCAATATGCGCGTCCGGGTCGTCGCCGCCACGACGGGCACGTTCTACGGCCGGGCCATGACCGAAGGCGACATCTACAATGTCGCTGGCAATGGAAAGGTCGGCATGTCCGGCGTCGGCGGCCTGGCCACCAAGGCAGAATTTGACTTCCCGGTGGGGCTGGCCGTAGACCGCGCGGGCAACCTGATCGTGACCTCGTTTGACCTGGTGCAGGCGGTGGCGGCCAGCACGGGCACGTTCTACGGCCAGGCCATGAAGGCGGGCCACATCTACACCGTCGCAGGCAATGGCACCGAGGGTTTCTCCGGTGACGGCGGGCCGGCCACCGAAGCCGAGCTCCGCCTGCCTTCGGGTGTAGCCGTAGACCAGGCGGGTAACCTGCTGATCTCCGACAATGACCGGGTGCGGGTGATCGCCGCCAAGACGAGCATGTTCTACGGTCAGGCGATGAAGAAGGGCGACATCTATACGGTGGCCGGCCCTGGCACCGCGACCGTCCTCGGTGACGGCGGCCCGGCCACCGCAGGCTGGCTCGGAGAATTCGACCAGGTTGCGGTGGACGGCGCCGGGAACCTGATCATCGCCGACACGGAGGCCTACCGGATACGGGTGGCCGCCGCCACGACGGATACGTTCTACGGCCAGGCCATGACCAAAGGTGACATCTACACGGTGGCCGGGAACGGCCAGCATGGGAACAGCGGGAACGCCTTCTTTTCGGGTGACGGCGGCCCGGCCGCCAAGGCGGGGCTCAATACCGTCGGGGTAGCGGTGGATCCTGCAGATGGCGATCTGCTAGTCGCCGACTTTCCCGACCACAGGATCCGCTCCATCGGGCCATCAGGCCAATGAGCTGGGCGCCAGTATTCGGCTGAGGCAGGCGACCAGTACAAGTGACCGTGAGGAAAGGTGCAGGACAACCTCATGCAGGCGCGGACTCATCCGGGAACGCCGCCACCGGAGCCTCGGCCGTCAGAGCCTCCGGCCCAGGGCATGGCGGTCTTCCCGGCCAGGCGCCGCGGCACCCGGTCCAGCGCGATCCCGAAGTTCACCCGGTACGCCTCCAGGATCGCCTCGTCCCCGGCCAGGACAGTCTCTTGCTTGCCATGCTCGTCGGTACGGATGAGGCGATCCTCGCTGAGCGTGACCCTGCCTCCCGCAGTCTGGAGCGTGCAGACGACCCGCTGGGTGAAATGCGAGCGCGGTGAGGTCTGCTGGTACCAGCACATCGCCTCGAACTCCGACCGCTGCCGCGGGTGGGCCTCGATGCGATATTGCGGCACGCCGTTCTGCAGCACGTCCCAGTCGCCCTCGCCGGCCTCCTCGACCCGGAATACTCCGCCGGGGTCGTCCTGATCGACGCCGGGCTGCCGCCGGAGCGGGTAGAGGCTGTGCGAGCCGAAGCCGACATCGGCGAGCCACGTCGCGGCGTCGCCGGCACACTCGACGCACAGCACAAGATGGTCGAGCGGCGGCCCGAGCCGCTCGCCGCCCCAGACGCAGGCCGCCCGCAGGGTGACGCGGTAGCCCAGGGCGGTCAGCAGTTCGGCGAACAGGCCGTTGAGCTCATAACAGAAGCCGCCGCGCCCGCAGTGCAAGATCTTCTCGGCTAGCGCCTCACGGTCGAGGCTGAGTGGCTCGCCGAGATGGATGCTGAGGTTCTCGAACGGAACCCGCTGCAGGTGCGCGGCGTGCAGGGCGCGCAGGCTCACGAGATCTGGCTGCTCGGGGAGAGGCAATCCGAGCCGGGCAAGGTAGGCGTCTACGAACGCCGTCTGGTCCACGCCCCACCTATAGCAGACGGCCGGACTCAGGCGGGATAAGCGGCGGTCGCTGAACGTGCCCTGCGTCGAGGTCCACCAGGGCGATGGCTTGCAGTAAAACAGTAAGTACTGCGAAGTTCAGGCCGGCGGCGGCTCGGCGGGCGTACCCGGCGCTGGCTCCGCGTACGCCCGGGCCACGGTGGCGCGGTTGAAGACCCGCCAGGTCGCCGCCGACACGATCACCGCGACCACGAAGCCCACCCAGTAGGGCGCGGTCAGCCCGAACTTCGTCGCGATCACGCCGCCGATCAGCGCGCCGACGCAGTTCCCGCCCGCCCCGATGAACAGGTAGGCGCTGCCGACCCGGCCGAGCATGCCCGGCGGGGTCAGCCGCTGGCGCAGCGAGCCCGCCGCGATGCTCCACAGCGCCGCGTGCACGCCGAAGCCGAACAGCACGAACCCGATGAAGAGCGCGCTGCGCGAGGCGGCCAGGGTCAGGTGCGTCCCGGCCTCGACCAGCAGGCCGATCCGGATCGTCCAGGTCGCGGTGACCCAGGCGATCAGCCGGTCGCCGATGACCGACCCGAGGATGCCGCCGGCGGCGATGCAGGTGAACAGCACGCCGTAGCCGACCGGCCCGAGGTGCAGCCGCTCCTTCGCGAGCAGCACGAGCACGGAGGTCGCCGCCGTGAGCGTCAGGTTCAGCAGCCCGATCAGGACCGTCATCGTACGGAGCAGCCGCTGGCGCGCCAGCCAGCGGAGCCCTTCCGCCGCCTCCGCCCGGACCGACCTGGCCCGCCGGCCGTCGCCGGCCGCGTCCGGCTGCGGCGTCGGACGGTAGGCACCCGCGACCAGGCCGATCAGGACGGCACTAGCCGCGTAGGTGCCCGCGTTCACGAAGAAGGGTGCGCTCGCCGCCACGATAAAGAGGAATCCTCCGAACGGTCCGGCGATCATCCCCTGGGTTAACGTCGATCCGCCGACCAGCCAGCCGTTGGCCCGTTCCAGCCTGGCCCGCGGCACCACGGACGCGATCATGGCCTGGCTCGCCGACCGGAAGATGATCTCGCCGGTATTGATCAGGAACAGCACGGCGTCCAGCAGGACGATGCTCGTATGCCCGGTGACGATCGCCGCGGCCAGCAGGCTCACGGCGGCCACCCGCACCCAGTCGATCGCGACCATCAGCCGCCGCCGGTCAACGCGGTCGACCAGCACCCCGCCGGGCAGCGCGAACAGCAGCCAGGGCAGCCAGGACACACCGAACGTAGCCGACACGATCACCGGGTTGCTGGTCCGCGCCGCGACCAGCAGCGGCGCCGCGATCGTGGCCAGGCCGCTGCCCAGCGCCGACGTCGTGCTCGCCGCCCACAGCTTCACGAACCGCTGTCCCAGCGGCTCCGCCATCTCACCCGCCACGACGAGCGATGCTAACCGGCCGGCCCGGCGAGAGCACGTGATGCCGCCCTAATAGATTTAGAACAGAGTTTCGCTCACGGCACCGGAAGGGCTATTCTGTACCCATGGAGACCGCGCAGGCTGCCGCACCCCGGGTGCGGTACCAGTCCCGGCCCGGGCGAGAGGTGCTCGTGGCCGCGGATCTGGCCGAGCTGCGCGGCCCGGTCAGCGGGACGGTCGAGCTGCCGCTGTGGCTGTTCTGGTATCCCGATCGCACGTTCGATCTGGACGAGCCGGGCATGCTGCCGTGGATGTACCAGGTCGTGCTGCGGGAAGCCTCGTCCTGCGGCGATCTGTCCAGCTACCTGAACGGCGCGATGCTGGTCACCCTCTGGCCCGACCTGTTCCTGCCCGGCGGCGTGCGCCAGGCCTGGGAAGACCGCCACCCGGTCCTGCGCGCGATGGCCGCCTCGGCCGAGGCGGAGGCCGGGGCCGTAGCTGTGACTCCAGAGGCAGTGACGGCAGCCCCTGCCGCCTGATGCCCCTTGACCAGCTGCACCGTGAGGTAGCCGCCATAGCCCTGCGCGCCGCCGGCCGGCACGGGTTCGCGCTGGGCGGCGGCAACGCGCTGATCGCGCACGGGGTCATTCACCGGCCCACCGAGGACGTCGACCTGTTCACCGACGAGGACGACGGCGTGGTCGTGGCCGCCGACGCGGTGGAGGCCGCGCTGCGGGCCGCGGGATACGACGTGGAACGCCGGGACAAGGCCGCCGGGCTCGCCGACATCTTCGACGGGATGGGCGACGGTCTGGCGGAGTGGCTGATCGGCGCGCCCGGCGGCCGGCAGATGATGCTCCAGATGGCCTACTACGACCGGGAGCGCACGCCGGTGACGATGGACGTCGGCCCGGTCCTGGACCTGGAGGACGTGGTCGGGTCGAAGGTGTGCGCGCTGGCCAGCCGGGTTGAGCCGCGTGACTACATCGACACGGCCGCCGCGCTGAAGCGGTACACCGTGGGCCAGCTGATCGCGTTCGCCCGGCGGCTGGATCCGGGCCTGACCGACCGGGACTTCGGCGACGCGGGCCGTCAGCTGGACCGGATGCCCGACGGCGTGTTCGCCCGCTACGGGCTCAGCCCAGCCGACGTCACCAGGCTGCGCGAACAGCTGGCCGTCTGGCCCCGATCCTGATCCAGCGGCCAGGCCGCTCCGCCTCGTGATAAACGTAGGGCATCGAACGGCATGAGCCGCGGCGGCGCAGCCACTGGGCGTGGGGGTACGAGGACGAGGTCCCCGCGGGCGCCGAGCTGCAGCAGACCGCGGCGCTGATGGCGCAGGTGCTCGGCTTCGGCGACCCTGGCCAGCTGGAGGCGCCGGCCCCGCTAGCCGGGCTGCCCGAGCCGCGGCTCGTCCCGCCGGCCGGGCTGGCCGGGATCTGCTCGCAGACCGCTCACGACCGGGCCGGGCACGCGCACGGTCAGTCCTACCGGGATCTGGTCCTGGCCTTCCGCGGCCGGTTCGATCATGTGCCGGACGTGGTGGCCCGGCCGCGCGGCGAGCAGGACATCGAGGCGCTGCTCGGCTGGTGCGAGGGGGCGGGCGCGGCCGTCATCCCGTACGGCGGCGGGACCAGCGTCACCGGGGGAGTGACGCCTGACGTCGGCGACGGCTACAACGGGACAGTCTCGGTGGATCTCAGCCGGATGGACCGGGTGCTGGAGGTCGATGACGTCTCCGGGGCCGCCCGCGTGCAAGCCGGCGTGACCGGTCCCGCGCTTAACGCCCAGCTCGCGGCACACACCCGTACGCTGCGGCACTTCCCGCAGTCCTGGGAGCTGTCTACCCTCGGCGGGTGGGTGGCCACCAGGGCGGGCGGCCACTTCGCCACCCTGCACACCAGGATCGACGACTTCGTCGAGTCGATCAGGGCCATCACGCCGCGCGGATGCTGGGAGTCACGGCGGCTGCCGGGCTCGGGCGCGGGCGTGTCGCCGGACCGGATGCTGCTCGGCTCCGAAGGCATCCTCGGCATCATCACCCAGGTCTGGCTGCGGGTGCAGCGCCCGCCCGGGCACCGGGCCTCCGCCGCCGTCCGCTTCGGGTCGTTCGCCGCGGGCGCCGACGCGGTGCGGGAGATCGCCGGGTCCGGCCTGTATCCGGCCGGCTGCCGGCTGCTCGATCCGGCCGAGGCGGCCCTCACGGCCGGCGGCGACGGCGACCGTGCCCTGCTCGTGCTCGGCTTCGAGTCCGCCGATCACCCGGTCACCGGCCGGCTGCAGCGCGCGCTGCAGATCGCGGCCGGCCACGGCGGCACATGGGACGAGATCAAGAGCACCGACGCCAGCCAACAATCAAAAAGCCAGGGATCGCAATGGCGCGACACGTTCCTGCGGATGCCCTACCTGCGCAACGTCTACCCGGCGATGGGCGTGCTGGCCGAGACATTTGAGACCGCGATCACCTGGGATAAGTTCCCCGCCTTCGAGCAGGCCGTGCGCGCGGCCACCGAGCAGGCGGCCCGCCGCGAATGCGGCCAGGCCCGGGTGATGTGCAGGCTCGCCTACGCCTACCCGGACGGCCCGGCACCGTACTTCACCGTGCTCGCCCCGGTCCGCCGCGGCGAGGAGGTCGGCCAGTGGGACGCGATCAAGCGGGCCGCCTCCGACGCACTGATCGACGCGGGCGGCACGATCACGCACCATCATGCGGTGGGCCGCGATCACCGGCCGTGGTTCGAAAGACAGCGCCCCGTACCGTTCGGAAAAATACTGAGCGGCGCTAAAGCCGCCGTGGACCCGCACGGAATACTCAACCCCGGCGTCCTGCTCCCGCCGCAGCGCAGCACGCGGCCGGCCGAGCCGGCCGGGCCAGGGGCTACGGCAGGGTAAGGATCTCGTAGCCGGTGTCGGTGACCAGGATCGTGTGCTCGAACTGCGCGGTTCGCTTCCTGTCCTTGGTGACCACGGTCCAGTCGTCCGGCCAGATGTCGTAGCTGATCGTGCCCAGCGTGAGCATCGGCTCGATGGTGAAGGTCATCCCCGGCTGCATCACCACGTCGTCGTCCGGGTTGTCGAAATGGGCGACGACCAGCCCGGAGTGGAACGTCGTGCCGATGCCGTGCCCGGTGAAGTCGCGCACCACGCCGTAGCCGAACCGGCGGGCGTACGACTCGATGACCCGGCCGACCGCGTTCAGCGCCCGGCCCGGCGCGACGGCGCGGATGCCGCGCATCATCGCCTCGCGGGTCCGCTCCACCAGCTGCCGCGACTCCTCGTCCACCTGGCCGGCGCAGAACGTCGCGTTGGTGTCGCCGTGCACCCCGCCGATGTACGCGGTGATGTCCACGTTCACGATGTCGCCGTCGGCGACCACCGTGTCGTCCGGGATGCCGTGGCAGATGACCTCGTTGAGCGACGTGCAGAGCGACTTGGGGTAGCCGCGGTAGCCGAGCGTGCTCGGGTACGCGTCATGGTCGCACAGGAACTCGTGCCCGATCCGGTCCAGCTCGTCGGTGGTCACGCCGGGCGCCACGTGCCGGCCGACCTCGGCGAGGGCCTGAGCGGCGAGCTGGCCGGCCACCCGCATCCGCTTGATCGTGTCGGCGTCCTTGACGTCGGACTCGCCGAGAGTGGGACGGGAGCGGCCGACGTATTCGGGGCGGGGAATGTGCGCGGGAACCGGCCGCGTGGGTGAAAGCCGGCCTGGCTGGAGCAAAGTCGCCATGTAATGGGAGTCTAATGCGCATGAGCGAACAGCAGCGCTGGTGGTTCTGCGTGCGTCACAACACGGTCGAGGATGACAACGGCAACTGCCCCGGCAAGGACCGGCTCGGCCCCTATGCGAGCCGGGAGGAAGCCGAGCACGCGATGGATACCGTGCACAAGCGCAACGAGGAATGGGACGCGTCCGACAGGGACAACTGAACACATAGGTTCCGGCGGTATGCCGGGTAGGGTAAGGACAGCAGCGAGAGGGGCTGGCATTGACCCAAGAGCGGCCAGGGGATTCCGGGCACCCTGGGCAGGGCCTGCCAGATGCGGCCGAATCGCGGCTGGCTGAGATCCGCCGCAGCGGCACCTGGGGATCGGCGCTGTCCATCGACGAGTTCGCCTCGATCCGCAGCGTCGGCTTCCAGCCGGTCGGCCAGGTGCTCGGCGCCGCCGTGTACAACGTCGGCTGGACCGGCGGCTACGGCTGCCCCGGCGCATGGGCGGGCTACGGCGGCTTCGCCGTCCCCTACCGCAGCGTCACGCAGGTGTCCGGCCAGGGCGGTTACGGCTCGTTCGGGGCGCTGGTGCAGACCATGTACCAGGCGCGCCGCGCCGCGATCTCCCGGATGTCGGCCGAGTGCGCCGAGCTGGGCGGGCACGGCGTCGTCGGCGTGTCGCTGACGATCGGCCCGTTCCCGGCGGGCGGCCTGGAGTTCAAGGCGATCGGGACCGCGGTGGTGGCGCCGGGTGCCCCGCCGCCTAAGCAGCCGTTCACCTCCGACGTGTCCGGCCAGGAGTTCGCCAAGCTGATCATGACCGGCTGGGTGCCGGCCGGGCTCGTGCTCGGCATCTCGATCGGCGCCCGGCACGACGACTGGCTGACCACCGGCCAGACCCGGTGGGGGGTCGGCAACGCCGAGGTGACCGGGTACACCGAGCTGGTCAACGACGCCCGGCACGACGCGCGGGTCCAGCTCGAGCGGGACGTGAGGGCCCGCGGCGCCGAAGGCGTCGTGATCAACAGCATGAGCTTGCGGATCAGGGAACGCGAATGCCCGTCCCAGCAGCACGGCCGCGACCACATCGCGGAGGTCACGCTGATCGGGACGGCCGTCGCCAGGTTCGCCAAGAAAGAGCGGCAGCACGTCGCGCCGAGCCTGCCCATCATGTCGCTCGACCCGCAGCGCCGCCAGGCCGCCCGGGTCAAGCTCGGGCCGACGAGCTGAGTGCCCACAAGCTGAGTACAGGTACAGAAGGTTAAGGGAGAGTCGATGACCGAGCAGCAGCGCACGGACGCAGGCACGGCGGGGGCCGGGTCGGCCGAGCACTCCCTCGAGGGGGTGCCGCAAGACGCCATGCGCCGGCTGGCCGAGCTGCAGCCGGGCAAGGCCGGGTCGATCTTCACCTCGGACCTGTCGGTGAACGAGTTCCTGCTCGTCCGCGAGGCCGGCTTTCGGCCGCTCGGCCTGGTGCTCGGCAGCTCGATCTACCACGTGGGCTTGCAGCTGGGCCGCTGGAGCAAGAACCAAGAGCTCGACGTGCTGTCCCAGGCCATGTACCACGCCCGTGAGCTGGCGATGAGCCGGATGGAAGCCGAAGCCGACGAGCTGCAGGCCGACGGCATCGTCGGCGTGCGGCTGGACGTGGAGATGAAGGAGTTCGGCAGCGACATCGCCGAGTTCATCGCGGTCGGCACCGCGGTCAAGGCCGAGGAGGGAGCCGGCGGCGGCGGGGTCGCCAAGTGGCGCAACAACAAGAACCAGCCGTTCACCTCCGACCTGTCCGGGCAGGACTTCTGGACCCTGGTCCGGGCGGGCTACGCGCCGCTCGGCATGGTGATGGGCTCGTGCGTGTACCACGTCGCGCACCAGAGGCTCGGCGGCATGCTCGGCAACATCGGCAAGAACGTGGAGCTCGAGCAGTTCACCCAGGCGCTTTACGACGCGCGCGAGCTGGCGATGAGCCGGATGCAGGCCGAGGCCGAGGCGCTGCACGCCGAGGGCATCGTCGGCGTGCAGCTGCGCCAGCACAGCCACACCTGGGGCTCGCACACCACCGAGTTCTTCGCGATCGGCACCGCGGTGCGCCCGCTGCGGCCCGATCACATCATCGAGCGCCCGACGATGGTGCTCAGCCTGGACGGTTAAGCCCTGTTACTCAGGCGGCGGGCCGCTGACCGTGTCGAGCAGCCGGGCCAGCCTGCTGCGCAGCCCGCGCAGCCCGGCCGGCTGTCCCGAACGCACGTGGGGTTCCCCGGCGGCCGCGCTGACCAGGTGCTGGGCGGCGTCGAACGTGACCGGATCCGCCGCGGCCCGCACGGTCAGCGCCTCGTGCGCCAGATCCTCGAGATCCTTGTCGCCCTGGTCCATCGCGAGGATCACCGCGCCGGCCTTGCGCGCGTCGCTGACCCGCTCCAGCAGCGGCACCGGCGCCGCCTGCGGGCTCACCACGAACAGCGCCTCGCCGCGCTGCGCCGCCTCCAGCCGCTCCAGGCCGATCCGCAGGTGATCCGGGCCGTCCTGCGCCGGGCGCCAGCGGACCAGCGTCGGCGCCAGCCCCGGAATGCCGGCGAACCGGCTCTCCTCATCCAGGTGCGCGGCCAGGTGCCACGGCTCCTCGTCCGGCGTCCCGACCAGCAGCAGCCCGCCCGGCGAGCGCGACGAAGACCGCAGCACGCGAGCGAACGCCCGGGTCCGCTCCAGCCACCCGGTGGGGGCCAGCAGCGCGCGCAGCGCGTTCACCTGGTCGGCATCCACCCGCCCATGGTGCCCGACCGCGCCAGCCCGCGCACCTACAGCGGCGCAAGCGATGCCCGGCCCGGCCCCGGCGGCGGCGCTGATGGCACGATGGACCCGTGCACGCAGCAGAGATACCCGGCGCGTCAGGCGGTCCTGGCCGCGAAGTCCGACAAGGCACGGAAACGCCGCAGAGGCCGGAAGAGCCGGACCCGGCCGGCCTGGTCATCGGCATCCTCGGCGGCACCGGCGACCAGGGCCGCGGGCTGGCCCGGCGGTTCGCGCTGGCCGGCCACCGCGTGATCATCGGCTCCCGCTCCGCCGAACGCGCTGCCGCGGCCGCGGCCGGGCTGGCTGACGGCGCCGGCGGGCCCGGCCGCGTCGAAGGAGTGGCCAACGACGAGGCGGCACGGCAGGCGGATGTCGTCATCGCCGCGGTGCCCTGGGACGGCCACCGCGAGCTGCTCGCGTCCCTGGCCGCCGACCTGGCGGGGACGATCGTCATCGACTGCGTGAATCCGCTCGGCTTCGACGCGCGCGGTGCCTACCGGCTGCCGGTTCCCGAAGGCAGCGCCGCCGAGCAGGCCGCCGCCGTGCTGCCCGGCAGCCGCGTGGTCGGCGCGTTCCACCACGTGTCCGCCGTGCTGCTGCTCGACCCGCAGGTGGCCGAGCTGGACCTGGACGTGCTCGTGCTCGGCGACGACCGGCAGGCCACCGACCTGGTGCAGGCCCTGGCTGCCCGCATCCCCGGCATGCGCGGCGTGTACGCCGGGCGGCTGCGCAACTGCGGCCAGATCGAGGGCCTGACCGCGAACCTCGTCTCGATAAACCGCCGTTATAAGGCGCACGCCGGCCTGCGCATAACAGACATTTAATTTTCCGAACGGTTCCAGGCCTGGCCCGCCGCCCGCGCCTCGGCCCGCTGCACGAGGCGCCCCGCAAGCGGGGCCGGTCAGCTGTAGGAGTACT
This sequence comes from Streptosporangiaceae bacterium, assembly GCA_036502085.1. Classification (GTDB taxonomy): domain Bacteria; phylum Actinomycetota; class Actinomycetes; order Streptosporangiales; family Streptosporangiaceae; genus PALSA-505. Next base: position 21,589 of record DASXZD010000020.1, read on the forward strand.
CCTCGGCGGGGAACGCGCCGGTCGTGACGTCCTGGGCGAACTCGGTCGCCGCCACGGCCAGTTCGCCCGCCAGGTCGGCGTAGCGCTTGACAAACTTGGCCACTCGCGGCGTGAGCCCGGCCATGTCCTGCCAGACGAGCACCTGGGCGTCGCAGCCAGGCCCGGCGCCGATGCCGATGGTCGGGATCGACAGTGACTCGGTGACCCGGGCGGCGAGCGAGGCGGGCACGCACTCGAGCACCACGCTGAACGCGCCCGCGGCCTCCAGCGTCTTGGCGTCGTGCAGCAGCCGCTCGCCGTCCTCGCCGCGGCCCTGCACCCGGTAGCCGCCGAACGCGTTGACCGACTGCGGGGTCAGGCCGAGGTGCGCCATCACCGGGATGCCCGCCGCGACGAGATCCTCGACCTGCCGCACGACCCGGTAGCCGCCCTCCAGCTTGACCGCCTGCGCCCCGGTCTCCTTCAGGAACCGGGCGGCCGTGCCGAGCGCCGCCTCACCGGAGACCTGATAGGAGCCGAACGGCAGGTCGGCGACGACCATCGCCCGGCGGGTGGCGCGGACCACGCCCGCCGTCAGCGGGATCAGCTCGTCCACGGTGACCGGGATCGTCGTCTCGTGCCCGTAGACCACCATCGCCGCCGAGTCGCCGACCAGCAGCACCGGGATGCCCGCCTCGTCGAACACCCGCGCGGTCAGCGCGTCATAGGCGGTGAGCATGGGCCACTTCTCGCCGCGGCCCTTCGCGGCCGCGATGTCCCTGACCGTGACGCGCCGCCCGCCGCGGCCGCCGTACAGGGTGTCTGGAACTGATGAGGAAGTCATAGCGGTACCTCCTGGCCTCGAGGCGCCCCAGTGGCGTCCCCGGACACTTCGATCATTGCACGCGGCCCCGCACCTGCGCGAGACCCCCGCGGCGGTCCCGGTCGCCAGGCCCGTCCCGGCCCGGCGACCCGGCCCGCAAAAATTCACGCGACAGCGGGAATGTAAAACGATACGATCCTGTTCCGTATCTATAGTGGCCGCCAGTGCACGACGGCCGCGACATCTTAGGTCAACGCACCCGGCGGGGGCGATCTTCCCGATCAGCCTCCCGCCCCATGATCCGAAGGACACCATGGACCAGCAGAGAATCTATCGGCGCCGCTGGGCAATACTCAGCGTGCTCATCGTCGGCCTGCTTGCCATCGTCATTGACAACACGGTCCTCAACGTCGCCCTGAAAACGATCGCCGAGCCGCGCGGCGGCCTCGGCGCCAGCCAGAGCCAGCTGGAATGGGCGATCAACTCCTACACGCTGGTGTTCGCCGGCCTGCTGTTCACGTTCGGCGTGATTGGCGACCGGATCGGCCGCAAGCGGATGCTCATGATCGGCCTGGCGCTGTTCGGCGTCGGCTCGCTGCTGTCCGCCTACTCACATTCGCCTGACCAGCTCATCTTCGCGCGCGCCGCGATGGGCCTGGGCGGCGCCGCGGTCATGCCGCAGACTCTGTCGATCATCTCGAACGTCTTCGAGCCCAGCGAGCGCGCGCGTGCCATCGGCATCTGGGCCAGCGCCGTGGGCATCGGCGTCGCGATCGGTCCGGTACTCGGCGGCCTGCTGCTGGCTCACTTCTGGTGGGGCTCGGTCTTCCTGATCAATGTGCCGGTCACCGTGCTCGGCGCCCTCGCCGTCGCGATCCTCGTTCCCGAGTCGCGCAACCCCGACCCCGGCAAGATCGACTACTTCGGCGTGCTGCTGTCCATCGCCGGCCTCGTGCTGGTGGTCTACGGCATCGTCCAGGGCGGCGACACCGGCTCCTGGCTGCGCGGCGACGTGCTCGGCCCGATCGCCGGCGGACTGGCCATCCTCGGCATCTTCGGCTGGCATGAGACCCGCATCTCGCATCCCTCGCTCGACGTCAAGCTGTTCGCCGACCGGCGGCTGTCCGCCTCGGTGGGCGCGATCAGCCTGCTGTTCTTCGGCATGGGCGGCGTGTTCTTCTTCACCGCCTTCTACCTGCAGAACGTCCGCGGCTACAGCGCGCTGCAGGCCGGCCTGCTGACGATCCCGTTCGCCGCCGGCCAGCTGCTGTTCGCCCCGCGCAGCGCCGGCCTGGTATCCCGCTACGGCGCCAAGGTGGTCGGCACCGCCGGCATGGCCGTGATGGCCGTGGCGCTGGCCGGGTACGCGCTGCTCGGCACGACGACGCCGATCTGGGTCCTCACCGTGTTCTTCGTCGTCCAGGGCGCCGGCGTCGGCGTCGCAATCCCGTCGGCCACTTCGGCCGTGATGGACGTGCTGCCGCGCGAGCGGGCCGGCGCGGGCTCGGCCCTGACCAACACGGCCCGCCAGGTCGGCGTGGCCCTGGGCGTCGCCGTGCTCGGCTCGATCCTGGCCCAGTTCTACCGGCACCAGCTCAACCCGGCGCTGTCGGCGCTCCCCGCCTCGGCACGCGGCGCGGCATCCCAGTCGATCGCCGCCACCCAGGCGGCGGCCCAGCAGCTGGGCGCGGCCGGGCGTCAGCTCCAGCTGTCCGCGAACGACGCGTTCACCCACGCGATGCACGTCACGACGATCATCGCCGCCGTCATCGCGCTGGCCGGCGCGCTGGTCGTGCTCCGCTGGATGCCAGGCCAGCGCCGGGCCGAGGACGCGGTTCCCGAGCTCGTCGAGGCTCCGGCCGAGCACGGCGAGCGCGATGAGCTGGCCCGCGAGATAGCAGCCGTGGAAGGATAATGAGTCATGCGCCAGGCAGAGGTCCGGGCGGCCAGGGAAGCGGCACAGAGCCAGCGCGGTAACACCGCGACGGCCCCCGCCCCTGGCCGCCCGGCCCAGCCCGCCGAGGAGCAGGCGACGCCGGTGCGGCGGCCGGGGCGGCCGCGCAGCGAGCGGGCTGATCGCGCGATCCTCGAGGCGGCGCTTGAGCTGTTCGCCGAGTCGGGCGCGGCCGGCCTGTGCGTAGAGGCCATCGCCACCCGGGCCGGCGTGGGCAAGGCGACGATCTACCGCCGCTGGGCCGGCAAGGAAGGCCTCCTGTTCGACGCGCTGGCCTCGCTCAAGTCACCGCTGCCCGAGCCCGCGGGCCAGTCCGTCCGCGATGACCTAGTGGCGCTGCTCAGCGTGATGTGCCGCGACATCGCCGACCCGAGGCGGGCGCGGCAGTACGCGCTGCTGCTCGGCGAGGGCGAGAAATACCCGAAGCTGATGGAGCGGTACAAGGAAACGGTGGTCGAGCCGCGCCGGGACGTGATCCGGTCAGTATTGCGACGCGGCGTGGCCACCGGCGAGCTGCGGCCCGACACCGACGTCGAGGTGGCCATGCTCGCGCTCACCGGCGCCGTGCTGGCCCGCGGCCGGCACGACCACGGCCAGCCCGGCGGCACCCTGGCCGGCTTCGCCGACCGCCTAGTAGACCAACTCCTCCGCGGCCTAACCCCCCGCTAACCTCCCGGCCTCACAGTGCCCCCGGCCAAGAGTGCCCCGGCGGAAGGGATGCAATCCGCGGATCGACTCCCGCCAGAGGGATGCAATCCGCGGATTGACCCCCCGTCAGAGGGATGCGGACCGCGGATCGGCGACCCTCTCGGGCCCGCGGCGGCGGGCGGGCCGGTCAGGGCGGAAGGGATGCAATCCGCGGATCGACTCCCGTCAGAGGGACGCAGAACCACCGTACCTGGATGGCGCGCGCCGCCGGCAGGTCATTTACCGGCGGCGACCAGCCGGACCAGGTTGTCGCCCCACTCGGCCACCAGCACGTTGCCCGCGCCGTCGGTGGCCACGCCCGCCGGGTCGTCGAGGCTGGACCCGGTGGCCCGGCCGCCGTCCCCGCTGAAGCCGCGGACGCTGTATCCATAGTCTTCCGGATGACACTCAGGCCGGTCCGGGGTCAGGAATTGCCCTCAGCGGTGAGCTGCTCGCGCCAGCGGCTGGTGATAGGCAGGCGGCGGTCGCGGCCGAAGTTCTTCGGGGTGATCTTGGGGCCCGGCGGGTACTGGCGGCGCTTGTACTCCGCCGCGTCCACCAGCCTGATCACCCGGGCGACCAGTCCGGGGTCGTGACCGGCCGCCACGAGCTCGGCTGACCCCAGGTCGTTCTCCACGTAGTCGTCGAGCAGCGCGTCGAGCACCGTATAGTCCGGCAGCGAGTCGGTGTCGAGCTGGCCGGGGGCCAGCTCCGCGCTCGGCGGCTTGGAGATCGAGTTCTCCGGTATCGGCGAGATCTCGCCGCGCCGGGCGGCCTGCTCGTTGCGCCACCGGGCCAGTTCCCAGACCAGCGTCTTGAGCACGTCCTTGATCGGCGCGAAGCCGCCCGCCGAGTCGCCGTACAGCGTCGAGTAGCCGGTCGCGATCTCGCTCTTGTTTCCGGTGGTCAGCACGAGATGGCCCTCGTGGTTGGACAGCGTCATCAGCGTCATGCCGCGGATGCGGGCCTGCAGGTTCTCTGCGGCCAGCCCGGTGATGCCGTCCAGCTCGGCCTCGAACGCGTCCACCATGGACCTGATGGGTACCGTGCGGGCCTGCAGGCCCTGCCGCTTGACCAGCTCTTCGGCGTCGCCGATCGAATGGTCACTGGAGTAGCGGCTGGGCAGCAGGACCGCGTGCACGTTCTGCGGGCCGATCGCGTCGGCGGCGATGGTCGCGGTCAGCGCCGAGTCGATCCCGCCGGACAGGCCGAGTATCACCGAGCTGAAGCCGTTCTTGCGCACGTAGTCCGCGGTGCCCAGGACCAGCGCCGCGTAGATCTCGGCCAGGCCGGCGGCCGGCTGCTGTCCTGGCTCGCCGGGCAGCGGGATGTCCCAGGGCTTCCCCGTGGTGCTGGCCGGCTGTTCGCGGCCGGGGACGGGTTGGAATCGTTCGGGATGCTCGGGGTTGTTTTTCAGCGCGAGCCTGCGGATCGTGATCACGGTGCCGTCGCCGGCGTCGGCGGGCGTGTCGGCGACGGTGGCCTCAGGATCGGCGGCGGGCAGCTCGAGGTCGGCGACGACCAGCGCATCGGAGAACTGCGGGCCCTGCGCGACCGTGCGGCCGGCCGCGTCCACCACCAGCGAGCCGCCGTCGAAGACGAGCTCGTCCTGGCCGCCGATCATGTTGACGAAGGCGAGCGCGGCCCCGGCCTCGCGGGCCCGGCGGCCGCACAGCTCGCGGCGGACGTGCTGCTTGCCGTGCTCGTAGGGGGAGGCGTTCGGCACGGCCAGCAGGCCGGCCCCGGCGGTGCGGCAGACGCGTACCGGGCCGCCGTCCTGCCACAGGTCCTCGCAGATCGCGATGGCCGCGTCCACCGGGCCGCCGGAGGCCTGCATGCGGAAGACCGGCAGCTCGTTGCCCGGCACGAAGTAGCGGTACTCGTCGAACACGCCGTAGTTGGGCAGGTGGTGCTTGGCCGTGGTGACCTGGATCTTGCCGTCATGCAGCAGCGCCGCGGCGTCCAGCGGCGCGCCGGCCGGGCGGCCCAGCTGCGGGGCGAGGTCCTCGCGGCGGTCCAGGTAGCCGGTCACCACGGCGATGCCGCCGAGATGCTCGATGGCCAGCAGCTCGGCGGTGGCGCGGATCGTGGCGATGGAGGCCTGCACGAACGATGCGCGCAGCGCCAGGTCTTCCACCGGGTAGCCGGTGATCATCATTTCCGGGAAGATGACCAGGCCCGCGCCGGCCTCGGCGGCCCGCCTGGTCCACTCCACGACGGTCCTCGCGTTGCCCTCCAGGTCGCCGACCGTGGAATTGACCTGGGCGAGCGCGATCCGAAGCGTAGGCACGGATCCAGCGTAGTGCGGCGCGGCGCGGGGGAAGCCGGCGGTCGCGTACTCCGGGGCGGCGGGCTCCGCGTCTAGAAGATGTCGGCGAGGGCCGCGCGCCGGGCCTGGCGGAGCGGAAGGAAGAGCAGATGCGGCGGAGCATGCTGATCGCGGCGGGAGCGGCGGCGTCATTGGTACTGGCCGTGGCGGGACCTGCCAGCGCGCGGGCCGGGTGGGTGATCCAGCCCACTCCCAGCCTGACCGGCAGCCAGCTGCTCGGTGTTTCGTGCACGTCGGCCGACAGCTGCATCGCTGTCGGCGACCACGGCAGCTTTGACAAGTCGAAGCCGCTGGCCGAGGCCTGGGACGGCAGCACCTGACCGTGCGCGGCCTGCACCGCCGTCGGGTACATCGAATCCCTGGGCGGCTTTATCGCCGGCAGCCTCGCCGAGCAGAGGTAACGCCTGGCCCCCTTGTAACCTGCCGGAAACACCGGCCGGGCACACTGGACGGTCGTGGACAGGCAACAGGAATTCGTGCTCAGAACGCTCGACGAGCGGGACATCCGGTTCGTCCGGCTGTGGTTCACCGACGTGCTCGGCTACCTCAAGTCGGTCGCGGTCGCGCCCGCCGAGCTCGAGGGCGCGTTCGCCGAGGGGATCGGGTTCGACGGCTCGGCGATCGAGGGCTTCGCCCGGGTCTACGAGGCGGACATGATCGTGAAGCCGGACCCGGCCACGTTCCAGCTGCTGCCGTGGCAGGGCGAGTCGCCGGGAGTGGGCCGGATGTTCTGCGACATCCTGATGCCGGACATGTCGCCGTCCTACGCCGATCCGCGCTGGGTACTCAAGCGCGCGCTCAGCCGCGCGTCCGACCTCGGGTTCACCTTCTACACCCACCCGGAGATCGAGTTCTTCCTGCTCAAGGAGAAGCCGGAGCCGGGGGTCAAGCCGCAGCCGATCGACTCGGGCGGCTACTACGACCACACCCCGCACATCATCGCGCACGACTTCCGGCGCACCTCGATCGCGATGCTGGAGTCGATGGGCATCTCGGTGGAGTACAGCCACCACGAGGGCGCGCCCGGCCAGCAGGAGATCGACCTGCGGTACGCCGACGCGCTGACCACCGCCGACAACGTCATGACGTTCCGGCTGGTGATGAAGGAGGTGGCGATCGAGCAGGGCGTGCACGCGTCGTTCATGCCCAAGCCGTTCACTGACCATCCCGGCTCGGGCATGCATACGCACATGTCGCTGTTCGAGGGCGATCGCAACGTGTTCTACGAGCCTGGCGCGGAGTTCCAGCTGTCCAAGCTCGGCCGCAGCTTCATCGCCGGGCTGCTGCGGCACGCCGCGGAGATCACCGCCGTCTGCAACCAGTGGGTGAACTCCTACAAGCGGCTGTGGGGCGCCGCGGAGCGGACCGCGGGCGCGGGCGGCGAGGCGCCGGCCTACATCTGCTGGGGGCACAACAACCGCTCGGCGCTGGTCCGGGTGCCGATGTACAAGCCGCAGAAGGGCAACGCGACCAGGATCGAGTTCCGGTCGCTGGACTCGGCGTGCAACCCGTACTTGGCCTACGCGCTGATCCTCGCGGCCGGCCTGAAGGGCATCGAGAACGACTACGAGCTGCCGCCCGGCGCGGAGGATGACGTGTGGGCGCTTACCGGGGCCGAGCGGCGGGCGCTCGGCATCGAGCCGCTGCCGCAGAGCCTGGACGAGGCGATCGGCGCCATGCAGGAAAGCGAGCTGGCGGCCGAGACGCTGGGCGAGCACGTCTTCGACTTCTTCCTGCGCAACAAGCGGGCCGAGTGGCACGAATACCGGCGCCAGGTCACCGAGTACGAGCTGGACCGCTACCTGCCCGTGCTCTGAGCGGGCGCGCTAGCACCCGCCGACCCGGCTCGCGGCGGCCCCAGGAATCGGAGAGTTATGAAGGTCACCATCGCTGCGCTGCCGGCCGTCGCGGCCCTGACCCTAGGGATCAGCCTGGTGGCCGCGACCGGGGCCACGCCGGCCAGCGCTACCCGCGGGCCCAGCTCGCTGGCCGTCACCAACATCACCGTCAACGGCAACGGCGGCGACCGGGTCTACAACGGAGTGGGCGCGATACTCGGCGGCGGCGGCAACGCCCGCTACCTGATGGACTACCCGGCGGCCGAGCGCACCGCGATACTCAACTACCTGTTCAAGCCGGGGTACGGCGCCTCGCTGCAGGGCAACCGCGCGGACGGCACGACGCCGGTGCCTTCCCAGTTCGTGCCGGTGACCGGATTGACCGACCGGGCGTACGGCATCGCGATCACCATGGCCGGGCCGAGCGGCAGCATCCTGGTCGGGTGCGCGCCACCGCCGGTGGTCTCGCCGATCAGCTCGGCGCGGCCCTGCGCCTGCAGGTTGTAGCAGAGCTCCTCGGCGCCGGAGAATGTCCGCTCGCTGGTCAGCACGTAGACGGGGCGGTCGAGGTAGCGTCGGCCCGGCACGTAGGCCAGGCTCCAGAACTGCCTGGTCAGCCCGCTCTCGGCGTCGAAGATGTCGTTGAGGTGGGTGTCGCCGTCGGAGAACAGATAGCTGCACCAGAAGATCACCCCGGCCGGCATGCCGCCGCCGTTGCGCCGCAGGTCGATGATCAGCGCGTAGGTGCCGGAGACCAGTTCCATGGCGGCGGCCATGGCCGGGCCCGCGTGGGCCGGGTCGGGCATCCGGCGCAGGTCGAGGTAGCCGACGTTGCCGTCCAGCCGCTCGACGCGGGCGATGCCGAAGTTGTCGAGGCGCCCGCGTTCTTGCCGCGACCGCCGGGCCTTCTCGCGGTCGGCCGGGCTGGACTCGGCCGCCTCAGGACCGGGCTCGGGCAGTCCGCGGCGGCGGGCACCGCCGAGCCTGACTCGCAGGTGCCTGTCGGCGCAGATCTCATGCATCTGAGCGGTGAGCCGCTCGGCGAGTGAGATCTCGTCCAGGTCGTCGTACTCGCCCGTGGCCAGGCTCGCCTCGATCGCGGCGGCCGCCTGATCGGAGCGGTCGGGAAGCACGTAGTGAGCACGGAGCAACGCGGCCGCCGACGCCGCAATCTCGCGCCCGGACTCGGGCTGTGACATCCGCCCCCGGCCTTCCCCTCGTAGTTACATCAGCCATCAAAGTAACGGCCACTTTGGCCCGGGGGCCCGGGGGCCGCGCGGTGGCGGCCCCCGGGATCAGGGCTGGGTGGCTATGCCTGCGGGCAGGGGTTGCTGGGCAGGATGTTGCGGAAGTCCAGGAGGGACTCGGAGGTGCTACCGCCCTTGCCGGTGTAGGACTGCTGCAGCAGCGGGCCGTACTGGGCGTTCTGCCCGAAATCGCTGATCTTGTGTGGCGTGTCGGCGCCGAACTGCCACATGCAGCCGGTCGAGGTCTTGACGGTGGAGAAGTAAGGGTAGAAGACGGCCGGCTGGCCCTCATCGGTCTGCGGAATGAGCGTGCAGTCGGCGCCGGTGTTCGTATTGCAGCCCGACTCGGTCAAGGGAAGGTCGGCCTCGAACGCCGCTTGCTTGTATTGCACGCTGTAGTTCGCGCCGGTTTCCGGGCTGGAGACCTGGAACGGCGTCGGGCGGTTCGAAGTCTTGCCGTTCGGCCAGAGCTCCTGGTACGAAGCGCCGTCGAACCCGCTATTAGTGAACGTGCAGCCGGACACCTTGAACACGAGTGCCTCCCGGCCCGGGAAGCAGAAGATGTCGTCGCTGTCAGGCGGCCCCGCGTTGAGGCCCCGACCCTCGGTGTCGCCGCTGGGGCACTGAGTCACATGGCCCCTGGAGTCGATGCCGAACGGGGTGTCCGGAATCCGGTACGGGCCGTTGCAGAACTGGAAGTGGCCGATCTCGTTGACGAACGCGGTGTTGTAGGAGTGCGCGGCCCAGGTGACGCGGGTCTTGGGGCTCGACGTGCTGTACATGGGGTGGAAACTGTAGGGCTGGAGGGTGCAGGACGTGCCGGTGGGAGCGAACTGCACCTGAGCGAACCCGTTGGCGGCGCTCGCCGTCATGGCCCCGGTCTGACCCGTTGAGAGGTCGTTGATGGAGGTCCTCAGGCCGCCCTTGGTGTCGGTCATCGACACCGACAGGTGGTCACCCGGATTCATGTACAGGTCCTGGGTGCTGGGCGTGAAGGTGGCCAGCGTCGACTGCACCGGGTTAGGCGGAGCCTGCGGCTTGCCGTTCTTGGTGAGGAAGGCGAAGTTGACGTACTCCTCACCCACCTTCGACAGGCAGGTCGAGTTGAGCGACTGCCCGGTCACCGGGTTCAGCGCGAGGCTGAAGATGTTCATCGCGGCGCACCACATGGTCGGGTTGCAGGAGCTGGCACCCACGGCTACCGCCCAGGTCGGCCACGGCACCCAGCCCGGCGGGTAGAACTGCAATTCCATGTAGGCCTGGCCCACGTGCCTCGGGGAGATCGTGGGGTCGAGGACGTTCTTGTCGCTGTCGGCCGGGCAGGTGCTCACCTGCTCTGGAAACGACTGCGTGGCGCACAGAGCCATGCCCAGCCAGTCGGCGCCGGCCAGCTCGAACGTATAGGACTTGCCCACCGCGTTGGGATTGCTCGCCGACGGTTCAACCGGCAGCGTTACGTTGTAGCGCAGGTGATTGCCTGACCCGGCGGTGTTCGAATAAAATATCGTGGATGGCTCGTCATGGCCGACGTAGTGCCCGAACACCTTGTCGGAGTCTGCTACCTCGGCGCACATAGCGCTGGCCGCAGAGCAGTTGATGGCCAGGTGCTGGCTCGAGTTAGTCTTGGCGTGCGTCGCCGCGGCCTGCGCCGCCCCGGCCTGGGTCACTCCTGCTCGCGTTACCGCCCCGCCGCCGAGCGCGACCAGCGCAGCGGCCGGTAGGCATGCCGCAGCTATTAATAGCCTGGACTTTACGAGTTTCATGCTCTGCCTCCTCGCAGCTGAAGCCAGGCAGTCCGGTCGCCGCCAAGCTGCATGTCACTTCTGCCCCAGATGGGGGGTATCTGGGGTCATCTGCCCAGGATCGCACCTTGCTGTGGGGTCGTCCACAGGTGATTCCGGCGGGTGTGCGCCAGCCCTCGGCGGGAGGATTTATACCTTTCGCCACCGTGCTTCGCACAAGCCGTAAATACCGAAGATGATCAGGCCGACCGCGACGAGGATCAGCAGCACCACGCCGAATGGCTGGTCGCGCAGCGTCAGCAGCGCCTTGTCGAGGCCGCCTGACTTCGCCGGCTTGAAGGTAACGGCGGCATCGATCACGAGGGCGCCGGCCAGCGCGAAGACCACGCCGCGGGCGACGGTTCCGATGACACCCAGCCACTCGACTATGCGCCGCTGCGTCCTGGTCATCTGTGGCGTCTGCACGTTCTTCATGAACGTGCGTCGCAATCCCTGGACGGCGAGAGCCACCCCGGCGATCACGACAAGCAGGCCGATGATGCCGATTAACCACCGGCCGGCCGGGTGCTGCATAATTTTGGCGGTGAGTTCTTGCTGCTGGCGGGTCTGGTTGCTGTGCGCACCGGAGATCACCTTGATCGCCAGGAAGGCGAAACCGGCGTAGAGTACGGCGCGGCCCAGCGACTTCAGACGCGGTCCAGCGCCGTTCTCGGCGCCCGCGATCCCGAAGATGGCTTCGCTCAGGCGCCAGAGTGCATAGCCCGCAAACCCGATGGCCAGCAGCCAGAGGGAGACCAGGCCGTAGGACTTGCCGGCGAGCAACTGGAGAGCCCCTTGCTGGTTGGCTTGATGCGAACTCTGGCCGAGCGCGACCAGGATCGCGACCCAGCCGATGAGGATGTAGATGACACCCCGCGCGGTCAGGCCCGCCCGGGCCAGCACTCGGATGAAAAGGCTGCCGGGAGCCCGCCTGGCCCGGCGGGTAAGGCGCATGGCTGCTGTTGATCGCATGGCGGTTGCTACCTCGTGGCCGCCCGTGCAAACCTCACAGGCGGGCCCGGCGGTTTGACGCGCCAGGTCTTCGTGGTCAGGGTGCCTACCAGGAGCCCCAGGTCAAGGCCGGTGCCGGGAGAGCGGGGGGCGTCAGGAAGGCGGCGTCGCCGGTGAGGTCCAGCGCGTCAAGGGGTGAGCGGGCCGCGGCATCCCGCTCGGTGAGAGCGGGCAGGTTCCACGTCTGCTCGACGAGCTTGAGTACCGAGGTGTGGTCGAGCACCTCGGTGCATACGTAGTCCGGCCGGGCGTACGGCGAAACGATCACGGCAGGGACCCGGAATCCGTAGCGGTCGTAGTGATGCGGTCCCTTCGTGAGGTTCTCTTCGTTCTCGACCATCTTGGGGGACAGCTGCCGGAGAATGGCCTGCAGCCGGGTCGGGCTTCCCAGCAGGCTCCGTCCCTCGACATCATCGGGCGGGATCGCCTCCGGCGGCGAAACGTGATCGTGGTAACCGCCGTGCTCGTCATACACCCAGATCAGCAAGGTATCCGGCCAGCCTTTACCGTGCAGGACCCTGTTGATCACCTCTGCGGCGAAGCTCTCGCCTTTCCGAATTTCTTGCGGATTCTCCTCGGAATAGGTGTCGAAATCAGGGTCCACGATGCTGAACGCGGGCAGCGTGCCGTTGTCGGCATCGGTGAAGAACTGGTCGGTGCTGCGGACATGCCTTACGTGCTGACGCATCCCGAGGGGAAACACGTCGGCCGTGAACTGCATATCCTTCTGCATCCCATGCGTGACCGTCCGGAATGACCGGCCCAGGGAGATCAGGCGCCGCCGGGCCATCTTCCGCTTGTGATGCGCGTAACGCACCAGCCGGTGCCGGGATCCGGCCACCGGGTGGTAGTTGACCCAGGAGATATCGTGCCGGGTCAGCATGTCGAAGATGGTGCCGCCAGGCGGATAGTCGAGCAGGTCGTACGGTGAGTCGTCGATCAGGCCGTGCGCCGTTCCCGCGATAAGGAAACGCCGGTTCGGGAACGTGGGGCCGAGGCACGAGGCGAACCAGTGATCAGCCAGCGGGAAGGTCCTGGCCAGCCCGTAGTAGAACGGCAGGTCGGCTTCGGACCAGTAGCCCATGCCGGCGGTCACCGAAGCACGGGATGCGCCAGCCTCCGTCCCCTCCGGCAGCTGGGCCAGCACCTTCTGCGAGCTGGTGACGAAGCCGTCACAATTCCCGCCTCCCCACTGAAGGTGGCTCGCGTGCCAGCTCTGCGACGGTATCTGCGGCCGCTGGACCGTCGAGGCGAGGTGATAGGCGCGAATGGGCTCGCCCACGGCGCTCAGGTTCGACACCTCAGGCTCACCATCGGGGCCAAGCGCAAACCCTTCTCCGCGGCCCTGCAGCATGCCCAGGTAGTTGTCATACGAGTGGTTCTCCATCATGAGGACCACGATGTGCCTGATCTGAGGCAGGAGATGAGTGCCGGGCGGCAAGGTCGGCTGAGGCAGAGCCTTCCGCGCTTCGGAGTCCGCGAACGTGCTACGCATGGGGCGCACGCTACCCAGGACTCCCGCCGCCATTCGCCCGAGCCAGCGCGGGAGGCTGTCTTTAGCTGGCGTCCGGCGGGCGGTTCTCGGCCGGTCACTGGCACATGGTGGCAAGGCTGGCTGGTGCGCAGTGGGGGACGGGTTGGAACCGTTCGGGAAAATGGAAGTTTGGCGGCTGTTCAGTCGGCCAGGGCCAGGGACAGGCGGTGCGCGGCTTCGTGCAGATCCTCGGCGCGGCCGGTGGCGGCGAAGCTGAGCCTGACGAAGGCGCCGGGCGGCTCGGCCGGGAAGAAGCTGCGGCCCGGGCTGATGGCGACCCCGCGGCGGCTGGCCCGGTCGGTTAGCTGGATGTCGGCGTCCGGGCCGGGCAGCCGGGCCCACAGGCACACGCCGCCCTGCGGCAGCTCGGGAATCGCGAGCCGCGGGGCCTGCTCGCGCAGGGCCTGCGCGAGGGCAGCGCGGCGGGCGGCGAGCGCGCGGCGCAGGCCGGCCAGGTGCCGGGGCCAGGCGGGGGAGCTGACCAGCTCCAGGGCCGTTTCCTGCAGCGGCCGGCTGACGAAGAAGTCGTCCACGACGCGGACGGCGTGCAGCCGCTCGGCGACCGGGCCGCGGGCGATCAGCGCGCCGACGCGCAGCGACGGCGAGGCCGGCTTGGTGAGCGAGGTGACGTGCACGACCCGGCCGTCGTCGTCGTGCGTGATGAGCGGCGGGGGAGCGGGCCGCTCGTGCGACAGCCAGCGGCCGTAGTCGTCCTCGATGACGAACGCCCCGGCCGCGGCGGCGGCCTGGAGGATCTGGGTGCGGCGGGCGTGGGTCATCAGCGCGCCGGTCGGGTTCTGGAAGGTGGGCTGGCAGTAGAGCACCCTGGCGCCGGTAGCGGTGAAGGCCTGGACTAGGGCGGCGGGGTCGATTCCGTCGCTGTCCATGGGTACCGGTACCGTCCGGATGCCGGCCGACGCCGCGACGGCGAGTGCCCCCGGGTAGGTCGGCGACTCGACGAGGATCGTGCTGCCCGGCGGGACCAGCGCACGGAAGGCCGCGGTCAGCGCGCCCTGCGCGCCGGGCGTGACGATGACGTCCGCGGCATCGGCCTGGCTGCCGGTGCTGCGGGCGAACCAGGCGCGCAGGCCGCCGAGGCCGGCGACCGGCGGTCGCTGCCAGGCATCGGGCCGGCGGCCGGCCCTGGCCATCGCGGCCGAGAGCGCGCGCAGTGGCAGGAGCGTCGGGTGCGGGTAGCCGCTGGCCAGCGGGATCTCTTCGGCGCGGGGCTCGGCCAGGGAGGGGAGCAGGCCGGCCGCGCTGGTTCGCCGTTCGCCGAGCGCGAGCGTCTGCCAGGAGAAGTCGCTGCCCCGGGCGGCGCCGCGGGCCGGCCTGGCCGCGACGAAGCTGCCGGCGCCGGGGCGGGTGACCACGACTCCTTCGGCGACGAGCGCGGCCAGCGCACGGGACACCGTCACCGGGCTGACGCCGAGCCGGCGCACCAGCTCCCTGGTCGAGGGGAGCCGGTCGCCCGGCTGCCTGGCGCCGGACTCGGTGCGGATGGCAGCCGCCACCGTAGCGATACTGCTATCGTTATTCATGAGGATAAAGAGTAGCGGTATCTCTTCCCGGCGGGTATCGCCATCCTGGCTGGTGCCCGGCTGATGCCTGTCGCCGCCCTCGCCCTGGCGCTGATGTCCGCGGTGTCGAGCGGGGTGTGGAACATGCTGCTGAAGCGGGCGGACGATACGCAGGCGGCGTCGGCGGTCGCGCTCGCGTTCGGCGTCGTGCTGTTCGGGCCGGCCCTGGCGCTCGGCCGGATTCCGCTGGCGGCGTGGCCGTGGATCGGAGCTTCGGCGGCGTGTGAGTTCGCGTATTTCGCGCTGCTCGTCATGGCCTACGAGCGGGCGGAGCTGAGCCTGGTCTTCCCGCTGGCCCGCGGGCTGGCGCCGGTCCTCGTCCTGTTGACCGGGCTGCTCGCGCTGCACGTGCGGGCCAGCCCGGGAGAGCTGGCCGGGATCGCGCTGGTGGCCGTCGGCGCCGTCGCGGTCAGGGGAATCCGCGGCATCCGGGTGGCAGGCGGTCTCGCTGACGCGGGGCTGGCGGTGCTGATCGCGGGCTGCATCGCCGGTTACACGCTGATCGACAAGCACGGCGTCAGCCTGGCCAGCCCCGCGCCCTACTTCGAGGCCGTGCTCGCGCTCGTCGCGCTGCCTTACCTCGCGCTGGTGGCCAGGGCCACAGGCGTGCGCGCGCTGCGCGGCGAGGTGCGGCTGCGCACCGTCGGCATCAGCGTCTGCCTGGTCGGCGGCTACGACCTGGTGCTGGCCGCGCTGCGGCTCGCGGCCGCCGCCCCGGTGGCCGCGGTGCGCGAGTCCAGCGTCGTCATCGGCACCGGCCTGGCGGCCTTCGTCCTGCACGAGCGGGTCGGGCCCGGGCGGTGGCTGGGCGCGTGCCTGCTCACCGCGGGCGTCATGGTGCTGGCGCTGGCCGCGGGCTAGCGGCCGCGGGGTAGTGGTGGCCGGCGGCGGGCTGAGTGCGGGGAGGAGACAGAATGACGGGCATGGAAGCAGCGGAACCAGCCCGGGCCACGACCAGCGACGCGGCGTATTTCGACCGGTGGTACACCGACATGACCGCCTCGCCGGCCAGGGATGCGATCGTGGCCCGCGCCCTGGGCCTGCCGCCGGAACTGCAATCGTCCAGCCTGCTGACCTGGCAGGGCATCGCTGAGGTGGCCGAGGCACTGCACATGCCGCAGGACGGGCTGCTCGTCGACGTCGCGTGCGGGCGCGGCGGCTACGGCATCGAGGTCGCCCGGCGGGCCGATGCGCGCCTGCTCGGCGTGGACTTCTCCGGGGTCGCCGTTGAGCAGGCCAGGCTGAACGGCGCCAAGCTGCTGCCATCCGGCCGGTCGGAGTTCCGGGTGGGCACGCTGGTCGCCACCGGCCTGCCCGCAGGTGTCGCGGACGGGCTGATGTGCGTGGACGCCGTCCAGTTCGCTGATCCTCCGCTCGACGCGCTGCGGGAGTTCCTGCGGCTGCTGGCGTCCGGGGCCAGGCTAGCGCTGACCTGCTGGGAGTCGGTCGAGCCGGCGGACGAGCGAGTGCCGCCGCGCCTTCGCAGGATGAACCTTCGGCAGGATCTGTCGGCGGCCGGCTTCACCGACGTGCAGGTACACGAGAAGCCGGACTGGCGCGAGGCCGAACGGGCGATGTGGCAAGAATCGCTGGCCGCGCCGCCCGAGTCTGACCCGGCGATCCAGTCCATGCAATCCGAGGGCCGTCGCGTGCTGGACACGTTCGGCTCGGTGCGCCGCGTCTTCGGGACCGCCACCGCACCATAAGCACGGCGCTCGGACGGCGAATCGCCCTACGTGCCCGGCACCAGGGAGGCGGCCGGGCACTGGCGGTCGGCCGCGCCGGCCGGGCCGGGCGTTTCTTCAAGGGTCAAGTCTCCTGCGTGCTAGCCGGAAACGTCGGCCGGGTACTCGGCGGAATCGAGGCCTTCCCCGACGCGCGGCCGGACGACGGGCTCCTCGAGCTTGGCGTGGTCACCGCGGCGAACCCGGTCGAATGGGCCCGCACCTTCGGCAGGCTCGCCCTCGGCCAGGCGGAGCTCTCGCCCTTCGTGCAGGTCACCCGCGGGACAAAGTTCAAGGTGCGGTTCGACCGGAAGATGCCGTACGAGCTTGACGGCGGCGCCCGGCCGGCCTGCCGCAAACTGCGGATCAAAGCCCGCCCAGGCTCCGTCACGATCTGCGTGCCGGTGAAAGCCAGGGTGGTTCCCGCCGCGGCGTCGGGAGGCGAATGCGCATGAACCTCAAGCTCTGGCAGCACCGTCTCACCCCGCTCATCACGGTCACCGTCGCAGCGATGGTGTTCGCCATCGTGCTCATCGCGGTGCGCCTGCAGTGGGCCCCGCTCGAATCGGCCGATCACGGGGCCGCAGCCGACATCAATAGCCTGGTCGCGGGCAACGCCACGCTCGTGAGTGTGGTCAAGGCGGTGACCTTCCTGGGCAGCAATGGCGTGCTGTGGACCGTGATCGGAGCCGCGACGATCATCCTGGCCGTCCGCAGGCAATGGCGGCTCGCGGCCTACCTGCTCATCACCGGCGCAGGCGCGCTGGTCCTGGATCCCGTCCTCAAGTCGCTCGTCGGCCGGCTGCGCCCGGTGGTGGCGCATCCGATCGCCCATGGCACCGGGAACAGCTTCCCTAGCGGGCACTCACTCGGCTCGATCGTCTGCTACGGGGCGATACTGCTGGTCTTCCTGCCCGCCCCCCGCGGCCGGTGGCGGACCGCCTTCGTGTCCGTGATCGCCGCGCTGATCGGAGTCAGCCGGATCCTGCTTGGCGTGCATTACCTGTCCGACGTCATCGGGGCCTGGGCAGTCGGCATCACCTGGCTCGGGGTCACGGCCTTCGCCTTCGAGCTGACCCGAAGCGCCATCGGCCAGCCGGTGACCGGGCCGGTCGCCGAGGGACTGGAACCCGAAGCCCGCGCCGACCTCAAGCCAGCCCAGCCAGAGCGCGCCGCGGATCATCACTCCGGGCGCCACTACGGCCGGGTCGCCGCCGGAGTCCTGGTGGCCTGGGTACTGGCCGAAGGAGAAGCCGGTCGGCAACCAGGTGCGCGGACGCCTGTGCGCCTTTCGCCTGACCGCCCGTCGCGCACGTATCGCTAGGCTGAAGGCGCGAGCATGGTGCCGATCGGCGAGGGGGTGCGAGCAGGATGGCACATTCGCTCGAGGAACATGGGGAGCTTCGCCCTTTCCTGCAGGACGGCAGGATCATCACGATGCCGGCCAAGCGGGCCAGGCGGCTGCTGCTCCTTGACTGCATCGCCCAGGAGTTCGAGCCGGGCCGGCAGTACCCGGAAGCCGAGGTCGACAAGATCCTCAAGGCGGCGCACGACGACCACGCCGCGCTGCGCAGGTACCTGGTCGACGAGGGGTTCCTGTCGCGAAAGGCCGGCCTGTACTGGCGCAGCGGCGGGACGGTGGACACCCCGGGCTTGCTAACGTGAGTCACGATCAGACGTCTCGCCCTGATATCGGCGTTCGCGTCCGGCTTTGCCGTCGCCTCCCTGAAGGGTCAGGGCGGCGGCATGCTGGACGGGGTAGGCAACCTGCCGCGCCGGGGCAGCACGGCGTAACGTCCCGCCGCCTCGCGCAACCGTCAGGCCGGCGGCCGGTTCTCGCCGGGATCGGCGGGATCGGCGGTCGGCGCGGGCGAGATCACCGTCCCGGCCTGCTGGGCGCGGCGGTCAAGGTCCAGGACGGCCTGCTGAAGCTTGCGGATCTCCGCCAGTGCGGTGCCTAGCTGCGCCGTGTTCTCCCGGATCCGGGTGTTGAAAGCGGACGCGACAAACCAGCTGGCCACCGCTACCGCCATGACGGCCATGGCCAGCAGGATCTCCATGAAACTCCCTTTCGGCAGGGTGCAGTTATCCGGCCGCGCGCAGGCCGCGCACGGTGAACGTCACCGTAAATAGCGAAGCGGCAATAGCGATGAGAGAAGCGGCCGCGACCAGCTCATTGCCGGCGCCGGAAGTAGCCGCCGAGCCTTGCCCGGCCGAGCCGCCGCCCGGCTTAGCCGGCCGCGACGGCCTGGCCGTAACGGCTGCTGCGGGCGGCCTCGACCGGTGCGCGGCCGGCGTTCTCCTGGCTGCCGGGTGCCGCGCGGCCACGTGTCGTGAGGGCTGCGCCGAAGCGGAATGGCTGGGCCGTGGCGGCGTTGTGCTCCGCCCATCGTGATGCGTCAGCAGGATAGCGAGAACCACGCCGATCAGCACACCGAGGGAAATGTCACGAGCCCTTCCCTTCATGACCTGCTCCCGTCAAATCTGCTGGGTTGTTGTTAGCATTTTCCGGCCCAAAGCCAGCGCAAACCAGGGCTCGGCATGCCAGGTTATGGTCACCTGCCTGGCGGTGCGATGCCGGGGGGCCGGCAGCGTCGTCTGCTGGCAGCGCCGGCGGGTCTGCCCGCGGTTCCTCCACTACGGTGCGAACGTGAGCTATCCTGCGGACCGGCCGGAGCGGCCGCACCAGCCGGAGCGGCCGCACCAGCCGGAGCGGCCGCACCAGCCGCACCGGCCGCGCCGGACGACGGTGGCGGGCCGGCTGGCCCGGCTGGGCTTCGCCGACGCCGGAGCCGCCGAGCAGACCGTCGGCGACCTCGGGCTCGATGACCCGATGATCGACACGCTCGGCGCCGCGGCCGATCCCGACCTGGCCTTGACCGGGCTGACCCGGCTGATCGGGGCCCAGGACGACGCGGCCTGCGCGCTGCACGCCGCGCTGCGGGCCGATTCCGGGTTCGCCGCCCGGCTGGCCGCCGTGCTCGGCGCCAGCGCGGGACTCGCCGATCACCTGGCTCGGCACTCCGGCGACTGGCAGGTGCTGCGCGGCGACCGCGCCTGCCGCCCCCCCGCCGCCGCCGAACTGCGGGTCGCGCTGCTGCGGTCGGTGGGCGCCGCCCCCGACGACCCCGAGCCGGTGGCCGCGGCAGCCCCAGGCCCCGGCCAAGGCGCCGCCGGCCTTTGCGCCGCCTACCGCCGCGCGCTGCTGCACCTGGCCGCCAGGGACCTGACCGGCGCGGTCACGCTGGACCAGGCCGCCGCCGAGCTGGCTGACCTGGGCGCCGCCGCGCTGGAGGCCGCGCTGGCCGTCGCCCGCTCGCAGCTGCCGGAGGGCGCGACGCCGGCCAGGCTCGCCGTGATCGGCATGGGAAAGTGCGGCGGCCGCGAGCTCAACTACGCCAGCGACATCGACGTGATCTTCGTGGCCGAGCCCGCCCCCGGCCAGCCCGAACATGAGGCGCTCACGACCGCGACCAGGCTCGCGTCCGGCCTGATCAGGACCTGCTCGCAGCCCGGCCCGGCGGGCGCGATCTTCCCGGTGGACGCCAACCTGCGCCCGGAAGGCCGCGACGGCCCGCTGGTGCGCACGCTGGCCAGCCACCGCGCGTACTACGACCGCTGGGCCAAGACCTGGGAGTTCCAGGCGCTGGTCAAGGCCAGGCCGGTGGCCGGCGATCCGGAGCTCGGCCGGGCCTACATCGAGGCGATCACCCCGCTGGTCTGGCAGGCCGCTCAGCGCGAGCACTTCGTCTCCGACGTGCAGGCCATGCGCCGCCGGGTGGAGCAGAGCCTGCCCGCCGACGCGGCCGGCCGCGAGCTCAAGCTCGGCCCCGGCGGGCTGCGCGACATCGAGTTCACCGTGCAGCTCCTGCAGCTTGTGCACGGCCGCACGGACCAGGCGCTGCGCAGCCCCGCCACGCTGCCCGCGCTGGCCGCGCTGGCGGCCGGCGGCTACGTCGGCCGCGACGACGCGGCCGCGCTCGCCGATGCCTATCGCTTCCTGCGCCGGGTCGAGCACCTGCTCCAGCTGTACCAGCTGCGCCGCACGCATACGCTTCCCGACGATCCGGTCACGATCCGCCGCATTGGACGTTCATTTTTTCTTCCTTACGCTGGCGGCCCGGTCCATCCGCGGCCAGGAGGCGACCCGGCCGCGGAGTTCACCGACCAGTGGCGGCGGCACGCCCGCGAGGTCAGGCGGCTGCACGAGAAGCTGTTCTACCGGCCGCTGCTGCACGCCGCGGCCCGGCTGCCCGGTGCGGCGGCCAGCCTGTCCCCGCAAGCGGCACGGGCCAGGCTGGAGGCGCTGGGCTACCTGGATCCGGCGGGCGCGCTGCGGCACATCGAGGCGCTGACCGCGGGCCTGTCGCGGCGCGCGGCCATCCAGCGCACGCTGCTGCCGGTGATGCTCGACTGGTTCGCGTCGGCCGCCGAGCCGGACGCGGGGCTGCTGGCCTTCCGCCAAGTCAGCGACGCGCTCGGGAACAGCCCCTGGTACCTGCGGCTGCTCCGCGACGACACCAGGGTGGCCGAGCGGCTGGCCCGCATCCTGGCCTCCAGCCGGTACGCGGCCGGGCTGCTGCTGCGTGCGCCCGAAGCGGTCGCGATGCTGGCCGACGACGCGGCGCTGGCCCCGCGACCCAGGGAAGCGCTGCGCGCCGAAGCCCTCACGGTGGCCGCCCGGCACCAGGCCGCCGAGGGCGCGGTGACCGCGGTGCGGGCCGTCAGGCGCAGGGAACTGCTGCGCGTCGCCGCGGCCGACCTGCTCGGCCTGGCCGACGGTCAGCAAGTCGACGAGGGGCTGACCAGCGTGGCCGCGGTCACCGTCGAGGCGGCGCTGGCCGCGGCGGTCAGGAAGGTCGAGCTGGAGCTGCGCGGCCCGCTGCCGACCCGGATGTGCGTGGTGGGCATGGGCCGGTTCGGCGGGCACGAGTGCGGCTACGCGAGCGACGCCGACGTGATGTTCGTGCACCAGCCGGCCGACGGGAGCCCGGGGGAGGCGGCGTCGCGAGCCGCGCATGCGGTCGCCGAGGAGCTGCGCAGGCTGCTGGCGCTGCCCGCCGCCGACCCGCCGCTGCTGATCGACCCCGGCCTGCGGCCCGAAGGCCGCCAGGGTCCCCTGGTGCGCACGCTCGCCTCCTACCGGGCGTACTACCAGCGCTGGTCGGCGCCATGGGAGGCGCAGGCGCTGCTGCGCGCCGAGCCGGTCGCGGGCGACGCGGCGCTCGGCGCGGACTTCACCGCGCTCGCGGACCAGTACCGCTACCCAGACGGCGGGATCGACCAGGCCGCCGTCAGGGAGATCCGCAGGCTGAAGGCCCGGATGGAAGCCGAGCGGATCCCGCGCGGCACCGACCCGGCACTGCACCTCAAGCTCGGCCCGGGCGGGCTGGCCGACGTGGAGTGGGTGGCCCAGCTGTTCCAGCTGCAGCACGCGCACGCGACTAGGCCGCTGCGGACGACCCGCACGCTCGCCGCGCTGGACGCCGCGGTGACGGCGGACCTGCTGGCTGGGCCGGACCGCGATGCCCTGGCCGCGGCCTGGCGGCTGGCCGCCAGGATCCGGGACGGCACCATGCTGGTCCGCGGCCGCCCCTCCGACGTGCTGCCGGCCGGCCCGGCGGAGCTGTCCGCCGTCGCCAGGCTGATCGGCTACGCCCCGTCAGATTCCAGGGCCCTGCTTGACGACTACCGGCGGACGGCACGGCGGGCCCGTTCGGTCATGGAAAGGGTCTTCTACGGCTGACCCCGGCCCGCGCTCAAGCGCGCTCGGCGTGGAACATCGGGGTGTAGGAGATGCCGACGATCAGGCCATCCTCGGTGAGCAGCCTGGCCACCGTCTGTCCCCACGGCTCGGTGCGGGCCGGGTGCAGCAGTTCGTAGCCCGCGTGCTGAAGCTCCTCGCCCGCCGCCGCGACCGCGTCAGCGTCCTTCACCTCGAACTCGATGGAAGCCTGGGGGGCCACGCGGTCGGCCGGCCACTCCGGCGTGTCGAAGCACGCCTGCGCCGCCTCGGTGAGCGGCCACACCCCGAAGTGCTTGGTGCCACTGATGTTCTCGCTGGAGTAGTACCCGTCACCCTCGCCCTCCAGCGCAAGGCCGAGTACGTCGATGAACAGCTTGCGGCTCTGCGGCGGGACGGCGGTGACCACCGCCACGCTCGCGACGAAGAGAATGTCCATGCTGCCCAGCCTACGGGGCCGACGACTCAGAGCCTGGTAGCGTCGGCCCCGTGGGACCGCAACAGGTCGGCGACTTCGCCTTCACGCTGCCCCTGGTAACGGAAGATGAACCCTTCGGCCCCGGGCGTGAGCGTCTACCGGATTGGCAGCAAGATGTTCGCCATCTTGCAGCCTGGCGGTGACCGGGCTGCGGCGCAGGTGACCCGCGATGGTCACAAGAGGGCCATGTTAAGCCAAGCGCTTTCTGAACAGCCTTGGCACGGGGCGGCGGGGGCCGCAGGATCACGGAGGCATGCGCGTGAGCGACGACCAATTCAACGACCAGAGCAACGACCAGACAGGCAGCCGGCAGTCAGCCGCGGGATGGCAGGTATCACGGCGGAGCTTCGTCCATGGCAGCGCGGCCATCGCCGGCGCCGCCGCCTTGTGGGGCCGAGGGCGGGGGCGCACGGCCTTACTGCCGCAGCACCCAGCCCTACGTAATCCAGCGGTACGCAATCAAGCGGGCCTCCGGGCGGATCTGGCCGGCGGCTTCTCGCTCACCCAGGCGGCCGGCAGCCCGCAGTCGGGCAACGGCAGCGTCCAGTTGATCCTGCCCAAGGTCTCGACGCCGGGTACCCTGCTCGTCGCCACCGTGCTGACCCCGTCAGCCAGCACCCAGTTCACCCCGCCGGCGGGTACGGCCACCGCGGGATGGCAGCTGGGGAAGGCCGCGATATGCGCGGGCGGCCGGATCGAGCAGTGGTACTGGGCCAATAACCCCGGCAAGCTGGACTACGGGTCAGGATCTCCCGCGGTGTTCACCGGCGCGCCCGGTGTCAACTGCCGCGGGGCGATCGCGGAGTTCTCGTCGCCAGCCGGGACGACCCAGGTCCTGGACACCCTGGGCTGGGTGCAGGGAACCGGTTACCCGACGGCCGTGACGGTCAGCTCGGCCGGGGGAGTGTTCGCGGGAAGCCTCGGCGTGTTCGGCGAGGCGGCGTTCTTTACCGGTAGCCCTGGCTCCGGGACGACCTGGTCGCAGCCTTCCGGCTACACGAGCCTGGGCCAGGTGGGCGGCGGCGTCGCCAACCTGTGGGGCTGGTCGTACGACGGGACCCTGGATGCTGGTTATCAGGACAACCTCAGGGGAGGCTGGAGTTCCGGCAGCGGCACCTGCAACGGCTGGGCCGGGCTGCTGTGCTGCTACCGGGCGGTCACGGTCTTCCCTAGCGTGATAGTGGGCGCTGAGGTGACCAACTGCCTTGACCTGGACCCGACCGGGCAGCATCTGGTGGTCGGCGGCGACGTCGAGGGGTGCTGGCGCACCGCGAACTTCGGGGACAACTGGCAGCCCGCCAACTACGGCACCGTCTTGTCCACGGCCGACCAGATCAGCTTCGGCGACATCAAGTGGTCGCTGATGGGCGGAACCGATGCCGGCGCCCTGTACGCCTGCACCGGGAAGACCGACACCGGCGCCGGGGCGTTCCTGGCCAGCGCCGACGGCGGCTGCACCTGGGTGCAGCGCGACATCGGCAGCCCGCCGCTGCAGTTCTACGCGGCCGGCACCCCCGACCCGCCCCGGCCAAAGGCGGATGACCAGGACACGGACCGGACCGTCAACCGGCTGATCGCCCAGGACCCGGCGGGCGGCTACCTGTACCTGGTCACCTCGAACAACGGGGTGATGCGCTCGCACGACCACGGCCAGTCCTGGACCTCGATCTGGCCGAACACCGCCGAGATGCCGACGGGCGGCTACTATCCGCGCTGCGTGATCGTGAACCCCGCCAACCCTCAGGAGGTGTGGATCGGGGCGTGGGCCAGCACGAACGGCTCTAACAACCTCGGCGGCGTGTGGCATACCGCCAACGCGCGGCCCGACTCCATGCACCCCAGCGAGTTGCCGACCTGGGATCAGCTCGGCCCGTACACCGGCACCGTCGCCGACCTGAAGGTCGTCGGCAGCACGTCGACCGGCTTCTACCTGTACGCGGCGTGCGCGGCCGCCGGCCTCTTCCGGGC
Source organism: Streptosporangiaceae bacterium (assembly GCA_036502085.1). GTDB lineage: Bacteria > Actinomycetota > Actinomycetes > Streptosporangiales > Streptosporangiaceae > PALSA-505. The sequence goes on from DASXZD010000020.1 coordinate 46,265, forward strand.
CCCCGTCTCCGGCGGGAGCCTGGCCAGCCTGAACGGCAGCGGCAGCACCTACGGCGGGCCGTCGATGAACGCGATCGATACCAGCAGCTCGCTCTGGGTCAGCCTCGACGGGTTCGTGGCCAATGGCAACCACAAGATCATCGTCGGGTGCTCGGGAGGCATCAAGTGGATGGGCAGTGTCGGCCTCCCTCCCGATCCGAACTGCACCAACGTCGTCAAGCTCACCCTGGCGGGAGGGGCCACGCCCGCTAGCTACATCGACCTGACCGGCCCGAGCAACATCAACACCGGGACCCTTCCGCCGTTCGATACCCCCTGGTGGCATGCAGGGGCGAACTGGGAGCTATGGCTGGGCGGCAGCAACTCGGTCAACCCGAGCATCCTGGTCGACCCGAACAACAGCCAGAGCATCTACGTCACCGGCGGCGGCGGCGGGTTCTTCCGCAGCTGCGACGGCGGAGACAGCTGGCAGCTGGCGGTCGTCGGGATGCCGATGCTCGGCATGCACTGCTTCGCGATCGACCCGGCCGAAGGCAGCCACTTCGTGCACGCCGGCGACGACTACACCAGCCTCGACGTCGTGATGGGCGACCCGGCCGGCAACATGCCTGCGACGATCGTGGGAACTAACCCGGGCGGGATCCTGCCGCCGCCACCACCGACGACCGGCTCGCACCGCGAATCGCACGCCGTCTGCTTCGACCCGGGCAACGCCGCGAACCCGGCCCTCGTCTATGTCGGCCTGAACACCGCCTACGGGTACAACGGCGGCGGAGGGGTGGTGTACCGCGACGCCAGTAACCCATCGTCCAGCTGGACCAGCACCGGCTACGACACCCAGATCCTCGACTCGAACGGAGACTCGCCGGCGGTGACGGGCCTGTTCGCCGGCCTGGACATGAACGGCAACCGCTACGCGGTCGCGGTCGCCCAGGGCGCCGGGATCTTCAGGTGGGACGGGGCGACCTGGACCAAGGGCAAGGAGACCGACGGCAAGCACCTGCCCGGCACCCAGGGCGCGGTGGCCCAGATGACTCCCATCGCCGCCGGGAACGCGGCTGGGACCCTGTACTGCTATGACCGCAAGGTGGGCCTGTACATCTCCACCGACTACGGGCAGCACTGGGCCCAGGTCTTGGCGCAGTCCACCGCCGATAACCGCACCGGCTGGATCGCGGTGAAGCCGGGCGCGCCCGACGAGGTGTGGATCTCCACCGACACCGGCTTGCTCCAGGTGACGAACATCGGAGGTTCCGGCGGGCCCTCCGTCAGCTCCCCCGGCGGGGGGACGTTCAGCGGCGGAGCCGCCGGCATCGCGTACGCTCCCGGTGGCCACCTGTACGCGGTCGCGCTGCCCGGCACCGCCGCCGGCGCCCCGGCGGTCACCACCCTGTACGTCTCCACCGATGACGGGGGAAACTGGACCGACGCGTGCAACGGGGACGGCTCGGTCGGCTCCTACGGGCCGCCGGCCGGGCAACTGGGCATCTCCTCGACCGGCTGGCTATGGGCCGCCGGAGGCGAGCACGTCGGCTACTGCCAGCTGCTCCAGAGCTGACGCCGGACCCGGGCTAGCGGTCAGCCGAGTCAGAGGCCGGCCCACCTCACGCAATTGCGTCCTTTGCCTTTCCGTTCGTGCTATCGCACTCCTTTCCGTTGCCTGCTACCTGCGGGCGGTAACCCGGTCCGCATTCCGTTCCGTGGTGTTTCTAAGGGCGCTAACCCCAAAGCCCGTCCAGGGTTCTCCCCGGGCACCATGCCACCCTCAGAACGCGGACCGGGATTCACTATGCCGGCGCGCTGCCCGCTTATTGCGCGCCGGCCGTCTTCTGTTTTCTCGTTTCCGCCCCGCTGTCATGCCGCCGGGGTCCGGCCGGGACGCGGGCGCGGCTGTTCGGCGGCGTCGGTGAAATCGCACTCGCAGTTCCCGGGCGGGCAGCTGCCGCACGGCGACAGGCAGATCCGGCCGTTGCCGGCCCGCGCGGCTACCTGGCGGGTCCCGCCGCTGCCCCCGTGCCCGCTGAGCAGGGAAAGGGTCCGGGCGTAGCCTTCGGCCCACATGCGGGCATCGTGGCTGCCGAGCATTCCCTGGTACGGGAAATGGTGCAGCACGTACCCGAACGCGAATATGCAGTCGCGGGCGTACTTGGCGGTATCGAGGATGTGCGCCTGCCAGGCCCGGTCTATGTCCCGGGACGGAACCAGCAGCTCCCCGGGGTACCAGGCGCACAGCATCAGGTACGACCGGTACATTGCCACGTCAGCATCAGCTTCCGGCAGGCTCAGCGGAGCCCGTCCGGAGTCGGGATGCATCAGCGCGAATACCACCGGCTCCAGGTCCAGGGCACGGACGCGGACGGCTGCCAGGGCCTTATCGTCCTCGGTCATGATCATGCGCCGTCCTCCGGCCCGCCGAAGTAATCGGCAATGGCTTTCTCGGGAATGCGGAACGCCCGGCCGATCCGCACCGACTCCAGGGCCTTATCGTGGATGAGCCGGTACACGGTCATCTTGGACACCCGCAGCAGCACGGACGTTTCCGCGACCGTCCAGAATTTCGGGTCGGCCAGCCTTTCTTCTAGTGCCTGCGCCGCTGGTCGTTGTGTCATTGCGGCCTGCCCTGCGTGCCCGGGGCAAGCGCGGCGATGATTTTCCCGGCGATGTCCTGCGGGCTGGCTTCGGCGTCCGGGCCGGCCAGGGGTCCGAAGTGATCCCAGACGGTCCGCTTCCACGACACCTCGCCGTCCGAGCAGCCGACATACACTCGGCCTTTCTCCGGGTCACGCGGGTTGGTGATCACGATGTCGCGGGCCAGGTCACGAATCTCCAGCCCGTGCCCGGCCAGCATCGACGCCATCTGAGCCCGCAGCGCGGTCCGCGCCCTGAGCAATTCAAGCGCGCTCATCTCATCCGCACCGGATTCTGTCATCTTTGATCACCGCCTTCCGTCGTGCTGTCATTCCCGGTCATTAACATTCTCTGCGGCCAGATACGGAACTTTTCCTCGATCCTGTCCATCCGCGCGATCAGGTCGGCCGGGTCCCGTGAGTAAGCGAATACCAGGGTGGTCATGTTAAACATCGGGAAAGCCCAGAACACCCGCGAGTCGACTCCCCACAGGACAATCCAGTGCGGTCGGCTCCGCTGAATCTCTTCCGCTTTCGCGAAACATGCGCCCTCATCCCGCCACCATGCATTCCCGTCCACCGGCCCGCCCCTGCCGCCTTCCCCTCCGAAGGCAGCCCGGCCCACCGGACAACCCCACGCTCGAACACAGCCGTATTCGTGACCGGGAACCGCAGGTAATGAGACCCCGAACCGACCCCATCAACCCAACACCACCGGTCCCACAGCACCCCACCCCGGCCGCCCAGACCCAGCCAGTGCCCGCGACAGCGCAGCCATCGCGCCACGACGGGTCATGGAAACACCGACAGGGTTGCTCCGCATGTTCTCTTCAACCGCCCACTCCCAAAGCGGAACCGTCATGGCCACCTCCTTCTGAAATCTGATCGTTGGGATGACCCTCTCCCGTGATTACCAGGACGCATGCGCCAGTCTCACGCTCAATATGTTGCTTCATTGCAATACCGACGCTTTCCAAATGTGCCAAATGCTGCATAGACGGAACTACAACGACAGCGGCCCTGCTCTTGCAGGCAGCATCTATCAAAGCGGCGAATGCGAAGCTCCCTGACTCATGCGAGTCCACGAATACCTCTCCCAGCGCAAACCCATGGACCGCAGCGTACGAAGCCATCTGCTGACGCAAATCCTCCGAGTCTGCCTGTGACGCGCTCTGTCCTACCTTCATGTAGCCAAGGGCCAAGCGATCCTCCACGGTCATGCTCCTAACGCGGTGATCGGCTTACCCCTCCACTATCAGACACAATTCGCACTCAAGCCACCCAGGCAAAGCGTGATCAACGGAGACAGGACCTCCCGGTTCAGCGGGGAGATTCTGTAGACTCCGACTCAACAGTCCGTCTGTGCCCGTCAACCGAAGCCAAGCGGGACAAGGAAGTGACGCATGCCGACACCGCCACGTAGCCTGCGGCAAGAACAGGTTCAGCTCGCCCGCGAACTGCGAAGAGATCGCAGGACATGGGCGGAGGTGGCAGATGTCTTCCGAGGCCGGTATGGGGTGAATGCGCGGATCGCGTTCCGGCTCGTGCATGGCTGGAGCCAGCCACGGGCAGCCGATGAGTGGAACAAGCGGTGGCCAGCCGATCCAAAGACATTCAAGAATTTTTCATACTGGGAAGTTTGGCCGGCGCCCACCGGGCATGCGCCATCACTCGACGTGCTGGCCAGGCTTGCCGAGCTGTACGACTGCTGCGTTGCGGATCTGCTCGCAGACTGCGGAGACTTCCGGCACAATGATTCGGAGTATCAGGCAGAGAAGGACTTGGCGCAACTGCGCGACGTGGTAGCAGGCAAAAGCACTAGCGCGGTACAACCGCTCTCCGCTAGTGAGAGCCGAGAACTTCCTGGCGATCGGGCAGAGGATCAGCAACTGGATCCCGTCATGGCATTTATTGAAAAGGTACGGGAGATGAGTGCAGAAGATATTGCGCATACCGCTGCGGCGTGGGCGCACGGACTGAAAGCGGACTGAATCGTCGCGATCTTTTGCTTAAGCTCGGGGCCGGCCTTTCGCTGGCTGCGGCCGATCCTCTGTTCGCTGATACAAATGCGATGCCCGAGCGAGGCAAGCTGCCTGACCGAAGAACGGAAGGTAATCTGTCCGGAATCTGGCACAGCAGGTACATCTACTACAGCACTGGCCAGGAACGGGAACTAGAAGGCGAACATTACGTGGTACTGCGCCATCGCCTTGACCGCATCAGCGGGCAGAGTCTCCCGCACTCAATAGATTCCAAACTGAAGCTCGACCTGACCGTGAGCGGTCAAGTGGCAACCGGAACCTGGATAGAGCAGACTTCACCTAGCGGCTACTATAAAGGAACGGTGTACCACGGAACCATTCAGCTAATCGTTAATCCGACAGGACGGGCGATGAGCGGCCGATGGCTAGGATTCGGTAAGAATTTTAAAGTGAACACCGGAGAATGGGAGCTAGTCTGGGTAGAAAATGCCACATCCCAAAAAGCCATGCGTCATTACCACCTCAAAGCATAATGGGCCAGCCCTACTTCAGTTCTGCCGGACCTGTGATTACGGCGACGATACGCGTACCTGGACTGAAAGCCCCTTCTCGGCAGAGTGAATAGATTCCATACATCATCTTCGCCACATACACCCACTCCAGAGTCAGTGCGTGACGAGCGCGAAAGTCAGCGATGAATTGGTCAAGCTCCGGCTTTTTCCTGGCAAAGCCGCCGAAGTGAAACCGATGCTCGATGCTCCAGTTATCTGAGCAGTAGCCAACAGCTTTCCGCTGCAACTCCGTTACCGTATCGGCGAGAAACTCGCCACCCTTAAGCGAAGAGAAGCCAATGGCGCGCTGCCCGGGTTTGAGGCCGGCCGCTATCCCGGCTAGCGTTCCGCCCGTGCCGCAAGGGCAGCAGATCACGTTGAAGTCTGTCTCAATTTCTGCGGGAACTTCCGAACATCCTTGGACTGCCAGTTCATTGCTGCCCCCTTCTGGCAGTAGATAAAACGATCCGTGCTCCCGCCGCAGGGAGCTGATCACATCAGGAGCAGATTTTCTGCGGTATGTTACCCGGTCCATATAGCTCAATCTCATACCTCGGCTAGTCGCGTAAGCAAGCGATTGATTGAGGGGCAAGTGCTCTTCGCCGCGAATTATGCCGATCGTAGAGAACTTACAGTAATAGCCCGCGGCTGCGGTTGCGCGGATATGATTTGAATACGCTCCTCCGAAAGTTAGCAGGGTATCATTCTTCATGGCGGCCGCCTCGATGAGGTTGTACTTAAGCTTCCGCCACTTGTTACCAGGTATCTCCGGATGGATCAGGTCATCCCGCTTGAGAAAGACACGGATCCCGCTATCCTCCAGGCGGTCATCACCCAAAGACTCCAGAGGGGATGGCACGCGCATGCTCGCGCCCAACCCCTCCCACGGTGTATCACTCATCCACGACCGCCCTCCTGGAGCGCAGGCTACGGAAGGCTCAAAGGGTAGTCGGCCGAGAGCAAGCGCGGCATGAAGCGGCTACGATGCCCCGGGCGGCAGACCGCAAGATCGGGATCGATGCGCATGGTCTGCTACCGAAGATGCTGCCGCCTAGTCAGAGGAGAGTCAGGGTCAGGGATCGTCCCATCGAAGCAAAAGGGGTCATAACGGGTACGACAAGCGTCACTAATCTGTGTTCGATTTGATTACGTTAACCCGCAAATTCTTCGCCTAGCAGGCGATTCTTAGATGATCTTGTGTAAGCTGTAGACAAACCGCGGGAACGCCGGATGCAATTGCGTGGGACGTTCCCGCGGGAGCGCCGGGCGCGCTCCCGGCCGGCCACTGATCAGCCGGGCTCGGCGATCATCGCGGTGCCGATGCGGCGGAAGCCCAGGCCCTCGTACAGGCGGGCAACCGCATCGTCGGCCGCGGACAGGAACACGGTCCGCGTGCCGGCCGCCAGCGCGGCCGCGGCGAGCGCCGCGGTCACCGCCGCGCCCAGCCCGCGCCGGCGGGCGATCGGCAGCGTGCCCACGCCGGTGACCTCCGCGACGGTCCCGGCCGACTGGCAGCTCCCCGCGGCCAGCGGCCCCTCGTCGTCGAACGCGGCGGCCAGGACCGAATGCCCGGCAGCCAGCCGGATGCGGAGCATGGCGAGCGTCGCGGGGTCCTGCCCGGCGGCGATCTTGTCGCGTTCCGTCGCGCCGGCCGTTCCCACACCCGTGCCGGCGTGCGCGAACGCCACCTCGGGGACCGCGATGATCCGGCCGAGATCCGGCTCGTCCGGGCTGATCACCCGGACGCTCACCCCGGCGGGCAGGGCCGGGGCCGGCCGGGCGACGGCCAGCACGAGCAGCGGGTGCGCCGTCACCTCGAGGCCGGCGCCTGCGGCGGCCTCGGCCAGCTCGGGCGCGGTCTGCTCGATCCACTCGAACGACTGGGGGATCTCCAGCTCCCGCTGGCGCGCCCGCACCGCGCGGACATCCGCGCCGGTGACCTGCGCCCGGGGTCCCAGCCCCGGCCGGGCGTAATACGGCCAGCCCGGGCCGACCGGGACGAACAGCATCAGCGGCCCGTGCTCCTCGGCTCGGGCCCGCTGCCTCGGCACCGCATCGCAGAACGCGTCGATCAAGGCGATCAGCTGCTCGTCGTCCGGGCGACGTCCGCCCGCCGGGTCGGTCAACCTGCCCGCCTTCCGGTCGTTAGTGCTCGCTGTCCCGTCTGCCCCGGTTTACCTTAGGCCGAGGTCGATGACAATTCCGGGCCGTGCGACGGTGACCGGACCGTCGTACGCTTGGCGGGCCGAGTCAGCGGGGACCTCGGTGGCGTAGGTCGCCTCGGCCAGGAACAGGTCCGCGTCGCGGGCCAAATCGGCCAGGTTATCGGACGGCCCGGTGTCGCCGGTGTAGCCCAGGGTTTGCCCGCCGGCGGTCAGCCGCAGGCCTGCATTCGGCATCCGGTGCGGCAGCAGCCAGGTATTTATTCCGAACGGTCCGGTCGCCAGCTCGACCAGGTAGCCGCTGCACGCCTGTCCCGCCGCGGGCCAGGCACCGCAGCCGCCGAGCACCGTCAGTTTCATGAGGGATTATCCCCCTCCAGAGCTCCTACACATCGTAGTAGAGCTCAAACTCGTGCGGGTGCGGGCGCAGCCGGATCGGGTCGAGCTCGCTGGACCGCTTGTAGTCGATCCAGGTCCCGATCAGGTCGGGGGTGAACACCCCTCCGTCCAGCAGGTACTCGTGGTCGGCTTCCAGGGTGTCGAGCACCTTGTCGAGCGAGCCCGGCACCTGCGGGATGGCCCTGGCCTCGTCCGGCGGCAACTCGTAGAGATCCTTGTCCACCGGCTCGGGCGGCTCGATCTTGTTCTTCACGCCGTCCAGGCCGGCCATCAGCATGGCGGAGAAGGCCAGGTACGGGTTGCAGGACGGATCCGGGACGCGGAACTCGAGCCGCTTGGCCTTGGGGCTGGCGCCGGTGATCGGGATGCGGACGCAGGCCGACCTGTTGCGCTGCGAGTAGACCAGGTTGACCGGGGCCTCGAAGCCGGGCACCAGGCGGTGATAGGAGTTCACCGTGGGGTTGGTGAAGGCCAGCAGCGACGGCGCGTGCTGGAGCAGCCCGCCGATGTAGTAGCGTCCGATGTCGGACAGGCCAGCGTAGCCGACCTCGTCGTAGAACAGCGGCGCGTCGTCCTTCCACAGGCTCTGGTGGCAGTGCATGCCCGAGCCGTTGTCACCGAAGATCGGCTTGGGCATGAATGTCACGGTCTTGCCGTGCGCGCGGGCCACGTTCTTGATCACGTACTTGTAGAGCATCAGGTTGTCGGCCATCTTGAGCAGCGGGGCGAACCGCATGTTGATCTCGGCCTGGCCGGCCGTGCCCACCTCGTGGTGCTGCATCTCCACCATGATGCCGGCGTCGATCAGCGTCCGGACCATGGTGGCCCGCAGATCCGCGTAGTGATCCATCGGCGGCACGGGGAAGTACCCGCCCTTGTAGGGCGGCTTGTGGGCCAGGTTGCCGCCGGCCTCTTCGCGGCCGGTGTTCCAGGCGCCCTCGACCGAGTCGATGTAGTAGAAGCCGGCGTTCGGCCCGGTCTGGAAGCGCGCGGAGTCGAAGATGTAGAACTCGGCCTCCGGGCCGAAGAACACGGTGTCGGCGACGCCGGTGCCGCGCAGGAAGTCCTGTGCCTTGCGCGCAATGTTGCGCGGGTCCCTGGTGTACGGCTCACCGGTCAGCGGGTCGTGCACGAAGAAGGTCAGGTTCAGCGTCTTGTGCGTGCGGAACGGGTCGAGCACGGCGGTCGCCGGGTCGGGCAGCAGCAGCATGTCCGACTCGTGGATCTCCTGAAAGCCGCGGATCGACGAGCCGTCGAACATCAGGCCGTCGGTGAATACCTTCGCGTCGAACGCCTCCACCGGCACGGTGAAGTGCTGCATCGTTCCCGGCAGGTCACAGAACCTGACGTCTACAAACTGCACCTTCTCGTCCGCGATGAACTTCAGAATCTCATCGGGGCTGCCGAACATGGTCCCTCCTTGTAATGCTGACGCACCTGTCGGATCTCAAACCGGGCGCGTTCTGCACGCTAGGCGGTGACCGTTTCCGCGCGGTGTCCCGGGTGTTTCACGGGTGTTACGTGGTCCTGGCATCGCGGTACCGTTGATTCGTGGCCGAACAGAGGCGGGCCGGTGGCTGGCTGACCGGGGTACTGACCGCGAAGAGCAAGTCCCGCTTCCCCGGTGAGGAGCTCGGGCTGCCCGAGCAGGGGCCCAGGTCGGTGTCCCGGATGGGCCGGCGGGTGGCGGCGCTGGTCATCGACTGGGTGCTGTGCTCCATCATCGCGCTGTCGACCTTGCACTCGCAGTACTGGACCATTGCGGTGTTCGCGGCGGAGGTCTACCTGCTCACCGCGCTGACCGGGTTCACCGTCGGCAAGCGGTTGCTGGGGATCCGGGTGGTCCGGCTGGACGGCAAGCCGGTCGGACTGGCATGGTCGCTGGTCAGGACCGTGCTGCTGCTGCTCGTCATCCCGCCGCTGGTGACCGACGGCGACCTGCGCGGCCTGCACGACCACGCGTCCAACACGGTAGTCATCAAGATCTGACCGGCCTGCGCCGGACCCTCAGCGCGTTCGCGGCCGGGGCATCTTGGGCTGGCGACCGGACTTCGGCATCGGGCCCTTGGGGGCCTGCAGCGAGCCGGGTAGCGCCTTCAGCCGGTAGTTCAGGTCCGAGACCGCGCCGGCCTTGAGGTTGCGCGGCAGCTTCATCAGGTGGCGCTGCAGCTTGCTGATCGGGATCTGGCCTTCGTTGTCGCCGACCTGGATGTCGTAGATCGGGATGTCGTAGGCCACACGGGAGACGCGCTTCTTCTCCGCGGCCAGCAGGCTCGGCAGCCGGTTCGCCGAGCCCTCGCCGACCAGGACGACGCCGGACCGGCCCACCGCCCGGTGCACCACGTCCATGTTCCGGTTGGCCGCGATGGCCGGGGTGACCGTCCAGTTGCCGCGCATCGTCTGCAGCACGGCCGCCGCGGCTCCGGGCTGCCCCTTGATCGCCGCGTACTGGGCGGACTGGGCGAACCGGCCGAACAGGATCATGCCGATCATCAGCCCGAGTAGCAGGCCGAGCGGGATGAGGTACCACTGGCCGGTCAGCACGCCCAGCACGATCAGGATCGCCATCGTCCCCAGCCCGGCCAGCGCGACGATGGGCAGCGCCCTGGGGTTGGCCTCGCGGACCATGCTGGCGGCCATCCGGAGCTGCTGGACCCGGCCGGGCGGCGCGCCGGCACCCGCCGCGGTCGCCGCGGCCGTTGTTTCAGGGGACTTCTTCGGCATGGGTGAAGGATATACGCCAGGGGTCATCCCCTCGGCTGACACGGCACGCGGGGCGCCGCCCCCGAATGGTCACGAAGATGTCCCTTCTACGTTCTTGTAGAGATTCTGGTCATCCGCGACGATGTGGGGGCGGCGGTCGGCATACCCCGCGAGACTCCGCCGCGGGAGGGTTCGATGATCGGGTGGAAAGTACGCATAACGGGCGGTGCCGCCGTCGTTGTCCTGTCGCTGTCCGGGTTCTACCTGAGCCCGGCCAGCGGTGCCCCTCGCCCTGGCGCCGGCTTGCACCCGACGACGGGGGTCGGCTCTTGCACACTCATAAACTGGAAAAACTCCGACCATCCCATCCCGAACGCCAACTCCATCCCGCTGGGTCACCGTCATATGACCTACCGGCCTGACAACTACGACTGCAAGGGCGCCCGCTTCGCCAGGCCAGGCGTGGAGTTCAGGAGCTTCCCGCAGCCGAAGAGCTTCCATATCACCAACCGGAAGACGACCGAGCTGATCAGTAGCTGCAAGTCGGTGTCGCTAGGGCAAGGCCAGAGCTTCGGCCCGGTAGGCGACGATCAAGCGAAAAAGTGCGGCAAGCAGCGGGAGACGGTGTGGCAGCCGACCGCCGCGGTCAACCCGCTGGCCCCCTTCTTCCCGCCGTTCAAGCATTTCGTGATCATCATGCGGGAGAACCACACATTCGACGACTACCTCGGCGACTGCGCGACCACCATCGCGACGGGCTGCAACGGCAAGGTGGAAAGCACGAACCACATCAGCCAGGTGCCTGACCTGCATACGCTGGCCAAGACCTACGGGCTGGGGGACGCCTACAGCACGGGCACGCAGCCGCCGAGCGGCCCCAACCACTGGTGGCTGTTCTCCGCCCAGTCAGCGTCCAGCTCGCAGCAGCAGTCGTATCCGACCGCCACCGGCACCGAGTTCGACCGCTTCCTGGGCGGTGACGCGGGCCCGTCCGACGAGGGCACCAACGCCTGCGCGGCTCAGACCGGCACGGGCAGCGGCACCAGCCCCTACACCATGGTCCTGAACGGGGACTTCTACTGGATGCTCAACTCCGGCAGCGGGTACTGGCGCAACCCCGCGACGAACAAGCTCGAGGTGCTGCCGGTGGACCGCCCCGGCACGACCATCCCCGAGGAAATCCACTACAACGAGTTCACCTGCGCGGGCCAGAGCATTCCTGACACGACCGTCGGGAGCGCCTACGAGAACTTCGTGAACACGAACGGGCTGCCGGCCTACTCCTACGTCGAGCTGTTCAACGACCATCCCGGCTCGTTCCAAGACATCCCGACCAACGACTCCGAGACCAACTCGATCGTCAACTCGATCATGGGCAACGCGGCCTACAAGGACAACACGCTGATCGTGGTCGCGGAGGACGACACCCAGAACGGCAACAACGGTCCCGACCACGTCAGCAACACCTTCCGGGTGCCGCTGGTCGTCATCGGATCGCCGACGTTCGTCAAGCAGCACTACGTCTCGCACGTCGCCTACACCACGAGCAATGTGCTAGCCGCGATGGAACGCGTCATGGAGAACGTCCACTCGGGCATCATCAACCCCAACGACAGCCTGGCGCTGTCCACGTTCCCGATGACGACCGCCGATCAGTCGGCGCTCGCCGACCCCCTGGAGGACTTCTGGATCCAGGGCGCCAGCCCGCTGTCGGCCATGGCCTCCGGCACGCCGACGACGGGTAACGCGCCGGTCAGCGTGTCGTTCACCGGCTCGGCCACCGGCGGCACGGCCCCGTACTCCTACAGCTGGAACTTCGGCGACGGGTCCGCGGTGAGCACGGCGCAAAACCCCAGCCATACCTACACCGCCGCCGGGACCTACACCGCGACCCTGACCGTCACCGACAGCGCGTCGCCGGCCACCACGGCCACGGCCAGCGTCACCATCAACGTCAACGCCGTCGGCAACCCGCTGCAGGCCACCGCCGCCGCCGTGCCGACCTCGGGCCAGATCCCGGTGAACGTCGCGTTCACGGGGACGGCCACGGGCGGGACCCCGCCCTACTCCTACAGCTGGAACTTCGGTGACGGGTCCGCGGTGAGCACGGCGCAGAATCCCAGCCATTCCTACACCGTCGCCGGGACCTACATGGCGACCCTGACCGTCACCGACAGTGCGTCGCCGGTCCACACGGCCACATCGAGCGTCACCATCAGCGCCACGCCCGTCCAAGGGGCACCGCCCAGCCCGCCACAAAACCTCACAGCTACCGCGGGTAGCGGCAAGGTCACCCTGAACTGGCAGGTGCCGGCCACCAATGGAGGCGTCAACATCACGTCCTACAAGGTGTACCGCGGGCTGACCAGCGGCAGTGAGACGCTGCTGACCAGTGGCGGCTGCGGTGGCCTCGGCGCCGTGCTCACCTGCACCGATACCGGCCTCACCAGTGGCCAGACCTACTTCTACAAGGTCACCGCGGTGAATGCTATCGGCGAGGGGGGGCAGAGCAACGAGGCCAGTGCCACGCCCACCGGCACCGGCTGCACGCCGGCGCAGTTGCTGGGCAACCCCGGGTTCGAGAACGGCAGCTCCAACCCCGCACCGTGGTCGCTCACCTCGACCCACTCGCCCCTGTCGATAATCAGCGACAGCTCCCTGGAACCGCCGCACGGCGGAACGTGGGACGCCTGGCTCGACGGCTGGGGCACCACCACCACCGACACCGTCTCGCAGAAGGTCACGCTGCCGGCCGGGTGCTCCACCTACAACTTCAGCTACTGGCTGCACATCAATACGGCGGAGACCAGCACGACGACCAAGTACGACACGCTGAAGGTGCAGGTGCTCAACAGTTCCGGCACGGTGCTGGCCACGCTGCATACGTACTCCAACCTCGACCACAACACCGGCTACGCCCGGCACAGCTTCTCGCTGAGCAGCTACGCCGGACAGACCGTCACGCTGAAGTTCACCGGCGCCGAGGACTTCGAGAAGCAGACCTCGTTCGTCATCGACGACACAGGGCTCAACGTGAGCTGACCTGCCGATCCGAAACCTAGCGGGACCCGGCCGCCTCAGCGTAGAGGCGGCCGGCCCGGTAGGAGGAACGGACGAGCGGGCCGGACATGACCCCGGCGAAGCCCAGGCCGAGCGCGGCCTCCCGCAGCTCGACGAACTCCTCGGGGCGCACCCAGCGCTGCACCGGATGATGGCGCGGTGACGGCCGCAGGTACTGGGTAATGGTCAGCAGCTCGCAGCCGGCCGCGCGCAGGTCGGCCATGGCCGACAGGATCTCGTCCCGCTCCTCGCCGAGGCCGAGGATCAGGTTGGACTTCGTGACCAGGCCCGCCTTCCCGGCCGCGCGCAGCACGTCCAGGGACCGGTCGTAGCGGAAGCCCGGCCTGATCCGGCGGAAGATCCGCGGCACGGTCTCTATGTTGTGACCGAGAACCTCCGGGCGTGCGTCGAAGACCCGCGACAGCCGTTCGGAATCCGCATTGAAATCCGGGATCAGCAGCTCGACTCCGCAACCGGGCACGGCCCGGTGGATCTCGCGGCAAGTCTGCGCGTACAGCCACGCTCCGCCGTCGGCCAGGTCGTCCCTGGCCACTCCGGTCACCGTCGCGTAGGCCAGGCCCATCGCGGCCACCGACTCGGCCACCCGCAGCGGCTCGCCGGCATCAAGCGGGGCGGGCTTGCCGGTGTCGATCTGGCAGAAGTCGCAGCGCCGGGTGCACTGATCGCCGCCGATCAGGAACGTCGCCTCGCGGTCTTCCCAGCACTCGAAGATGTTCGGGCAGCCGGCTTGCTCGCACACCGTGTGCAGGCCCTCGCTGCGGACCAGGTCCTTCAGCGCGGTGTACTGGGGGCCGGTGCGCAGCCGCGTCTTGATCCACGGGGGCTTGCGCTCGATCGGCGTCTGGCTGTTGCGGGCCTCCAGCCGCAGCATCCGCCGTCCCTCTGGTGCGAGTACCACAGCCTCAGGGTACGTTCCCCGCGGCGCTGCCCGTTCCCGGCCCTAGGTGGCCCTAGGTGGCCCTAGGTGGCGGCGGCTTCGGTCAGGCTGAGGGCGGCCGTGACGGCGCGCTCGGCGGCGGGCAGCACGTCGGCGACCGTGACGCGCCGCCCGGTCTCGGCAGACAGTGAGGTCACCCCGGCGTCGCTGATGCCGCACGGCACGATCTTGCCGAACCAGCCTAGGTCGCAGTCGCAGTTGAGGGCGAAGCCGTGCATCGTGACACCCCGGGAAACCCGGGCCCCGATGGCCGCGACCTTGCGGTCGGGCCGGCCGGATCCGTCGGCCGGCACCCACGCGCCGCTGCGGCCCTCGACCCGGCAGGCGGCGACGCCGAACTCGGCGCAGACGGCGATCAGGGCCTGCTCGAGCGCGCGCACGTACCCGACCACGTCGAGCGGCTCGGCCAGCTTGATGATCGGGTAGCCGACGAGCTGGCCCGGGCCGTGCCAGGTGATCTTGCCGCCGCGGTCCACGTCGATGACCGGGGCGCCCGGGTCCCCGACCGGCCGGTCCGCCGCGGCGGTCCGCTTGCCCGCCGTGTACACCGGCTGATGCTCCAGGAGCAGGCAGGTATCGGGAATCTCGTCGGCCGCCCGCTGCTCGTGCAGGCGCCGCTGCAGGTCCCAGCCCTCGCGGTAGGGGACCGCCGCCGGGACGAACCCGGGATAGCGGAAAACTAGCTCGCCGGTCACGTCAGCCAGCATATCCGGGCAGAGCAGTTGGGGGATTCGCCGAATTCGCCGCATTGTCAGCCGCCTGTCGGGGAAGAACGATGATCGGATCCAGGTTCCTGCTAGTGCGGGGAGCGGTGCGGTCCGGTCCGCCGGGTCGGCCCGGCGGTGGCGGATGGCGAGGAGGTAGCCGGAATGCTCGATGAGGCCGAGCTGCGGCTGATGAGCCCGGAGCAGCGCGCCCGCATCGCCCGCGTCCTGGCCGCGATAGACCCGCCGCCTCCGCTGCACGACCCTCGGGCGCGGCGCCGCCGCAAGTTCGTCCTCGGGTTCATCATCACGTGCTGCCTCGTGCTGGCCGCGTGGATCGGCATCCTGGCCGTGACCCTGCCGACGGCCTACCGGGTGAAAGGCTGGAGCGGGGCGTGGGTCGGCTTTGACGTGGCGCTGCTCGCGGCGTTCGCGTCGGTGGCCTGGACCGCCTGGCGCGGCAAGCAGCTGCTGATCGTGTGCCTGCTGGTCACTGCGACGCTGCTGTGCTGCGACGCGTGGTTTGACCTCACGCTGGACTGGGGGACAAGCGAATTCGGGCTCAGCGTGCTGCTGGCGGTCTTCGCGGAGCTGCCGGTGGCCGCGCTGATGATCCTCGGCGCGCGGCGGCTGCTGCGGCTGACGATCGCGGTGGCGATGGCCCGTCAGGGGCAGCCGGGCCCGGTGCCGCCGCTGTGGCGGGTCGCGCTGCTGGGCATGGAGCAGGACGAAGTGGCACCCGTGCCCGCGCCCGATGTCGATCTGCGCGCCGATGTCGAGTTGCGCGCCGATCGCGCCCGGTGTGGCAAGCCCGAAATGTCCACCTAACCGCCGGCGGCTGCGGCGGCTGCGGCGGCTCCAGGAAGAGGAAGGATTTCGGTCGTCCCAGCGACCAAAATCCTTCCCGTTGTTCATTCTGATGCGGTGGCGTAGGCCAGGGCCGAGGCGATGTCGGGGTGGTGGAAGGCGTAGCCGGCGTCGAGGAGCCGGCGCGGCAGCACCCGGGCGCTGGCCAGCAGTTCGGCCGCCATCTCGCCGAGGGCGAGGCGCAGCGCCGGGGCCGGAACGCGCAGTAGCGAGGGCGGCAGGCGCAGCCCGGGTACCGGCAGGCGGAGCAGGGCCGGCCGGCCGAGCGCGGCGGTCAAGGCGGCGGTGAAGTCGGCGTTCGTGACCGGGCCGGGCGCGGTGCCGTTGACCGGGCCGGTGAGGTCGGGCCGGTCGAGCAGGAAGCGGAGCGCGGCTACTTCGTCGGCGAGCGAGATCCAGCTCATGTACTGGGTCCCCGGCCCGAGGGGCAGGCCCAGCCCCAGCCGGAACAGCGGCACCAGCCGGCCCAGCGTGCCGCCGCGGCGCGAGAGCACCAGGCCGGTGCGCAGGTGCGCGGTCCTGATGCCCGCGGCGCGGGCGGGCTCGGCCGCGGCCTCCCAGTCCCGGACGAGATCGGCCAGGAATCCGGATCCGGCCGGCGCGGTCTCGTCCGTCTCGTGATTGCCGGTATCTCCGTACCAGCCGATGGCCGACCCGCAGACCAGGGCCGTCGGGGGCTGGCCGAGGCGGGCCAGCCCGGTAGCGAGCGCCCGGGTGCCGCGGACCCGGCTGTCCCTGATCTCGGCCTTGCGGGCATCGCTCCACCGCCGGTCCGCGATCCCCGCGCCGGCCAGGTGAACGACGGCCGTGACCCCGGCCATGGCCGCCGGATTGAGCCCGCCGTCCGCCGCGCCAGGGTCCCAGCCGGCGTCCGCGCCCGAGCCGGCATCCGCGACCGGGCTTGTACCGCGGCGGGCCAGCCGGACGACCTCGTGACCGTCCGCGCGCAGGCTGGCCACCAGGGCGGTGCCGATCAGGCCCGTCGATCCGGTGACCGCGATCCTGGCCAGGTGCGTTCCCCTCTGCGATGCCGTGCGGCTGGCTACAGGCCGAGCTCGGCCTCGAACGAGCCTTCCTCCAGGCGGTTCTTCACCGTGCTCAGGAACCGCGCGGCGTCGGCGCCGTCCACGAGCCGGTGGTCATAGGTCAGCGCGAGGTAGACGATCGAGCGCACCGCGATGACTTCGCCGAGCGTCGGGTCCTCGACCACGACCGGCCGCTTGACGACCGTCCCGGTGCCGAGGATCGCGACCTGCGGCTGGTTGATGATCGGCGTGTCGAACAGCGCGCCGCGGCTGCCCGTGTTGGTCAGCGTGAACGTCCCGCCGGTCAGCTCGTCGGGGCCGACCTGGCCGTTGCGGGTCCGGTGCGCGAGGTCGGCGATCTTGCGGGCCAGGCCGCCGATGTTGAGGTCGCCGGCGTTGCGGATCACCGGAACGAGCAGCCCGCGGTCGGTGTCGACCGCCACCCCGAGGTGCTCGGCGTCGTGGTAGGTGATCTGCGACGTCTGCGTGTCGAGCACCGCGTTGAGCTTCGGGTGGACCTTGAGCCCCTCGATCGCGGCCAGGGCGAAGAACGGCAGGAAGGAGAGCTTGACCCCCTCGCGGGCCTCGAACTCCGGCCTGGCCCGCTGCCGGAGCCGGGAGATGGCCGTGACGTCGGCCTCGACGACGGTGGTGAGCTGCGCAGACGTCTGCAGCGACTCGACCATCCGCTGGGCGATGACCTGACGGAGCCGGGACATGCGCTCGGTGGTGCCGCGCAGGGTGGACGGCACGATGGCCGGCCCGTCGTGCGCTTGCGGAGCCACGGCCGGCGGCGCCGCCGCGGCGTAGCCGGCCGGCGCGGCGGACGCCGGACTGGGCGCTTCCGCGGCGGGAGCGGCGGCCGATTCCCGGCGCACCCGGGCCGCGTCCAGCACATCCTGCTTGCGGATCCTGCCGCCTACGCCGGTGCCGGCGAGCTCGGACAGGTTGACATCGTGCTCGGCGGCGAGCTTACGGACCAACGGGGTGACGTAAGGCCCTTCGGGACCGGTCGGCACGGCAGGCAGGCTCTGGCCGTCGGGCGACGCAGCAGGCGGCGGAGGCGGCTGGCTGGCCTGCGGGGGCTGGGCGGCCTGCGGCGGTACCTGCGCGGGAGGGGGAGGCGGAGGGGCCTGCCGCGGGGGAGCTTGCTGCGGCGGCGCGGTCTGGTACGGCGCCGCGAGCGAGGGCGTCTGGTACGGCGTGGCCTGTGCGGGCGGTGCAGCCTGTGCGGGCGGTGCCGCCTGCTGGTACGGAGGTGCCAGCGGCACCCCGGCGGGAGGCCCCTGCGGTGCGGCCGCCGGCGCCTGAGCCCCAGCCCCCTGACTCCCAGCCCCCTGACCCCCGGGAGCCTGAGCCTCGGAAGCAGCGGGCGCGGCCGAGCCGTCCTGCCCGCCAGCTCCAGCCGCAGCAGGCTCAGCGTCGGCCTGCGCCGCCGCCCCGTCCTGCGCCGGCCCGGCGTCCGCCGCGCCCGCGCCGTCGTCGATCGTGGCGAGCTCGGCGCCGACGGCGACGGTCTCGTCCTCGGCGACGACGATGCCGCGCAGGATCCCGGCCGCTGGCGACGGGATCTCCGTGTCAACCTTGTCCGTGGAGATCTCGAGCAGCGGCTCGTCCCTCTCCACCCGCTCGCCCTCTTTCTTGAGCCAGCGTGTGACAGTGCCCTCGGTGACGCTCTCGCCAAGCTGGGGCATGGATACCGAGACCGACATGCTCTTCCCGACTCCTTTGTTGTCGGCGCCTGCAGGCTGACCAGGTTGACGCCTGCCCGGCAGGCGGGCGCTTACGAATGTACGTGCAGCGGCTTGCCGGCGAGCGCGAGATGCGCTTCGCCGATCACCTCCGACTGCGTCGGGTGCGGATGGATGAGCTGCGCCACATCGGACGGCAGCGCCTCCCAGTTGTAGATCAGCTGGCCCTCGGCGATCAGCTCGCCGACCCGCGCCCCCACCAGGTGCACCCCGAGCACCGGCCCGGGAAGCTGGCCATCCGCACCCTTCGTGGCGATGACCTTCGCCTGGCCCTGGGTCTGCAGGATCACGCTCTTGCCGTTCCCGCCCAGCGGGTAGGTGAACTCCGTGGTCTCGATCCCGCGCGCCGCCGCGACCGCCGAGGTGATGCCGACCGAAGCGACCTCGGGATCGCTGTAGGTGATCCGCGGCACGCCGTCGTAATCGATGGGCGTGACCGGCAGCCCGGCCAGCCGCTCGGCGACCAGGATCCCCTCGGCGAACCCGACGTGCGCGAGCTGCAGCCCGGGCGTCAGGTCACCGACCGCCGAGATCGTGGGCACGCTGGTCTGGCAGTACGGGTCGACGGTGACGAAGCCGCGCTCCATCGCCACGCCGGCTTCCTCGTAGCCCAGCCCGGCCGAGACCGGCCCGCGCCCCACCGCGACGAGCAGCAGCTCGGCGTCCAGGGACTTGCCGCCCTCCAGCGTGACCGTCACCCCGGCGCCGGTGTCCTTGACGCCCTCGAACCGCGCGCCCAGCTCGTAGGCGATGCCGCGGCGCCGGAAGGCGCGCTCCAGCTGCTTAGAGCTCGACTCTTCCTCGGGCGGCAGCAGGTGCGGCAGCATCTCCACGATCGTCACGCTGGCGCCGAACGACCGCCACACCGAGGCGAACTCCACCCCGATGACCCCGCCGCCGAGAATGACCACCGACTCCGGCACCCGGTCCAGCCTGAGCGCGTCGTCGCTGGTGATCACCCGGTTGTGGTCGATCTCCAGGCCGGGCAGGCTGCGCGGCTGCGACCCGCTGGCCAGCACGATGTGCTCGCCCTCGTAGATCGTCTCGCCCACCGCGACCTGGGTGGGGGAGACCAGCCGGCCGTCGCCGATGATCGTCTCGACCTTCCGGCTGGCGATCGTGGACTGCAGGCCCTTCCAGAGCCGGTCCACCACCTTGTCCTTGTAGGCGTGCACCCCGGCGATGTCCACGCCGTCGAACGTGGACTTGATGCCGAACGAAGCGCCCTCCCGCGACAGGTCGGCGACCTCGGCCGCGTGCAGCAGCGCCTTGGTCGGGATGCAGCCGCGGTGCAGGCAGGTGCCGCCGACCTTGTCCTTCTCGATCAGCGCCACGCGCTTGCCGAGCTCGGCGGCCCGCAGCGCGCAGGCGTAACCGCCGCTCCCGCCGCCCAGTATGACGATGTCGTAGCGCCCGTTCGCGTCCGCCACAGATGGCTCCTTGTCGGTGTCCGTCACTGGTCTACAGTCGCCCGTCCGCGACGTCCTGCGCGATCTGGACCAGGGTCCTGACGGCCACGCCCGTCCCGCCCGGGGGGGTGTACCCGTGCCCGCTCTCGGTGTTGAACGAGGGGCCGGCGATGTCCAGGTGCGCCCAGCGGACGCCGTCGGGGACGAACTCGCGCAGGAACCAGCCGGCCACGAGCATCCCGCCGAAGCGGTCGGGCGACATGTTGGTCAGGTCGGCCATCTCGGAGTCCAGCTTGCCGCGCAGTTCCTCGGGCAGCGGCATCGGCCAGGCCGTCTCGCCCGCCCGGCGGGCGGAATCGACGACCCCGTCGAGCACCGCGTCGTCGTTGGACATCACGCCGAAGGTGCGCACGCCGAGCGCGACCGTCTGCGCCCCGGTGAGCGTGGCCACGTCCACCAGCAGGTCGGGGGAGTCGGCGCCGGACCGGGACAGCGCGTCGGCGAGAACCAGCCTGCCCTCCGCGTCGGTGTTCAGCACCTCGACGGTCTTGCCGCCGTAGATCGTGATGATGTCGGCGGGCCGCTGCGCCCCGCCGCCCGGCATGTTCTCCGCGGCGGCCAGGTAGCCGACCACGTTGACCGGCGTCTTCAGCTCGGAGATCGCCTGTATCGAGGCGAGCACCGCGGCCGCGCCGGCCATGTCCGACTTCATGTGCTCCATCGCCTTCGGCGGCTTCAGCGACAGGCCGCCGGAGTCGAAGGTGATGCCCTTGCCGGCGATGACCAGGGTCTTGGTGGCATCCGGGTGCCGGTAGGCGAGCCTGATCAGCCGCGGCTGGTGCGCCGAGCCCATGCCGACGCCGAGTATGCCGCCGTAGCCGCCCTCGGCCAGCGCCTTCTCGTCGAGCACCTCGACGTCAAGCTCGTGGGCCGCGGCGACCCGCTCGGCCTCATCGGCCAGCGTGGCGGGCACCAGGTGCGAGGGGCTCGTGTTGACCAGGTCCCGGACCAGCGTCACCGCGTCGCACAGTACCTGCACGCGGTGCGCGGCGGCGTCGCTGATCCCGCCGTCGCCGAGCACCGTCAGCTCGACCGAAGGCCGCGGCGGCCCGCTGCGGTACCGCCAGAACGAATAGCCGCCGAGCAGCCCGCCCAGCGCAACCGCCTCGGCCTCAGCCTCGTCGCGCGCGGGCAGCGCCAGCCCCACCCGGCGAACCGGGCCCGTGGAGCCAGCGCCTTCCGGAGCATGATTTTCATCCCGAACGGGCTTCGCCCCCGTTCTCACGATGGCACGCACGGCCGCGCCAGCGGCGCGCCGCAGCGACTCGTGATCGAAGGCCGGCCCGCCGTCGGGCCCGCCTTCCCCCTGCGACGGCGCGCCAACGCCTACGGCGACAATGAGCGGGGCCAGCGCGGTGCCGCTGCCTGCGGAAAGTCGCGCTCCGGCGGCGATCTGCGTGACCTGCTCGGCCCGCCCGGTTGCGCCGAGCGCGGTTAGCTCGGCGATCAGGGTCCCGCCGAGCGCCTGGTTGACGGCGTCGGCACCGGGCGCAAGCTCGGGTCCGTCTGCGCCCTTGACCAGTCCGACGACGATTACGTCGGACTGCGTATCGCGGGGGGATGCTTCACTGCTCAGAAGTCTCGTCGTCACCCGTCAGATGCTAATGCCTGCGCGAACATGCCGGTTAACCGCGCCGCAAGGGAATCGGGTCGTCCGAGAGCCAGGTTGTTGCCGGCGACCCAGCCCACTTGATTGTTGTTGGCGTGGTTAAGCGATTCCATGCTCCTTCCACGACGCTGTCAGCCGGGTCTCGCCGGCTGCGGCGGAGCTAACCACCGTCAACGCATGGTGCTAACCACCGTTAGGCTTTAGAGTGCGCTTACTGGCAGATCCCCGGGCACGGAGGAGAGAGCATGGGGGCGGGAGCCCTGTTCGTTGCCGTCTTCCTCGCCTGCGCGGTGGAAGCCGTCGAGGCGACCACGATCGTACTGGCCGCGGGGACGGCCAGAGACTGGCGATCCGCGCTCACCGGCGTGACCGCGGCGCTCGCCGTGCTGGCCATTCTGGTCGCCGCCCTTGGGCCGGCCGTCGATGCGCTGCCGCTGCGGGAACTGCGGCTGGTGGTCGGCGCGCTGCTGCTGATCTTCGGCCTGCAGTGGCTGCGCAAGGCGATCCTGCGGGCCAGCGGGCATAAGGCGCTGCACGACGAGGACGCGATCTACCGCAGGCAGATGGCCGACGCGGCCGATGCGCCGCGCCGGACGCTGGGCTCGGTGCCGGACTGGTACGCGTTCACGCTGTCGTTCAAGGGGGTGTTGCTCGAAGGGCTCGAGGTGGTGTTCATCGCGCTCACCTTCGGCAGCAACGCCGGCAACATCCCGCTGGCCGGCCTGGCGGCGCTCTGCGCGGTGGCCGTCGTCGCGGCCGGCGGCTTCGCGGTGCGCAGCCCGCTGTCCCGCGTCCCGGAGAACACGCTCAAGTTCGTCGTCGGGATCATGCTCACCGCGTTCGGCATGTTCTGGGGCGCCGAGGGGGCCGGCGCGCACTGGCCTGGGTCGGACGCGTCGCTGCTGGGGCTGGTGCCCGCCATCGCGGTGTTCGCGCTCGGGCTGGTCGCCCTGCTGCGCCGCGGCAGCGCCGCGGCGGCGGAGGCGGCCTGAGGAGATGGGCACTGTGGTGGGACGGGTGCGGGACTTCTTCGCGTTCCTCTACGACTTCGTGGTCGGCGACGACTGGCGGATCGCGGTCGGCGTGGTGGCCGGCCTGGCCCTGACCTACGCGGTCAGCCGGACCAGCGTGCCCGCCTGGTGGCTGCTCCCTGCGCTGCTCGCGGTGCTGCTGCCGGCCAGCCTCTGGCTGGCTACTCGTCGCAGGTAATTGGCCGGATTACCTTCCGGTACTGGAGCATGGTCTCGCCGGACCAGCGTCCGGTCACGCCCTCGTCGGTCATGCCCGGCCGCGCGGCCGCCGCCTGTGACGCGATGTTGTCGGTGTCGGTCAGTGCGAGCAGCAGCCGCCGGGTCCGCAGCAGTTCCATCGGCCCACGGTAACGCCAGGCGGGCCGCGGCTTACCGGCTCTCTGCTTCCTCCGCGTAGACCCGGGCCGCGTAGTCCTCCAGGGACTTGTCGCAGCGGGCGAGCGCCTGCTCGGCCGGCTCGCGGCCGGCCGCGCCGAACACGTCGCGGTCGCGCACCCGGGCCAGCCAGTTCTGCAGCTTGACCAGGTCGACCTCGTTCTCCTCCAGCTCGGCGTAGGTGAAGTGGTGGGCCGCGTACTCCTTCTGGACCTGGGCGAGGAAGTCCTCGCAGCGGTCCACGATCTCCGCGTACTCGTCGTCCCTGGCCGCCTGGAAGGCCGCGCGCACCTCGGGCTCGCCGGCCAGCACCCGGCAGGACAGCAGCGCCGCGGTGCCGGACATCTCGATGATCTCCCGCCTGAGCTTGCGCAGTGCGCGCTCCGCGCCCGGGCTGGCCGGCAGCGCCGCCGCCGAGTTCTGCAGGTAGATGGCGCCCAGGCTCTTGATCCTGCGCCAGACGGCCGCCCGCAGCCTGGTCGGCTCGGGCGGCACCCGGTAGACCAGCAGCAGCCAGCCCGCCTCGCGCTCGCCGCCGGCCTGCTCGTCGTCGCTCACCCGCACATTGTCGCAGCGCTGCCAAAATTCGCGGGCTGCCACAATGACCCCCATGCTGCGCACCGCACTGACGGATCTGCTGGAGCTGGACGTGCCGGTCATCGGCGCCCCGATGGCCGGAGTTTCCGACGGCAGGCTGGCCGCCGCGGTCACGGCCGGCGGCGGGCTCGGGATGATCGGCGTGGGGAACGCGACCACCCCGGCGGCGATCGCCGCCGAGGCCCAGCAGGCGCGCGACTCAGGAGCGCGGTTCGGCATCGGCCTGATGGCCTGGGCGCTTCCGCACGCGCCCGCCCAGTTCGACGCGACGCTGGCGGCGCAGCCCGCGCTGGTCTCGCTCAGCTTCGGCGAGCTCGCGCCGTGGGCCGGTCGGCTGCGCGAGGCGGGGATCATGGTCGCCACGCAGGTCGGCTTCGCGGACGAGGCGCGGGCCGCCGCCGACCAGGGCGTCGACCTGATCGTCGCCCGCGGCGCCGAGGCCGGCGGTCACGGCCACAACCTGGTCGCCACGCTGCCGCTGCTGGCCGGCGTGCTGGACGCGGTCACCGTTCCCGTGCTGGCGGCCGGCGGGATCGGCACCGCGCGCGGGCTGGCCGCGGTGCTCGCGGCCGGCGCGGCCGGCGCCTGGGTGGGCACCGCGCTGCTGTCCTGCCCGGAGGCAGCGAACACGCCGGCCGCGCGGGCTGCGGTCCGCGCCGCCAGCGACACCGGCACTGTCTACACCAGCGTGTTCGACATCGCGCAGCGCATACCCTGGCCCCCGCAGTACGGCGGCCGCGGCCTCGCCAACGAGTTCAGCCGCCGCTGGGCCGGCCACGAGGACGAGCTGGCCGGCGACGAGGACGCCAGCCGCCAGCTCACCGCCGCGCGGCGCCGCGGTGACTACGACACGGCCTACATCTACGCCGGCCAGGGCGTCGGCCTAGTCACCCAGGAGCGCCCGGCCGCCGAGCTGGTCGCCGCCCTCGCCGCCGGCGCCGAGCGCCTGCTGCGCCGCTGGGGGTAGCAGCGGGATAGCGGGCCAGCGCCGCCCCCGGCGGCTATCGTTCCGTGGTGACCGATTGCCGCTTCTGCGCGATACTCGCAGGCCAGGCCAGCGCCCACATGGTTCTCGACGAGCCGGACGTGGCCGCGTTCCTGGACATCAGGCCGGTGTTCAAGGGGCACGTGCTCGTGCTGCCGCGGGCTCATCACCAGACGCTCGCCGACCTGCCCGCCGGGCTGATCGTCCCGCTGTTCGGCCAGGTCCAGCGGATCAGCGCCGCGGTGCCCGCGGCCTACGGCGCGCAGGGCAGCTTCGTCGCGATCAACAACATCGTCAGCCAGAGCGTGCCGCACCTGCACGTGCACGTGGTGCCGAGAACCAAGGGCGACGGCCTGCGCGGCTTCTTCTGGCCGCGGTCCAAGTACGCCGGTGACGACGAGGCGGCCGCCTACGCAGCCCGGCTGCGCGACGCGCTGGCCCCAGACGGTTCATGATCACGAAGGCGGGGAAAGATCCTGGCTGTAGATGTGCAGTGGTGGTGAAGCATCGCGGCCGGCGGTGCAGGATGGATGGATGACGGAAACACAAGCCACGGCCGACGGTCTGCGGACGGCGATCGAACGCAGCGGCTACTACCCGGGCCTGGTCACCGACGCGGTGTCATCGGCCCTTGGCACCGAGGCCATCGTCTCCTACGCCGTGCATCACGATGCGATGTTCGACCCGGGGATGGAGGTACGCAGGCACATCACGGTCCTGGTGCTGACCGCGACCCGGCTGGTGTACTCGCACACCGACGAGCACCCGCCGCAGGAGCCGGACAGTCGCCCGCAGGCCGAGACCAGCACCGAGGCGGTTCACCTGTCCCGGATCTCCTCCGTGGCGCTGACCCGGGTGGTGCCGGATCCGGCCTCCTACGTGGCCGGCGTGACAATGCCCACAGAGGTGCTGCTCACCATCGGCTGGAACGTGCTGTCCCATATCGAGCTGGAGCCCGCGCACTGCGGCGACGAGAACTGCGAAGCCGATCACGGGTACACCGGCACGATCACGGCCGACGACCTGGCTCTTCGGGTCAGCGAGGCCGCCGACGGCGAGGATGCGGTGCGTCAGGTGCTGTCGTTCGGGCAGGCGCTTGCCGCCGCGGCCGCGGGGCCCTGACCCGCCGCCGGGACGTGCGGCGAGGCGAATTGCCCGGTCTGGCCGGCTGATGGCACGATGAGCGGGCAACGTGAAGCGGAAGACGAGTCGAGTAGTAAGCGAAGGGCTGCCCCCGCATGTCGGATGAGCCGAGGACATCCCCGACGCTGCCGTCGTACGGTGAGGCAACTCTCGCGGACCTGGCGTCATCCCTGCTGGGCTCGCTCGGCGTACCCGACGATCCCAATCCGCTTGGCCTGCCCTCGACCCCGCGGGCCTGCCTGCTGATCGTGGACGGCCTGGGCTGGGAACTGCTGCGCGACCATCCGGCCGCCGCGCCGTTCCTGGCCGAGCTCGCGGTCGACGGCCGGCCGCTCACCGCGGGCTTCCCGTCGACGACGGTGACCAGCCTGGGCTCGCTCGGCACCGGCCGGCCGCCGGGGGCGCACGGCATGCTCGGCTACCAGGTCGCTGTGCCCGGCCTGGGCGCGCTGCTCAACGGGCTGCGCTGGGACCGCCGGGTCGACCCGGTGGAATGGCAACCGGGCTCGACCATCTTCGAGCGGGCCGCGGCCGCGGACGTCAGCGCCTACCGGGTGGCCGCCGGGGCCTACGAGCAGTCCGGCCTGTCCAAGGCGGTCATGCGCGGGGCCAGGTACCGGGCCGCGAACACCCTGGGCGGACTGGTCGCCCAGGCCGGGACCGCGCTGCGCGAGTCGGAGCGGACGTTCGTCACCGTGTACCTCGGAGACCTGGACGCGACCGGGCACCTGTTCGGCTCCAGCTCGGACGCCTGGTACTACGAGCTCGGGCACGTGGACAAGCTAGCCGAGCAGCTCGCCGGGGTGCTGCCGCCTGACACGCCGCTGTACATCACCGCCGACCACGGCATGGTGGACATCGCGCCGGGCAACCGGGTCGACGTCGATGAGGTCGCGGAGCTGCGCGATGGCGTGGCGCTGCTCGGCGGCGAGCCGCGCGCGCGGCACGTTTACGCGAACCCCGGCGCCGCCGATGACGTGCTCGCCACCTGGCAGGCCGTGCTCGGCGACCGTGCCTGGGTGGTGTCGCGGGACGAGGCCATCTCCGGCGGCTGGTTCGGGCCGGTGGGGCCCGGCATCGCCGAGCGGATCGGCGATGTCGTCGCCGCCGCGGCGGGCGGCACCGCGATCGTCGCCACCCAGGCCGAGCCGCGCGAATCGGTCCTGGTCGGCATGCACGGATCGCTCACCAGTGCCGAGCAGCTGGTACCGCTGCTCGTCCACGGCGGCCTATGAGCGCGCTGATCAGCGTCGCGGCGCTGGCGCAGGAGATGGTCGGGGCACAGCCGCCGACCTTGCTTGACATACGCTGGCGGCTCGGCGGACCGCCAGGGGTCAACAGCTACCGCGCCGGGCACCTGCCCGGCGCCGTCTATGTGGATCTCGACAGCGACCTGACCGGCACGCCAGGGCCGGCCGGGCGGCATCCGCTGCCCTCGCCCGGCCACGTGCAGGAGGCACTGCGCCGCGCCGGAGTGCGCGACGGCCATCCCGTGGTCGTCTACGACAACGGTGACGGCATGGCCGCCTCGCGCGCCTGGTGGACGCTGCGCTACTTCGGACACGGTGACGTCCGCGTTCTCGACGGCGGGATCCCGGCCTGGCAGGCGGCCGGCCGCCCGGTGACCGTGGCCGAGCCCGTCATCGAACCGGGGGATTTCACCGCACGACCGGGCGGTATGGCGTTGCTTGACGCGGCCGGAGCATCGGCAATTACCCGTTCGGGAATACTGCTTGATGCACGGGCCGCCGAAAGATACCGCGGTGACAACGAGCCCATCGATCCGGTCGGCGGCCATATTCCCGGGGCGGTGAGCGCGCCGGCCGCCGGCAACGTAACCGAGGACGGCACGTTCCGGCCCGAGGGCGAACTGCGCGAGCGCTTTGCCGCGCTGGGCGTGGCGGCCAACGGCCTGCGGGTGGGGGCGTACTGCGGGTCGGGCGTCACCGCCGCGCAGCTGGTGCTCGCGCTCGACCTGGCCGGGATCCAGGCCGCGCTCTACGTCGGCTCCTGGTCGCACTGGGTGACCGACGCGGACCGGCCGGTCGCCACCGGGCCGGAGCCCGGCTGACCTGCTGCCCCGTCGGCCGCGGTACGCCGGCGAAGGCGGGGCGGTCAGGCGGCGGCGTCCATTCGGCGGGCTAGCTCGCGCCGCAGCGCGTCCGGTTGCACGTCGGCGAACTTCAGCACCCGCAGCGCCCCATTGTCCCGCTGGTTGAGCAGGCCAAGCAGCAGATGCCCGGTGGAGATCGTGCGGTCCCCGGTCGTAGCCGCGGTGCGTACCGCGATCTCCAGTGTTTTCTTCGCTCGCGGCGTGAACGCGGGCCGGGTGCAGTCGCGGTTGCGGGTGCGGCTGCCGCCGCGGGACAGGCGGCGGGTGAGACGGTTGCGGGTCGTCCGGTTCCTGGTCGTCCGGCTGCGGTCCAGCGCGCCGGGACCGAAGCTGGCCTCGATGCTGCGCCGCACCTCGTCCAGGTCGATGCCCAGCGAGTAGAGCGCCGCCGCGTCCAGCGGGTCGCCTGGGCCGGTCGATTCGGGCATTGCCGGCGTCTCGGCTGTCCTGTTGCTTTCGCCCACGACGGCGACTACTCCGTCGCGCAGCCGGGCGTGATCCAGCCCGAACGCCGCCAGCGCGCCGGCCGCCGGGTCGTTCTGGAGCATCGCGAGGGCGAGCAGCAGGTGCTCGCAGCCGATGAAGTTGTGCCGCAGCAGGCTGGCCTGTTCCCTGGCGGCGACGACGGTCTGCCGCGCGTCCGCGCTGAACCGCTCCAGCATGATCATTCTTCCTTCCTGGTCCCGGTCTGTTCCCGGGTCTGGGGCCGGGGTTTGGTCCCGGGGCTGAGGCCGGCGGCTGAGCGCGGGCGGTCAGCCGCCTCGTACCCGGCGGGCATGCTTCTTGTGCGCGGCCTGCCGGGTCACGCCGAGGTGGGCCGCGATCGCCTGCCAGGACCAGCCCTGGTCGCGCGCGTTCTCGACCTGCAGCGCCTCTAGCCGGTCGGCTAGCTCGCGCAGGGCCCGGACGGCGCGCAGCCCGGCCACGGGGTCGCGTCCGCTCGCGGCCTGCGCCAGCTGTACTCCTTCGCTCATGCTGTCAATCTACGTTGACATCTTCGGGGTGTCAACCCAGGATGACAAGCCGGGGGCAGGGCGGTCGCCGGCCGGGCGGACGTCGGCCTGGGCGGACTGGGAGGCTGGGGGAATGGCTCCCGATGATCTGCGGCCGCTGGCCGAGGCAAACCCGCTCCCCGACCGGATAGAGGCCCGGCTGCGCCGGCAGCTCACCTTCCTCATCGAGGCCGACCGGCTCAAGACCGTGCTGCGGCGATCGCCGCTGGCCGCGGCGGACCGGCGGGAGAACGACGCCGAGCATTCCTGGCATCTGGCGCTGATGACCGCGATCCTGGCCGAGTACGCGGACGAGGAGGTCGATACCGGGCGCGTCATCCAGCTGGTCATCGTGCACGACCTGGTGGAGATCTACGCGGGGGATACCTTCCTGTACGACGACGCGATGGCCGCCACCCAGCAGCGGCGCGAGACGGCTGCCGCCGAGCGGCTGTTCGGGCTGCTGCCGGCCGACCAGGCCGCCTGGGTGCGCGCGCTATGGGATGAATTCGAGGCGCGGCAGACGCCGGAGTCCCGGTTCGCCAAGGCGATGGACCGGCTGCAGCCGATCCTGCTCAACTGGATGGCCCGCGGCGGGACCTGGCGGGCGCCCGGCGTCACCGCGGCCGACGTCAGGACCCGCACGGGGATGATCGCGGACGCCTCGGCGTCGCTCTGGGAGGCGGGCAAGGTGCTGATCGACGAGAGCGAGCGCAGGGGCTGGGCCCGCCCGGCGACTACGTGAGGAGCGGGTCTCACGCGGGCGGGACCATGGACGGCGTCCCGCCGCGAGATCGCGGGCTATTGCGAGCTCGGTCGGCCATTCGTCTCACAATATGAGACGCGGGCCCCACTTTGCATGCGCTATAACCATGGAATCGTGACAAATCCACCGCGTTTTTGGTCGTAGTGTGTGCAAAGCCGAAAAGACCGTGGAAGGTGGGGCCGTGATGGCGCACTCGTGTCCAGTATGTGAGACACCGCCGCCGCGCTGGACCGTCCGCAGCACCGACGGCAGCCGCGCCGCGCACATCGAGCACACGGTCGCGGTCACCGCCGACGGCCCGCGTATCCTCACCCTCGCTCAGGCAGCTTCGCCGTCTGCGCGTCCATCGGCCTGACCCCGAAGATAGCTCGGCAGTCTCATTTCGATATGTGCGGCGAGGTAGCGCACGAACAGAATGAGCGGACAGCTGACGTCCCCGGGGAGGAACCTCATGCGAACGGGCAGCAACCGAGCCGACTGGCACAGGGATCTGATGGCCCGGGTCGACCGGCTCGGCTGGCTGCGGACGCTGAGCGAGCGGACGGCCGCCGTGCTCGTGCCGGTCCGCGAACGGCACCAGGACAAGCTTGCCGTCGAGCTGATGCACGGCGGCCGGTGGGCCGGCCACCCAGTACACCCGGCCCTGAGCGACCTGCCTATCGGACTATGGACCAGCGCCACGCTGCTGGACGTCGTGGACCGTGACCCGTCTCCCCGGCGCGGATTCGACGCCGCGGGCGTGCTCAGCGCGGCCGGAATCATCGCCTCGGGCGCTACCGCCCTGACCGGCCTCAGCGACTGGACCGTCAGCAACGAAGAGGACCGCCGCGTCGGGCTTTTCCACGGCATCCTCAATACGGCGGCCCTCGGGCTGCAAGGCGCATCCCTGAGCACCCGGGTGGCCGGCCACCGCAGCACGGCCCGCGCCCTGGGCGCGGCCAGCCTCGCGGTCACGGCCGCGGCCGGCTACTTCGGCGGTCATCTCGTCTTCACCAGGGGCGTGATGGTCAACCGGGCGGCCTGGGTCACCGGGCCGCGGCGCTGGACCCGCGCGCTGGCCGAGGCCGACCTGCCCGACGACGCGCCCACTGCCGTCGAGGCCGAGGGCAGGCAGATCATGCTGTACCGCCACGACGGGATCCTCTACGCCATCGACAACGTCTGCGGCCACGCCGGCGGCCTGCTCAGCCGCGGCACCATCGCGGGCCTGACCGTGACATGCCCGCTGCACGGCGCCCGCTTCGCGCTCGCCGACGGCTGCGTCGGGCGCGGCCCGGCCAGCCAGCCGCAACCGGTACTGCCGACCCGCATCAGGAACGGCTGGATAGAGGTGCGCGGCAGCCAGCCGGTACCCCGAAAGCCCGCAACTGGAAGGACACAGCCATGACGTTCGTCATCGTCGCGAACCTCGATGACCTAGAAGTCGGCGACACCATGCTCGTCGAGGAACTGCGCGAACCGGTCTGCCTCATCCGCCTCGATGATGACGACGTCAGGGCGATCCACAACACCTGCACTCACCAGCAGCAGCCCCTTCACGAAGGCTCGCTCCAGGACGATGACACCCTGGTTTGCGCCTCCCACGCGTCGCGCTACAACCTGACCACCGGCGAGGCCGTCGGCGTGTTTGCCTGCGGGCCCATCCCGGTCTATGCGTGCAAGATCGAAGACGAGGCGATCCTCGTCGACATCGACCAGCAGCTCAACGACGCGCCCATCCCGCATCGCCCGTTCCACTGAGGCCGTTCCGCTGAGCGTCACGACCGCGCTGATCTCCTCTTGTTTCGCCCGTGGCCATCGTATGGCCGTGCCCGGTTACGGAAGGCGACGCCTGACATTCCGGGGGGTAGCGTCGTCGACGTAGGGAGAGGAACACGCCATCAGGTGACCTGTAAGAGAGGAAGAACCACCATGGAACCCCGTCTCAACCTGCTGGACAGCGCCGTCACGAGCAGGTTCTTCAAGTACCTCGTCTCGGCGAACAAGGTGGTGGTCGACTCGGGCTTGCCGGCCGCTACGCAGGAGCTGGTGAAGATCCGGGCCAGCCAGATCAACGGCTGCGCCCAGTGCACGGACATGCACACCAAGGACGCCGCGCATGCCGGGGAGACCCAGCAGCGGCTCAACCTGGTCGCGGTGTGGCGGGAGGCGACGGTCTTCACCGAGGCCGAGCGGGCCGCGCTGGAGCTCACCGAGCAGGGCACCCGCCTCGCGGATGCGGCCGACGGCGTCACCGACGAGGCCTGGGCGAACGCGGCCAAGCACTACGACGACGAACAGCTCGCCGCGCTAGTGTCGCTCATCGCCGAAATCAACGCCTGGAACCGGCTGAACGTCATCACCCGCCAGCCCGCCGGTGACTACCAGCCCGGCCAGTGGGAGTAGCCCACCCGCCGCCCTGCCCCCGGCCGCTGACTAGCCGACCCGCCCGTTCGACCATGGCTGTGCCGGGGATCCAGCCCGCCAGCGGACCGATGTCGGCAGTTATGCCGCTTCCCAGCCCGGCAGTGAGCATCCCGTACGATGCCCCGTACCGCGCAGGTCAGTGATCACATATGCATAGCCGCTCACGTCCCGGCGACGTCTGATCGAAGGAGACCGGCGCGCCGTTTTGTCGGTACTGCGGCGGAGAATCAGGCCATGGCTGAGCACAGTGGGGCAGGCGAGATCTTGCGGGAGCTCTGGGCACGGATCGACGCCCAGGACTGGGATGGCCTGGCGGCCTTGCTGGATCCGGGGCTGCAGGTGCGTTACACGGAGACCGGTGAAGTCTTCGACGCGGATGGCTTCGTCGGCGTTAACCGGGAGTATCCGGGCCGCTGGCACGCTGACGTCGAGGATGTCGTGGGTGCCGGCGAGCGGGCCGTGTCCCGCACCCGGGTCAGCGACGGTCAGCAGACCTTCCACGTCGCGTCGTTCGTCACCGTGCGCGGCGGACTGATCACCAACCTTGTCGAGGTGTGGTCCGAAAGCGGGCAGCTCCCGGCTGCGGACCGCCGTCCCTGAGCCGCCCGCACTGGGGGAACGCGGCGCGCAATTGCGTGGGACGCTTCCGCGGAGACGTCGGCTCACCCATCGGGCAGGTTATCGGCCCGACACGCCGGCGACGCTAGCTCTGGCGGTCAGGATCCTTCGGCGAGGGCCGCGAGGCGGTCGAGTGAGGCCTGGAGCTTGCCGGCCGTGGTCGCGCGGGCTCGCGGGAGGCGCTTGTCATCGGTCAGGCGGGTCCAGTCGTAGGTGTGAGTGACCTGCGTGCCGGACGCGCCGGACGGCTCGAGCTCCCACCGCCACAGATGCCCGGGCCGCTCTTGTCCCACTTCGGCGGGCATCCAGGCAATCCGGCGGCCCTCGTCGAACTCGACGACGTGGTTCTCCCTGACGGCGCCCCCGGTGAGCGTCATGGTGAACACATCGCCCGCGCGGCGGACGCGCTGCCCGGCGGGTGCTTCGGCCAGGTTATCGTTGCCGTCCCAGCGCGGCTGCGCAGCCGGATCCGCGATCAACTCGAAGATCCGGCCGGGTGCGGCCGCTATCTGACGGCTGGCGCTGACCACCTGCGGCCCTGCCTGCTCAGTTGTCATGCGCTAATCCAAGCACCCGGCCCGCTGCGTTACCGGGGCCAGGTCATCGTGCCAGCTCTGTATGCTTGTCCGCCTCGCAGAGGCAACTGACCGGCCTGCGTCGTGAGGGGTCAACCAGATGGCGACCACGTTGCTGTACCTGGTCCGGCACGCGGAGCAGCATCATCCGGCGGCGGGTGAGGATCCCGGCGGCGGCCTTTCCCCGCTGGGGGAACAGCAGGCGCACCGGTTGGGACGGCGGATAGCCGGGGTCCCGTTCGACGTGGTGCGCCACAGTCCGCTGCGCAGGGCCGCGCAGACCGCGCAGATCCTCGCGGACTACCTACCGGGCGTACCGGTGAGCAGCTCGGAGCTGCTGCGCGACCTGACGCCGATACCGTCCGCCGACCAGGCCCGCGCCGTCCCGCAGCCGTACCGGGCGTTCCTGGACAGGGTGCCTGCCGAGGAGCGTGACCCCGCAGCCAGGCAGCTGAACACCGCCGTCGAGCAGCTGGCGGCTACCAGGGATGAGGATCGGCACGAGCTGCTTATCACGCACAACTTCGTCATCGGATGGTTCGTCCGGTACGCGCTGGACGCGCCTGAGTGGCGGTGGATGGGGCTGAACCAGTTCAACTGCGCGCTGACTATCATCCAGATCCGCCCGGATCTCCCGCCGACGCTCATCACCTTCAACGACGTGGGACACCTGCCCGTTGAGCTACGCGGCCAGGCGCCCATAGCACTTCGCAGCTGACGCGCGGGTTTCCCTGAGCCGGTGCCGGCCTGCCTCAGCGCGCGCGGCACGCTGTGAAGATCCCGCTAGCCGGCCGGGCCTCGGCCCGGCCGGCTAGCGGCTGGTTCGTGCTGGACCGGGCCCGGGAGCCGGATCGGACATCCGGCTCGACGTCGGGCGCTCGTTTCCCCGGATCAACGCGCCGGGGTGGTCCACGGGTCGGTCACCCGGGCCTGGGCGTAGTTGCACTCGGCGACGATGGCGGCGATGCGCCGGCCGATGCGGGCCAGCGGGCTCTGGACACCCTGCGTGGTGTTGCGGCTCATGGTTCCTCCTTGGTTTCCGGCTATGTCTTCACCGGCTAACACTGAGACTCGCCGTAAGACCTGCCGGGCGCATCGGAGGAAATCCCTAGTTCGCCCGCTGGAAGGGGGTCTTAGGCAGCCGGGAACCGGCTTACCCGGGTCCGAAGTTGCTTATCTGTCCAGAGGCGTGGCATATGTCGGCGGGCGTACTGTTCGGTGGTGAGCGATGCGAGCGGGACTGAGACGGCCGCTGCCGCGGTGCAGCCGGTCCCGCTGCGGCGCAACAGCGGCTTCCGCATGCTCTGGATCGGCCAGTTGCTGTCCGATACCGGCTCCGAGATCAGCTTTCTGGCCTACCCGCTTCTGATCCTGGCGCTGACCCGCTCGGCCGTGCTCGCCGGGGTGGTGGGGACGGCCAGGGCGATCGCCGTGCTCTGCGTGCAGCTGCCGGCCGGGGCGCTGTCGGACCGGTTCGACCGGCGGCTGACGATGATCGTCTGCGACGTCGTGCGCGCCGTGCTGCTGGCGGTGCTCGGCATCCTGGTCGTGCTGCACCTGGCGTCCTGGCCGGTCATCCTGGTCGTGAGCCTGATCGAGGGGGGCGCCGGCGCGCTGTTCGACCCGGCGGCCACCGCGGCGCTGCCTGGCATCGTGGCCGACGGGCAGCTCGAGCGGGCGTGGGCCGCCACTGAGGCCAGGACGTACAGCGCTAGCCTGGCCGGCCCGGCGCTCGGCGGGCTGCTGTTCGGGCTGGCCCGGGCCGTCCCGTTCCTGGCCGACGCGGTCTCCTACGGGATCTCGTTCGGCACGGTGAGCCGGATCCGCGGGCGATTCAGGCCGGAGAAGGCGGTCGAGCGCAAGGCGCTGTGGCGCGAAGTGGCCGACGGCCTGCAGCTGGTCTGGCGGGTGCCGATCCTGCGCGCGGTGGTGATCCAGGCGCCGCTGATCAACTTCGCCTTCAACGGCGTGATCTTCACGATCACGCTCGCGCTGCGCCAGCACGGCACGTCAACGGCGGTCATCGGCCTGGTCCAGGCGGCTGTCATGGTCGGCGGGCTGCTCGGCGCGATCGTGGCGCCCCGGCTGCAAGGGCGGGTGCGGCTGGGGACGCTGGCCATGGTGGTCACGCTGGCCGGGGCGCTGCTGTTCGGCGTCGCGGCCTGGCTCGTCCCTTCGCCGGCGGTCGCCGCGCCGGTCGCCGCGTCGCTGATGCTCGCGCCGGCTGCGAACGCCGCGCTGTTCGCCGTGATGCTCCGCAGCGCGCCAGAGGAGATGCGCGGGCGGGTCACCAATACCGTGCTCATGGTGGCCACCGGGCTGGCGACGCTGGCGCCGCTGACCGCCGGGCTGCTGGTCCAGCACGTGTCGGGCGGCTGGGCGCTGGGCGCGTTCGCGGCCACGATGGCGGTGGCGGCCGTCCTGTGCGTGACCTTGCCCGGGCTGCGGCAGGCGGAGTCCGTGGCGGCCGCGCCGGACTGAGCGGCCAGGCGGGCCGCCGACCAGGCCCGTCAGCCCCGCGTCCGCTCGCCGGCCGCCCCGGGGACGGGCAACGGCGGGGCGAGGTCGTGTCGGGCGGTGAGCAGGAACCAGGTGACCGCGCCCGCGGTCAAGCCGGCGGCGGCGGGCTGAGCGCCGGTTACGGCGAAGGCCGCGGAGCTGAGCCCGGCGGCCACGGCCAGCCGCAGCCCGAGGAGGGCAGGCCGCCCGCGGCGCACCCGGGAGGCCAGCAGGGCCATCGGACCGTACCGTCTGGCCGGGCCACGGCCCGCAGCAGCGGCCTGACCACGGTCCGCGGGTCCGACCGGAGCGCGGTCCGCAGCAGCGGCCGGGCCGTGGTCCGCGTGCCCCGTTGGCCCAGCGGGGCGGGGCCCGGGCGGCGGGGTGGTCGTGCCGCGGCCGGGGGAGCGCCGGGCGCGCTCGGGGGAGTGCCGACGGCGCGGGGCGGTCAGGTCGGCGTAGGCCTCGCCGCGGCCGTAGCGGGTGCGCAGCTCGGTGTAGGCCGCGGCGGCCGCGGCGAACCGGACGGGATCCCCGCCGTCGCCGCGGTCCGGGTGCGTCTGCGCGGCGATGCGGCGCCAGGCCGTGCGGACGTCGTCGTCGGTCAGATCGGGGCTGGCCGGCAGGCCGAGCGTGGCGAACGGGTCGGCCGTCACCGCGGCTCCTGGCCGAACGCCTCGTCGAGCAGCCCGCTCGCGTCGGGCGGCTCAGGACGGGGGCCTCCGGCCGGCTCCGCCGGGTCCGGCGGACTCAGCGGCTCGCCTGCCCCGCCCGCCGCGGCGACCGCCTGCCCGGCCAGGCCGCCCTCGTGCGGCCCGGCCGGCAGCGCCGCCGACGCCGCCACCACGCGTTTGACCTGCACGTAGGTCACGCCGCCGCGGTAGACGTAGGCGGCCTGGCCGACGCCGAGCGAGCGGACGATGTCGGGGTCGAGCACGGGAGCGTGCCGCAGCCGGGAGGAGCCTTCGTCGCCCCACAGCGGGGTGCCGAGCAGCTTCCTGGTGGTGTCGATCAGCTTCCTCTGGCCGGCCAGCCCGACCACCGGGTCCGGGTACGGGGTGCGCAGCAGCCAGATGCCGCCGTCAGCGGACGCGGCGATCCGGTACCGCTCGTCCTCGTTGTCGGCCAGGCCCGGCCAGGACTGGGCGGACACCTGGACGGCCAGGCCGAGCGAGCGGGCTCGCTCGTACAGCTGCCAGACCGGCAGCCGCCGGGAGACCGCGCTGAACTCGTCCACCGCGAGCAGGACCTCCAGGGACTGCGCGCCCGCGCCGTACGTAACGTAGCTGGCCAGCAGGTCAACCAGCGTCCTGGCCTGGGCCTCGGCCACCGCGATCTCCGCGGTTCCCTCCAGGATGCAGTACCAGACGTCGGAGTCGCCAAATTGGCCAGGGCCGTCGAGGCCGGGGCCGAGCCGCCGGAACAGCGCGCGGAACCGCAGCGCCACGTCCGCTACCTGCCGGGCGGCCGCGCGGACCGTGGCCAGCTCGGTCTCGTGCCGGCCGGTGCCGTACGCCGCGGCCAGCCACGCCGGATCGAGCCTGGCCAGGAAGTCTGCGGTGCCCGCCGGCGGTCCTGGCGGCGCGTCCACGGCCAGCGACACCAGGGCCTCCATCACGTCGGCGTAGTACGCGGCCGAGCCGGCGCCGTGCTCGATCAGGTCGAGCAGCGTGGTGATCAGCCGGTCCGGCGGCAGCGCCCAGATCGACAGGCTGGCCTCGTCCGGCCAGATCGCGGTGGACCTGGCGCCCGCGTCGCGCAGCACCCGGCGGGCCCGGTCGGCCACCCGCCTGGAGTCCGCGCCGCCCTTGCAGTCCAGCACCACGAGCAG
Source organism: Streptosporangiaceae bacterium (assembly GCA_036502085.1). Taxonomy (GTDB): domain Bacteria; phylum Actinomycetota; class Actinomycetes; order Streptosporangiales; family Streptosporangiaceae; genus PALSA-505. The sequence goes on from DASXZD010000020.1 coordinate 84,063, forward strand.
AGGCCGGCGGCCCGAGCCGGCCGCGTAGCGGCGCAGCGCCGCGGCCATGAAGCCCGCCCACAGCCGGAGCAGCAGCGTCGTCTTGCCGGTGCCCGTCGTCCCGATCACCACCTGGTGCGAGCGGAGCCTGGCGTACGGGAGCACCGCCACCGGACGCTGCGGATGACCGTCGGCCCTGATCACCGCGCCGGCCACCACGCCGTCATGCGCGGTCGTGAGCGGCACCGAGCCTGGCGCGGCGATCCTGGCCTGGGCGGTGCGCACCTGATGCCGCCATTGCCGCAGGTCGAAGGCGACCGGGGAGCCCGGCGAGAGCCCGGCCGCGCCGGTCCGCATCGAGTAGATCCGGTAGGACCAGGCCAGGCCGCCGGCCAGCAGGCCGAGGGGGATGGCGGGCGGCGCGATCGTGATCGCCGCGGCAGCGACGGACCCGGCCGCGCCGAGGTGCCACATCGCCAGCCAAGCGTGGTAGGGCGCGGTGAGCACGGCGCCGGCGGACCGGCCGCGCAGGGCCGTTGCGGTCAGCCACACGGCGACCATCGGCAGGCACCACAGGGCGGCGGCGTACAGCCTGCGCGGCGGCCAGCCGAGCAGCCAGGCCACCGCGGCGGAGTAGCCGGCCACCAGCGACACCGGCGCCGCGGCCAGCAGCACGGCGGCCAGCGCCGCCAGCCGGAGCAGCCGGCCGGCCAGGCGCACCGCGCCGCGCAGCGCGATCAGCATCAGGTACCGGGTGATCATGGCGCCGCCTGGCCGGGCGGCGAGGCCGGGGTGCTGCGGCGGGTGATCATGGCGCGGGCTCGGCGTCCAGGGCCGCGCTGGCCGGCAGGTCGCGGATCTCGATCCGTGCGGCTAGCGAGCCCAGCGTGCCTGCGGCCCGGGTCACGGTAGGCCGGGCGGCCGCCGAGCAGACGTACAGCACCCGGGCGTGCCGGACCGGCTGCCCCGGTACCGCCGCCTCGGCCGCCGGTCCGCCGTAGTCCGCGGTCCTGGCGAGTAGCTCGCGCATGATCGCGGCCGTGCGACTGACCGTCTTGCGGGTGAGCTCAGCTTCGATCGCCCAGCATTCGCCGGCGTAGCGAGGAGTGGAACCGTTAGGGAAATGTACTTCTCCGTCGGGGATGTGCTCACGCAGGCCGACCCGGCCGCTGGCCCGGGCGCGCAGCCGCCGCTCGCTGCGCCAGTACGCGTCGGCTTCGGTGTAGCTCGGCGTGGCTTCGAGCGCGAGCCTGACCACGGCGACGGCGCGCAGGTGAGCCAGCCGGGACAGGGCCGGCGGCACCGCGGTGTAGCGCAGCCCGCAGGCGGTCAGGCCGCGGCGGGTCAGCCAGAGCCACGGGCGGCCGGGGCCGAGCCGGGCGGACTCGGCGTACCCCAGCCGTCGCCAGCGGGCGGCCACCGACCTGGCGCGCTCCTGGGTCAGGCCGAGCAGCCCGGCCAGCAGGTCGAGCTGCATCCCGTACATCTCCGCGAGGAACAGCAGTCCTTGCAGGTCACGTGCGGTGAGCCGGACCTGGGCGGTCTGCGTCTTGCGCCCCCGCGCAGCACTGGCAGTCACAGGTCAACTACATCACGTTGATCGCGACGGGACCGGCACCGCGGCCGCGCGCCGCCCGTGGTGTCGGGATCAGCCGGGGTCCTGGGCTTCCTTTTTCTTGGGCGGGGGGACGTGGAAGATGTCGCCCTCGGCTTCCCCGGGATCAGTGCTCGACGGGTCGATGAACAGCCGGCCGCCGCCGCCGCCGGCGTCGCCGCCGCCCGGGTTCCCACTGTCGGTGAACGGGCCGGAGCCGGACCGGCCGGCCGTGTCGATCTCCAGGTTGTTTCCGTCCCCCGTGTTCGTCGTCGGCGGCCCGGTCTGCTGGTTGGTCTGCGTGTTCGTGTCGGTGTTGGTGGGCTGGTTGGTCTGCGTGTTCGTGTCGGTGTCGGTTGGCTGGTCGTCGTGGTCAGACCGGCTGTTGGTGCTAGCAGGCGTGCTCGTCTCGGCCGGGGTGCTCGGCGTCGAGGAGTCGCCCTGGCTCGGCCGGATCAGGTCCGCGATGCCGTGGGCGAGGGCCACCAGGAACCCGCCGATGGCCAGGATGCCGGCCACCACCGGGCCGCCAACGCCGATAAGCCCGGCGGCCACGCCGATCCACGCCCCGGTCGCCGAGACGGCGTTGGCGGAGGCGTCGATCGCGTTTGCCGCGCTGGCCGCGTCGTTGACCTGGCCGATCGCCTGGATCGCCGTCTGGATCTGGCTCAGCGCCGAGTTCGCCGAGGAGGCGAACGCGCTGGCCTGGGAGCCGACGACCTCCGGGTGCTGGGCGACGAAGCTGACGACCCCGTTGACGCTGTCCTGCAGGCCGGGGACGTCGTGGTTCGACACTGCATCGGCGACGGCGGCGATCTGCCGGGCGTATTCGGCTTGCGCGGGAGTGGCGGCCTGGTCGGCGGCGGCGCGGGCCTGGGCGGCCGCGTCGCGCAGGTTCTGGAAGGCCTGCTGCGAGGCGGCCAGGGCATCCTGGTCCGGCGTGGCGAGGTCTACCCCGAAGATCGTCGTGCTGTTGCCGGGGCCGCCGGGTCCGCCGCGTCCGCGGCCGGCGGCTGACTGTTCTGTGATGGTGTTCATCTGATGGCTCTCCCTCGATGCTGTCGGCGCGCCAGGCGGCACACTCGTGCGTGCAGGGGGCACGCCTCGCCGCCAGATACACCGGGCCGCGCCCCGCGTACAAAGCCGTTGCGCGCCAGAGGCCGCGCGGGTAACGTCGCGGTGAACCGGCCGCCGATCAAGGCCGGCCCAGAGCGCCGCCGACCAGGAAAGGGGTGACATCGGCCATGACTGTCTTCCGTCGTGCCTCGTGTCCTTTCCTGGGCCGCGCGCACTCCCGCTGAGCCCCGCACCCGCGGCTCGCGGCTGATCCCGCGCCCAGGTCCGATCTCTGGCCTGGAGCCTTGCAGATGTCTTCCGAGCTTCCTGTTTCTACCTGTTCTGATGACTGGCGGGCGGCACTGCCCGCTGACTGGCAGCACGCGCTGTCCCGCTTCGGCGCGGACGACGCCACGATCGCGGCCATTGAAGCCGCCGCAGACAAAGCCGGTACCCCGGCCGTCCCCGGCCGGGTCACCCGGGCCGACGCCTCGCCGGTCACCGTGCTGACCCCGGCCGGGACCGTGCGGGCCAGCCTGGGCCGGGGTGAGCGTGCGTGCGCCGGCGACTGGGTTCTCCTCGACTCGTCTGAGCCGTCCGGCCCGTCCGGGGTGCAGAAGCCGGCCGTCGCCGAGATACTGCCGCGCCGGTCCGCGCTGGTCAGGCACGCCGCGGGCAATCAGACGCAGCCGCAGACGCTGGCCGCCAACATCGACGACGTGTTCATCACGGTGGCGGCCGACCGCGACGTCTCGCTGTCCCGGGTGGAGCGCTTCCTCGCCCTGGTCTGGGAGAGCGGCGCGATGCCCGTCGTCGTCCTCACCAAGCGCGACCTGCTGCCCGCCCAGCACGCCGGGCCGCTGCTGACCAAAGCCGCCGGGGTAGCACCCGGCGCCGACGTGCACCTGGTCTCCGTGGTCACCGGCGAGGGCATCGCCGAGCTGGCCGGCCGGATCGGCCCGGGCCGCACCGCCGCGCTGATCGGCAGCTCGGGGGCCGGGAAGTCCAGCCTGCTCAACGCCCTGGCCGGAGCCGAGGTCGCCGCTACCACCGGGGTGCGCGGCGCCGACGGCAAGGGCCAGCACACCACGGCCTGGCGCGAGCTGGTGGTGCTGGGCCAGGGCGGCGCGGTGATCGATACGCCGGGTCTTCGGGGGCTGGGGATGTGGCTGGACGAGGGCGGCCTCGACGCGGTCTTCGCCGAGGTGACCGAGCTGGCTCGCGACTGCCGGTTCTCCGACTGCGCGCACGACACCGAGCCCGGCTGCGCGGTCACCGCCGCGATCGAGGCGGGCACGCTGGAAGCCCGGCGGCTGGCCAGCTACCGGAAGCTGGAGCGCGAGGCCGCCTACGTCGCGCGCAAGAACGACGCCCAGGCCGCCCGCACCCAGTCGCGCGCCTGGGCGGCGAGGGCCAAGGAGGCGAAGAGCCGGATCCGGCCCCAGTCTCGCTAGGCGCTCCCGGCGCCGGGCTGGACCACGTTCACGAACAGCGTCTGGACCGGCTTCGAGCAGGCTTGCGAGGAGTACGGCAGGTAAACCGGCGTGGTCTGGTTCGGCGGGAAGATCTTCAGCCCGGTCGCGGCCGTCTGACCGCAGGCCGAGGCGGAGAAGTTGCCGGCGTCCACGACCCGCAGCAGCGCGTTGGCCACCTGACCCGGGTGCAGCATGACCAGCACGCGCGGCGGTGATTTGTTCTCGGCCGCGGCCAGGCCCACCTGCTTGACCGGCCGCCCGGCGCCGAACGAGACGCCGGGGTAGCCGAACATCGTGCAGGTAACCGTGCCGAGGTTGGTGAAGTCGAGCGTCGTGTAGACGCTGCCGGCGGTGCCCTCCGAGGCGCCGATCTTGATGCCTAGGTCCTTGGTTGCGCAGGTCGCGACCGGTATCCCGGTCGGCTGAGTACCGGCTGTCGTCGAAGTGCTGGACGTGCTGGGCGCGCTTGCTGCGCTCGCCGTGCTCGCAGCCGGCGAGGTCGAGCTCGGCGGTGTCGAGCTGCCGGAGGCGCCGTCTGGCCCGGCTCCGGCGCGGGTCGAGCCGCAGCCGGCCGCGAGGGCTGCGAGGCCGGCCAGCACGGCGCCGGCCAGCAGGCTGCGCGTCAGGTGAGCAGGCGAGGTCATCGAAGGCGTCCTTCCTCCGCGGGCGGGTGGCTCCGCGGAAACCGTGTAACCCCTATGACGCAGCCCGGCTGCAGATGGTTGCACTAGGTTACGAGCGGCCCTGCGGCGGCCGGCTTCCCGAATCTCGCATTGTGAGACGCCCGCCACGATCGTCCTACTGAGAGCGTGGCAGCGGCGCATGTTGATCTCGCCGGCAAAGTTATGCGCCGACGTCATCCGCGGCGGGATGCAAGGGAAGCCGGGCTAGCCGCCGGGCATGCGGGGAACCGGGCGGCAGCCGGACCAGATGTCATGATGTGGCGTCACAGCGCGACGTCCGGGCGTGGCGTCACGGTGCGGCGTCCCGGGCGTGGCGTCAGCCCCAGTGGATGGTTCGCATGTCCGCGTCCCTCCTTCCGTCCTACCCTCTTCAGGTGCCCCCCGACGTGCGGTGTCGGTCCCCCGGGTGATTTCGCGCTATGCCCCTGAATCATCCGGTTTACGGTGTGCCGGGACAAGTTTTCCATTTACGGGATGCCCGTGACCTTGACAGCACACAATCAGAACCTGTAGCAAGCTGGTACTAGTCATTCACGTAGCGCTCACGTAAGGGTGTACCCGGAATTGGGCCGGCCAGCATTATCGCCGCGCCCGGCCCCTCGCTGGCCGGACGCGGTGCGCCGCTGGCCGCTGTGGCAACTCCGGCCCCGGCTGCGAGCCTACGTCCTGGCTGTCATCGTTACCGGCGGCGGCGCCGTCATCGTCGCCGCGGCCTTCACCCCGTGGCGGGCCCGCGACGGGGTGGTGTACGCATTCCTGCTGGCGTTCGGCGCGGTCACCGTCGAGACGGCCCGCCGTGCGGGGGAGCCGGCCGGCGGCATCAAGGACGCGCAAGGCGTCTGGGAGATCGCGGCTGCCCTCCTGCTGCCCCCGTTCTACGCGCTGACCGGCCCGATCGTGGTCTTCGTCCTGCTGCAGTGGCGGGTCCGCCGCAGCCTGGCCTACCGGCGGGTGTTCTCCGCCGCGGCCATCGGCCTGTCCACCGGCGCGGCTTCGCTGGCCTTTCACTCGGCCTGGCGCCGGCCCGCCCTGCTGCCCGCGGGCCGCAGCGGCGCGCTGGCCTGGGTGGTGCTGGCCATCGCCTGCGCGGTGTTGCGGTTCGTGGTCAACAGTGCCCTGGTCGTGAGCGCCATCAAGCTCGATGACCCGGCCGCCCGCACCCGCGACCTGCTCGGCGGCCGGGAGGGCCTGGCCAACGACACCGCCGAGGTATGCGTGGGCGTGCTGGTCGCCTTCGCCGCCGCCATCACCCCGCTGATGCTGATCGTGGCGCTGCCCTGCGGCACCCTGCTGCAGCGCTCCGCCTCGCACGCACAGCTATTGCACGCGTCGCGGACCGACGCCAAGACCGGCCTGCTGGCCGCGGTCACCTGGCAGCGGGAGGCTGCCGTGCAAGTGGCCCGCGCCCTGCGGACTCGCACGCCGCTTGCCGTGGCGATGGTCGACATCGACCACTTCAAGGCGGTCAACGACACTTACGGTCACCTGGCCGGCGACGGCGTGCTGCAGGCCGTGGCCCGGATCCTGAGCGCCGGCATGCGCGAGTACGACCTGGCCGGCCGGTTCGGCGGCGAGGAGTTCTCGTTACTGCTGCCGCACGCCGACGGCACCGAGGCGCTGAGCATCGCCGAGCGGCTGCGGGCCGCGCTCGCAGTCATCCCGCTGCCCGGCGGCAGCGAGGCGGGGGACCGGCCGCACATCACCGTGTCGATCGGCGTGGCCGCCCTGACGGACGGGATCAGCGACCTGACCGACCTGCTGGCCGCCGCGGACACCGCGCTGTACCGGGCCAAGCGCTCGGGCCGCAACGCCGTCCGGCTGGCCGACCATCCCCCCGCCCGCCCCGAACAGGCCCGCTGACCGCACTTACCCCTCGGCCCCCTCGCCCCCCTCGGCCAAGGCGGTCAATCCGAGCTTTGATGCCCTCCGGTGGGATGCAAACCGCACATCGACCCCCCATGGCCTGGCTGGCCGCCGCCGGTGAGCCGTCAGACTCCGATCGCGTCGGCCAATTCCGCCAGCCAGGATGCGAAGCCTTCAGTTCCGGAAAAAATTTCGTCGGCAAGTTCGATCAGCCGGGGGTCGGTTTCAGCGCCGTGATCTACGACGAGGGCGTAGCCGCCGGCTTCCCGCACTGCTCGCAACGCAGGGATGTCGCCTAGGTCGTCGCCAACGTAAGCGGTTATTGCGAGTTTCCTGGCGGCAAAGAGGTCAGAGATAGCCGAGCCCTTGTCAATGTCAACCGGGGGCCGCAGTTCTTCTACAAGCTTGCCGGGTTCCAGCCTAAGGCCAGTTTCGGCGGCAACACGTGTGGTAATTCGTCGGACCTCGTCCGCGGCGACCGCATGGTTGGGCGCCTGCCGCCAGTGCACCGCGACCGAAACAGACTTCTCCTCCACGCGGACTCCGGGTGCCCCGGCCAGTTGATCCCTCAGCGCCCGGCTCGCCCTGCGGACGGGATCAAGCCACTTCTCCGCCGCCGGATCTACCTGGCGCACGCCGTCCCGGATCTGCTCGATACCGTACGACCCGAGCAGTGGCACGCCTGCAATGCGAACTCGGCCCTCGAGGAAGTCAACTGGCCGGCCCGACATGATCGCGAGCAGCCCAAGCGGCCCGGCCAGCCGGGCCAGGATCGCGGCAACCCGGTCTGGCATCGCGCTCGTGGTGGGATCCGCGACGATCGGTGACAACACGCCATCGAAGTCGAGGACCAGGCCGGAACTCGCCGGATCCTCGGCCAGGGCCTTGATCGCAGTCGGCCGAGAACTCATGACACGCCTCCGGGCTTCTCAGTGGGCAAGCGAGCCTGCAACCGGCTACCGATCCGTCCGGGGGGCACTCCCGGCGTACGTGTAGCATAATAGATCACGTTAAGTAACAACAAGGTAACATTGCGCATGTGATGGCCTTCCGGTTCTTCCTGTATCGGCTGAATTCGACGAGCGATGATCCTCCCTACCCAAACTGCGTTCATCCAGTCGAGCCGGTTTATAGACTTGCATAGTCATGTGCATCGGATATGAGGGGTCCTACTAAATGAGCGACCCGACCAGTGAGAATGCGCTGTTGAACTCACCCAGGCCCGACATGCTCCCCCCGACACTGACCTGGTGGGCAGGGACGACGAGCTCGAGATCCTGAGCGGCTTCGTCGCCCAGGGCAAAGCGACGGCCGAACGGCACCGGCAGCCCGCAAGAGTTGCCATCTATGGCGAGGCCGGGGTGGGAAAATCTGCTCTAGGCACCACGTTTGCCCACTCAATCGAGAGTGAGCACCGCGATGGAGCGCTCTATGTAGATCTGAACGACGCGCCTATAGTAAACGGTGTTCTCGATACTTCGCAAATTCTGCGCAGTTTCCTCCTGGAACTCCGGCAGAACCCGGACCGTCTTCCGCAGGATGCCCGGGATCTTCCTATCGAGTTCATTCGGGCGACAGACGAAAAGTACCTGATCATATTTCTCGACAACGTGAAAAGTTATCATAGCGTAAAGGAGCTGATACCGCGAAGCTCGACCTGCCTGGTGATTTTTACCTCTAACGAACGGCTCGATGAGAGGGTGCCATCCCTGCATCTGAGCCCACTCTCCAACGTTTCCGCGTTGGAGTTGTTCGGTATGATCGCTCCCTCGAGGAGCGTAAATGATGAGAGGACTAGCGAACAATTAGTTGAGGTACTAAAGGCATGCGCGGGCCTGCCGATCGCTATTCGGGTGCTGGCCGCGCGGCTGGAAGATAATCCAAGTTACACGCTGGCGCGAATCCTTGAAGACCTCGACAAATATCAGTATCAATCACACTTGACCCGGCTTTTCGGTGCGGGAAGGCACACCATTGAGGCATGTTTCCGGATCAGCTATGACTCACTGAACGATGTCCAGTCGATGTTGTTCCGGCGATTGAGTATCGTTCCTGGTGAGTCATTCGACGTGTCGCTTGGAGCCTATCTAGGAGACTTGACGGCCGATGGGGCACGGCTGGTGCTTGATGAATTGCGCGCATTGCAGCTTATAAAAGAGACTCAGGATCCGGATTACTTCACCATGCACTCGCTCTGGCGGGGATTTGCCAGGGAACAACTAGACGACACCGAGGCAGTGGAGCAACTGGAGAGGGTCCTGACCTTTTATTGCGAGCAGGCCGAGGACGCTGATCAGGTTATTCGCTCTCTCAAGCCAATGCATGATGTGCAATGGCCAAGGGATCGTACTGAGCGGATAACGCAACATCGCGATCCGGCACTGGAGCGAGATCGAGCATTGGATTGGATGGAGAAGCAGCACAGGAACCTTGTAGCTGCGGTCAAGCGCGCCTGTGACGAGAATCAGGCGGATGTCGCCTGGCGGACATGCCGCGCGCTGGTGGAGTTTTTTGAGATCCGCGGCAAATGGGAAAGCTGGGGACAGACGCACGAGGCCACCGAGAAAGTAGTGCCCGAGCAGAGCCTGGGGATCGCCCATGTGAACTACGGCCTCGGCAGATTGCACGGTTCGCGGCGGCACTGGCCGCAGGCAATCGAGCGCTACCGCAACGCGATCGCCGTCTTCCGGCAACATAGTGAGCAAGTTCAGGTCGGCCGCAGCCTGAATTCGCTGGGCGACGCATACCGATACATGCGTAATTGGGACGCCGCGGAGAACTGTTTCAAGCGCAGCCTGGAGATTCTTGAGGAAGCTCACCACCCGCGCCAGGTCGCGATCGCTAAGCGCTCTATGTCCACTATTCACCGGCAACGCGGGCAGTTCAAGGACGCGGAAGAACTATGCCGTCAGGCAATCGCCATCTTGAGCGAGGAAGAGATGCGTGACGAGCGCTGGATCGCTGCCACGAAATTGAGCCTCGCCGACATCTACCTCGACAGCGGTTCGCGTGATGCCCGTAGCCTGCTGGAGCAATGCCTTGAAATCTTCATAGAACTCAAGGACACACATTGGCTGATCCTTACGCGGCGGAGTCTGGGCGAGGCGCTGCGCGAAGAGGAGCGCTACGACGAAGCGATGCAACAGCTGGAAATGTGTCAGGAATCTTTGAGGCAAACGCAAGATGACCACTGGGAAGGTCAGATCTTGCACAGTATGGGGCTGGTGCATCTCGACCAGCTGGACGTAACGAGGGCCAGGGCGCTTTTCAGCGAGGCTGTGACTTTGATCGCTAAGTGGCGGCGGATTATCGGCGGTATCTGGCGGGGCGGAACGGGCTTGGCGTGCTCGCCATCGGCCCGCGGCCTGAGGTCAGGGGGCGCAGGGGGCGATCCCGCCGGGCACGGCGGACAGGCCGCGAGTCGCCCCGAACCAGCCGTGCACGGCAGGCCCGGGGTGATCTTGATAGAGGCCCGGGGCGCCGAGGGTGAGGAAGTACTCGTGGCTGATCTGGACGGCCTGGGCGCGGCCGGTCAGGTTGGCTGAGCCGTCTGTGCCGGTGGTGCCGAGGGCCCAGGTGCGGTCGGCGAAGCCTGCGGCGCAGTCGCTCCCGTACAGCTCGTAGCGGTCATGCGGCCGGCCGCCGGTGATCCGCGCGGTTACGATCACCTGCTCCTGCCCGTGGGACGGGTTGATGGCCACCGCGGTTACCTCCCCGGCCAGCGGCCCTCCGGGCGGTAGCGCCGCCGTGGTGGAGGAGAACGTCACCAGGCCAGCGCTGTGGCGGGCACGGGAAGCGGCTGAGTGCAGCGCGGCCGCCTCGTCGCGGTAGTGCACGGCGGCCAGGACCGTCCCAGCCAGGGCCGCGGCCAGCACTGCCACGGCTGCCTGCCAGGCGAGCCGGGCCGGGGCTGCCCGCGGGCCCGCGGCGATCACGTCCGGCGCAGGGGCCGGGTGCTGGCTCATGATGCCTGCTCCCCGGCGGGCGCGGGGGCGAGATAGCGGTGCAGCGAGGTCTTGGGGATGCTGGTCCTGGCACTGATCTGGCTGTAGCTGTGCCCTTGCCCGCGCAGCAGCCGGGCGTACTCGATCTTCTCGGCGGGGTGAGCGACCGGGCGGCCGACCTGCCGCCCGGCGGCCTGGGCCACGGCGCGGGCGTGCGCGGCCCGCTCGGCGGTGTAGGTCCGTTCCATCTCGGCGAACAGGGCCAGCAGCAAGAACGCGACCCGGCCCATGCCCTCACCGGCGGTGTGGATCGGCAGCGGGTCGGCCAGCGACCGCATCCCGATGCCCCGGGCGGCCAGGTCGTGCACGAGGTTGAGCACCTCCCGCAGGTTGCGGCCGACCCGGTCCAGGGGGTGCACCACGATCACATCGCCGGGCCGGGCGTAGCCCAGCAGCTGGTTCAGGCCGTCCCGGTCGAGGGTCGTGCCGGTCTTCTTGTCGGCGTAGATCCGCTCATCAGGGATGCCCGCCGCGGCGAGCGCGTCGAGTTGCCGCTCCAGGGACTGCCTGGTGGTAGACACCCGGGCGTAGCCCAGGTCGAGGCCGCGCTGCGGGCGACCGTTACCGCTTCTCATGCGGCAACCGTACCGGTATTCGTTCCCGTACCCTCATTCCGGGACGCATGTTGCGGGACGACTTCCGGAACACCGCATGTCCCGTGGTGCCCGTTTCCTGCCGCCCCTGGCGCTGCCCCGGGGACTTGTTCCACTTCCAAGGATCCGGAACGGCGGGCGGACGATCACCATCCCGGGGGACCGTGGAGGGATGGCGCGTGAGGCGGATGCTGCCGCCGCTGGCCTGACCGGGCTGCCGGAGGGCCAGCGGGTGCAGGCGATGAGCCGCTGGCGGGTCATCGCCCCGCACTTTGAGGATGGCGTGCCGCTGGCGCGGATCGCCGGGGAGAGCGGGACCGGCGAGCGGACGCTGCAGCGGTGGGCGGCCCGGTACCGGGCCGGCGGGCTGGCCGGGCTGGCCCGGGCGGGACGGGCCGACCGGGGCCAGCGGCGGATCTCGGCCGAGCTGCGGCTGCTGATCGAGGGCCTGGCGCTGCAGCGCCCGCCGCCCACGGCCGCGACCATCTGCCGCCAGGCCGCCGGCGTCGCCCGGGAGCAGGGCTGGCCCGAGCCAGGCTACGCCACCGTGCACGCGATCGTCCGCGGCATCGACCCGGGACTGGCGGTACTGGCCCACGAGGGCACCAAGCGGTACAGGGAACTGTTCGACCTGATCTACCGGCGCGAAGCCGAGCGGCCTAATGCGATCTGGCAGGCCGACCACACCCAGCTGGACCTGTGGGTCCTCACGCCGTCCGGCAAGCCGGCCCGGCCGTGGCTGACCATCATCGAAGACGACTACTCCCGGGCGGTGGCCGGGTACGCGGTCAACCTCGGAGCGCCCTCGGCGCTGAATACCGCGCTGGCGTTCCGGCAGGCGATCTGGCGCAAGGATCACCCGGACTGGCACCTGTGCGGCATCCCCGAGGTCTTCCACGTCGATCACGGCCCGGATTTCACCTCGGCCCACCTGGAGCAGGTGATGGCCGACCTGCGCGTCCAGCCCCGGTTCTCGCTGCCCGGCCAGCCCCGCGGCCGCGGCAAGGTGGAGCGGATCTTCGGCACCATCAACCAGATGTGCCTGCCGCACCTGCCCGGCCACGCCCCCCGCGGCACCAGGGACCGGGCCCGGCAGGCCCGGCTGACCCTGGCCGGGCTGGACGAGGCGATCGGTGCCTTCGTCCGCGAGACCTACAACGTGTCCGCGCACGGCGAGACCGGCCAGCCGCCGCAGCAGCGGTGGGAGGCTGGCGCGTTCATCCCCCGGATGCCCGGCTCGCTGGCCGAGCTGGACCTGCTGCTGCTCGCTGTCGCCCGGCCCCGCAAGATCCACCCCGACGGCATCCACTACCAGTCGCTGCGCTACCTCGACCCGGTGCTGGCCGACTACGTCGGCGAGCAGGCGGTGATCCGCTACGACCCCCGGGACATGGCCGAGATCCGGATCTATCACCAAGGCCGGTTCCTGTGCCGGGCCATCTGCCCCGAGTTGGCCGACCGCACCGTCAGCCTCAAGGAGATCACCGCCGCCCGCAACGCCCGCCGCCGCGAGCTGCGCGCCCAGCTCGGCGAGCGGGCCAGCATCGTGGACCGGCTCATCGCCGTGCACCAGGCGCCGCCGGCCGCCGTCCCCGAGCCCCGGCAGGCGCCGCCCGGGCCGCCCGCGCCCCGGCTGAAACGGTACCGGGAGGAGTAACCCATGGACTCCGCCGAACAGGCCGCCGGCGATCCGCGCTGGGCCGCCAAGGTAGCCGCTGTCGAGCGGATCCGGCCCAGCGACGGCGGCCAGGCGCCCCCGCTGCCGCCGCCCGGTGAGCCGGTCATCATCACCAAGCAGCACCGCCGGTTCACCGAGTTCGCCGACGCGGTCCGCCGCGACCACTACATCGGCCTGTGCTACGGGCCGCCGGGCGTGGGCAAGACCGTCTCCGCCCGCCAGTACGCCCGCCAGTACGCCGGCTGGGACGAGCTGCACCCCCTGCTGCTCAGCGTCTCCCGGTACCTCGCCGCCGGGCGGCTACGAGATGACTGGCACACCCTGGTGTTCACCCCGACCGTCAACGCCACCGCCCGCGCGGTGTCAACCGAACTGAGGGACCTGTCCAACCGGCTGTCCATGCTCCGCGGAAACGACCACGACGACTGGCGGACCTATCACCAGCCGCACAGCCTGGCCGCCTACACCGAACTGCTCATCGTCGATGAGGCCGACCGGCTCCAAACCGCCGCGCTGGAACAGCTGCGCGATCACTACGACCGCAGCCACCTGGGCCTGATCCTCATCGGCATGCCCGGCCTGGAAAAACGCCTCGCCCGCTACCCGCAGCTCTACAGCAGGATCGGATTCGTCCACGAATACCAGCCGCTCAGCACCGCGGAACTGTCCTTCGTCCTGGACCACCACTGGGCCGACCTCGGCCTCACCCTGTCAGCCAGCGACTTCACCGACACCGAAGCCGCCGCCGCCATCACCCGCATCACCGGCGGCAACTTCCGTCTCGTGCACCGCCTGTTCGACCAGATCGCCCGCATCCTGGAGATCAACGGCCTGCACACCATCACCAGCGAAGTCGTCGAGACCGCCCGCGAGTCCCTCGTCATCGGCAGCCTGTGACCCAGCGCCGGTCCCGCCAGATAGCGCCGACGGCGGGCGGGTGTCCGGTGAGCGGTCCTCAAACGGACGCCCACAAGTGGCGGCCGGGAACGTCATGCGCGCCGGGAGCGGCCGCAGGCCGTACTCCCCGCTGGCGTCTGGCGCGTCTAAGACCTGCGGGGGCCGCAGCGGTTCCCGGCGAGGAGGAGACCGATCATGCGACGCAGCCTGGCCACCGCGACGATGGCAGCGGCTCTGGCCATGGGCAGCTGGGGGGTGGCGAGCGCTGCCAGCTCGTGGACGGTCCAGCCGGTGCCGCCGGCACCGGGGGCGACGAAAACCCGGCTGACGTCGGTCTCCTGCGCTGCGGCGGCCAGCTGCACCGCCGTCGGGTCCGCGAATGTCTCCTCGCTGCACGCCTGGTCCTGGAACGGCAGCACCTGGACGGTCCAGCCGGTCCCGGCTCCGGCGGGCTCGTTCACCAGCTCCCTGGACGGGATCTCCTGCCCGTCCGCCACCGACTGCATGGCCGTCGGAACCTACCGAACCTCGACGCGCAACATGACGCTGGCCGAGCAGTGGAACGGCAGCACCTGGTCGGTCCTGCCCAGCCTCAATCCGCGCGGCGCGGTCACCGTCGTGCTGACCGGGGTCTCCTGCGCGTCAGTGACCAGGTGCACCGCGGTCGGCGATTACACCCCGGCCCGCAGCTCGTCCCTCGTGCCGCTGGCCGAGCACTGGAACGGCAGCAACTGGTCGGTCCAGGCCATCCCGGTCCCGGCCGGGACCAGCCGCACCGCGCTGCAGGCCGTCTCGTGCCGGCTGGCCGCCAGCTGCACAGCGGTCGGCTGGTCCGACATCAGCCCCGTTGGCGAGCAGCCGCTGGCCGAGCACTGGGACGGCACCAGCTGGACGATCCAGGCCACACCCGCAACGCCCGGCACCGCCGCCCTGACCGCGGTCTCCTGCGCATCGGCGGACAGCTGCACCGCCGCCGGCGGCGCGCCCGCGCCCGCCGCGCCCGGCGCAGCCCTGGCCGAGCACTGGGACGGCAGCACCTGGGCCGCCCAGGCCATCGCGGTCCCGGCCGGCGCGGCCTACCTGACGCTGACCGGCATCTCCTGCCCCACCGCATCGGCCTGCACCCTGGCCGGGTACTTCAGCAGGCCCACGGGCGGAGCCCGGGCCCTGGCCGAGCGGCGGAACGGCACCGCGTGGAAGGTGCAGCAGACCGCCGCGCCGTCGACGCACAAGCTGCCCGCCGCGATCTCGTGCACGGCCAGCCGCGCCTGCACCATGACCGGTTTCACCAGCTCCCTCGACAGCGGGGCCGAGGCGCCCCTGGCCGAGCAGGAGCCCTAGACCGCCACAGCGGCCGGGCCCGCCGGGGTGCGCCCGGGAGGGACGTCTCGCCGGACATTCCGGACGTCTCCGCAGACGTCCTCGCGGCCCGCGACCGAGCTCTCGACGCAAGATCAAGTTCAGGCTTGCGGGCCGGAGCCAGCGAGGAAGGCACCCACGCCGTTCACTACCTGGTCAGCGCCCTAGGCCCGCTGACGCTCGCGGGCGGCGCCATCTACAACGGCCGTGACCGCATCCAGGCCATGATCAACCTTGCCCGCCTAGCCAGCTGACCACGACAGATAACGCCGATGATCCGCCGCCACTTACCGGTCAAGGTCACAAGCGAGGCACTGGAGAAATTCCGCCAGAGCCGGGACATCCTATGGGAAGGGCGGACTCAGGTGTCTATCGGTCGCGCAGCCGCTGCGGCCGGGGATGCGACCGGGGCACGGGCGGCCTACCATGCGGCGTGGCCACTGCTGGTCGAACAGGGGGCAAAGGCCGATTTGGATCATCTTGAGGGACTGCTGGAGGGTGAGCCGAATCAGCCAGCCGGAGCCGAGCCCGACCCGGATCGGCCATGACCACATCCCTGGAAGCAACCACCGTTGCCCAGGTCCTGCCTCCCGTCGCAACCGTAGTTGCGGCCATCCTCGGTGCCCTCATCACGGGATTCGGGGCCGCCGCACTCAAGCACAAGTGGGATTCCGCGGCGGACGAATTGCGCTGGCAACGGGAGAGAGCTTCCCGAGTCCGCGCCCAGCGCCTCGACGCCTTTGCTCAGTACCTCGCCGCCCGGCCAGACCTCAGCGCAGTCAGATCACTCGCCGACAGGGCCGGAGACCCTGCAGCCGTCGTTAGTGCCGCCCGGCTTGCCGCCGCGAACCTGCTGATTCTACTTTCGGACGCTGATCAACGTGAAATTGTTGAACAGGACCTGAGGACGGTAGAGAACTGGGTTACCTCGTGGGCGGTCCCTTCCTCAAGAATAGATCGAACAGACGTGCCGACGGCCAAGGGCATCCTCGACCTGGCCAGGGATCTAGTGGTTGAACCCGAAAATGGGCGACTGCCGGTACCGTAATGCCTGTGACTGAGGCTGATGTCGTCGTCTGGTACAACCCGCGGTGTTCCAAGTGCCGGGGAGCAGAAGAACTGCTGGCCGCCTACGGAGTTGCGGCGCGGCGAGTGCTCTACCTGGACGATCCGCCGCCCCGGGCCGAGATCACCCGCGTGCTGGCCCTGCTGGGAACGGCCGACCCGCGCGCCCTGATGCGAACCTCCGAGCCCCGCTACCAGGAACTCGGACTCGTCAATGCAGACGCTGATGAGCTCATCGAGGCGATAACGCGCTATCCCGAGCTCATCCAGCGCCCCGTCGTCATCTGGTCGGGCCGGGCCGTTATCGCGAGGCCTCCGGAACTTCTCCTGCCGCTGCTGGAGGCAGCCCAGAGACGGTGATCAGGATGTGTGGGTGGTCGGCGGGGTTCAGCCAGCCGAGTATGGCGTCAAGCTCGGCAGGGGGCAGGGCGCTACGCAGCCTTCGGTGTACCCCACGGCCATGTAATCGTGCAGGAAGATCCCGGCTCCGTTGTCCGGAGGGCTGGGCATCTTGATGTCGATGAAGTGCTGGTAGGGCTGCCGCAGCCGGAGCCGGAGGCCGCGCGGCAGCTGCCGGCCGGGCTGAGGGCACACACGGCGCTCCCGGCCCGCAGGCTGCGCACAGCCAGGCCACGAGCGCACCGCCCACAGCGACGCGAGACTTCCCGCCCATCCCCCGGCGACAGTTACCAGAGGTCGCCGCCGGTAAGCACGTACAGGAACGGCACTACCGGGATGATGCAGAAGATGCCCCACGCCAGCTTCCCGACCATTCCCAGGTCCGGCCGGTCGGTGACCAGGTCGACCCAGATCAGGACAACGGCGAGAGGATGCAGGAAGCAGACCAGAATTTCCAGGAGCTTCTTCATCCTCCGAACCTACCCCGACCCGCCGCTTCAACCGGTCAGACTTCAACCGGTCAGACGTCAGCGGCGCAGGATGTCGCGAACGTGCGGCACCGGCCACCGCCGGTCAAACAAGGTCGGGTCGTCTTTGTCTTCGCGGCGAAGGTGCTCGATCAAGGTCACGTAACCGTCGAGGTCGAGCGTCCTGATCAGGGAGAGCAGGTCGGCCGCCGCGCCGGTGACCGGACAGACCGGTGCGACGAACCGGTCGTAGAGTTCCGCGATCTGGTGAACCATCGCCAGGTGGCGCGGGCCAGGATCGACCGAGGGGAAGTTCGTCGCGGCGAAGTCCTCGGTGAAGACGATCGGCTCGACGGCCAGCGCCCGCGGCCTGTGCTGCTGGGCGAGATGGATCAGCAACTCGATGTCGAAGGTCTCGTTGAACGACGTCATCTGCCCGGCGGCCGGGCCGAGCGCGGCCGCGTCGAAGACCTTGAAGCCGGCCTGGGTGTCGAGCACGTGGGCCAGGGACGGGATGAGCAACGCCCGGACGAAGTGGCGGAACAGGATGATGATCTTGTCCGGCTTGTCGCCCGTGCTGTGCGGCTCGGTGACCGGCCCCTCCGCCTTGACCAGCACCGCCCCCTCGATCCCGTAACGCTGCCCGAGCACGCCGACGACCGTGTCGCCGGCCGCCACCGGCACCGCCAGCGAGCCCAGCTGGGCCAGGTTCGCGGACAGATCCGCGTCGGTGTAGCAGACCAGGTGCCGGGCGGTGCCGTTCGCCCGCGCCGGGCCGGTCCTGACCGCGGCGGCCAGTCCCGCGAGTATCGATCCGCCCTTGCGGGACTGCTCGGTCGAGGTCAGCCGGTCGAATGCGGGGCTGATCGAGGTGTCGCTCCTGATCACCTCGGCCAGCCTGAGCACGGTCACGCTGCGGTGCCCTTCGGCCGGGTAGCCTTCGGCGGCCGCGATGCCGGTCATGACATCCGCGCTCGAGGGCCGGTCCTGGCATCCGTCGTCACAGGCGATGATGCTCCACGTGACGCCGGGCAGGCCGCCGGCCAGCCAGTCGAGCTGGCGCACCTTAGCCCGGACGAAGTCCTCCCCGTGCGGGTGGGCGGCCCGGGGGGCCATCCGGCCCGTCTCGCCGTACATGGCCCACACCACGGTCAGGTGGACCGGCTCGGAGAGCTCGCCCAGCCGCTGCCGCGAGCGAGCCGCGGCCATCGCTTCGGCCGCCACCGCCGGGCCGTGGCTGGCCGCGGCGCTTTCCGCGGCCGCGCCGTCCTCGACAAGAGCGGAGGCGGCGAGGGCAGAGGCTACATCGAGGACCGCCTGGTTCTGATCAGAGTCTGTGAGGTCGCGCACGGGCACCAATGTTCTCAGTACACGTGGTTGCGGCCGTCTCCGGGCCCGGGCATGCCGGTCCCGGCCGCCGCGGCGAAAGCGATCAGCAGCATGATGTAGAGGCTCCCGTACTGGGTCTCAAAGAAGGCGTAGCCCAGTCCGGGCAACACGATGATCACGCTGACGACCCATGTGATGACCTTCCAGCTGACCGGCCTGCTGCGAGTCGGCGTGGTCACCTGCCGCGGCGCCGCGGCCGCCCGGGGCGGGATGCCCGCGGTGGCACCGCCCAGCTCGGCATAGGTCCTCGACGCGAGCGCCTGGCCCGTTCGCCTGGTCAGTTCGCTCCTGCTCAGCTGCCCGTTCACGAACGCGGCCTTCAGGACATCGATGACTCGCTCGCGGTCCTCGTCGGAGGCCCGCAGGTAGCCTCCGTCGGCCGCCCATCCTGCGCCGGGATCCTGCGGTTCCATAGCCACGGGACGCCTCTCGGTCGGCGAACACACACAGCCCCTTCAGGATAAACATGGGCCAGCCGGGCACTGGGCACAGTGTTGCTAACGATTCCGGAGCGGGATCGAAGTCCTCGCCGCATTTCCGGACGGCGATCGTCCGGAATCGGACTTAGCGTGAGCCTCATGACCGACAACACCGTGATCAACTGGCTGCTCGACTCCGACCCGGCCATCCGCTGGCAGGTGCTAGGCGATCTCACGGACGCCCCGCCCGGCGAGGTCGCCGCCGAACGAGCGCGGGTGGAGCACGAGGGCTGGGGCGCCCGCCTGCTGGCGCTTGAGGGCGCCGACGGGCTGTGGGACGGCGGCGCCTGCTTCCCTGCCTCCTACGCCGGCGACGAACCGGGGCAGCCGTGGACGCCGACGATGCACACCCTGCAGACCTTGCAGATCTTCGGGCTCGACCCCGCGTGCGGGGCGGCCCGGCGCGCGATCTCGCTCGTCGCCGAGCACGGCCGCTGGGAGCACGCCGGGCAGCGGTACTTCGACGGCGAGGTCGAGCCGTGCATCAACGGCAGGACGATCGAGATGGGCGCCTATTACGGGGTGGACGTCGCGCCGCTCGTCGACCGGATCCTCGGCGAGCGGCTCGCTGACGGCGGATGGAACTGCGAGGCCGAGAACGGATCCGTGCGCTCCTCGTTCGACACGACGATCACCGTGCTCGACGGGCTGCTCGAATTCGAGCGGGCAGCCGGCGGGTCCGCCGCGGTGCGCGAGGCGCGGCGCAGCGGGGAGGAGTACCTGCTCGAGCGAAGCCTGCTGCGCCGCAAGAGCACGGGCGAGGTCGTCAACCCCGAGTACCTCGACTTCGCCTTTCCCTATTACTGGCACTACGACGTGCTGCGCGCGCTCGACTACTTCCGGCGTTCGGGCGCCGAGCCGGACTCGCGGCTAGGCGCAGCCGTGGAGGTCGTGCGGTGCAAGCAGCAGCCGGACGGCCGCTGGCTGCTGGACCGCGTGCATCCCGGCCGCGTCCACTTCGCTTTCGAGGGAGGCGCGGGGGAGCCCAGCCGCTGGAACACCCTCCGCGCGCTCCGGGTGCTCGACTGGTGGAAACGTTAACTCGCCGTAGGCGATAACCCCATAGAGTGCGGAAGATGCGCAAGGACGCCAGCGATAAGCAACACGTGCAGAATCACGTCGGGAAGGTCCGGGACGTGCTCGGCGACCCGCGGCTCTCCGATGTGATCGGCCGCGCGGCCGCCCAGGTACCAGGAGATGCCGCCCCCCGAGTCAAGATCGACGCGCTGCTGTCGGCCGACTTCGACTCGATGGCCTCGTCTGGAGGCGACTCCGAGGCCGTTCCCTACCTTTCCCGCGCGCCGCTGGTGAGCATGGTGCAAAGTCACCTCGAAGAGGCACTGGGCGGTGCGGGAATCCCGGACCCGAGCGAGCTCACTAGCCTGTGGTCAAGGATCGTCCGCGCCATCGAGCACTTCCTGCACATCTCGCCGGGATCGTTCACGCCCAGCGACCCCGACTGGTACATCGACATCGCGAGGGGCGTGCTCGAACGCCTCGCCAAGGGGAATGCGCCCTTCAACCAGGCCCCGGCCGAATACGACGGCATGGCCGACGACGCCCGGCTGGTGATCGTCGGCGACTGGGGCACTGGCCTGCCGCGCGCCCGCAACGTGGCCGCCCGCATGCGCGAAGCGATCGACGTCGCGCTGGCCAGCCATCGCCAGGTGCATGTCCTGCACCTCGGCGACGTCTACTACTCGGGGTTCGAGTCCGAGGATCAGCACCGGTTCCTCGACCTGTGGCCGGTCACCGCGGCGCATGCCGAGGCGGGCGTGACCTCCTGGTCGCTGAATGGCAATCACGACATGTACAGCGGCGGGTTCGGCTATTTCGACACCCTGCTGGGTGATCCCCGCTTCAAGGGCCAGCGGTCGGCCGACGGCAAGCCGACCAGCTTCTTCCGGCTGCGCTCGCCATCCTGGGACTTCCTCGGCATCGACACCGCCTGGGACACCGACGTCGTATCGGCCGGCGAGGTCGCGGTCCTGCAGGACCCGCAGGCCCGGTACGTCGCCGATGTCGCCGCCGGCTCGTCACGCAAGCTTGTGCTGCTCAGCCACCACGAGCTGCTGTCCTTCTACGACAAGCCCGACATCGGCAGCACGCTTCCCGGCAAGCTCGCTCCGGTGCTGCACGGGAACCGCGTCACGGCCTGGTGGTGGGGCCATGAGCACCGGGTCATCACCTACCAGGCCGCGGCCGGAGTCCGCTACCCGCGGTGCCTGGGCCACGGCGGCGTGCCCATCCCGCCCTCCGCCGACCAGCCCCCCGGCAGCACGCCGGTCATCACCTGGCACAACACGCGCACGCTGCGCGAGGACGGCCAGATCCGGACGCGGTTCGGCTTCGCCGTGCTCGACCTGCAGCCAGACCGGATCGAGGTCGCGTACGTGGACGACGACGGCCACACCGCGCACACCGAGATCGTTACATAGCCTTCCTTACGCTGGGTCGCCGGCGCCCTGGCCCACCTGATCAAATCGGGGTGATATTGGCTTGACGGATCGCGTGCTGTTGACGATAGTGGCCATCGCCCGGTCCGCCCCGGGCCAGCGACGCTGCTCGTCGAGCATGAGAAGGCCGACTGCCCGGGCAGCATGGAGCCGATCGCGGTCACCGTCCGCGGCGAGCGCCGCTGGATGCTGATTCATCGCTGCACGCGCTGCGGGCGGCTGCGGATGAACCGCACGGCCGCCGATGACAGCGTGCTGCTGCTGATGCAGCTGGCCGCGCTGCCGCTGGCCACGCCGCCTGTTCCCTGCCTCGGCCCGGCCGCGCCGCCGGACCGTGGCCCCGGGACCAGGCAACGCCCTGCCTGAAGTGAGATCCACGCTTTTACAAGGCGGCGCAGCAGCATCAGGGCAGGCGCTTCCACGGTAACGCCCATGGGCAGGGAAACAAACCATCTGCACGCTGGGGCCAGCCTGGTGGTTGACGCGTGCTCATGATATAACTAATGCTTATTAGCTAAATGGGAGGTCGGTCATGCTCCCCCAGCAGTACTAGGCCAAGCACCCGGTGGCCGTGCTCGCCAGCCGCTGACCAGCCGCGGCACCCGCTAGTGAAAACCAGCCAGGAAGTGGCCGGGTGGGTCCTAAGGCGGCAGGGAGAGATCACCAACGGTCCTTGCCCTGCCGCGAGGTCTCGCGTGAACCGCGCGCAGCCGGCGGTAGCAGCGGGTCACCTCCGGTCCCGGGATGCGGGTCTGGGGCATATTGACCGGCGTTGAAGGAGGCGTCGTGTACAGCAAAATCAAGATCGCAGGTCATCCCGTGCACCCGATGCTGGTCGCCTTCCCGGTCGCCAGCTATACCGGCACGCTGGCGGGTTACGCGGTCTATGCCGCCAACGGCCACCAGTTCTGGCTGAACCTGGCCATAGCCCTCAACCTGATCGGGGTGTGCACGGCCGCCCTGGCCGCCCTGCCCGGCCTGGCCGACTGGGCGTTCGGCATCCCGCGCGGCTCGGCGGCCAAGAAGGCCGGGATGATCCACGCCGGGCTGAACGTGAGCGCCCTCGGGCTGTTCCTGGCCGCGGTGGTGTCCTATGCGGCTGACTGGAACGGGCCACCGGCCAGTGCCACCCTCGGCGTGGTCCTGTCGGCGATCGGCTTCACCCTCACCGGCCTGGCTGGGTTCTTCGGCTGGATGCTGGTCCAGGACTACCACGTCGGCGTCCGGCTCGTCCCCGAGCAGGAACTCGCCGAGCCGGCTATCCAGCACTCCCACCCCGGCTGGCTGGGCCGCCGCCACGCCGCCCGATAAACCCCGCAGCGACAGCCGGCCAGTCACGGCCGCCGGTGCGTGTTCTGTGAGCCGAACCCGTCCGGGTTTGGCGGCCAGCGGACGCTGCGGGCCGGGCACATCAAGCAGTGGAAGGACGCCGACGCGACACAAGCAGGCAGTCGATCGCGAAGGAGCGGTGCCGTGCAAGACCAGGCCACTGATAGTGGTGGAGCTCGGCATCGGCATCGGCATCATGCATGACAGGTGGCGAAACACCGCCGCTGTGGTCGGCGCCGCGTTCGCGCTGGCGCCCTTCAGCCAGTTCCGGAATCAGCCGCATCAGCGAGTGGCGTCATCACCGGCGCCCAACGACGATCACGTCAAATGGATAGGGACGTGCTAGCGACCCCCAGGAGAAAGAGAACTCGAATGCGAAAAAGATACCTCCCAGCCATGCTGGTGGCCCCGCTCCTCGTAGCAGTACTAGGCTTCTCCGGCCTCGCGGCCGCGGGAACCCCGGCCGCGGGCGCCGCTACCGCAATGCCGCCTGCCGCGGCGACCCACTTCAACGCCAAAGAGCTGGCCTTCCACGATGCGATGCGCGCGCTGTGGGAGATCCACGGCACGTTCACCGAGCGCGCGATCGTCGACTTCGTCGGCGGCCTTCCGGACACGCCGAACGTGATCAGCTATCTGCAGCACAACCAGGTCAACATCGGCAACGCCATCAAGCCCTACTTCGGGAACAAGGCCGGCGACGAGCTGACCACTCTGCTGCATCACCACATCTCGGACGCCGTGAACTGCGTCGTCGCCGCCAAGGCCGGCAACCCGGCCGAGCTCAAGGCGGCCGAAAAGGCGTTCTTCGCCAACGGCAACCAGATCGCGCGCTTCCTGCACGCCGCCAACCCGCGCTTCTGGTCACTTGCCGCGATGCAGCGCATGATGCAGATCCACCTCAACCAGGTGCTGGAGCTCGCCGTCGATCAGATCAAGGGCGACTACACCGCCAACCTCAATCTGTACGGCATCTACATCCACCACATCCTATTCGGGATGGCAGACATGCTCAGCAATGGGATCATCAAGCGGTTCCCTTCCCAATTCCGGTAACTCGCCAGACACCGCCCGGCGGCATTGAAAGCCGCCGGGCGGTCCGTGGTCACGCCTGCAGCTCGGCAGCGGGACCGCCGAGCAGCCTGCTCACCCCCCGGCGGACCCCGATAGGGCCCGGTAGGGCCCAGTAGGGTGTCCGGAGCATGGCGTTACGGGGGACGGGCCGGAAGGAGCAGCATGCCTGCAAGGGAGCCCCGCGTTCCGGACGGTGTCGACGTGACGATCCCCAGCGTCGCGCGCATCTACGACTATCTGCTCGGCGGGAAGGACAATTACGCGGCCGACCGGGAGGCGGCGGCGAAGTTCATCGAGCTGGTCCCCGAGGTGCGGCAGATAGCCCGGGCCAACCGGGACTTCCTCGTCCGCTGCGTGCGCTTCCTGGCCCAGGCCGGGGTCGAGCAGTTCATCGAGCTCGGCGCCGGCATCCCCACCCACCCGAGCGTGCACGAGATAGCCAGGCAGGACAGGCCGGACGCGCGCGTGGCGTACGTGGACCACGACCCGGTCGTGCTCGCGCACAACCGCGCCCTGCTCGCCACCGACGACGGCGTGATCATCGTCAAGGCCGACCTGAGGGAGCCCGACCAGGTGCTCGGCGACCCGGCGCTGTCCCGGCTGATCGACTTCAGCCAGCCCATCGCCGTGCTCTTCCTGGCGGTGCTGCACTTCATCAGCGACGAGGAGGGGCCGGGCCAGATCGTCGCCGGATTCCGCGACCGCCTCTCGCCCGGCGGCTACCTGGTGATATCCACTGGCTCCTCCGACGGGGCCGACGCCAGCGCAGGGGGAGTGCAGGAGCTGTACCGCGCCGCGGGAACGCCCATCGTGGGCCGGTCCCCGGAGCAGGTCATGGAGTTCTTCGCCGGGTGCGATCTGGTGGAGCCGGGACTGGTGCAGCTATCCCAGTGGCGGCCCGATCTCGGCACCGATACCAGGACCACCCGCATCCACATGCTGGCCGGGGTGGGCAGGAAGCGTTAGCATAGGGATCACCGAGTCTTCGGCAAGCGAACGCGAGGTCGCTGGGGAAGGTGCACCTCGACCGCTTGCAGGAGGATCGGTGTCCGTACGTGGCGTTCTGAGCGTCCACTCCGCGCCCTCGGCGCTGTGCCCGCATATCGAGTGGGCCGTGGCGAGGGCTGTCGGCATGCCCGTCGACTTGCCCTGGGTGAGCCAGCCGGCCGCGCCCGGGACGCTGCGCAGCGAGCTGACCTGGACCGCCCGCCCGGGCACCGCGGCGACCATCACGTCCGCGCTGGCCGGCTGGAACCGGCTGCGCTTCGAGGTCACCGAAGAGGCCAGCCCGGGCTGCGATCCGGTCCGGTACAGCTACACCCCGGCGCTCGGCACGTTCTCCTGCGTGACCGCGGCGAACGGGGACGTGCTGGTCCCCGAGGGCAGGCTGCGCGCCGCGATGACCCTGGCCGGGGCGTCCCTGCCCGGGCGTCCGGTCTCCTCGCTCGAGGCCGAGCTCGGCCGGCTGATCGGCCAGGCCTGGGACGACGAGCTTGAGCCGTTCCGCTGCGCGGCCGAGGGCGCGCCGGTGCGCTGGCTGCACGCGACCGGCTGAGCCCCGGCCAACAGCTAGCTCAGCTGCTCATGAAGGCGGCGGTCCCGTCCGGCGAGCCCAGGCCGACCGGGGCGTAGCAGCGGTTGCTGCCGGGTGACAGGTCGAACAGCCCGCCGGGGGTCGGCGTACGGGTACGAGGCCGGGCAGGTCTCCGCTGCGGGCGTCCCGGCCAGCGCGTAGACGCCGGTGATGATTCGGCGGCGGCGTCCGGGTCGTTGTAGGCGCACGGCGCGGGGCCGCACCCGTGGTACGGATGCGGCCCCGGATTGCCGTTTGCTACTTGCTAGCCGGTGAAGGCGGCCGTGCCGTTGGGGGTGCCCCAGCCGGTCGGGCCGTCGTAGCCAACCCCGGCGGTGCACAGGATGGTGTGGGTGCAGGTGCCGTTGCTCCCCATCGTCACATCGAACAGGCTGCCGGTGTGCGCGTAGATGTCGGCGGTCGGGAAGGTGCCCGCGGACGGGGTGCCGCCCAGGGCGAAGACCGAGGCGATGATCGGGGAGGACACGCTGGTCCCGCCGACCACGATGAAGCCGCCCTGGTCATAGGTGTCGTACATGGCCACCCCGGTGTTGGGGTCGGCGACCGCGGCCACGTCGTTGTCGGTGCGGTGCTTGCAGCCGGGTACGACCTGCTGCCAGGACGCCCTGGACTCAGACGCCGTCGAGCAGCCGCCGCCGGAACCGTTCCAGACGGTCTCGGTCCAGCCCCTGGTGCTCGACGCCGTGCGGAGCGAGGTGCCACCCACCGAAGTCAGCCACTGCGATGCCGACGGGTAGGAGACGCCGAAGCCGCTGTCGCCCGCGGATGCGGTCACGGCCACGCCGGCGTGCTTGTAGTAGAGGTTGTCGAAGGTGCCGTCGTTCGCGCTCTGCGATCCGCCGTAGGAGTTCGACACGGCGACGGCGCCGAGGCTGACCGCGGCGTTAACCGCCGTGCCCAGGCTCTTCGTGGTAGCGCTGTTGGACTCGGCCAGGATGATGTGGCACTTGGGGCAGATCGCCGAGACCATGTCGACGTCGAGCGATTCCTCGGTGGCCCAGCCGGTGGTGCCCGAGTTCTTCGGCAGCGGGCTGGCGGCGCCGTTCTGGTTGACGACGGACAGGCAGCCCGCGCCGGTGGACGCGTTGCAGGCCGGCAGGCCGTACGTCGAGCGGTAGTGGGCGACGTCAGCTACGGCGTTGGGGTCGTTGAAGGCGTCCACGACGGCGACCGTCTCGCCCGCGCCTGCGGTGGAGGATGGCAGTTTGTAGGCGCTCTGCAGCTGCGACGGGCCGAAGCCGGCCGGCAGCCGGTCGGTGCGCAGTAGCGCGGCCCTGCTCTGCGCCTTGATGTCGGTCCGGACCAGCAGCATGCAGGTCATGAAGCCCGGACGGGCGGTCGCCGCGCAGGCGTGGCGGACATTCGTAGCCGAGTGAGTCGCCGGAGCGGCTGGTACCTGGGTGGCGGAGGCCACGGTCGCGGAACTCACTGCTACCGCGAGCGAAGCGCCGGCGACAAGAGCCACGCGCGTCATACGCGAGCGAGCCGAGAGTGGGGACAATAAACTGCTCCCTTCAGGTACGGACCTGAGTGCACGCTCGGCGGACGGGTCTACACCACCGTGCTGCTACCAGGCCCTAGAACACGGGTCGTGTCCCTCGCGGGATACTAACTTTTAATTAAATTAAGAGTCAATATCTGGCTACATCCGGTTATGAACGACTTAAGCGCGCACGTGGCGGCCGAAGCCGGCCCTAAAGTGCCCTAATGCGGATGAAGGCGGCAAATCATGGGTAAACGCATCATCCTCGACTGCGATCCTGGTCACGACGACGCGATGGCGATCCTGCTGGCGCATGGCTGCCCCGACATCGAACTGGTCGCGATCACGACGGTGGCCGGCAACCAGACACTGGACAAGACCACGCTCAACGCGCGCCGGGTCTGCACCGTGGCCGGGATCGCCGACGTCCCGGTGTACGCGGGCGACTGGCGCCCGCTGGCGCGCGACCAGGTCACCGCGGCGGAGATTCACGGCAGCTCGGGCCTGGACGGGCCGGAGTTCGGCGAGCCCGCGGTGCCGCTGCAGGACGAGCACGCGGTGGACTTCCTGGTGCGCACGCTGATGGCCGAGGGCGAGGAGATCACGCTGGTGCCGACCGGCCCGCTGACCAACGTGGCCAGGGCGCTGCGCCGCGAGCCGCGGATCGCCGAGCGCACCCGCGAGGTGGTGCTGATGGGCGGCGCCTATACCCGCGGCAACCGCACGCCCGCGGCCGAGTTCAACATCTGGGCCGACCCGGAGGCGGCCGCGATCGTGTTCGGCGCCGGATGGCCGCTGACCATGGTCGGGCTCGACCTCACCCACCAGGCGATCGCTACCGGCGAGGTGCTGGCCCGGATCCGGGCGCTGGACACCGACGTGAGCCGGATGGTGACCGCGCTGATGGAGTTCTACGGCGCCGCGTACCGTCGGTCCGGGGTGACCGGCGCCGGCGACGGGCCGCCGGTGCACGACCCGTGCGCGGTGGCCCTGGTGGCCAGGCCCGGCCTGATGGAGGTGCGGGAGGCGTTCGTCGCCGTGGAGACGCGCGGCGAGTGGACGTCGGGCATGACCGTCACCGACTTTCGCGGCAGCCTGGGCCGGCCGCCCAACGTCAAGGTGGCGACGACCCTGGACGCCGCGGGCTTCTGGGATCTGATGGTGGACGCGCTGGCGGCGATCGGCACCCCAGACTCCGGGGACGCGTAGCTCGTGCCCCGGGTAGCTGTGGTCGGCTCGGTGAACGCTGACTACATCGTCAGGGTCGGGCACCTGCCGCAGCCGGGGGAGACCGTCACCGGCGGCCGCCTGTCCGTGCGCCCCGGCGGCAAGGGCGCCAACCAGGCGCACGCCGCGGCCAGGCTCGGCGCCGACGTGCTCATGGTGGCCAGCGTCGGCCAGGACGCGGCGGCCGACCGCGAGCGGGCTGCGCTGGCCGCGGCCGGCGTCGACACCAGCGGCCTGGCCGCGAGCGCGGATCCCACCGGGGTCGCGGTCGTGCTGGTGGACGCCGCAGGGGAGAACGCGATCGCGGTGGCGTCCGGCGCCAACGAGCGGCTCACCGCTGGCCAGGTCAGCGGGCCGGTGGCGGGCTGGCTGGCGTCCGGCGGCGTGCTGCTGTGCAGCCTGGAGATTCCGCTGGCCGCGGCCGTCGCGGCGGCAGTTGCCGCGGCGGCATGCGGCGCCCTCGCGGTGATCAATCCGGCCCCGGCGCGCCCGCTGCCCGGCGCGCTGCTGGCCGGCGCCGTGCTCACGCCCAACGAGGGCGAGCTTGCGCGGCTGGTCCCTGAGGCGGCCGTTTCCGGCGAGGACGCGGCCGTCGCCGGGCTGCTTGAGTCTGGGGCGCGCGCCGTGGTCGTCACTCGCGGCAGTCGCGGGGCTTCAATTTTCCGAACGGCGAACACGCCGGTCCACATCCCGGCTGTGACGGTCGATGTTGCCGATACCGTCGGGGCCGGCGATGCGTTCAACGGGGCACTGGCCTGGAGCCTGGCCTGCGGCGCGGCGCTTGAGGATGCGGTGACCGCAGCGGTGGCGGCCGGCGCGGCCGCGTGCACCGGGACCGGAGCGCGAGACGCGCTGCCCACCGCGGCCGGCCTGGCCGCCCTGCTGGGCGAGGTGGCCTTTACCGCCGCGTCGGTACCAGGCTCCGCTGAAGAGATCTGAGCGGGCTAAGCTGCCACGCATCGCCTGGCGAGGAGGCAGCAATGTCGTTGTCACGTGTCGAGTCGGTGCAGACACCGGACGGGCCGTTCGATCTGACCGTGTGGCCGCCGCCGGCGGCGGCCAGCGGTCCTGCGTTGCTGCTGATCCAGGAGATCTTCGGGGTCAGCGACTACATCACGGCCGTCGCCGAGGACCTGGCGGGCCTGGGGTACGTCGTCGGGGCCCCCGATCTGTTCTGGCGGTTCAAGCCCGGCCACAAGGCCGGTCACGATGAGGCCGGGCTGAACGAGTCGCTGGCCCTGGTCTCCCGTTTCGACGTCGCGCAGGGCGTCGCCGATGCGGCCGCCGCGCTGGCGCACCTGCGGTCGCTGCCGGAAGCCGATGACCGGGCCGGCGTCGTCGGGTTCTGCCTGGGCGGGAACATCGCCTATTTCCTCGCGGCGCAGGCCGAGCTGGACGCGGCCGTCTCGTTCTACGGCTCGGGCGTTCCCGGCAGCCTGGAGGTTCTCGACCAGATCAGCGCCCCGCTGCAGTTCCACTTCGGCGGCAGCGACCCGTACATTCCGCGCGATCAGGTCGCCGCGGTGGAACAGGCGTCGGCCGGGCGCGGCAACGTCGAGATTCACGTGGAGGAAGAGGCCGGGCACGCCTTCCACAACCGGAAGGCTCCGATGTTCTACGTGCCGGAGCCCGCGGCCAGGGCGTGGCTGCGGACCGAAGACTTCCTCCGCCGTCACCTCCCGGTCCGGTCGTAGCCGCCTTGTTCGAGCTGCCGCTCGGGACAGCGAAGCAGAGGAGAGCACGTGACCGCAGTACCAGGAATCGACCCGACGGTGCCGCCCAGCGGAACCGGCTGCGTCGAATGCGACGCCGCCGGCGGCTGGTGGGTTCACCTGCGCCGGTGCACGCAGTGCGGGCACATCGGCTGCTGTGACACCTCGCCGGCCCAGCACGCCAGCGCGCACGCGGCCGAGACCGGGCACCCGATCATCAGGAGCTTCGAGCCTGGCGAGGCGTGGTTCTGGAGCTTCGAGACCGACGAGATGTACGAGGACGGCCCGGAACTGGTCCCGCCGCAGCACCACCCGGCCGATCAGGCCGTTCCCGGCCCGGCCGGCCGGGTCCCGCGCGACTGGCAGTCCCACCTGCACTAGGCAGATCCCCGCTGATCAGCTGCCCGCTTTCCTTAAGGCCCCCGCGGCACCCGGCCAGTAGCAGGCATTACGTGAGACGTTCCCGCGGAGACGGCTCACGCAATTGCGCTGTGGCTAGAGCGGGATGTTGCCGTGCGCGCCCCGAACGTCCGGGGCGGCGGCGATCGCCGCGGCGATGGCCTCCCGGGTGCGGGCCGGGTCGATGACCTCGTCCACCACGCCGAGGTCGATGGCGCGGTCCAGGCCGCCAGACTCCTTGTCGTGCTCGGCCGCCAGCGACGCCTCCAGCTCGTGCCGTTCCTCGGGCGGGACGCCGGCCAGCGTGCGCCGGTGCAGGATCCGGACCGCCGCGACCGGGCCCATCACGGCGAGTTCCGCGCCGGGCCAGGCCAGCACGCGGGTGGCGCCGAGGGCGCGGGAGTTCATCGCGATGTACGCGCCGCCGTAGGCCTTGCGGGTCACCAGCGTGACCCGGGGCACCCTGGCCTCGGCGAAGGCGTGCAGCAGCTTGGCGCCGCGGCGCACCACGCCGTCCCATTCCTGGCCCACGCCCGGCAGGTAGCCGGGCACGTCGACGAGCACGACCAGCGGCACGCCGAACGCGTCGCACATCCGGACGAACCTGGCCGCCTTCTCCGCCGAGGTCGCGTCCAGGCAGCCGCCGAGCCGCAGCGGGTTGCTGGCGATCACCCCGACCGTGCGGCCGGCCAGCCGGCCCAGCGCGGTCACGATGTTCGGCGCCCACCGGGGGTGCAACTCCACCCCCGGCCCGTCGAGCAGCCCGGCCACCACCGGGTGCACGTCGTACGCGCGGCGCGGCGAATCCGGCAGCAGCCCGCCCAGGTCCGTGCCGGCCGTATCGGCGGCGCGGGCGGCGGCCGGATCGATGGTGCCCTGGCGGCCGAGCAGCAGCGCGACCCGCCGCGCCTCGGCCAGCGCCGCGGCGTCGGTCTCGGTGACGATGTGCACCACGCCGGAGCGGCGGCTGTGCGGCTCGGGGCCGCCGAGCCGGGCGGCGTCCACGTCCTCGCCGGTGACGCTGCGCACCACATCGGGCCCGGTGACGAAGATCCGCCCGGCCTCCGACAGGATTACCATGTCGGTCAGCGCCGGCCCGTAGGCCGCGCCGCCGGCGGCCGGGCCGAGCACCACCGAAATCTGCGGCACCACGCCGGAGGCGCGGGTCATCGCGGCGAACACGGTGCCGACCGCGTGCAGGCTCTCGACGCCCTCGCGCAGCCGCGCCCCGCCCGAATGCCACAGTCCGATCACCGGCGCGCCGAGCGCGATCGCCTCGTCGTAGGCAGCCACGATCGCCGCGCAGCCCGCGCTGCCCATCGCGCCGCCCTGCACCCGCGGGTCGCTGGCGAACGCCACCGCCGGCATCCCGTCGATCCGGCCGGCCCCGGCCAGCGCCCCGCAGTCATCGGCCGGGCTGATCTCCCGCAGCGTGCCGGGATCGAACAGCGCGGCCAGCCGCTGCTGCGGCTCGCGGGGCAGCGACGCGGACAGCGCGCGAGCAGCGGCCGGAGCGGAATCTCCTGGCTGGCGCGGGCTGACGGCCGTGACGGGGTTGTCGAGGACGGTCACGATCTCCCCTTCCGTGCGGCGGCTCATACGGCCGTGAAGGCGAGCGCTACGTTGTGCCCGCCGAAGCCGAACGAGTTGTTCAGGGCGGCCATCGCTCCGTCCCGCGGCAGCAGCGGGCGCGGCTCGGTGGCAATGTCGAGGCGGACCTCGTCGTCTGGATCGTCTAGGTTGACCGTCGGCGGCGCGACGCGATCGCGCAGCGCCAGGATGGCGGCGACGGACTCCAGCGCCCCCGCCCCGCCGAGCAGGTGGCCGGTCATCGACTTGGTCGCCGAGACCACCGCGCCGTCGGCCGCGGACCCGAGCGCCGTGGCGATGGCCTGGGCCTCCAGCACGTCACCGGTGGGCGTCGAGGTGGCGTGCGCGTTGACGTGCACCACCTGGCCGGCCGGGATCCCGGCGTTGTCCAGCGCGCGGCTCATGGCGAGCGCGGCGCCGCGGCCGTCCGGGGCGGGCTGGGCGATGTGATGCGCGTCCGACGAGTAGCCGCATCCCGCGGCCACCGCGTACACGGTCGCGCCGCGCTTCGCCGCGTGCTCCGCGGACTCCAGCACGAGCATCGCCGCGCCCTCGCCGAGCACGAAGCCGTCCCGGCCCTTGTCGAATGGCCTGGACGCCCGCAGCGGCTCGTCGTTCCTGAGCGACAGCGCGCGCATGGCCGCGAACGCAGCGATGTTCAGCGGGATGATCGCCGCCTCGGTGCCGCCCGCCATGACGATGTCGGCGCGGCCCGACCTGATCATCTCGATCGCGTACGCGACCGACTCGGCGCCCGAGGCGCAGGCGCTCACCGCAGTGTGCACGCCCGCCCTGGCGCCGAGCTCGATGCTGATCCAGCCGGCCGAGCCGTTGGGCATCAGCATCGGCACCGTGTACGGCGACACCCGCTGCCAGCCCTGCGTCCGCAGCCGGTCGTAGGCGGACAGGGTGGAGGCCACGCCGCCGATGCCGCTGGACACCGCGACGCCGAGCCGGTCGCCGTCGACTTCGGGTGCGCCCGCGTCCGCCCACGCCTCGCGGGCGGCGACGATCGCGAACTGCTCGCACCGGTCGAGCTTGCGCGCCTGCACCCGGTCGAGCACGGTGGCCGGCTCCACCGCGATCGGCGCGGCGATCCTGGCCGGCAGCTCGGCCGCCCAGTCCTGGTCGATCGGGCGGACGCCGCTGCGGCCGTCCAGCATGGCCTGCCAGGTGCTGCCCACGTCACCACCGAGTGGCGTGGTCGCGCCCAGGCCGGTGACCACGACGGTCGCCTGGTCTGTGCCCATCTGCGATCAGCTCCTCGGGAGAGGGGGAGGTACCGGTCAGGCGGACACGCCGGAACGCTGCACGAACTGCACGACGTCCCGCACGGTCTTGAGGTTCTTCAGCTCGTCGTCGGGGATCTCCACGCCGAACTTGTCCTGCGCGGCCACCGCGATCTCGACCATCGACAGCGAGTCGATGTCGAGGTCGTCGACGAAGCTCTTGTCCGGCGTGACCTCGTCGGCCGGCACGCCGGCGATCTCGTCGATGATCTCGCCCAGTCCGGCCAGGATGTCCTGCTCGGTCATGCTCATGTCTGCGTTGCTCCTTGTTGTCTGGCAGTGGAACGGGAAGGCGGTCAGGGTACCTTGATCACCTGGGCGGCGTAGCACAGCCCGGCGCCGAAGCCCAGCAGCAGCGCCCGCCCTCCCGGGCTGATCGCGTCCCGCTCGGCCAGCCGGGACAGCGCCAGCGGGATCGACGCGGACGATGTGTTCCCCGCGTGCACGATGTCGTCGGCGACCAGGGCCTGCGGAGCGCCCAGGCTGCGGGCGATGGACTCCACGATCCGCAGGTTGGCCTGGTGCGGGATGAACGCGTCCAGGTCAGCGGGCGCGACCCCGGCCCGCTCGCACGCGTCCAGCGCCACCTGGGCCAGCTCCGTCGTCGCCCAGCGGAACACGGCCTGCCCCTCCTGGACGATGAACGAGTTGCGGTCGGCGACGCAGATCTTGTCCGCCATGCGGCCCGCGCTGCCCCAGGCCACCGGGCCGATGCCGGGCTCGTCGCGCGGGTCGGCCACCGGGCCGACCACCGCCGCGCCCGCGCCGTCGGCGAAGATGATCGAGGTCGACCGGTCGGTCCAGTCCACCCAGGACGACAGCTTCTCCGCGCCTATCACCAGCACGTGCCGGGCCGAGCCCGCGCGCACCGCGTCGCTCGCGCCGGCCAGCGCGTAGCAGAAGCCCGCGCACGCGGCGTTCACGTCGTAGGCGCCGGGCGCGACGATGCCGAGCCGGTGCGCCACCGTGGCGGAGACGTTGGGAATGGGAGACTCGGGCGTGCAGGTCGCCACGATTACCAGGTCGATGTCGCCGGGGGACAGGCCGCTGCCGGCCAGCGCCTTGCCGCCCGCCGCGACGGCCATGTCGGGGAGGGTCTCGTCAGGGGAGGCGATCCGCCGGCTGGCGATGCCGACCCGGCTGCGGATCCACTCGTCGCTGGTGTCCACCTGCCGGGCGAGGTCGTCGTTGCTGACCTCGTTTGGCGGCTGGTACCCGCCGAACGCCAGGATCCGGGCGCCTGCCGCGCCTTGTGCTAGCCGCATTTAGACCGACCTTTGCTCGACGGTGCCCGTACTTTCCGTGCCGGAAAGACGCCCTACGGTACTTTCTGTGCCGGAAAGACGCCCTACGGCAGGCTGGAGCCGGGCCAGGGGCTGCCAGGCGCTGACCGGATCCCCGTCCTCGACCAGCCACTCGATGATCGCGCCCGGGTACGGCGGCGCGATGGACCTGTGATCGGCCCGCGCTTCCACCCGGCCGATCTCGTCTCCCGCGGCGACCTCGGCTCCCGCCGGGACGCCGGGCGCGCCGCCGGCGCCCGCGCGGAAGGTGCCGGCCAGCGGCGCGACGAGCAGCCGCCATTCGGGGTGGTGCCCATCCGCCCCCGGGTGATCGCCATCGTCGGAAGAATCGTGATTTTCCCTTACGCTGGGGCGCCTGTCCGCGGCGGTTCCGTGCCCGTTCGCGGCCTGGCCGTGGGCGGCGGCCAGGGTGCGGGCGGCGGCCAGATCCTCGGGCTTTTTGATGGCGAGCAGTTCGGTGCCGGGCAGCGCGCGCCGGGCCAGGCCGGTCAGCGTGCCGGCCGGCGGCAGCTCGATGAAGGCGGTGACGCCGAGGGCCGCCATCGACCGCAGGCAGGCGTCCCAGCGGACCGGCGCGCTGACCTGGGCGACGATGCGGTCCAGCCAGTAGGCGCCCGAGGCCGTCGCGGCCCCGTCGCGGTTGGACAGCAGGATGATGCCGGGGTCGCTGACGGCCAGGCCGGCCGCGGCGGCGCGCAGCGCGTCGGTGGCGGGGCTCATGTGCGAGGTGTGGAACGCGCCGGCGACCCGCAGCGGGCGCAGCCTGACGCCGGGCGGCGGGTCGGCGGCGAACGCGGCCAGCTGCGCCGTCGTCCCCGCGGCGACGATCTGCCCGGCGCCGTTGATGTTGGCCGGGGTGAGCCCGTGCGCGCTGATCGACGCGAGCACCTGCGGCTCGTCCCCGCCGAGCACCGCGGTCATCCCGGTCGGCGTGACCGCCGCGGCGTCGGCCATCGCCCGGCCGCGGACCCGCACCAGTGCCAGCGCGTCGGCCGGGCTGAGCACGCCGGCGATCGCGCCCGCGGTCAGCTCGCCCACGCTGTGCCCGGCCGTGGCGTGCGCGGCGCGCGAGGCGCCGTCCGGGCCGCCGAAGGCTGCCTCGGCGATCGCCAGGCCGGCCGCGACCAGCAGCGGCTGGGCGATCGAGGTGTCGGTGATCTCGTCGGCGCCGGCCTTCGTGCCGTACCGGACGAGATCACATCCGGCCAGCTCAGACCACTCGGCGAGGCGGTCGGACAATCCGGGCAGGTCGAGCCACGGGGTGAGGAACCCCGGGGTCTGGGCACCCTGTCCGGGCGCAGCGATGACGAGCATTACTCCAGCCTGCCCTGTAGAACCTCGATATACGAATGCGGGACTCGACGAACTTTCCGGCGTAAGGTTTGTAGCTTACCTACAAGCCTACCGGGGTCGCGGCCAGGCGTCCGAACACGATCGAGACCCACAGGGCGAACGCGCCGCGCCCCTCGGACGGGCCGTAACCGGTCAGCTCGGCGACCCGGCGCAGCCGGTACCGCACCGTGTTGGGATGGACGAACAGCATCCGCGCGGTCGCTTCCAGCGAGGAGCCCTGCTCCAGGTAGGCGGTCACCGTGTCGAGCAGCGTCGGCCCGCCGCGCAACAGCAGCTGGTACACCTCGCGGACCAGCTGGTCGCGGGCCACCAGATCGCCGTCCAGGGCGCGCTCGGGCAGCAGGTCGTCCGCGGTGACCGGGCGCGGCGCGTCCGGCCAGGCCGAGGCGGCCCGCAGTCCGGCCACCGCGGCCTGCGCGGACCGGGAGGCCGACTGCAGGTCGGGCACGGCCGCGCCGACCACGATCGGCCCGGACGCGAACCGGCCGGCCAGCTGCCTGGCCGCGGCCAGCGGGTCCGGCGCGCCGCCGACGACCACGATCAGCCGGTGCCCGTGCACCCCGGCGAGCAGGTCGATCCGCGACCGCCGGGCGATCACCCGCAGGTCATCGATCAGCAGCTCGGCCTTGTCGCCCTCGGCCCGCCCGGCGATGACCGCGACCGGGGTGGATGACCAGCTCAGCGCGGAGGCCCAGGACTGCAGGCCCTCCGAGGTCTCGCCGCGGACCAGGGCGTCCACGACCAGCGCCTCCAGCCGCGCGTCCCAGGCGCCACGCGCCTCCGCGGTGCGCGCGTACACCTGGGCGGCGCCGAACGCGATCTCCCGGGTGTAGCGGAGCACGGCCTCGCGCAGGTCGGCCTGCCCGCCGGGCGCGGCCAGCGTGTCCACCTTGGCCTCCACCACGTCGATGATGACCCGGACCATCTCGACCGCCTGCTGCAGGCTGACCGCGCGGGCCAGCTCGCGCGGCGCGGTGCCGAACACCTCGCCGGTGACCGCCGGCCTGGTCCGCTCCGGGTGCTTGACCCAGTCGACGAATGCGGCGATGCCGGCCTGCGCGACGAGGCCGAGCCAGGACCGGTTCTCTGCCGACATCGCGGCAAACCAGGGCAGCCGGGTGTCCATCGCGGTCATCGCGGCGGAGCCGAGCGCGCCGGTCGCCCGCTCCAGGCGCCTGACGGTCTCGGCCCGCACGGTGCCGCTCGCGGACTGGACGTTTTGGTCGTCGGCCGGGCGCTGCGTCCCCCCGCGGGACACCTCAGGCCCTCTCGTAGCCGTCACCCCGCTAGCGTGCCACGTCCAAGGTAAAAACCCCAACGCCGGTAGGGAAAGACCTGGCCTTATCGCGCGTCGCGATAGGGTCGGCCCGTGATGACGCAAGCGGCCAAAGCCGAACAATTCATATCATTGCACCGTGCGGGCGATCCGCTGCTGCTGCCGAACCCGTGGGACCAGGGCTCGGCCAAGATCCTCGCCTCGCTCGGCTACCGGGCGCTCGCCACGACGAGCGGCGGCTTCGCCCTGACGCTGGGCCGGCTAGACGGATCGGTCAGCCGGGACGAGGCGCTGGAGCACGCCAGGCAGATCGTGTCCGCCACCGACCTGCCGGTCTCGGCCGACCTGGAGGGCGGCTTCGCCGACGACCCGGCCGACGTCGCGCGCACGGTCGAGCTGGCCATCGAGACCGGCCTGGCCGGCTGCTCGATCGAGGACTACAGCGGCGCGCAGCTGTACGACGCCGGGCTGGCCGCCGAGCGGATCGCCGCCGCGGCGGAGGCCGCGCACCACGGCGACGTGCCGTTCGTGCTCACCGCGCGGGCGGAGAACTTCCTGCGCGGGCGGCGGGACCTGGCCGATACGATCGCCCGGCTGCAGTCGTACCAGCAGGCCGGCGCGGACGTGCTGTACGCGCCGGCCGTGACCGAGCTGGCCGACATCCGCCAGCTGGTCGCCGCGGTGGACCGGCCGGTCAACGTGCTGGCGCTGGCCGGGATGCCGCCGGTGGCCGAGCTGGCCGCCGCCGGGGCGGCCAGGATCTCGATCGGCAGCGGCTTTTCCACCGCCGCGTACGCGACGCTGGTGCAGACCGCGACCGAGCTGCGCGACCAGGGCAGCTACGGGTTCGCCGGCCGCCCCGGCCAGGACGGCCTGATCAGCACGCTCAAGTCCTGGCGCACCCCGTCATAGGGCCTCGCTGACGCTGACGTCGAGCTGGTACTTCTCGATCGCCTGGCCGAGCACTTCCGGCTTGACCTCGCCGCTCCTGGCCAGCTGGCTGAGCACGGCCAGGGTGATCGACTCGGCGTCCACGTGGAAGAACCGGCGGGCCGCCGCGCGGGTATCGGAGAAGCCGTAGCCGTCGGTACCCAGTGACAGGAACGGCGCCGGCACCCAGCGGGCGATCTGGTCGGGCACCGCCCGGATCCAGTCGCTGACCGCGACCACCGGGCCTGGCTCGCCGTCCAGCACCCTGGTCACGTACGGCACCCGCTGCTCGCTGTCGGGGTGCAGCATGTTGTGCTCGTCGCAGTCCAGCGCGTCGCGGCGCAGCTCGGTCCAGGAGGTGGCCGACCACACGGCCGCCGTCACGCCCCAGTCGGCCGCGAGCAGCTGCTGCGCGGCCAGCGCCGAGCGCACCGCGATGCCCGAGGCGAGGATCTGGGCGTGCGACGCCTGGCCCGCCTGGCCCGCGGCGGGCTGGCTGCCGGGCTGCGGGCCGGCCGCGCTCCGTACGGAATCCTGGGTGTTTCCCGCTTCGGCCTGGTACCGGTACAGCCCGCGCAGGATTGCCTCGCGGAGCGCGGCAGCGCCGCCGGGGTAGTCGGCCGGCTCGGCCGGCTGCGGGTACGGCTCGTTGTAAACGGTCAGGTAGTAGAAGATGT
The DNA here is from genome assembly GCA_036502085.1 of Streptosporangiaceae bacterium. GTDB lineage: Bacteria > Actinomycetota > Actinomycetes > Streptosporangiales > Streptosporangiaceae > PALSA-505. The sequence continues at coordinate 122,736 of DASXZD010000020.1, forward strand.
CCTCGCCGGCCGGGTACTCGGTGTCGCCGCGGTACATCCGGCGCAGCGCGTCCCTGACGATGTGCGCGAGCTCGAAGGCCCAGGCGGCGTCGTAGGCCACGCAGGCCGGGCTGACCGAGGCGAGCAGCACCGAGTGCCCGTCGTTGTGCTGCAGCCCCTCGCCGGTCAGCGTGGTGCGGCCGGCCGTCGCGCCGATCAGGAAGCCGCGGCCGAGCTGGTCGCCGAGCGCCCACATCTGGTCGCCGGTCCGCTGCCAGCCGAACATCGAGTAGAACACGTACACCGGGATCATCGGCGTGCCATGCGTGGCGTACGACGAGCCCGCGGCGATCACCGAGCCCATCGCGCCTGACTCGCTGATGCCTTCGTGCAGGATCTGGCCCTGGGCCGACTCCTTGTAGGACAGCAGCAGGCTGCGGTCCACCGCATCGTAGGTCTGGCCGTGCGGCGAGTAGATCTTCGCGGTCGGGAACAGCGAGTCCATGCCGAACGTGCGCGCCTCATCCGGGATGACCGGCACGAACCTGGCCCCGATGCCCGGCTCCTTCATCAGGTCCTTGAGCAGCCGGACGAACGCCATCGTGGTAGCCACCGGCTGCTTGCCGGAGCCGTTGCGCAGGTCCTGGTAGACGGGCTCGGCGGGCAGCGGCAGCGGGCGGGCGCGCCTCACCCGGCGGGGCAGCACGCCGCCGAGCGCGGCCCGCCGCTCGCGCATGTACTGGATCTCCTCGGACTCCTCGCCCGGATGGTAGTAAGGCGGCAGCTCGGCTTCCAGGGCCGAGTCGGGGATCGGCAGGTAGAGCCGGTCGCGGAACTCCTTCAGCTCAGCCACGGTGAGCTTCTTCATCTGGTGCGTGGCGTTGCGCGCCTCGAAGTCCGGGCCGAGCGTCCAGCCCTTGATCGTGTGGGTGAGGATCACGGTTGGCTGGCCGACGTGCTCGCGGGCCGCCTTGAACGCCGCGTAGACCTTGCGGTAGTCGTGCCCGCCGCGGGACAGGTTGCGCAGCTGGTCGTCGGTGAGCGGGTCGGCCATCGCGCGCAGCCGCGGGTCGTCGCCGAAGAAGTGCTCGCGGATGTAGGCGCCGGACTCGACGCTGTAGGTCTGGAACTGGCCGTCCGGGGTGGAGTTCATCTTGTTGACCAGGACGCCGTCGGTGTCGTTGGCCAGCAGCGGGTCCCAGTCGCGGCCCCAGATCACCTTGATCACGTTCCAGCCGGCGCCGCGGAAGAACGCCTCAAGCTCCTGGATGATCTTGCCGTTGCCGCGGACGGGGCCGTCCAGCCGCTGCAGGTTGCAGTTGATCACGAAAGTGAGGTTGTCGAGCTCCTCGCGGGAGGCCAGGCCGATCGCGCCGAGCGCCTCGGGCTCGTCCATCTCGCCGTCGCCGAGGAACGCCCAGACGTGCGACCGGCTGGTGTCCTTGAGCTCCCTGGCCAGCAGGTAGCGGTTGAACCTGGCCTGGTAGATGGAGTTGATCGCGCCGAGCCCCATCGACACCGTGGGGAACTCCCAGAAGTCCGGCATCAGCCGGGGGTGCGGGTAGGAGGGCAGCCCGCCGCCCGGGTGCGAGAGCTCCTGCCGGAAGCCGTTGAGCTGCTCGGTGGTCAGCCGTCCCTCCAGGTAGGCCCGGGCGTAGATCCCCGGGGCCGCGTGCCCCTGGAAGAACACCTGGTCGCCGGACTCGCCGTGGTCCTTGCCGCGGAAGAAGTGGTTGAACCCGACCTCGTACAGGCTCGCCGCGGAGGCGTAGGTGGCGATGTGCCCGCCGACGCCGAGGCCGGGCCGGTTGGCCCGCGACACCATGACCGCGGCGTTCCACCTGATGTAGGCGCGGATCCGGCGCTCGGTGTACTCGTCGCCGGGGAACCACGGCTCGCGCTCGGGCGGGATCGTGTTGATGAAGTCGGTGCTGCGCAGCCCGGGCACGCCGACCTGCTGCTCGCGGGCGCGCTCGAGCAGCCGGAGCATCACGTACCTGGCCCGGCCGCGGCCGCGGGTGCGCACGACCGTGTCGAAGGACTCGACCCACTCGCGGGTCTCTTCGGGGTCGATGTCGGGCAGCTGGGTAGGCAGCCCGTCGCTGATGATGGAGTAACGCTGGCGTCCGGAGGCCACGGGGTGCCCTCGCTTCCGTGCTCGTGGGGGCGGCTGTCGGCCGCGGTCTGTGATTCTCAGTTGTCCAGACCAATCGTGGTACCTGCGGGCCGAGATCGCATCTCTACTGGCCGGTAACCAGGGCGCGGCCGGGCTAACCCCTTTCCCGTGGCGGCTCCGTCATGCGATTGTTTTCGCGTAGGAGGCCTGTGCCACTTGCGCGCGGAGCCGACCCAGTGTGGACTATGCCATCAAGCAGTGCCGACGCGGATCGCACGTCGGTCATTTCGAGGGAGGACATCATTGAGCGCGACCGCGGGCCAGGCGCAAGACGCGCGCGGCCTGGACGAGCGGCTCGGCATCAAGCCGGGCCACGTGGTGCAGGAACTCGGCTACGACGATGACTGTGACGAGGAGCTGCGCGACGCGATCGCCGACGTGAGCGGCGTGGAGCTTGTGGATGAGGATTACGAGGACGTAGTGGATGTGGTCCTGTTCTGGTGGCGGGACGGGGACGGCGATCTTGTCGATGCGCTAGTCGACGCGCTCACCCCGCTGGCAGACGGCGGCTACATCTGGCTGCTGACCCCCAAGGCGGGGCGCGACGGCCACGTCGAGCCGAGCGACATCAGGGAGGCCGCGCCGACCGCGGGGCTGTCCCAGACGTCGAGCCTGAGCGCCGGCCGTGACTGGTCGGGTACCCGGCTGGTGGCGCCCAAGGCGCGGCGCTAGCTCCTCAGTCTCCATGGCAGACTTGACCCGCCCGAAACGTGGAAAGGACAAGTCATGGCGGCCGGAACGGTGGAGATCGGCGAGCAGGCGCCGGATTTCGAGCTGAAGGACCAGCACGGCACTCCGGTGCGGCTCTCGGACCTCCGGGGGTCGAAGAATGTCGTCCTGGTCTTTTACCCGCTCGCGTTCAGCGGCGTGTGCGGGTCCGAGCTGTGCGCGATGCGCGATGAGTTCCCCGAGGTCACCCGGGATGATGTCGAGCTGATCACGGTGTCGGTGGACTCCACGTTCGCGCAGCGCGCGTGGTCGGACGCCGAGGGCTTCGGCTTCTCGATGCTGGCCGACTTCTGGCCGCACGGCGAGGTGGCGAAGCGGTACGGAATGTTCGAGGAGAACCTGGGCGTCGCCAACCGCGGCACGTTCATCATCGACAAGGCCGGCGTCGTGCGCTGGAAGGTCGTGAACCCGATCCCGCAGGCGCGGGACATCACCGATTATCAGCAGGCGCTGGCCGCACTCGGCTAGGCATGACGGGGGGCCGATAGGCCGATGCCCTGCTATCGCTGCGGCGAGCGGCAAGTAGACCCCGACCGGGGGCCGAGCCCGTGGAAGCGCGGCGTCCGGGGGGATAGCCAGGTGCTCGTCTGCCCCGGCTGCCAGGCGGGCCGCGACTGGGCCGCCGATCTTGACCGGTGCGGCCGGTGCGGGTCGGTGCGACTGGTGCGGCGACTCGGCGAGGTGGAGTGCCGGGACTGCGGCCAGGTGGGCGAGCCGGCCGAGGTGGCCGGGCTGGCCGGGGCGCAGGATTCGGCGGCGGCGCGGGGTGAGCGTCCCGCGGCGGCGGGCCTATCGGAGGAGGTAGCGCGGGCGCTGGAGCGGGTGCTCGGGCCCTCCCGGGTGGCGCGCTGACCTTTGCCGGGGCAGCTCGGCTGACCTGGGCAGCTCGGCTTACCGACGCAGCTCGGCCCAGACGGCCTTGCCGCCGCCGGGGAGCGGGTCGGCGCCCCAGGCGGTGGCCAGCGCGGTCACGACGCCCAGGCCGTGGGTGGGGGCGACCGGCAGCGGCGCTTGCCCCTGGCCTGGTACGGGCTGGGGGAGCGGGTCGGCGTCGCGAACTTCGATGCGCAGCGCGCCGGCGGCCGCGGAGATCTCGACCGTGAAGGCCGAATGGGCGTGCAGGACAGCGTTGGTGGACAGCTCGGTCACGACGATGGCGGCGTCGCTGGCGGACCTTTCGCCCCCCCAGCGGCGCAGCGCCGCCAGCACGAATCGCCGCGCCTCTCCCGGCGCGTGCAGTGAGGCGGGGAACGCGCGTGCCTGCGCGGCTTCTGGCTGAGGGGCTGGCTGCGGGGGAGCGCCGAGGACGGCCGTGTGCAGCCGGCAGGTCTCGGCCAGCGCCGTGGCGCGCTCGCCGCCGGTCACCGATTGCGCCGGGTAGGCGCAGAGTAGCGCGAACGGGTATTGCCAGCCGAGGTCGTTCCACATGGCCTCGACATCGATAGCCGCGCTGACCAGGCCGGCCTCCCAGAGCAGCGTGACCATCTCGCCGTAGGCGTGCACGGGCCTGCCGGCCAGGCACGCCTGCCGGACAAGTGCGCCGATCACCGCGGCGAAGCGTCCCGGCTCGGGCCGCCCGGCCACCATGAACTCGCGCATCGTCGTGCTCGCGTCGAACGGCAGGTACCTGCCGGACAGCTCGGCTTGCCGGGGGTCGAGGCCGGCCTGGCGCAGGTGGGCTTCGAACGCGAAGCGGTGGGCGGCGGTCGCGATGACGATGACCGACCCGCCGGCCTGAAGCGCGGTCAGCAGATAGCTGCCGGTTCGCTCGGCCAGCTCGTGATCATGACGGTAGAACTGGACAACGTGGTCACCCGGGCTCAGCTCGATACCCGCAGCTCCCGCCATGACCTCTCCATCTGAAGGCGCAGCTCACCACTGTACCTGGAGCTATGCCACTGCCCCTGAAGCACCTACGCCGGCGCGTCGGGCTCGCTGACCCAGACCGTCCTGCCGGCCGAGCCGCGGCCGCCTGGCGGCGAGCTGGTTAAGGTTCTGTCATGACTCTCAGCAGTGCCGAGATCGACTACCTGCAATCCCAGCGGCTCGGACGGCTGGCTACCATCCAGCCCGACGGCAGCCCGCAGGTCAAGCCCGTCGGCTTCTGCTATAACCCGGAATTGGGAACCATCGACATCAGCGGCTTCGGGATGTCCGCGAGCCAGAAGTTCCGCAATGCCGGCCGCGATGGCCGGGCGGCATTCGTCGTCGACGACATCGCCTCCACCCAGCCGTGGCGGGTGCGGTTCCTCGAGATCCGCGGTACCGCGGAAGCGGTGGCGGCTACCGGCCAGGCCGACGGCGCGCTGATACGCATCCATCCCGCCCGGGTGCTCAGCTTCGGCGTCGAGGAGCCCCCCGGTGAACCGCACGAGACCGAGATCAAGGTCCGGAGCCTGCCCGAGAGCCCCGCTACCTGACCGGCGCCGGCACGCTGCTCAATGACCGGGCGTGAGCTGCAGGGCGAGCTCGGCCCAGACTCTCTTGCGCCGGTAGTCGGTGCGCTCACAGCCCCAGCGGGAGCTGAGGGCGGCGACGACGGCCAGGCCCCGGCCGCCTTCGTCGTCCGCGCCGGCCTCGCGGGGCTCGGCGTCAAGCGGGCTCTGGTCCCACGCTTCGATGACCAGAGACTTCTGCGTAGCCAGCAGGCGCAAGGCGATCGGCGGACGCTCGGGCAGCACGGCAGAGGAATCGGCTGCATTCGTCATCAGCTCGCTGACCAGCATCTGTGCATCATCGATCAGGGCGCGCGGCAGTCCCCACTCCTTGAGCACGGCTACCGCGTGGAGGCGGAAGCACGCAATCGCGGTAGGCAGCGGGGCAAGCTCAAGGGTGCTGCTGAGATAGGCGGCGGTGCCGGCAGTCATGGAAATCCTCTATGCGGGGGGTGTTTGACTTACCCCCACAGGGTGTCGCCGCCGAGCTACGCTGAGTAGAGAATCAGCCGATAAGCCGCGCGTTTGCCCAGGTCCAAGCGCCCGTGCCGATGCCATGCCGAGGGAGCGCCGATGCCGCGCGATGAGGACCAGGACGGGACCCCGCAGGGCGTCTTCGGGAAGGAACTGCGCTACTACCGGGAGCGGGCCGGGCTGTCCCAGACCGAGCTGGCCGCGATCGTCAACGTCTCCCACGACGTGATATCGAAGATCGAGACCGGCGAACGCCCGCCGGCCAAGGACTTCCCCGAACGGCTGGACGCCGTGCCCCAGCTGGACACGCGCGGCGCACTGGCCCGGATCTGGAAGAACCTGCGCAAGGGCCTCCGTAACCGAGCCCTCCCCGGGTGGTTCCAGCCGTGGACGCACTTTGAGGCCCAGGCGGCCACCCTGCGGTCCTATGAGCCGCTGCTGGTTCCCGGCTTGCTCCAGACCGAGGACTACGCGCGGGCGATCCTGGCCGTCCGTCCTGGCGGCAAGTATGACGACCTGGAGGACCAGGTAGCCGCCCGGATGGACCGGCAGGCCATCCTGACACGAGCCAACCCGCCGCAACTGTGGTCGGTTGTGGACGAGGGCCGTGCTGCACAGGTGCATCGGCAGTGCCAAGGTGATGCACGACCAGCTTGAACATCTGGCGGACGTGTCCGAGAACGCGCTGACTACGATCCAGGTCATCCCTGCCTCAGCGGGCGCGCACGCAGGCCTGCTGGGCGGCTTCGCTCTCGCGGACCTGGACGGCTCGCCCGCTATGGTGTACCTGGAGACCTCAGCCGAGGGGCAGACCGCTGACAGCCCCGCGATCGCGGCTCACGCGATGCTCCGCTTCGACGCCCTACGCTCCGAAGCACTGCCCCGGGCGGCATCCCGCGACCTGATCATGAAGGTGGTACAGGAGAGATGGACCTGACCCGCGCCGCGTGGCGCAAGAGCAGCCGCAGCGGCGACAACGGCGGCAACTGCGTCGAGGTCGCCCGCAACCTGCCCGGCATCGTGGCCGTCCGCGACAGCAAGGACCCGCACGGACCCGTCCTGACCGTCACGCCGGGCGCCTGGACGCGTTTCATCACCAGCCTGCGAGCCACCGCCTGACGTAGCTCGCACCCGGCTGCCCGGTAACGCGGCGACGGCCGGTGGCGCATACCCGGTTCGTGCTGGTCAACGCTCTGTGCACCACTGAAGCGCCCTCATTCACGGCCTCACGCGCTCAGGGACTCACCTGTCTGCGCGCCTGCGCAGTAGGCAACCACCTGTTCCAGCGACAGGCCCACCGAGGCGGCCAGCGCGGCGACAGTGAAGAACGCGGGCGTGGCGATCCGACCCGTCTCGATCTTGCGCAGCGTCTCGACCGGCACACCGGAGACGGCAGCGACCTCGGTCATGCTCCGTGGTCCCCGCGCCTCGCGCAGCAGCATGCCGAGGCGCTCCCCGCGGGCGCGCTCCTGCGGGCTCAACGGCGGCCTGACCATGCTGTGATAATAATACCGGTATAGTTATACCAGCAACTCGGGGAGGTCCCCTCGTGGTCGAGTACAAGACGCCGGGCGAGATCGACGCCATGCACGCCGCAGGGCAGGTCGTCGCCCGCATCCTGGCCGCCGTCCGCGAGCGGGCCGCCCCCGGGGTGCGGCTGGCCGAACTGGACGCGACCGCCAGGGACGTACTGGCCGAGGCCCGTGCCACCTCGCCGTTCCTCGGCTACCAGCCCGCATTCGCCGATATACCGTTCCCCGCCGCGATCTGCGCGTCAGTCAACGACGCGGCCCTGCACGACATCCCCGGCCGCTACCGCCTGCGAGACGGAGACCTGCTCAGCATCGACTGCGGCGCCACCCTGGACGGCTGGGCCGCCGACGCCGCGATCTCCGTCCAGACCGGCCACCCCCGCCCGGAAGACACCCGCCTCGTCGACACCGCCACCCGGGCGCTGCGTGCCGGGATCGCCGCCGCTGTCCCCGGCGGCCGGCTGAGCGACATCTCCGCCGCAATCGGCGCCGCCGGCCACGCCGCCCGGTACGGCATCCCCACCGACTTCGGCGGCCACGGCATCGGCCACACGATGCACGAAGACCCGCACATCCCCAATGCCGGCCGCCCCGGCCGCGGCCTGCGCCTGGTCCCCGGCCTGGTCGTCGCCATCGAGCCCTGGTTCCTCGCCGGCGGCATCGACAGGTGCGAGATCGACGCCAACGGCTGGACCGTCCGCAGCACCGACGGCAGCCGCGCCGCCCATGTCGAGCACACCGTCGCCATCACCAGCGACGGGCCGCTCATCCTCACCGCGCCCGCCTAACCAGGCCGGCCCACTTCCCCGGGCACTAGGCCGCCGACCGCCCTCTAGCCAACTAGGAAGGGGCGGGCGAGCGCGGTAGAAGGCCCAGCTTTGGCCTTCACCTGCGGTCAGCGCAGGGTGATGGTGCCGTTGAAGCCTAACGGCAGGGGTACTGCGGCCAGGGCCATCCGCATCGCGCCCGGGTCGGATATTTCGATGCGGAATCTGGTGCACAGCAGGTGGCACAGGAGGACGAGCTGGAGCAGGCCGATTCCGGCGCCGATGCAGGCAGTGGGCGGCCAGCCGAAGGGGACTGAATGCTGGCCCGCCGCGGGGCCGTGCGGCGCTCCGGGGAGCCAGCGATCCGGGTCGAAGGTGTCCGGCTTCTGCCAATGCCGTGGGTCGTGGTGCACCATGTACGGGCTGACCAGGTACTGCTGTCCGACGGCCAGGCTGATCGGGGGCAGCGTGATGGGCTTACGCACGCTGCGGGTCATCAGCAGCGGCGGGGTCCACATGCGCAGCACTTCCCTGACGAACCGGTAGGTGACCGGCGCGCACCCGACCCCGGACTCGTATAGCTCGCCGGGCTCCAGTGCGGCCAGCTCCGCGGTCAGCGGCCCTGTCCAGGCCGGCTGGTTCACCAGCTCGAACATCACGCAGCTGGCTGCTGCACCCGGCGGGCCCGCGATTGCGGTCAGCACAGTGGTCACCGCGTCCATGGCACGGTCGGCTCCCAGTACCGGCAGCAGCTCAGCCGCGATCGGCTGGGTAAGGTCGGCGCGCGCGGGACGCCGCCCCGTTGCCCGGCCGCGGATCTCCTGGCGCACTGCGAGGCCGACGTGGACTTGAGCGGCGATGGAGCGCCACTGCTGCATGCGGGTCTGATCCTGCCCGGTGCCAGAGTTCATGAGCCTGGCGAGCTTGGCGATGGCGTCGCGGGTCAGCCAGGCCCTGTCCCGGGCGGGCAGTCCGTCGATGACGATCGGCACCAGCGAGCGGAACATCACCTCGTGCGCCAGCCAGACCAGGCTGACCGGTTCGCCCGCCCGGTAGTCCAGTATCTTGGTCATCCGGCCGGCCAGCTCCCGGACGGGTCCTGGCCCGGTGAGCGCCCGCAGCGGGGGGAGCCATGCCGTGCGCACCTGCTTCCACGAGACGGGCGTGCTGTGGCGGCGGCGGATCTGGTCGGCTAACCGGTCGGGCAGCGTGAGGTCGGCGAAGTTGTCAGCATGTACCCGGCGGGCCGTGTCGGCGTCGGCCACCATCAGCTGGAAATCGTTCAGCCAGAACACGCCGCCTTCGGCCGCGCTGCGGTCCCTGAGGTTCCGCAGGATGTCCGGATCCTCGCGGGCGGCCGTCATCGATGCCTCCTGGTTATGGTGCGGGGACCAGGGCCCTGGCCCCCGCACCTGCTCAACCTGTCAGATGTGGTGGTAGTAGTACCACCGGTAGGTGCGGTCGCTCTTGCGGATGTTGCACGTGACCAGAGCGGAATGGATCAGCTTCTTCGCCATTGCCATCGTCATCACCTCCCTCCCTGCGGCTTGCCCGTCACAACGGCAGCGGCGTAAGCCGCGCCGTGAACTGGGGTGGCGCCAGGGCCGCAGCGATGTGCGCCCGGTCCTGGCACTGGGTGACCTGGAGGTGGTAGGCCGTGGTGAGGATGCTGATGACTAGTTCTGCGAACTGGAGCGCGATTGCCGCCCCCACGCATGAATGCCGCCCCCATCCGAACGGGAGATACGCGGTGCTGCGGACAGTTCCTGCCCAGCGCTCCGGCCGGAATGCGTCTGGTTCCGTCCAGTGCGCTGGGTGCCGCTGCACGAGGTAGCTGCAGACGACCACGTCGTGCTGCGGCGTCACGGCAATCCCGCCGAGTTCATGCGAGACGGCCGGGCGGCGCCCGAACAGCCAGGCCACTGGCCACAGCCGCAATGCCTCCCGCGCGATGTGCAAGGGCTGGACCTCCGGTCCGGAGGGACTCGTGCCCAGTAGGTATACCGACCAGGCCACCAGGAAGCCAACCGATCCGACAACCGCGAACAGGAAGGACAGGAAGACCTCGGCGAGCTGGCCAGGGTCAGCGGTGTCCGGGGCGGCCCTGGCCACGATGTCGAGGATGTCGGCGTTGCTGCCCCGGCTGCGGCGGGCCATGATCTCGGCGGCGAGGGCGCGCATCACCCGGCCGCGGAACATGACCCGGGCAGGTCCCCGCAGGCGGTCCCGCGCGCCAGCCATGACCGCCTGCCGCACTACCTGGCCGACGAGTCCGCGGACGGCCTCCGGCGTTTCCGGGCCCAGCAGGACCGGGCCGAAATACGCGTACATCAGGCGGCTGGCGGCATCTGGCCACAGGCTGGACGGGGTAAGATCGCGCTTGATCAGACCGGGTACCTGGACGGCATGATTGTTCAGGTGCTCTTGTAAGAGTGCCCGCGCTGCCTGGCCGATCTCTACCTGCGCTACCCGTGGGCCGAAGATTCCCTTGCTGGTACAGAAGAAATCGGAGTGCTCGCGATAACGACCTGACCTGTTAGCCAGGATTTCCTTAGCCAGCAAGGGATCGGCAACGTAGACTCCGTCCCCGCCACGGCGGAATACTTCACCGTGATCGCGAAACAGCGCCTGTAAGACCTCTAAGACATCCCGGTCGCGTCGTCCTGACATCAGGCGGAACTCTTTCCTGCGGAGCACCCATTCGGCCTTCGGGTCCGTGGGAAGGGAGCCCTCATTATAACCCCGTACACCCAGGTCGGCCAGCCCCACTGTCCTGTGACAGGAATCCCGATGCGATCTCTGAGCTTCCCCCCGTGGCACGGGCACCCGGCCTGTGGTGACCTCTGGTCACCAGGAAGCTCTCTAGCAATCCTGGAGACGCACTGCGGGCACCCTCAGGAATCTGGCATCAGCCAATCCTGAGGGTGCCTTCTATCCGAAGTGCCGCCGGTCCAAGGTGGCTTGCCGGTACCTTTCGGGTGAGCAGTATTAGTGCGGCTACGAGCCGGATACCTCTGGATGTCGAACAACACCGCCACCTGCTGACCGCCTTCAATCGGCTTCAAGGGGAGGCGGCTCTTGCTGCCAGGCGACCGCCCGCACCGCCGGCACCGACAGCACCACGATGCTGCCGAACGCCGCCCAGGCCGCGCCGGCCCCGAGCACGGCCTGGGCGCCGAAGACGGCGGCCACCGGGCCAGCCGCGGCGAAGGCAATCGGGCCGAACGCGAACGCGCCGACCATGCTGAAGGACCCGACCCGGGCCAGGGCGGCAGCGGGTACCCGCTGCTGGGTCACGGTGGTGACGATCGCACCGTCCACGGCCGAGCCCAGGCCGGCCAGCGCCGCGCCCGCCGCCACGGCCGCGGTCGGCAGGTGCAGGGCCAGCGTCAGCGGCGGCAGCGGGAAGCCGAGCGTGGCCACGGTGCACACCAGCAGCGGCCGGCCGGGCCTGCGGCCCAGCGCAAGCAGTCCGCCGAGGATCGCGCCGCCGCCGTAGCAGGCCAGGATCGCGCCCCAGGCCCGCGCGCCGCCGAGGTACTGGCGGGCCAGCACCGGGCCGAGCACCAGGTAGGGGCCCCAGGTGATGAGGTTGAACAGCGCGAACTGCACCGTGCCCAGCCAGAGCCAGGTGTGCGCGGTGAACTCGGTCCAGCCCTCGGCCAGATCGTGCAGCAGCGATCGTGCCCTGGCCGGGCGGGAGTCGGGGAAACGCAGCAGGCTGAGCGCGACCGCGCTGACCGCGTACGTGCCGGCGTCCACGCAGATCACGGCCGCGGGGGAGGTCACGGCGATCAGGATCCCGGCGAGCGCGGGCCCGGCGACCTGCGCGGCGGGCTGCGCCATGCCGAACAGCGCGTTCGCATTGCCAAGCTGGTCGCGCGGTGCGATCTCCACGGTGAGCCCGGACAGGGCCGGCTGGAAGAACGCGTTGCCGGTGCCGACGATCAGGGCCATGACCGCGAACAGCCAGACATGCGGCCGGCTGGCGAAAAGCGCGACGGCGAGCGTGCCCTGCGCGGCGCACCGGGCCAGGTCCGCGGTCAGCATGACGGGCCGCCGCCCGAGCCGGTCGGCGATCACTCCGCCGCCGAGCAGGAACGCGACCATCGGAACGATATTGGCGGCGAACACCAGGCCGAGGCTGGTCGCCGTTCCGCCGCTTTCGAGGACCGCGAAGGCGATCGCGACCGTCGACATCGAGGTGCCGAGCAGTGAGGTTGCATAGCCGATGTAAAAGCGCCGGAAATTGCGTTCGCCGAGCACAGCCAGCCTGCCTCCTCTCTGTGCTGAGCTGGAAGATTTACTGCGGTAACGCATCAGGAAAGGCCGACTCGCGGGCATGGCCTCTACCATGCAGAATGGTCTAGCGAAAAGCAAATTACTATTCTTTGCCTGGCATGTTGCCGCAGTAAATGCGACTCGCGAGTTGAGTTATGATGGTCATAAAGCCCAGTCGGCAGGTCTTATTTACTGCGGGATTGCCGGGTGGTATATGAAGGGAGCGGTTATGGGTTACCCGCTCGCGCTGGCTCCTGCTCCGGTGCTGTCGTCGGCCCGGGCCTGGCTTGCCCCGGAGCCGGTGGAGTACGCGGTTGCCGTGGAGGAGTACCTCGGCCAGGCCTCGCTCGGCCCCGCTTCGCTGCGCGTTTACCGGATCTCGCTGACCGGCTGGGCCTGGCCGCTGGTGGGCAAGGCGACACCGGCAGGCCGGCTGCGGCGGCGGGCGGTACCCCCGGTCGTGCCGCTGGCACTGCTCGACGAACCCGTCACCCGCCGCAGGCTCGCGGCCGCTATCGAGGACCGCATCGTGATGACCGACGCGCGGACGGTCAACCGGGAGATATCCGCGCTGCGCAGCGCGGCCGGATGGTGGCAGGACCAGGGGTGGATCAGCGCCGATCCGACCGCGGGCCTGCACCACCTGCGGACCGGGTCCGCCGCCGCCCCTGCGCTCACCGCGGGTCAGGTGAGCAGCCTGTTCCGCCTGCCGGTCAGCCTCAGGGAGCACGCCTTCTGGCGGCTGCTCTACGACACGGCAGCACCGGCTGAGGCGGTCCTCGCCCTGGACGCGGACCGGCTTGACCTGACCCGCGACCGGGCACGGCCGCGGCCAGGCCCGGGGGGGCCCCTCGGCTGGCGGGAGCCCGCCAGCAACCTCCTGCGCTGGCTGCTGGCCGGGCGGTGCTACGGACCGGTGTTCGTGACCGACCGCAGGGCGCCCGCCCGCACCCCGGCCGCGGACATCTGCCCGGTCACCGGCCGGGGGCGGATGTCCTACCGGCGGGCCGCCGAAATCTTCACCACGGCGACGCGCCCGCTCGACCCGGGCGGCCGCGGCTGGACTCTGCACCAGCTGCAACTCTCCGGCCTTGGCCGACTGGAAGACTAGTACCGGACTGGGGCCGTCGGGCTGCAGCATGGCCGCCGGAGATCGAAGCAGTGCTTGACAGGGGCCCATGATGTAACAGAAGCTGTTACATCATGGGAGCGAACAGTCGGCTGACGATCGCCGTGCATGCCCTCGCCTGGATGGCGCTGGCTGGCGAGCGAGGCCGGGACCTGATGACGTCCGACCAGGTCGCCGCCAGCGTCAACACCAACCCGGTGATCATCCGGCGCAGCCTCGGCGACCTGCAGCGGGCGCGTCTGGTCAACGTGCGGCGTGGCGCTGGAGCGGGCTGGAGCCTTGCCCGCGAACCGGGCGAGATCACCCTGCTTGACGTGTACGACGCGGTGGAGCGCGAACCGATGTTCGCCCTGCACCGTACCGAGCCCAACCTAGAGTGCCCGGTCGGCCACGGCATCAGGCCCGCGCTAAGCCAGGTCTACGGCGAGATCGATCACGCCTTGCGGCGTGAGCTGGCGCGAACCTCGATCGCGGATGTCTTGCGTTCGACCCTGGGAGTGCGCTGATGGACATCGTGCGGTGCCCGATCGTCGAGCTCCGGCAGTACACGTTGCATCCGGGCCAGCGCGAGACGATGATCACCTTGTTCGACCGGGAACTGGTCGAAAGCCAGGAAGAGCTCGGAATGGTGATCCTGGGGCAATTCCGCGATCGGGACAACCCCGACCGGTTCGTGTGGCTGCGCGGCTTCGAAACCATGCCGGGGCGAGCCGAAGCGCTGGCCAGCTTCTACAGCGGACCGGCCTGGCGGGCCTGCAGCGCCGAGGCCAACGCGACAATGATCGACTCCGACAATGTGCTTCTCCTGCGTCCGGTGGCCGCGCACTCCGGCTTCCCCGCCCCCGGCACCGCGCGGCCGCCCGCCGGGCAAACTGAGCCTGAGCTGCTGACGACGCTCATCCTCGCGACGATCTTTTATCGCGACCGTCCGTTCGACGACGACTTCCTGAACTTCTTCGATCGCCAGGCACGGCCGGCGCTGGCCGAGGCGGGAGCCGACCCGCTGGCCTGGCTGCAGACCGAGTACGCCGAGAACACGTTTCCCGCGTTGCCGGTGCGCACGGGTGAGCACGCGTTCGTGTGGTTCACGCGGTTTTCCAGCGCGGCGCAGGCGGGCGCATGTGAGGACCGGTTGTCACGCTCGGACTTCTGGCAGGAGAAGGCGCTGCCCAGGCTGTCGGCGATGGCTGCCGGAGCGCCGGAGCGGTTGCGGCTGGTCCCGACCGATCGGTCGCTCCTGCGTTAGATCTTATTTTTCTGAACGGTGCCCCGCCAGGCTAATCGCGATCTGCAGCCGCGGGCCTATTTGTGTTTTCTCCGTGGTTTTCAGGCTAACTGTAAAGCCATTCTTTGGAACCATAAATAAACTACTCTGACTCACGCTGGCCCGGCGCCCGGACCGGCCATTCTGTGCATTGACATAGCTATGAACATCGGCTAGCATCAGAATCGCGGGTCTCGATGGCGTGTATCCGCAATTGAGCCTGGGAGGCAGTCCTGTCCAGTGACATTGAGATCGAGACCATTGCCCGGGCGGGGCTCTCGCGCGTCCTCGAATCAGACGCCCCTCCCGCCGATTTAGATCTTGACGTGGACATGGCCAACGGGTACGGGCTGACTTCGCTTAACAAGGTGCTCTTCCTGATGTCAGCCTGCGATGACGCTGAGGTAAGCCTATCGGAGTTTACAGAGCCCGACGTGGCCGGGATGCACACGCTCCGTGATGTCATTATGGCGCTGGCCAGGCGCGCGACGGGCGCCGGGAATGGTGATCCGACATGAGCTGGACTGAAACCGCGGCCACAACGCTGGAAAATGAGCATCTGCTGCTGCGTCCAGTTCGCCCCGCGGACCGCGCGTCATTGCACGCCATCGCCATGGATCCGCAGATCTGGCGCTATTTTGTCGTCAGGATCGAAACCGCTGCCGACTTCGACGCCTTCTTCGACGCCGGCCTCGCCGACCAGGAGGCCGGGCGGCGGGTCGTTTACCACATCACCGATAAGCGGACCAGCCAGGCGGCCGGCAGCATGAGTTTCGGTAACATGGCGGAAAGGGACAGGCGCCTGGAGATCGGCTGGTCGTGGCTCGGCCGCGCCTGGCAGGGGCAGGGGATCAACCGGTGGGCCAAATTCCTGCTGATGCGGCATGCGTTTGAGTCCATGGCCGCGGAGCGGGTGGAATTCAAGACCGACCGGCTGAACGTCCAGGCCCGCCACGGGCTGTGCAATATCGGCGCCCGCGAGGAAGGGACGCTGCGCAGCTTCAATCCCATGCCGGACGGCAGGCGCCGCGATGCTGTTTACTACAGCGTGCTGCGGGGGGAGTGGCCGCGGGTGTGCGATCAGCTGCTGACCCGGCCGAAGGTGGTGCCGGCTGAGGCGGATGCGTGACCGTGCTCGCCGTCCCCTTCGTCCGCGCCTCGGGCACGCCCTTCGACGTCGGGTACCAGCACGGTGCGGCGCGCGCCGGCGCGCTTCGCGCGTTCATCGACGACGACCTCTGCCGTATCGGCCGGCTCGCTCCGGCGGCGGTGTCCGCCGAGTCGCTGCGCCCGGCGCTGGCGGCGTACGGCGCCGCGATCGCGGCCGCCACGCCCCGGCTGAGCGAAGAGATCGACGGGCTCGCCCGCGGTGCCGGCATCTCCCGCGACCTGGCGGTACTGCTGCAGGTACGGCGGGAGATCATCGGATTCCAGCGGGTGCCGTCGCGCGGCGACTGCACGACCTACGCCAGCCTGTCGGCTGGGCCGGGCGGCGGCCCGGTGCTGGCCCAGACGGTCGACCTCAACGGCAACCTGGACGACCAGGTCGCGGTGCTGGATATCGGGCTGTCCGGTTCGGCGCGGCGGGCGCTTGTTCTCAGCTTCGGCGGACTGCTCGGCTATCTCGGCGTGAACAGTGACGGCCTTGCGATCGGGCTGAACCTGGTACTCGGCGGTCAGTGGCGCCCCGGCCTGCCGCCGTACCTGGCGATCAGGCACCTGCTCGATAACGCAGGCAGCGTCGCGGAGGCGCTGCAGCTCCTGCGCGGGCTTCCGCTGGCCAGCTCACGCACTCTCATGCTGTGCGACCCGACCACCATCGCCTGCGCTGAGATCCTCGACAATGAGGTCCGGCTAGTCGGGGCGGCGGAGTCGGCACAGGCGGCGGACTCGGCACAGGCGGTGCACACCAACCACTTTCTGCACCCCGATTTCACCGGCCACGACGAGCTCAACGTATTCGCCCGCAACTCGTCGCTGCTCCGGCTGAAAGCCTGCGAGGCCGGGCTGGCCGAGCTGGCTACGTCGGGCGACGGCGCCGACGTGGAAGAGCACTTCGCACTGCTCGCCCGGCCGCCGGTCTGCGTCCCCGACACAGGCGACATCCGCCGCGAGCGGACCGTCGCGGCCGTGGTGCTCCGGCCCGGCCGCGGCGAGCTGGCGGTGCGGCCAGGCGACCCGTCCGCCACCAGCACCCTGACCTTCACGATGGCGGCAGCATGAACGCCCCCGCGGACTGGTTCATCAGCGGCGGCAGCACACCGCCGCGGTCAGCCCGGATCTTCTGCTTCCCGCACGCGGGCGGCAGCCCGCGAGCCTTCCTCGGCTGGCAGGCCGGGCTGGGCGGGGACGCCGAGATCCTCGCGGTCTGCCGCCCCGGCCGCGAGCACCGCGCGGCCGAGCCTGCGCCGACGATCGAGGAGCTGATCGACGGAGCCACCGCGGCCGTCACCGCGGTCACCGAAGCGGACGGCCGGCCGTTCTACCTGTTCGGGCACAGCCTGGGCGCGCTGGTCGCTTTCGAGGTGTGCCGCCGGCTTCCCGGATCCGTTGCGCCGCGCCACTTCGTCGCGTCCGGCTGCTCAGCGCCGTCACTGCTGCCATCGCCGCGAGTGAAGGCGATCGCGGAACTGGCAGGCCGGGAGTTCGCCGAGGCCATCGGCTTCTTCGACGGCCTGCCCGCCGAGGTTATCGCCGACGACGAGATGCGCGAACTGCTGCTGCCCGGCCTGATCGCAGATTTCCGGATGGCGGTGGGATACCGTTACCAGCCGGGTCAGCAGCTCGCGGTGCCCGCCACCCTCGTGGTCGGACGCGACGACCCGCACGTTAAGGCGGAGCAGGTCGAGCCCTGGACCAGGGAGTTCACCTGGCCGCCCGGCCGTCACTGGGTGGACGGCGGCCACTTCTACTTCGAGCCGCGGCCCGGTGCGGTCATCGATATCCTCCGCTCCCTGGTCCGGGACGACCAGCACGTCGAACTTATCTAGATAAAAACGTCGGCTGGCATTTCCCGCTCCGCGATCTTCCTGAGCAGCGCATGCTCAACGAAGTACGCGAGCGAAGCATAGCCGCGCCACACCCGGCGCCACTCACGCTGCACCGCGGCATCGCCGAACGTCCGGCGCACCTCATCGAGGTAGGACACGATGATGTCGGCCGCCTGCCTGCTATGGCCGGCCGACATGTTGTCGATCGTCAGGTGCGCCTGCTCGTAGCAGTCATCGAATCCGTAGTGGCGGAGCTTCTGGATTTCGTGCAGGCGCAGCTCGCCGAGGCCGAACATCTCAATCGCCAGGTTGTAGCCGAGAATCTCGTTGTAGAACGTGTCGGGGAACAGCGCCATGCACAACTGGTGCAGCGAGAATCCGTAGAGCTCGTCGGGCAGGTCGTCCTGGTCCATGAATGCGGCTTCGCGGATGTGCGGCATCCTGATATTCATGCTGCGCAATGCGCGATGGATAAGCATGATGTGATTCTTGCGCAGGTCGCCGTAGCCCATCTCGTCCGCGTAGATGGAGAACAGCGCGGCGTCGTACTGCCGATCGCACCGGCCCAGGTTCGCGACCCGGTGAATCCAGGCGGCGTCAATCAGCGCGCCGAGGGCATACGTGGCCTGGAGAAACACGACCTCATCCCGGTCGGGTATCTCCGTCAGCGGCTGGTACGGCTTGACCAGCTTTTCCTGGTAGACACGTTCGCATCGCTGGTAAAGGGTGTCGGCGCTGTAGTCGAAATAGCTCGCGTCCGTGTACCTACCGCCGGCTCCGTGGATGAACAGGAGCTCCGCGTCGGTGAGCAGCTTTGCCGCGCGGCCGGCGGCGATCGGCAGCGTGCTGGCGTAGTTCTCGATGTTGATCAGGCGGTACAGCAATTCGCGGTCATCGGGTGTTCCGGCGTCCGCGATGACCACGTCCGCCGGCGCGCTCGCGGCCATGGCGGCGGTCCAGGCCACGGCCTGGGGGTCGCCGGCCGTCTCGGCGGTGATCTTGATCTCGGGTCGCTGGCCGGCCTGAACCGACTCGGTCCAGGCCTGGAAGACGGCCGCCTCACGCCCGTCGAAGATGCCGAACATCGGCCCGCCGAACTTCATCGCCCGGACGAAC
Source organism: Streptosporangiaceae bacterium (assembly GCA_036502085.1). Lineage (GTDB taxonomy): Bacteria > Actinomycetota > Actinomycetes > Streptosporangiales > Streptosporangiaceae > PALSA-505. The sequence continues at coordinate 141,608 of DASXZD010000020.1, forward strand.
GCCGACAGCCCGTCACTGGACCGCCGGAGCTGCCCGGCCTCACGGAACTCCCGCAGGAACTCGGCGAGATCCAGGTCGGGGTCGGTGAACGTGTCGGCGAGCAGGCGGCCGCCGACCCGCACGTCGCGGTGATGGGATCCGGCGAACGGGGCGTGCCTGGCCACGATCGCGGCTACCTGCGACTCCAGCGAGAGCCCCTGGTGCCAGGCGGCCAGCTCGGCCAGCATCGCGACATGTTCGTCTTCCAGGGTGAGCACGAGCCTGATACCCGCGTGCAGGCGACGGCGCTCGGCCGGGCCGGCCAGCTCCAGGTAAGCCGTCAGCACTTCCCGCAGTGCGGGCTCGGGCAGCATCGGCGGCAGGCCGGACAGCAAGTCGTCGACGCCCAGAGCGTGAAAGGCGTAGTGCACCCCGACGAGTTCCGGCAGGAAGTTGGCGGGAAGCCGGGAGAGCGCCAGGTAGAAGCAGCCGTGCAGGGCGGTCAGCGGCCGGGTGCCGGCCCGGGCCAGGAAGTCGGCGGCACCGATCTGCGGCAGGTAGACGCCGGCCTCCTCCAGCCGGCGGCGCCGCAGGCAGTGCAGGGAGCGCCGGGGGTTGCCCTCGCCGCGCAGCGTGAAGTGATGCGCGAAGAGGCGGTTCACGATGACCGAGGGCTGCGTGGCCGGCTGTGACAGGACGTCGAGCCAGCAGCCGCCGAGCAGGCCGAGCGCTGCCCGCTGCCGGACCACGACGTCGCGAGCGCCCGGCTCGATCCCTGACAGGGTTCCGATCGTGGCGGCCAGGCGGCCGCGGGCCTGGCTCACCCGATCAGCGATCTCGCCGGCGCCGGCGTCATCCGGTAGTCCGGCAGCGACTTGGAGGTCGGTGCCGCCCCCCAGGAAGGCGTCGAGAATCCGGCGCGCGACGAGCAGCGCCGCCTCCGACTCCTGGTCGCGGAGCAGGCGATGGAACAGCAGGTCAGGCTGCTGGCCGATGATCGCGTCGGCCTCGTCGCATGCCTGGCGGCTGAACTCGAACCCGCGCCGGGGGAGCGCCGCGATCGTGTCGGGTGGCTCGAACGCGATCACCGGTGCCGCGGTCATGACAAACCCCTTTCTTCCTAACGGAGCCTCCTGAGCAGCGCCCCGATCCTTGATCCGGGCACACTGCTGGCCAGCAGGCAGTAGCCGCCCTCCTGGACGTGCCCGAGCGCGGCGCGGTCAACAAGGTTGATCAGCGGGTCCGCGGCGAAGCAGTGGCCGATCCGCGCGATGTTGCCGGTGTAGAGCTGCTGCGCCGTGAAGCCGGCCTGCAGCTCCTTCATGACGACCAGCGGCGTGAACAGGTTCGCGTGCAGGAGGCAGTCCAGGTCGCCCGGTTTCAGCCCGTGCGCCCCCAGCAGCTGGTCGTTGACCTCCCGCGCCAGGTCCGAGCTGATCTGCGCGGTCCCGTCCAGGGTGGCGGTCTGCTGGGCGGTCGCGCAGCCCAGCAGCTCGTACTCGCCGTCCCCTTGGTCGGCGGCGACGACGCAGCTCGCCGCGCCGTCGCTGTAGAGGGCGAACTGCGACATCCGGTCCGCCCCGGCGGCCAGCTTGTCGGTCGTGATGACCAGAACCCGGCGGTACCGGCCGCCGGCCACGAACGCATGCGCGACGTCAAGGCCCGCCAGCAGGTTCACGCAGCGGTTCAGGTTCTGCCCGTAGAACGGGATGTCCGGCAGGCCGATCCCGGTCAGCACGTTCGCCGCGAACCGGCCGTGTCCCTCGGCCGGGCCGGGGATCCGGGTGCAGCACAGCAGCAGGGCGTCGATCCCGGCCGCATCGATGCCGGCCGCGGCGAGCGTGGCCAGGCCGGTGTCGACGGCTAGTTCCTCCAGCTCCCGTCCGGTTGTGCGGACGGTGCCCCAGCCCCAGAGCGCGGGACTGCGCGCGAGGCAGAACCGGTCAGCGAGTTCTGCCAGGTTGCCGATGGCCGTATGGTCCAGCTCCCGTTCGCCGAGCGCGTAGCCTGGGCCGCGCAGGAAGACCGCGCCGCTAGTCATGCGTGCCGCCTGTCTCGATGCCCTGATGCCAGCTGAGGATGTACGCGCCGATGTCGGTGACCAGCGGGGCGTGCAGGAACGCGTAATGGTCGCTGTTCATGCGCATGGTTGCCGTGGGGCCGCTGAGCACCTGGGGCCAGCGCGTCCTGGCCGGCGCGTTGGGCGAGCCGTCTGCGCTGACGATCAGGGTGCGGGCCGAGATGGCGGGACCCGCGGGCTGGTACCCAGCCAGCATGCGGGCGTGTGCCCGAAAGACACCGAACCGCGCCTCGATCTCATCCCGGCCGGTCCGGTCGTCCCCGCCGGTACCGTCGGCGAGGCGCTCCGCGAGCCAGGCGAGCTGCTCGGAGGCCGTTGACGCGGCGGGGCCGGGCAGGCGGTCGGTGTCCAAGCCCAGGCTGCGCGCCGCGTCGGCCACGAACTGCCCGGCGAGCTGCTCCGCCGTGGCCGCCCCGGTGGCCGGTTTCGCGAACGGCGCGTCGAGGAGGACGAGCAGGGATACGTCGGCACCCGCCTGCTCCAGCCGCCGGGCGATCTCGAACGCCACGACGCCGCCCATCGACCAGCCGCCCAGCCGGTACGGGCCGTCCGGCCAGGCCGTCCGGATCCGTGCGGCGTAATCATCGGCCAGATCGCCGAGCGAGGGCGCCGTGGCGCTCGCGTCGGTAAGTCCGGGCGCCTGCAGGCCGTAGACCCGGAACGCGCCGGCCAGCTCGCCGGCCAGCGGGAGGTAGCCGAACACCGTGCCGCCGACCGGGTGGATCAGGAACAGCGGCAGCTGGCCGGGGCCTTCGCTGAGCTCGATCAGCGGGCCGGAGCCGGCCGGGGCTGCCGTTCCGCTCCTGATGGCGTCGATGCTGGCGGCCAGCTGCCGGGGCGTGGGGTGCACGAAGATGGCGGTGACACCGACATCGACGCCGGTCTTGCGGTTGATCAGGTCGATCAGCCGCATGACCTGCAGGGAGCTGCCGCCGAGGTCGAAGAAGCTGTCGGTGGCGCCGATCTGCCTGGCGCCGAGCACGGACGTGTAGAGATCGACAAGGACGGACTCGGTGACCGTACCGGGCGCAACCTGCCCGGCGGCGGGGACCAGGCCCGGGGCCGGCAGCGCGAAGCGGTCGATCTTGCCGCTGGTGTTGAGCGGGAACGCATCGACGGTGATCAGGTGCGCGGGGATCATGTAGCCCGGCAGGGTGCGGGCAAGGTGTGCCCGCAGGTCGGCCGGGCTGGTCACGGCGCCGGGCCGCGGGCGCAGGTAGGCGGCGAGCTGCCGGCCCCCGGCCTGGCCGGTCACCACGGCGGCGGCCTGGGCGACGTCAGGGTGGGCGGCCAGCGCGGCCTCGATCTCGCCCAGCTCGATCCGCAGCCCGCCGATCTTCACCTGATGGTCGGCCCGGCCGACGAAGACGATGCTGCCATCGGCCCGGCGGAAGGCCAGGTCACCGCTCTTGTACAGCCTCCGGCCGGGGGTGAAAGGGTCGGGGATGAACCGCTGCCGGGTCAGCTCGGGCCGGCCGAGGTAGCCGCGCGCCACGCCGGCCCCGCCGATGTGCAGTTCGCCGGTGACCCCGGGCGGCACCGGGTTCAGGTGCGCGTCCAGCACGTACGCCTGGCAGTTCGGCGGCGGCCTGCCGATCGGCGGCGGCAGCGGCGTGCTGGCGTCCAGCTCTGCGAAGGCTGCGGTGACCGCCGTCTCGGTCGGGCCGTAGCCGTTGGCGAACCGCAGCCCGGGGCGGATCCAGCGGCGCGCCAGCTCAGACGGTAATTCCTCGCCGCACGCCTCAACGACACGCAGGTCAGGGAACTGCTCATCGCCGAGGAGGGTGAGCACCGACGGGGTCAGGACGGCGAACGTCACGCCGGTCTCGCGCATCAGCGCGGCCAGCCGCGGCGGGGAGTGCAGCGTCTCCGGCGCGGCCAGCACCACCCGGCCGCCGCCCAGCAGCGGCATGAACATTTCCTGCACGGACGCGTCGAAGCTCAGCGAGGAGAACTGCAGCACCGCATCTGACGGGCCGACAGACCAGTGCCCGATCATGCCGTACACGAAGTTGACCGCCTGCCGGTGCTCGATCACGACGCCTTTAGGCCGGCCGGTCGAACCCGACGTGTAGATCACGTAGGCAACGTTCGCCAGCCCGACCGTGATGTCCGCCAGGTTGGCGGGGTCCAGTTCGCTGATCGTCGGCCAGTCAGCGTCGAGCGACACCGTCGCCGCAGCGGTCTGCGGCAGTCTCGCCAGGGTCGAGTCATCGGCCAGCACTACCGCCATCGCGGCGTCCGCCATCATGAACGACAGCCGCTCGGCCGGCAGCGCCGGGTCCAGCGGCACGTAGCCGCCGCCGGCTTTCCAGATTCCCAGCAGCGCAGCGAGCCTGCGCGGTGAGGTGTCCATGCACACTCCCACGAGCGCCTCGGGTCCTACCCCGAGGCCGCGCAGTCGCCGGGCGATCTGGTTCGCCTGCCGGTTCAGCTCCGCATACGAGACCCGCGCGCCGCCGAACTCCGCCGCCGTCCCCTCCGGGGTGCGGGTCACCTGCGCTTCGAAACCCTGATGCATGCAGCACGCGGGGAACACTGCCGATGTGTCGTTCCACTCCGCCATCTCACGCCGCCACTCGCGGACGGTCAGCACCGGCAGCTGTGACAACCGCGCCGACGGATCGGCCACCACCCCCGCCAGCAGCACCTCGAAGTGCCCGAGCAGCCGCCGGATCGTCGCCGAATCGAACAGCCCGGTCTTGTACGAGCACTCGAGCCACAAGCCGCCGGGCCGTGCCTCGGCGAGGAAATCCAGGTCGAACTTGGCCGCGTTGATGCCGACGATCAAGTCGGTGATGAGAAACTCAACGTCCGCGCCGCGGACGGGGATGCTCTCCCGCTCGGCGTAGGTCAGCGCGATCTGGAAGACCGGACCGCGGCTGGGATCCCGCTGCACCCTGAGGGTCTCCACCAGCTTGCCGAACGGCAGGTCCTGGTGCGCGTACGCGCCGATGATCGTCTTCTTCACCCGGTCGAGCAGCTCGGTGAATGACGGATCCCCGGACGTGTCGGCGCGGATCGGCAGCATGTTGACCAGGAAGCCGATCAGCGGCACTAGCTCGGGCCTGGTCCGGCTGGCGCTGGCGGTACCGACGACGAGATCGCTCTGCCCGGTATAGCGGTGCAGCAGGGTCATCAGTCCGGCCATGAGCGTGACGAACAGCGTGGTCCCCTCCCGGCTGCTCAGCTCCCGCAGCCCGGCCAGCAGGCCCGGGCTCGTCATGTGCTCGGCCAGCCCGCCGTCGAAGTCTTCCAGGACGGGACGCGGCCGGTCCGCGGGGAACTGCACCGTCTCGAACCCCGCCATCGCCCGCCGCCAGTAATCCTCAAGCTGCTCCAGCACCTCGCCCTGAAGCCGGCCGCGTTCCCACAGCGCGTAGTCCGCGAACTGCACCGGCAGCTCCGCCAGTCCCGGCGGTTTCCCCGTGACCTCGGCGTCGTATAGCGCGGCCAGTTCCCGCACCGTCACCCGGGCGGACCAGCCGTCGAACACGGCGTGGTGGACCACCACCAGCAGCACATGCTCGTCGGGGGCCACCCGCAGCAGCCAGGTCCGCAGCAGCGGCTGGTCGGCGAGACTGAACGGCCGCAGCGATTCGGTGCCGATGAACTCCCGCAGCCGGGCCTCCCGCTGGCCGTGCGCTACCCCGGAGAGATCCGCCATCTCAAGGACCGACGGCTTGGGCGGGTCGATCACCTGCGCGGGCTGGCCGTCTGGGCCGGCTGCCAGCCGGGTGCGCAGTGCCTCATGCCGCGCCACCAGCTGGTCGACCGCCCGGCCCAGCGCTCCGGCATCCAGTAAGCCGGTCAGGCTCACCGCGAGCGGGATGTTATAGGTCGCCCGCCCTGGCGCGAGCCGGTCGATGAACCACAGCTGCTCCTGCGCGCAGGACAGCGGCAGGCCGGCCTGCCCGGCCGGACGCCGCGAAATTTCGCTCGCGCCGTTCGCATGGCCAGGACTAGTCTTCCGGCCGCGACGCAACTGCAGGGCCAGCGCCGCCCGCTGAGAGTCTGACAACATGGCTACTCCTCCTCCGCGACCGAAAGGGAAAGTGCCGCCGCCGAGGGCGAATCTGACGACGGTCCCGAGGGCATCTCGCTGAGCCTGAACACCGGTGAGAAGAAGATCCAGAGCAGCGGAGACGTCAGCGCGATGACCGATAGCACCAGCGCGGATCGCAGCCCGACGGCGCTGCCGAGCAGTCCGCCGGCCATCGCTCCGGCCGGCAGCGCCCCGAACAGCAGCATGCGGTAGGTCGCGTTCATCCGGGCCAGCAGTCGCATGGGCGTCAGGACCTGCCGAAGCGTGATCGTGTTCACGTTCCAGATCGCGATGCCGCAGCCGTGGCCAAGCCACCCCGCGATGAGGAACGCCATCGCGGCCGCGCTGCCGTCGCGCGGGATAAGCAGCAGGAGCGGCGAGGCGGATACGCCGAGAATGCTGACGGCCAGCGTACGCCCGAGCCCGAGAGCCCGCTTGACCCGCGCGGCGCCCAGCGCTCCCAGCAGCGCGCCGGCCTGCAGCGCGCCGATGGCGATGCCCAGCCTGACCGGGCTCAGGTGCAGAACCCTGATCGCGTACACGGTGAACACCGTGGACACTGCGCCGAAGCCCACGTTGAGTGCCGCGGACTGCGCGAGCAGCACCCGCAGCAGCCTGCTGCCGTAGACCGCGTGGAACCCTTCGGCGATCGAGAGCCTGATGGAGGGGCGCTGCCCGGCCTGCTCCGGCTCCGGTTCCGGCTTCGCGATCCAGAGCAGTCCGGCCACCGAGAACAGGTACGACACCGCGTCCACCGACAGCGTGATCGGCGCGGTGATCAGGCCGATCAGCAAGCCCGCGAGTCCGGGACCGGTGATGCCCGCGAACGCGCCACTGGCCAGCAGCTTGCTGTTGCTTTCGGTCAGGTGCCGCCGCTGCACCAGGAACGGCACGTAGGACAGCGCCCCGACGTCGAAGGCCACGGTCAGCGTGCCGACTCCGATGGCCACCGCGTAGAGCAGGCCCATGGACAGCTGGCCGGCCGCCGACGCGAGCGGCACCAGGCCGGTCAGGATCGCGCTGCCCAGCGAGCAGGCGATGAGTACCGGCCTGCGCCGCCTGCGGTCGAGCATGACGCCCGCCAGCAGCGCGACGACGATGACCGGCACGAAGCGCAGCGCGTTGAGCACCCCGACCTGGAATACCGAGGCCTTGAGGGTGAGGATCGCCACCAGGGGCAGCGCGAACTGGGTGACCTGCGTGCCGATCTGCGACACCGTCTCGCCCAGCCACAGCTTGAGGAAATCCCGGTTAGCGAAGATGCCGTCGCCGGAGGCGGGCTGGTCAGGCGCCACGGCCGGGCGCCTCTTCGCTGCCGCTGTGCCACTTGAGGATCCGCCTGCCGACATCGGTGATCAGCGGAGGGCGCAGGAATGCGTAGTGATCACTGTCCACCCGCAAGGTCGAGACCGGCCCGTCAAGCACGCCGGGCCACAGCGTCAGGGTCGGCGCATTCGGCGAGCTGTCGGCACTGACGATCAGTGTCGGGGCGCGGACGGCCGGAGCCGCCGGCTGGTATCCGGCCATCATCTGGACGTGGGCGGAGAAGACATCGAATCGCTGCCGTAGCTGCCGGGCGATGGCATCCTGCTCCTCGTCGCTGTCGCTGCCTTCGGCCAGGCGTCCCGCGAGCCACCCGAGCTGCTCGGCGGCCGTCAAGGTGACAGAGCCGGGCGGGCCGGCGGTGTGCCAGCCCAGGCTGTGCGCCGCGTCGGCGACGAACTGCCGGGCGAGCTGCCCGGGCGTGGGCGTGCGGGTGGCCGGGATCGCGAACGGCGCGTCGAGCAGGGCCAGCAGCGACACCTCGGCACCCGCCTGCTCCAGCCGCCGGGCGATCTCGAACGCCACCACGCCGCCCATCGACCAGCCGCCCAGCCGGTAGGGGCCGTCCGGCTGGGCGGCCAGGACCCGTTCGGCGTAATCGTCGGCCAGCCCGGCCAGCGAGGCCGCAGTGGCGCTCGCGTCGGTAAGCCCGGGCGCCTGCAGGCCGCGGACTTGGAACGTGCCGGCCAGCTCGCGGGCGACCGGGGCGTACGGGATGACCGTGCCGCCGACCGGGTGGATCAGGATCAGCGGCAGCTGGCCCAGGCCTTGGCTGAGCGGCACCAGCGGACCGGAGTCGGCCGGGGCCGCCGCGCCGCTCCTGGCGGCGTCGATGCTGGCGGCGAGCTGCCGGGGCGTGGGATGCAGAAAGACGGTGCTGGCGCCGACATCGGCGCCGACATCGGCGCTGATCCTGCTGACCAGGCGCATGACCTGCAGGGAGCTGCCGCCGAGGTCGAAGAAGCTGTCGGTCACGCCGACCTTCGCGCGGCCGAGCACGGCGGCGTAGAGGTCCACCAGGATGGCCTCGATGGAGGTAGCGGGCGCGACGTGACCAGCTGCCTGCTGCGGCGCCGGCGGCGGCAGCGCGGCGCGGTCGACCTTCCCGCTGGTGGTGAGCGGGAAGGAGCCGACCGTGATCAGGTGCGCGGGGATCATGTAGGCGGGCAGGGTGCGGGCGAGGTAGGACCGCAGGCTGTCTGGGTCGGGCGCGGAGCCAGGAGCAGGCTCGGGCCGCAGGTAGGCGGCGAGCTGGCTGTCTCCGGCCGGGTCGGCGACTACCGTGACGACGGCCTGGGCAACGGACGGATGCCTCGCCAGTGCGGTCTCGATCTCGCCGAGCTCGACGCGCAGCCCGCGGATTTTCACCTGGCCGTCGATCCGGCCGGCGAACATGATCGTGCCGTCGGCCCGGCGGCGGGCCAGGTCACCGGTCTTGTACAGCCGGGCGCCGGGGCCCGGCCGGAACGGGTCGGGGATGAACCGCTGCCTGGTCAGCTCGGGCTGTCCCAGGTAGCCGCGCGCCACGCCGGCGCCGCCGATGTGCAGTTCGCCGGTCACCCCGGCCGGCACCGGATTGAGATGCGCGTCCAGGACGTAGGCCTGGTAGTTCGGCAGCGGCCGCCCGATCGGCGGCGGCAGCGGCGCGGCCGGGTCCAGCTCCGCGCAGGTTGCCGTGACGCTTGCCTCGGTCGGGCCGTAGTCATTGATGAACCGCAGGCCCGGCCGGATCCACCGGCGGGCCAGCTCGGCGGACAGCTCCTCGCCGCCGGACGTCAGCATGTGCAGATCAGGGAACTGCTCATCGGCCAGCAGGCTGAGCACCGCCGGCGGCAGGCAGACGAAGGTCACCCGGGACTGGCGGATCAGCGCGGCTAGCCGTGGCGGGGAGTGCAGCGTCTCGGCCGGGGCGAGCACCACCCGGGCGCCCGCCAGCAGCGGCATGAACATGTCGTGCACGGACGCGTCGAAGCTCAGCGACGCGAACTGCAGCATCGAATCGCAGGCCGCCATATCGCACCGCCTGGCCATGCCGTACAGGAAGTTGACCGCCTGCCGGTGCTCGACGAGCACGCCCTTGGGCTGGCCGGTCGATCCCGACGTGTAGATCACGTAGGCCGCGTTCGCCGGGGTGATCCCGGTGCTGTCGAGGGAGCTGCTGTCCAGGCC
>DASXZD010000021.1:0-1824 GCA_036502085.1 Streptosporangiaceae bacterium
CGCGGCCCAGCCCGCCTCGTGGCCGTGGGTCAGCGCGACGGCCCTGGTCACGCCCGCCTTACGCAGCGCCGGGGTGATGAGGCCGAGCGGCGCCGCCGCGCCGAAGAGCACGGTGTCGCAGTCGTGCTCGCGGGCGATGGCGACCGCCCGGCGGGACACCGAGGGAACCGGCAGCATCAGCGAACCCGGGTGCCTCACCACCGGGAACGGCTGCTTCGCGTCGAACTCCGCCGCGCCTTCCCAGGCGGGCGCGTAGACGGTCACCGTACCCGCGGGCAGCCGGGTAGCCAGCGCATGCACGAACGACTGGATACCGCCACGGCGGGGCGGGAAGTCGTTGGTGACGATCAGCGTGCGGGACACCGGATGAGTGTATAAGGCAGGGCGTTCGGCCTTCTGAGCAGGGCGATCCCGGTCGACGTCATCGCGACGATCGCGACCCGGCGTGTCCGGCCCGAGGATCTTCCTACGGGCGCAGGGCCCCGTCGAGGTTGTCGGCGTACCACGGCGTGCTCATCGGGATCTTCTGCACGTTCATCCCGGTTTGCGGCGCGTCGATGATGTAGCCGCCGCCGACGTAGATGGCCACGTGCCCCTCGCCGTTGTAGATCAGCAGGTCACCTGGCTCGAGGGAGGACAGCGGGACATGCGGCAGCGCGGCCCACTGCGAGTAGCTGTCCCGCGGTATCTGCACGCCGGCCGCCGCCCAGGCGGCCATGGCCAGGCCGGAGCAGTCGAAGCCCAGCTGGCACGGCCCGGTGCCGCCGTACACGTACGGGCAGCCGAGCTGGGCGTAGACGAACGCGACGGCCTTCCCGGCCTGGCTGTCGGTCGGCCCGTCGTACTGCTGGGGAGCGGAGCTGCCGCCAGCGCCGATCGTGCGGTCGGTGACCTGACGTTGCTGCGGGACCGTCAGGCGGGCCAGCGTGGCCTTCTGGTCGTCGATGAGCTTGGCGAGGGAGGTCTTGTGGCTGGCGAGCTGGCTCTTGAGGCCGGAGATCCCCGACTCGGTGCGCTGCACCTGCTCCTCGACCCCGGCCAGCTGGCTGGCGTCGCCGAGCAGCTGCTGCGTCATGGCGGTCCGGTTCCCGGAGAGCTCCGTCAGCAGCGACGCCTGCTGCAGCAAGGTGGAGGGGTCGCCCGAGGTGAGCACGCCCGCCATCGAGGTGGCCCCGGTGTCCTCGAACGCCGCGGCGGCGGTCTGCGCCACGTTGGCCTGGGCCGCCTGGAACTGCGCCTGGGCACGCTTCAGGTGCGTGCGCACCTGGGACAGCTTGGACTTCGCGGCGGAAAGCTGCTGGCCAGCCTGGTCGTACTGCTCGGTGACCTTGTTGAACTGCGTCGTGAGCTGGTTGATCTTCGCCTCGACCTGCTGGACGGTCGGCTGCGGGGCGGCATCGGCACCGGTACCCGAGGCGACGACCACGAGCCCGCCGATGGAGAGCAGCCCGGCCGCGAGCGCGACGCCACGGCGAACCCGAGACAGGCTGCCCGTCAGCCGCGTACTCACGCTACCTATCACGCTCCCAAGTCATCCCGCTCGCCCGGGCGTTTGCGCTGGTTTTCGGCGACAGTCATCGCCCGGCGACTCCTGGGTCAGCGTAGTGAAGGGAATAGGGGCGATTCAGCCGATTCCCCTAATTCGGCTACGTCGTTACGCTGCCTTAACTCACTCTCGCGAGCGAGCCCGTAACAGTAGCATCACGATGCTTTGGTTTCCGGGAAGACACGCTGAGCCCAGGCCCGCGCCGCCGGCAGGACGGTCGGGCCCGAGCGTGAAGGCCCAGGCAGCGTGAGCCGGAGCGGGGACACCAGGCCGGCCGC
>DASXZD010000022.1:0-30757 GCA_036502085.1 Streptosporangiaceae bacterium
GGCGTGATCGCCGAGTACCGTGACCGGCTGCCGATCCCGGACGGTACGCCGGTCGTCACGCTGCACGAGGGCGGCACCCCGCTGCTGCCCGCGCCCGTGCTGTCCGCCCGCACGGGATGCGACGTGTACCTGAAGGTGGAGGGCGGGAACCCGACCGGCTCGTTCAAGGACCGCGGCATGACGATGGCCATCAGCCTGGCGGTCGGCCGCGGCGCCCAGGCGGTGATCTGCGCCTCCACCGGCAACACCAGCGCGAGTGCCGCCGCCTACGCGACCAGGGCCGGGCTGACCTGCGCGGTGCTGGTGCCGCGCGGGAAGATCGCGATCGGCAAGCTGGCCCAGGCGCTGGTGCACGGCGCCCGCGTGCTGGCTGTGGAGGGCAGCTTCGACGACTGCCTGGAGCTGGCCAGGAAGCTCGCCGCCGAATACCCGGTCGCGCTGGTCAACTCGGTAAACCCGGACCGGATCCAGGGGCAGAAGACTGCGGCGTTCGAGATCGTGGAGGCGCTCGGCGACGCGCCCGACGTGCACTGCCTGCCGGTCGGCAACGCCGGCAACATCACCGCGTACTGGCTGGGCTACGGCGAGTGCGCCCAGGCCGGCCTGGCGACCAGGGCGCCGCGGATGTTCGGCTTCCAGGCGAGCGGCGCTGCCCCGATCGTGATCGGCGAGCCGGTGATCAGGCCGCGGACGATCGCGACCGCGATCAGGATCGGCAACCCGGCGTCCTGGCAGGCCGCGCAGGCCGCGAGGGATGAGTCCGGCGGGCTGATCGCCTCGGTCACCGACCGGCAGATCCTCGCCGCCTACCGGCTGCTGGCCGGCCGGGAGGCGGTGTTCGGCGAGCTGGCGTCGGCGGCCAGCGTGGCCGGCCTGCTGGCGGCCAGCGCCGAGGGCGCGATCGCCGCGGGCTCGCGGGTGGTCTGTACCATCACCGGAAACGGGCTCAAGGACCCCGACTGGGCCGTGTCGGCGGCGCCGGTCCCGCCGGTCGTCCCGGCCGACGTCGCGGTCACGGCCGCCGCCCTGGGGCTGGCCTGATGCTGTCGACGGATTGCGGCGACGTCTCACATGCTGGACATAAGCGTGCCGCCGGGGCCTCACTTCCCATGATCGTTTCGACTTATCACGCGCTACGACCAAAACCAGGGGGGATTTGTCCCGATTCCATGGTCATAGCGCGTGAAGAGTGCTGCCGTAGGGCGTCTTTCCGGCCAGGAAAGTGCCGTAGGGCGTCTTTCCGGCCAGGAAAGTGCCGTAGGGCGTCTTTCCGGCCAGGAAAGTGCCGTAGGGCGTCTCGCAATGCGAGATACGCAACCGATCCCGCGCCAGCCGACGGGGGGGCGAAGGGGTGACACGCCGATGAGCTGGCCAGAGAATGCGGCGGGCCGCGTGCGGGTGCGCGTCCCGGCGACGAGCGCCAACCTCGGGCCTGGCTTCGACGCCCTCGGTCTCGCGCTGAGCTGGCACGACGAAGTCGAAGCCGAGCTGACCGACGGCGGCCTGGCCATCGAGGTGACCGGCGAGGGCGCGGAAACCGCCGATGCGGGGGAGCGGCACCTGGTCGTGCGGGCCATGCGGGCCGCGTTCGCGGCGGCCGGACTGGCCTCGCCCGGGCTAGCACTGCGCTGTGTGAACACGATCCCGCAGGGGCGCGGGCTCGGCTCGTCGGCCGGCGCGGTGGTGGCCGGCCTGCTGGCCGGGCGCGCCCTGGCCGGCCGCGTGCCCGTCGGCGATCTCACCGGCGCAGATCCCTACGGTGCGGATCTCCCGGGCGCGGACGCATCCGGCACAGGCGCGGGCGCATCCGGCGCGGGCGCATCCGGCGCGGGCGTCCCGGGCTCGGGCGCATCCGGCTCGGGCGTCCCGGGCGCGGATCGCCGCGATGCGCGGGCTCTGGCCACAGCGGCGCAGCTTACGGACGTGACACCGCTCGCGGACAAGGGGTCGCTCGCGGACGGGGCGCTGCTGGCGCTGGCCACCAGGCTCGAAGGCCACCCGGACAACGCGGCCGCCTGCCTGGCCGGCGGCCTGACCGTCGCCTGGACCGCGGCGGGCGGGCCCCGTGCGGTCCGGCTCGAGCCGCATCCCGGCATCGTGCCGGTGGTCTGCGTGCCGGCCGTTCCGGTGGCGACCACGGCGGCCCGCCAGGCGCTGCCCGCGACGGTCAGCCACCAGGACGCTGCCGCCAACGCCGGCCGTAGCGCGCTGCTGGTCGCTGCCCTCACCCAGCGCCCTGACCTGCTGTTTGATGCCACCGAAGACCGGCTGCACCAGCCCTACCGCGCGCCGCTCATGCCGGCCGCCGCCGACCTGATCGGCCGCCTGCGCGCGGCCGGGATCGCGGCCGTCCTGTCCGGCGCCGGGCCAACTGTGATCGCTCTCACGGTCAGGGATGTGATTCCTGGGCCCCGTGAAGTGGATTCAATCGTGAGTCAAGCGGGTAATGAGTGGCACGTAAGCCCCCTGGACGTCGATACTCAAGGCGCCACTATCCAGTCCGTCCCGTCGGGCACGCATGGCCAAAACAGTGTGCGGCACGGACGGCAGGGAACCTACTTGCAAGCGGCACGGGCAGGTCATGCCGTGCGGTCCCCGCAGGATCGCAGGCCACCTTCCGCGCAACACGGACAGCTCTGAGGGAATGTCGTGGGTCCTCTTGGTGTTAGGCTGGGTAGCGCACCAGATGCCCCACCACGGGAACAGGTGCTCGCTAGTCCCTTGTTGCCCGGTCTGCGAAGCCATTTCTGGACCGAGGCACTCCGTTGCCGTATCGGCCGTTCAATCCTCCTCTGCGCCCGCGCGGATGGCAGGCAGCCTGACGGATCGGACGGAAACGGGGGGTCCGGGGGAACGGAACGCTCACCCGGGTTAGCGAAGCACGGACAATCCAGCAACGTCATCTGGCCGCGCCCTGAGCCTCCTGCCCCGGCGGCGGAACTTCGGTTACATGAATGTCAGCAGGTCCCGGACGGGACCACGCGCAGATGGAAGACAACGCAGAACACTGGCCTGGCAATGTAGCCAGCCGAGAAACCGGGCCGACTGGCCGCCGACACAGCCGGCGTCCACCCTGGGAAGGATCCCTTGTGAGCGATACCACCGAATTCCTCACCAGCTCGCACGGCGCTGACGCGGCCGGAGCCGCGCCTGGCGCGAGCCGGAGCGCGGGGGACGGCATGCCAGCGTCCGCGCTCGCCGAGGGAGGCCAGGCCAGAACGCGCCGCAAGGCGTCGGGCTCGGGCCTGCCGGCGATGCTACTGCCCGAGCTGCAGCAGCTGGCCCAGTCGATGGGCATCAAGGGAACCGGGCGGATGCGCAAGGGCGAGGTCATTTCGGCGATCCAGGAGAAGCAGGGCGGCGGGAGTGCCCGCGCGGCCCAGGGCCAGGCGAGCGCGGCGGCGGACAACGCCAAGCGCAGCGGCCCGGCGCGGGCCGGCGGCACCGCGGTGCGTGAGCAGGGCCCCCCGGCGGCCACGCTGACCGGATCCGCGCTGACCGGATCGGCCCCGACCGGATCGGCCCCGACCGGATCAACACGGACTGGATCGGCGCCGGCCGGATTGGGCCAGGAGCCCAGCATGGGCGCCGCTCGGCAGGCCGCCGCGACCGCGCAGCCTGCCGCTAACGCGCAGGCCACGGCGACCGCAGTATCAGCTGGTCAGGCCGCCGGGTCCGGTGGCGCGAACCAGCCTCGCGGCCTGGCCGACACCGCCACGGCGACCGCTGCGGCACCCCGTGCCGCGGGCGAGGAACAGCTGACGTTCGACAAGACGGACTCCGGCCCGGCCGCCGCCGGCGGCGGATCGCAGGACGGCGCGCGCCAGGGGGGCGAGAACCGTGCCGCCTCGGACGGCCAGCGGGGCGACCGGCGCCGTCGCAACAACGACCGCGGCCGCGGCGACCAGAACAGGTCCCGCGAGTCCGGCTCCGACCAGCGCCGCGACCAGAACGGATCCGACCAGCGCCGCGAGCAGCAGGGTGACCAGCGCGGGTCTGACCAGCGCCGGGACCAGTCATCCGGCCAGCGCCGCGACCAGCAGGGCGACCAAGGCGGCCAAGGTGGCCAGTACAACGACGACGACCTCGACGGCTCGGGCCGCCGCCGCAACCGGGACAGGTTCCGTAACCGCAACCGTCGCCGCGAGCGCCCGGGCGGCGAGTCCGAGCCGGTCATCGCCGAGGACGACGTCCTGATCCCGATCGCGGGCATACTCGACGTGCTGGACAACTACGCGTTCGTCCGCACGACCGGCTACCTTCCCGGCCCGAACGACGTCTACGTCTCGCTCTCCCAGGTGCGCAGGTACGGCCTGCGCAAGGGCGACGTGATCGAGGGCGCGGTGCGCCAGCCCAAGGACGGCGAGCGCAGGGAGAAGTTCAACGCGCTGGTCCGGCTGGACAAGGCCAACGGGCTCGACCCCGAGCTGGCCCGCAACCGGCCCGAGTTCTCCAAGCTGGTCCCGCTGTACCCGCAGGACAGGCTCCGGCTGGAGACCGACGCCAACATCATGACGACCAGGATCATCGACCTGATCGCCCCGATCGGCAAGGGCCAGCGCGGCCTGATCGTGTCGCCGTCCAAGGCGGGCAAGACACTGATCATGCAGGCCATCGCCAACGCGATCACCACGAACAACCCGGAATGCCACCTCATGGTCGTGCTCGTGGACGAGCGGCCCGAGGAGGTCACGGACATGCAGCGCGCGGTGAAGGGCGAGGTGATCCACTCCACCTTCGACCGGCCGGCCGAGGACCACACCACCGTCGCCGAGCTCGGCATCGAGCGGGCCAAGCGCCTGGTCGAGATGGGCCACGACGTGGTGGTGCTGCTCGACTCGATCACCCGGCTCGGCCGGGCCTACAACCTGGCCGCGCCGGCCAGCGGCCGGATCATGTCCGGTGGCGTGGACTCCACCGCCCTCTACCCGCCGAAGCGGTTCTTCGGCGCAGCCCGCAATATCGAGCACGGCGGCTCGCTGACGATCCTGGCCACCGCGCTGATCGAGACCGGCTCCCGGGCGGACGAGGTCATTTTCGAGGAGTTCAAGGGCACCGGCAACATGGAACTGCGGCTGCGCCGCGAGCTCGCCGAGAAGCGGATCTTCCCGGCGCTGGACGTGGACGCGTCCGGTACCCGTAAGGAAGAGCTGCTCATGTCGGCCGAGGAGCTGAAGATCGTCTGGCAGCTCCGCCGGGTGCTGCACGCCCTGGAGCCGCAGCAGGCCCTTGAGGTGCTGATGGACAAGATGCGAGAGACCAAGAGCAACGCGGAGTTCCTGCTCCAGGTGCAGAAGACGACCCTCAATCAGGGCTGAGCCTCACTCGATAACAGGCACGGGAATGCGCCGCCGGACGTGGCGCGTTCCACTGTCTGGCACACTGGGACCACTATTGCGGTGCCGGTTCACGCCAGTCCGCTCGCTGCACGAATGCCCCGCGTCCCAGCGCGGGACGCCGCAGCGATCCGGCTGACTGGCGACCCGGCCGCCGCCTGAGCCAGGAGAGCATTCACGTGAAGCCTGACATTCACCCCGAGTACGTGGTGACCACGGTCACCTGCACCTGCGGGAACACGTTCACCACCCGGAGCACTGCGAAGAGCGGCGAGATCCACGCCGACATGTGCTCCAACTGCCACCCGTTCTACACCGGCAAGCAGAAGATCCTCGACACCGGTGGCCGGGTCGCCAGGTTCGAGCGCCGCTTCGGCAAGAGGGACGTCGGCAGCTCCAAGGACGCGGGCGCTAAGTAAGACGGCTGCGGGGCCGCACCGTCCATCCCGCGATCCGTCGGCATAGCCGAATATCGCGGGATTGACGGGCACGTCCACGATGGAGCAGCAGTTCACTTAGCTGAGAAAAGGCACTATGGGCGCGGAGCGCTTGCGTATCGCTGGACTGGAGGCTTTGGGTGTTTGACCGGCTCGGCGAGCTGACCGCTGAGCATGCCGAGGTGGAGCGGGCGCTCTCCGATCCTGCCGTTCATGCTGACCAGGAGCGCGCTAAGGCGCTCGGCCAGCGCTACGCCGAGCTGACCCCGATCGTGCAGGCCTACGAGGAACTGCAGCGGACGCGGGCCGACGCGCAGGCCGCCCGCGAGCTGTCCGCCGAGGATCCCTCGTTCGTCGCCGAGGGCGAGCAACTGGACCGGCGCACCGGCGAGATCGAGCAGCGGCTGCGCGAACTGCTCGCGCCGCGTGACGAGAGCAACGCCAAGGACGTCATCCTCGAGGTCAAGGCGGGCGAGGGCGGCGAGGAGTCCGCGCTGTTCGCCGGCGACCTGCTGCGGATGTACCTGCGCTACGCCGAGCGGCGGGGATGGAAGACGGAGATCATCGAGTCGGCCACGACCGGCCTCGGCGGCTACAAGGACGCCACCGTCGCGGTCAAGTCCGGCGGCCGCCGTGCCCCGGGCGACGGCGTCTGGGCCCGGCTGAAGTACGAAGGCGGCGTACACCGTGTGCAGCGGGTGCCCGTGACCGAGTCGCAGGGCAGGATCCACACGTCGGCGGCCGGAGTGCTGGTCATGCCCGAGGCCGATCCGGTCGAGATCCAGATCGACCCGGGTGACATCAGGGTGGACGTGTTCCGCTCCTCAGGCCCCGGCGGGCAGAGCGTGAACACCACGGACTCCGCGGTGCGGATCACCCACCTGCCCACCGGGATCGTGGTCTCCTGCCAGAACGAGAAGAGCCAGCTGCAGAACCGGGAGCAGGCGCTGCGCATCCTGCGCGCCCGGCTGCTGGCCCAGGCCCAGGAGCAGGCGGACGCCGAGGCGTCCGCGCAGCGCCGCGGCCAGGTGCGCACCGTGGACCGCTCGGAGCGGATCCGCACCTACAACTTCCCGGAGAACCGCATCTCCGATCACCGGATCGGCTACAAGGCCTACAACCTGGACCAGGTGCTCGATGGCGACCTGGACGGGGTGATCGGCGCGCTCACCGACGCCAACCTCACCAGTGAGGAATGAAGGTGAACCTGCTGCTCGACGAGATCACCCGCGCCGCGGCCAGGCTCGCCGCGGCCGAGGTCGAGTCCCCGCGCGCTGACGCCGAGCAGATCGCCGCGCACGTGCACGGCGTGCGCAGGACCGAGTTGCACGCGGTGCCCGACTCGGCCTTCGACGCGCGCTTCTGGGACGCGGTCGAGCGGCGGGCGGCCCGCGAGCCGCTGCAGCACATCACCGGCCTGGCGCACTTCCGCTACCTGGAACTCGAGATCGGTCCCGGCGTCTTCACCCCGCGGCCGGAGACCGAGGTGATGACCGGCTGGGCGATCGACCGGCTGCGAGAGATCGACGCGGCGTCGCCGGTCGCCGTCGACCTGGGCACCGGCTCCGGGGCGATCGCATTGTCGATCGCCCTCGAGGTCCCCACCGCCCGGGTCTACGCGGTCGAGGCCGACCCGCTCGCGCTCGACTACGCCCGGCGCAACGTCGCCGGGTACGCCGAGCGGGAACCGCACCCGGGCCGGAGGGTCACCCTGACCGGCGCCGACTTCGCCGTGGCCCTCGGCGACCTGGCCGGCCTGGCCGACCTGGTGATCAGCAACCCGCCCTACATCCCGCTCAGCGCGGCGGTGCCGCCCGAGGTCGGCGAGTACGATCCGCCGTCCGCCCTGTGGAGCGGCGCCGACGGCCTGGACGCCATCCGGGTCGTGCAGGGGGCCGCGCACCGCCTGCTGCGGCCGGGAGGCCGGGTGGCCGTCGAGCACGGCGCGCCGCAGGGCCATGACGTCTTCGGGGTGTTCGCGGCCGGCCACGGCTGGGAGGACATCAGGCAGCACGCGGATCTGGCCGGCCGCAACCGGTTCGTCACCGCACGCCGCGCCGACGGGCTGTGAAGAACCCGATCATGCCGTCTGGAGGGCTCAGGTGGATTCATTCGCAGTGACAACCAACGGAGCGCAGGGCACCGGCACGATCGCTGCCATGCTTGCTCCCTCGCTGCGCCCGGGGGACGCTGTCCTGCTGAAAGGCGGTCTGGCCACCGGCAAGACGACATTCGTCAAAGCGCTGGCGGCCGCCCTGGGCTCGCCGTCCGTGGTGACGAGCCCCACGTTCACGCTCGCGCACTTCTACCCGTCCGGGCAGGGCACGATCTTGCACATCGACGCCTATCGCCTGTCCGGGATTCACGAGTACCGGGATCTCGGCCTGGACGACTACCTGGACGATTCGATTACCGTGGTGGAGTGGGGAGACAAGATCGCGGAGGACTTCCCCGGTTACCTGATGGTGGAGTTCGGCTTCGATCCGAGCGCGCCCGATGTGCGGGTGCTCGCCTTCGCCTCCGACCATCCTCGCTGGGCGTCGGTGATCAACGCCATGCAGACAGGACTGATGGATGAAGCCAAGCGCAGGTGAGCACGGCCCGGCGGGGCTCGTGCTTGCCCTGGAGGCGTCGTCGAGAACGTACGCGGTGGCCGTCGGCGCCGGGATGCAGCCGGCCGCCCAGGCCGCGGCCCATCGCGACGATCCAGCGTTTACCGAGCTCGGTGAGCTGGTGCGCCTGGCGCTGTCGCGGGCCGGGGCCGCCTTCGCCGATATCGGCACGATCGGCGTCGATGTGGGACCGGGCGGCCTGTCGTCGATCAGGGCCGCCGTGGCCTACGCGAACGGGCTGGCCTTCGCTCTCGGCACAAAGATCTTCCCGGTCAGCTCGCTGGAGCTCATGGCCATGGCTGCCCGGCAGGCACACCGGGGTCCGCTCCTGTGCCTGAAGCGGGGCCAGGGCGGGAATGCCTACGCCGGGCTCTTCACCGACGGCGAGCGCGCGGACCTGCGGCACGGGCCGCCCGGCTCGGTGGTGCCGGCGATGGTCAGCGGCCTGGCGGCCATTCACGTGGCGGGAGCGTCTGCAGACGAGGTGGCCGGCCTGCTGGCCGGCGTGAGCGTGGCGGACAGCGGGGTCGCCGAGGCGGATGTCCGCGTCCTCTACCAGGCGGCGAGAGCGGCCGCGGCGGAGCCGGAGCGGCTAGTCCCGGCGGCCACCCCCCTCAACGAGGCGTCCGAGATCTTCCACGAGCCTGCCGCCGGCGCGGCCGAAGGTACGATTCAGTCGCGGAGGTGACGGGTGGAGACAAGAGTGCGCGAACAAGTGGACCGCGGCGCCGAGTGCCTGCTGGCGGGCGGGGTTGTCCTGCTGCCCACCGACACCGTGTACGGCCTGGCCGTGCATCCGGAGCGGGACGAGGCCATCACCCGGCTGTTCGCGATGAAGGGCCGCCCGCGTTCGGTCAACCTCCCCGTCATGATCTGTTCGCGGGATGACATTCCCGCCCTGGGCGGGGTCGTGAGCAAGGCAGCGGAACTGCTGCTTGAGTCGAAGTACGTGCCCGGGCCGCTGACGCTGGCCGTGGGGGTGTCCGCGCCGGATCTGGCACCCTGGCTGCGCGGCCGGGAAGAGTTCGCGGTGCGGATGCCCGACGACGAGCGGCTGCTCGCGATCCTGCGAATGACCGGTCCGCTGATGGTGACCAGCGCGAACCGGCACGCGGAGCAGGTTCGCGAGTCCGTTCCCGAGATTGTGTCTACGCTGGTGAGCGAGCCCGACCTGGTCATTGACGACGGGCCTCGCGACACGGTGCCGTCCACGCTCGTCAACTGCCGCCTGGTGCCGCCGGTGGTGGAACGAGCGGGGGCCGTCCCTGAGGAAGAGATAGAGGCCATACTCCGATGAGCGGTCACGGGTCCCTGGTGCTCGGGGTCGAGACGTCCTGTGACGACACCGCGGTGGCGCTGGTCGAGCCCGGCGGCGGCGTTATCGCCTCGTGCGTTGCGTCCCAGGCGACCCTGCACACCCGCTACGGCGGGGTTTACCCCGAGCTGGCGAGCCGGGCGCACGTCGACAAGATCCTGCCCACCGTGCAGGCGGTGCTGTCGGAGGCCGGCGCGGGCCCGCGCGACCTGGCCGCGATCGGCGTGACCAGGGGCCCCGGGCTGATCGGCTCGCTCATGGTGGGCCTGAGCACCGCGTCCGGCCTCGGGCACGGCTGGGACGTGCCGGTGGTGGGCGTGAATCACCTTCGCGGGCACCTGCGCAGCGCGGACCTGGAGCAGGCCCGGGTGAGGTACCCGGCGCTGGTCTTGCTGGTATCCGGCGGGCACACGCAGCTGGCGCGGCTGGAGAACCCCGGCGACATCCAGCTCATCGGCTCGACGCTGGACGATTCGGTCGGCGAAGCGTACGACAAGGTCGCACGGATGCTGGGCCTTGGCTACCCGGGCGGCCCCATCATCGACCGGCTCGCGGCCGGCGGCACGCCGTCCGTGCGGTTCCCGCGCCCGATGCTCGGCCGCGGCCTCGACTTCTCTTTCTCCGGGCTCAAGACCGCCGTGGACAGGTACCTCACGGCCACCCCGGACGCCCGCCCGGCCGATGTGGCCGCGTCGTTCGTCGAGGCCTGCCTGGACGTGCTCGTGTCCAAGTGCCGCAGCGCACTTGGTGAATACCCGGCTGCTTCGCTCGTCGTCGTCGGCGGGGTCGCGGCGAGCCCGCAGCTGAGGGCCGCGTCCGCCGGGCTGTGCGAGGACCTGGGGGTGGAGCTCTGCCTGCCGCCCCTGAAGTGGTCCACCGATAATGGTGCCATGATCGGCCTGGCTACCTGGGATTACCTGGCGCGCGATATCAGCGGGACGCTGAAGCCGGCGCCGGGCCTGGGCATGGAAGCGTTCTGAAATGGAGCCAGGAGATAGCGATGAGCTCACGCTATAACTGCGGGGACGGGCAGAGCGCAGTGGGCATCAGGGCGGCCGTGGCGTCATTGCGCCGCGGGAACCTCGTCGTCATTCCCACCGACACCGTGTACGGAGTCTGCGCCGACGCCTTCAACCCGTCCGCGATGGCCGAGCTCATGACCGCCCGGGGACAAGGCCGGCAAGCGCCGCCGACCATCCTGGTGGGGACGGTTCGCGCGGGGACCGCGCTGGTCGAGAACCTGAGCTCGACCGCGAAGGACTTCATCGACGAGTTCTGGCCGGGCGCGCTGACCCTGGTGTGCCGGGCCAACCGCACGCTCAGCTGGGATCTGGGTGACTCCCGGGGCACGGTCGCGATCAGGATGCCGCTGCACCAGGTGGCGCTCGACCTGCTCAAGGAGACCGGGCCGCTGGCCGTCAGCAGTGCGAGCAGGTCCGGCTCGCCCGCGGCCGCCAGCGCCGACGAAGCGGAGGCTCAGCTCGGCGACGCGGTGTCGGTCTATCTGGACGACGGCCCCTGCTCCGGCAGCCTGCGGTCCACCATCCTCGATCTGACCGGGCCGATGCCCAGGGTGCTGCGGGAGGGGGCCATCCCGCTGGGGCGGCTGTCTTCGGTGACGATCGTCGCGCCAATGACGCCAGCCGAGCCGCCGATTCCGCATACGCTGGACGAACCGACCGATGGCGACGCCGAGGCCGCCGAAGGGCATGGGGTCTCGGTGCCGTCAGAAGGCCCCGCCGAGGACGGCGCGCCCGGCGCGCCAGGGGAGGCATGATGACTCCGGACCCGGTTACAGGCGGCTGAGCCTGGTGCGCGAGTACCTCCTTACCCTGCTGGCCGCGGCCGTGGTCACCTACCTGCTGACGCCGCTGATCCAGCGGTTCGCGATGACGGTCGGCGCCCTGCACGCCCCCCGTGACCGCGACGTGCACGTGATGAGCACCCCGCTGCTCGGCGGCCTGGCCATGTACGCCGGGCTCGCCGCCGCGCTGCTGGTCGCCGACCACCTCGGGCACCTGCGCGTGGTGCTCGGCGGCACCAGGGTGGCCAGCGGGCTGCTGCTGGCCGGCGGCCTGCTGGTGGCGCTGGGCTTCGTCGATGACCGCTGGGGCATGAGCGTGATCAGCAAGCTGGCCGGCCAGGTGGCGGCCGGCGGCATCCTGGTCTGGAGCGGGACCGAGCTGGCCTGGATACCGCGGCCGAACGGCGGGCTGCTGGTGCTCTCGCCGAACGAGGGCCTGGTGCTGACCATCCTCATCGTCGTGGTCACGATCAACGCGATCAACTTCATCGACGGGCTTGACGGCCTGGCCGCGGGTGTCGTCTGCATCGCCGCGCTCGCGTTCTTCGCCTACTCCTACACCCTGCTGCGGGTGGCCGGGGCCGCCACCCAGTCGCTGCCGGCGCTCGCGTCCGCGATCCTGGCCGGCATGTGCATCGGGTTCCTGCCGCACAACTTCTACCCAGCGCGGATCTTCATGGGCGACACCGGGGCGATGCTGATCGGGCTGCTGCTCGCCTACGGGCCGATCTCGAGCACCGCGACGCTCGACCCCAGCATCCTGACCAACTACGGCTCCACGCACACTGTCAACCGCTTCCCTTACCTGCTGCCGATCCTGCTGCCCGCCGCGATCTTCGTTATCCCTTACGCCGACCTGCTGTTCGCAGTGGCACGCCGGGCCAAGGCGGGCCAGTCGCCGTTCGCGCCGGACAAGAAGCACTTGCACCACCGGCTGCTGAGCATCGGCCACTCGCACCGCAAGAGCGTGCTGATCATGTACCTGTGGGCGGCCCTGTTCGCCAGCGCCGTGGTGTCGCTGTCGGTCGTCCAGACCAAGCTGCTGATCCTGGCGGGCACGACCCTGGCCGGCATGCTCGTGCTGCTGTTCGTCTCGATCCCCGGCTTGCGCCCGCACCGCCGACGCAAGCGCTCGCCCGCCGCGGAATCGGTGATCAGCCCGGCATCGGCACCGGTGCCGGCCGAGCGCCGCATGACGGCCAGTGCGGACACCACTCCGCATTGAGCCGGAAAAACCCCAGGAACGGGAGCAAGCATGGAGGGTCAGGCATTGCTGCGCGGGAACGCGCCCGCGCCACCGGCGAACCAGGATGCGGGCGGGTTCGCCGACCCCGTGTTCGTCCTGTGCAACGGGCGCTCCGGGTCCACCCTGCTGAGGTTCTTGCTGGACGCGCACCCAGAGCTCGCCTGCCCGCCGGAGACCAACCTGCCGGGGCTGTGCGTTCAGCTGGCCACCGTGTGGTCGCTGATCGAGGGCGCGCCGCTGTCGGCGAACCGCGGGGACGAGCCGCCGAAGATCCCAGAGGCGGCGATCGCCGGCGTGCGCGAGACGATGGACCGGATGGTCGGGTCCTACCTGGCCCGGCGGGGGAAGAACCGGTACTGCGACAAGAGCCTGGGGACCGCGCGGTTCGCGGAACTGCTGCTGCGGGTGTACCCGGAGGCGAAGTTCATCTGCGTGTACCGGCACCCGATGGACGTGATCGCGTCGGGGATGGAGGCCTGCCCGTGGGGCCTGAACGGGTACGGCTTCGAGCCGTATATCGCCGCCACCCCGGGAAATGCCGTGATGGCGCTGGCCCACTTCTGGATGGACAACGTCCGCGCGGCGCTGGCCGCCGAAGAGCGTTTCCCCGACCGGTGCTACCGCCTCCGGTATGAAGACCTGGTCGCCGACGCCGAAGGCACCGCCAGCGACCTGTTCGCGTTCCTGAACGTCGCGCCGGTGCCGGGGATCTCGCAGACCTGCTTCTCCTCCGAACGCGAGCGGTTCGGCCCGGCGGACTACAAGATCTGGTCCACGTCGCGGATCACGTCGGACTCGGTCGGCCGCGGCTGGTCGGTCCCGGCCGGCATGATCGCACCGCAGATCCTGACCGAGATCAACGAGCTGACCGGCAAGCTGGGCTACCTGCCCGTCGACGGCGACTGGGGCACCACCGAGCCGCCGGCCGACCTGCGCGTCCAGGACACGGAGACGTCGGCTGACCCCGGAGAGGCAGCCGCCCCGGCAGAGGACGCCGCCACCGTCGAGACGGCCGTCGAGGTAGCTGGCCCCCGCCATTCGCAATGGCTCGGCGATCAGCTGCGGGCCGGCGTGACCTCGGCCGGGGCCACCCTGGCCGAGCGCTGGGAGGAGCACCAGGGGGAGACCCTGGTGGCGGTGGCCCTCGCCGCCGATCCGGCCCAGCAGGCCGAATACTGGCTGGTCGACCTCAAGGCAGGCACGGTCACCTTCACCAGCAGGCAGGCGCAGGAGAACTCCGACTGGGACGTCGTCGGCTCGGCCGAGGTCTGGCGGCAGGTGATCGAGCGGAATCTCAACTACTACGTCGCGTTGCGATCGTGCCGCCTGCGCTACTGCGACAACGACGAGGCTTCCACCCCGCTGATCGCTGACAGCAGGATCGTGATCCTGGCCAAGCTGCTGGGGCTGACCCGGTGGTAGAGCCGGGCGCCGGCCACCTCGACAGCAGCGACCCGATCATCGTCATGGGCTACCCGTACTCCGGGGCCGCCCTGATCCAGCAGCTGCTGTCGGCCGGGACCACCTTGGCCTGCACGCAGGGCACCGGCATCATCCCGCTCTGCGCGATAGCCGCGGAAACCTGGCAGCGGCTGGAGGGCCAGCCGGGGCGGCCGGCCTCGCCGCTGGCGATCGCCTCGGTCAGGAGGCTGGTCACCACTCAGGTGACGACGCTGCTGGCGGCCGGCGGCCAGGGCCGCTGGTGCGAGCTGGCGACGGTGTCACCGGACGCCGCCGCGCCGTTCCTCCAGGTCTTCCCCGGGGCGACCTTCATCTGCGTGCACCGTGCCAGCACGTCGGTGATCCGCGCGGGGGTGCAGGCCAGCCCGTGGGGACTGCAGGGCCAGATAGCCCGGTCCTACCTCACGTCCTACCCGGGCAACAGCGTCGCGGCGCTGGCCGCCCACTGGGCCGATGCCACCCGGTCGCTGCTCGCCTTCGAAGCCGCGAACCCCCGCGCCAGCCACCGCGTCCGCTATGAGGACGTCATGACCGACCCTGATCGTGCGCTGGCCCCGGTCATGACCTCCCTCGCGCTCCGCCGCGCAGCCGGCGACGGCGGTCTCGGCCGGCCCGAGCCTCCCGGCCAGGACCCGCAGGCCGCAGCCGAAGACAAGGTGCCGGCCGAGATGATCCCCGAGCCGCTGCTCGACAGCATCGGCGCGCTGCACGCCGAGCTCGGCTACCCCCCGCCCGGCGCGTAGCGCCGCGAGGGACCGGGGCGGCGATGAACCGCAGCCTAAGGCCGGACGGGGCGCCGAGGTATGCCGAGATCCGCGCTCAGGACCCGATATTTGCCGACAGCACCCCTGGTAAAGCCTTTGCCAAAGAGCTTGTGATATCTTTCACGAGCAGCCACTCGAAGACGAGTGAGGAGTTCGTGATACGGTGCGGTAACCCGGCGGAGCGGCGGCGCCACAACGGTGGCGCGGGAACGCCCCGGCTCTGCCCTGGGACCACCGCAGCGGCGTTCCGGCCGATTACCGTCTTCCCGTCGAGTTTCGCGGAGTTACCTAGATGCCAGCGAGCTACGCCCGGACCCTGAGGTGGTCCGCCATGCTCACCGCCCCTATTGCAGCGGTCATGGTGGCCCTGTGCGGGGCGTTCGGCGGCGTCAAGGGACTCATCGGCGCGCTGCTCGGCGTGGCTCTGGTCATCGTCTTCTTCGGCCTGTCGATTGTCGCGGTCAGCGCGGCCGCCCGGGTGAGCCCGCAGGCCATGACGATCACCGCGCTCGGCACCTTCCTGGTGAAGATTCTCGCGCTGGCCTTCCTGGTCGAGCAGTTCGCCGGGACGACCAGGTTCAACTCCAAGCTCTTCGGCTTCACCGCGATCATCTGCATCGTCGTATGGACCCTCTCCCAAGCGGTCACATCAGCCCGGCAGAAGGTGCTGTATGTCGAGCCCGACGGGAAACGATGACTCGTGGCGAGCACCTGGCTTCCGGACGGCGAATCGCGGCCCGCGGTTCAAGCTACCTCCGACTGGGAGCTTTCGCCGTATGAGTGCGCGCGGCATCCGGTCGGCCAGGCCCGCCAGACCTGCCACGGACGACTCAGGCGCCACCGGCAGCGGGGACGGCTGGGCGGCCGTCAGCTACCTGCTGGGCGGCATGGCCGTCTACGGCGGCATCGGCTGGGCCATCGGCCACTGGGTCTGGCACTCACCCCTGTTCTTTCCGTTGGGAATGGTGACCGGGCTGGCGCTCGCCACCGTTCTGATCATCTTCAGCTTCGGCAGGTCCTGACCGCAGCCTGCGCACGCAGCGCGCAGCCCGGCACCGCGCGAGTCGCGAGCACCGGGGCCCAGGCGGGCGGCACCTGCTGGGTACAAGGAGTCCTTAGTGAGCGCTGACGCCCACGTGATGACCGTCGCCAGCCACTGCCACATCTTCAAGGCGGGCTGCGGTTACAACCCGCCGTCGCTCGACGATTTCAACTTCGCCCCGGCCTTCCATATCGGCTCGCTGCACGTCAGCAAGCCGGAATTGATCATGGCGATCTGCGTGGTCGTCATCGTGGGCTTCTTCTGGGCGGCGTTCGCCAAGCCCAAGATGGTACCCCGCGGCGCGCAGAACATCGGCGAGCTCGGCGTGCTCTTCGTCCGGGACCAGATCCTCAGGCCGATGACCGGGCGCAAGGGCGACCGGTTCCTGCCCTTCCTGGTGTCGCTGTTCTTCTTCATCTGGCTGATGAACATCATGGAGATCATCCCGGTCGCGCAGTTCCCCGTCACGTCGCGGATCGGCTTCGTCTGGCCGCTGGTCGGCCTGGTCTGGCTGACCTACATGATCGTCGGGATCAGGGCGAAGGGGCCGATCGGCTTCTTCAAGGGCATGGTCCCGAGCGGCGCGCCCTGGTGGATCCTGTGGCTGCTCGCTCCGATCGTGCTGTTCTCCGACGTCCTGGTCCGGCCGTTCACGCTCGGCGTCCGGCTGTTCGCGAACATGTTCGCCGGCCACCTGCTGCTGCTGGTGTTCTACGTCGCCACCTGGTACTTCGCCAGCCTGACATTCGGCGCGATCTACGCGGTCGGCTCGCTGGCCATGGTCATCGTGCTGACCGGATTCGAGCTGCTGATCCAGGCGCTGCAGGCGTTCATCTTCACCATGCTGACCGCCTTCTACATAGGTGACTCGCTGGAGTCGGCGCACTAGACCTAGGCCAACCTCACCGGCGGGCCGAAACCGCTGGTCTGAATAGAAGGAATGAATACATGCTTGACATTGCAACTCACGTACTCGCGGCCGGCAGTAGCGGTAACGGCATCGGCAGTGCCACCGTCACGATCGCCGGCCGGCTCGGCGCCGTCGCCTACGGCCTGGCGGCCATCGGCCCCGGCGTCGGCATCGGCCTGATCTTCGGTCACGCCACCGAGGCCATGGCCCGCCAGCCCGAGGCGGCCGGCATCATCCGCGCCAACATGTGGATCGGGTTCGCCCTCGCCGAGGCGCTGGCCCTGATCGGCATCGTGGTGCCGTTCATCTTCACGCACTGACGATCAGCCGTTAGACAGGTGACTGCGACATGATGTATCACCTCGCGGCGGCATCGGCGACGAACCCGCTGATCCCGTCCACCACCGAGCTGGTCATGGGGCTGATCGGCTTCATCGTCGTGTTCGGCGGACTGGGCAAGATCCTGCTGCCCAGGATCCAGAAGACGCTGGCGGACCGGACCGATGCCATCGAGGGCGGGCTGGCGCGCGCCGAAGAGGCGCAGGACGAGGCGGCGCACGTCCTCGACCAGTACCGCGAGCAGCTGCAGAAGGCCAGGCAGGAGGCATCCAGGCTCCGTGAGGAAGCCAGGGAGCAGGGCGCCCAGATCGTCGCCGAGATGCGCGACCAGGCGCAGGCCGAGGCGACGCGCCTGGTCGAGGCCGCGCACGCGCAGATCGACGCCGAGCGCCAGCAGGCGGTGACCACGCTGCGGACCCAGGTCGGCGAGCTGGCCACCGAGCTGGCCGGCCGCATCGTCGGCGAGTCGCTGGCCGACGAGGTACGGCGCAGCCGTGTCGTGGACCGGTTCCTTGACGAGCTGGAAGCTACTGGCGACCAGGCCAGCGAGCTGCGGGCCAGCCGTTGACATCGGTCAGGCCGCGTACCGTTCGGGAAAATCCTGGTCTTAAAACTAGGGCTGAGGTGAGGGTATGAGAGGCGCGAGCCGGGCCTCGCTGGCGCAGGCCGGCGAGCAGCTGTCCGCCGTGGCCCAGGGCCGGCCCGCAGCCAAGATCGGCGATGAGCTGTTCGCCGTGGTCGCGCTGCTGGACTCCGAGCACGGCCTGCGCCGGCTGCTGAGCGACCCGGCGCGGCCCGCGGCGGCCAAGGCGCAGATGATCCGCGGACTGCTGGACGGGAAGGTCACCACCGCGACGCTGGACCTGGTCGCCTGGCTGGTGTCCGCCCGCTGGTCGGTCCCGCGCGACCTGGGCGACGCGACCGAGGAGCTCGGCGTGCTCGCGTTCGTCATCGCGGCCGAGCGGGCCGGTCAGCTCGATGACACCGAAGATGACCTGTTCCGGTTCGGCCGGGTGGTGGCGGGCCAGCCGAAGCTGCGCACCGCGCTGTCCGATCCCGCCTTGCCGGCCACGCGCAAGCGGGAGCTGCTGGGCGCGCTGCTCGACGGCAAGGTGAGCGCGTCGGCCGAGCGGCTGATCACCCTCGCGGTGATGCAGCCCCGCGGCCGCAGCCTGGACGCGAACCTGGAGACCTACGCCCGGCTGACCGCCGAGCGCAGGGAGCGGCTGGTCGCCCTGGTGCGCGTCGCCTCCCCGCTGTCGCAGCAGCAGCAGCGGCGGCTGACTGCGGCGCTGGCCGGACTGTACGGCCACGAGATTCACCTGAACGTCCTGCTCGACCCGCACGTCGTAGGGGGCATGTCCGTCCAGGTGGGCGACGAGCTCATCGACGCGAGCGTGGCCAGCCGGCTAGCGGCCCTGCGGCGCAGGCTGGCGGGCTGACCCGTGACGCAGCGAGCCCTGACGGCCGCCCCAGACATGATTACCAACGCACCACTGACACGAGGGACTTAAGAGATGGCGGAGCTGACAATCCGGCCGGAAGAGATCCGCGACGCGCTGGCCCGCTTTGTCGAGTCGTACGAGCCCGAGGCCGCCTCGCGCGATGAGGTCGGCACGGTCATCGAGTGCGGCGACGGCATCGCCCACGTCGAGGGCCTGCCCTCGGCCATGGCCAACGAGCTGCTCGAGTTCGAGGACGGCACCCGCGGCCTGGCGCTGAACCTGGACGACCGCGAGATCGGCGTCGTCATCCTCGGCGACTTCAGCAAGATCGACGAGGGCCAGCAGGTGCGGCGCACCGGCGAGGTGCTGTCCGTCCCGGTCGGCGACGGGTTCCTCGGCCGCGTGGTGGACCCGCTGGGCACCCCGCTGGACGGCAAGGGCCCGGTCGAGGGCACCGAGCTGCGCCCGCTTGAGCTGCAGGCACCGTCCGTGGTGCGGCGGCAGAAGGTGAATGAGCCGCTGCAGACCGGCATCAAGGCCATCGACGCGATCACCCCGATCGGCCGCGGCCAGCGGGAGCTGATCATCGGCGACCGGCAGACCGGCAAGACGGCCATCGCGATCGACACGATCATCAACCAGAAGGCCAACTGGGACTCCGGCGACCCGGCCCGGCAGGTCAAGTGCGTCTACGTCGCCGTCGGCCAGAAGGGCTCGACGGTCGCCCAGGTGCGCCAGTCGCTCGAGGACGCCGGCGCGCTGGAGTACACCACGATCGTGGCCGCCCCGGCGTCCGACCCGGCGGGCTTCAAGTACATCGCCCCGTTCACCGGATCGGCCATCGGCCAGCACTGGATGTACGCCGGCCAGCACGTGCTGATCATCTTCGACGACCTGACCAAGCAGGCCGAGGCCTACCGGGCGATCTCGCTGCTGCTGCGCAGGCCGCCGGGCCGCGAGGCCTACCCCGGTGACGTCTTCTACCTGCACTCCCGGCTGCTGGAGCGGTGCGCGAAGCTGTCTGACGAGCTCGGCGGCGGGTCGCTGACCGGGCTGCCGATCGTGGAGACCAAGGCCAACGACATCTCCGCCTACATCCCGACCAACGTCATCTCGATCACCGACGGGCAGATCTTCCTGGAGACCGACCTGTTCAACGCGGGCGTGCGGCCGGCCATCAACGTCGGCCAGTCGGTCTCCCGGGTCGGCGGCGACGCGCAGATCAAGGCCATGAAGGACGTGGCCGGCGGGCTGAAGCTGTCGCTGTCGCAGTTCCGCGACCTGGAAGCGTTCGCCTCGTTCGCCTCCGACCTGGACGCGGTCTCGCGGGCCCAGCTGGACCGCGGCGCGCGCCTGGTCGAGCTGCTCAAGCAGCCGCAGTACAGCCCGCTGACCGTGGACCGCCAGGTGGTCTCGGTGTGGGCGGGCACGACCGGGCAGCTCGACGAGGTGCCGCCCGAGGACATCGGCCGGTTCGAGACCGAGTTCCTCGATCACGTGCAGCGGGTACGCCCAGGAATCTATGACGCGATCAGGGAAACCGGCAAGCTTTCGGAGGACACGGTGACCGCGCTCAAGGAGGTCATCGGCGACTTCCGGAGCGGCTTCGAGACCTCGGCCGGCGACATGCTGGCGGGCGCCGACGAGCCCGAGAAGGCCACCGACCCCGATCGCGTCGGCCAGGAAAAGGTCAGCAAGTACACCGACCCGTCGGCCGAGTCCGGCAACGAGTCCGGTGACAAGTCCGGCAACGAGACCGGTAGCAAGTCCGGTAGCAAGACCGGCAACGAGTCCGGTAACGAGAAGAGCTAGCCAGCATGGGAGCACAGCTTCGCCTGGTCAGACGGCGCATCAGGACGGTCCAGTCCACCGCCAAGATCACGCGTGCCCAGGAGCTGATCGCCTCGTCGCGGATCATCAAGGCGCAGCAGCGGGTCCGCGCGGCCGCGCCGTACGCGCGGGAGATCACCCGGGCGGTCGAGGCCGTGGTCAGCCGGTCCGGGCACATCACGCATCCGCTCACCGCGGAGCCGAAGGACCCGGCCCGCGCCGCGGTGCTGATCATGACCAGCGACCGCGGCTTCTGCGGCGGGTACAACGCCAACGTGCTGCGCGAGGCCCAGGGCCTGCGCGCGCTGCTCGAAGAGGGCGGCGTCGAGCCGGTGCCGTTCGTGGTCGGCCGCAAGGGCATCGTCTGGCACCGGTTCCGCCAGCGCGAGATGACCGGCGAGTGGAGCGGCTTCTCCGACACCCCGCAGCCCTCGGACGCGGCCGACATCACCGCCGCGCTGCTGGCCGCGTACGACAAGCCGACCGCCGAAGGCGGAGTGGACGAGATCCACCTGGTGCACACGGAGTTCGTCTCCATGCTCACCCAGAGCCCGGTGGCCAGCCGGATCCTGCCGCTGCAGATCGAGGAGACCGAGGGACCGCCGCCCGGCGGGCCGATCCCGGTCTACGAGTTCGAGCCGTCCCCCGAAGAAGTGCTCGACGGGCTGCTGCCGCAGTACGTGGAGTCCCGGCTGTACCAGGCGCTGCTCGACTCGGCGGCCGCCGAGATCGCGGCGCGGCGGCGGGCGATGAAGTCGGCGACCGACAACGCCAACGATCTGATCGACCAGCTCACCCTTGAAGCCAACAAGGCGCGGCAGGCCGAGATCACCCAGGAAATCAGCGAGATCGTCGGGGGCGCCAACGCGCTGGCTGAGACGATGGCAGGGAGTAAGTGAGCATCATGTCCGCAGAGAATGCAACCGAGCAGAGCGGCACCATCACCGGCACCGGTCGCGTGGTGCGGGTTACCGGTCCCGTCGTGGACGTGGAGTTCGGCGCCGGGGAACTGCCCGACATCTACAACGCCCTCCACGTGGACGTGACCCTCGGTGAACAGAGCCGGACGCTGACCCTGGAGGTCGCCCAGGACATCGGCGACAACGTCGTCCGGGCCATCTCCATGCAGCAGACCGACGGCCTGGTCCGCGGCGCCCTGGTCACCGACACCGGCGAGCCGATCTCGGTGCCGGTGGGCGACGTCACCAAGGGGCACGTGTTCAACGTGCTCGGCGAGACCCTGGACGTGCCGATCGCGTCGCTGAACGTGACCGAGCGGTGGGGCATCCACCGCGACCCGCCGCCGTTCGACCAGCTCGAGCCGCGCACCGAGATCCTGGAGACCGGGATCAAGGTCCTCGACCTGCTCACCCCGTACGTCAAGGGCGGCAAGGTCGGCCTGTTCGGCGGCGCGGGCGTCGGCAAGACCGTGCTGATCCAGGAAATGATCACCCGGGTGGCCAAGAACTTCAGCGGTGTCTCGGTGTTCGCGGGTGTCGGCGAGCGGACCCGCGAGGGCAACGACCTGTTCATCGAGATGACCGAGTCCGGCGTCATCAACGACACCGCGCTCGTCTTCGGCCAGATGGACGAGCCGCCGGGCACCAGGCTGCGGGTGGCCCTGTCCGCGCTGACGATGGCGGAGTACTTCCGCGACGTGCAGGGTCAGGACGTGCTGCTGTTCATCGACAACATCTTCCGGTTCACCCAGGCCGGCTCGGAGGTGTCCACGCTGCTCGGCCGGATGCCCTCGGCGGTCGGCTACCAGCCCACGCTGGCCGACGAGATGGGCCAGCTGCAGGAGCGGATCACCTCGACCCGCGGCCACTCGATCACCTCGATGCAGGCCATCTACGTGCCCGCCGACGACATCACCGATCCGGCGCCGCACACCGTGTTCGCACACCTCGACGCGACCACCACGCTGTCCCGCGAGATCACCCAGAAGGGGATCTTCCCCGCGGTGGACCCGCTCGACTCCACCTCGCGCATCCTGGACGCCAAGTACATCGGCCAGGAGCACTACGACGTGGCCCGGGAGGTCCAGCGGATCCTGCAGCGGTACAAGGAGCTGCAGGACATCATCGCGATCCTCGGCATCGACGAGCTGTCCGAGGACGACAAGGTCACGGTCGAGCGGGCCCGCCGGATCGAGCGGTTCCTCTCGCACCCGATGTTCGTCGCCCAGCAGTTCACCGGGCAGCCGGGGGTTTTCGTCCCGCTGAGTGAGACCGTGACCTCGTTCAAGGCGCTGTGCGAGGGCAAGTACGACCACATTCCCGAGCAGGCATTCTTCATGTGCGGCGGTATCGAGGACGTGGAGAAGAAGGCAGCCGAGCTTGAGCGCTCTTAAATTTTTCCGAACGCTTGTGTGCCAGACGGGCCGGACCGCCAGGCCACCGCGAGTGAGGCCATGACGTGAGGGAGTCCGGGTGACGCTGCATGTGGAGCTAGTCGTTCCTGACCGCCAGATCTGGTCGGGAACCGCCAGGATGGTCGTGGCCAAGACGCTGGAAGGCGACATCGGTATCTTGGCTTCGCACCCGCCGGTGCTCGGCATACTCGCCGCCGGGAGCGTCGTGCGGGTCTTCGACCCGGACGCGGACGCGTCCGAAGGGGCTGGGTCTGGGGCGGCCGGCGGCGAGGGGGGCGAGCTGACCGCGGCGGTCAGTGGCGGCTTCTTTTCGGTAGCCGGCGACCGGGTGTCGATCCTGTGTCGAGCCGCCGAGCTTGGCCGCGACGTCGACGCGCGCGCCGCGCGGGCGGAGCTTGAGTCAGCTTCGGATGCGGAAGAGCCGGCCGAAGCCGAATACGCACGAGCGCGGTTGCGCGCCGCGGGCGAGCAGGCCTGACGAAGGGCCGCTGGCGGTGGGCGGATCGCTGGAAGACTACGCCGGCTGGCTCATCGCCGCTCTTCTCCTGCTCATGGTCTTGGCGGCGACCACGGTGGCCGTCCGCCGGACGCTGCTCGACCGCGGCGGCGGGACCGTCGAGTGCGGCCTGCGGCGGCCTGGCCGGGACAAGGTCTGGCGGCTCGGCGTGGCCTCGTACCAGACCGACGAGCTGCGCTGGCACCAGATATTCGGCTTCCTGCTGCGGCCCAACGAGGTCTTCGCCCGCCGGACGCTGGACGTGGTCTCCCGCCGCCTGCCGACCACGGCCGAGATGGCCGGGCTAGGCCCGGACGCGGTGGTGATCGAGTGCCGGGCGGGCGAGTACGCCGAGCCGATGGAGCTGGCCATGGGCGAGTCCGCGCTCACCGGCTTCCTGGCCTGGCTGGAGGCGGCCCCGCCCGGGTCGCACCTGGATCAGCTCGGATTATCAGACTCCGGCTCTTCGGGTTCTTTGCGCTCTGGCTCTTCTGGCTCTGGCTCGTCGGGCTCTTCTTCAGGGAGGCTGAACCCGCTCAGCGGTCGCCGCCGGGGCGCCACAGCACGTCGCCGCCGCCGTTGGCGGCGCGGGCGAGGATGAACAGCAGGTCGGACAGCCGGTTGAGGTAGCGCGCCGTGACCGGGTTCACGGTGTCGCGATGCTCGTGCACCGCCGTCCATGCGCTGCGCTCCGCCCGCCGGACCACGGTGCGGGCCACGTGCAGCAGCGCCGCCCCGGCGCTGCCGCCGGGCAAGACGAAGCTGCGCAGCGTGGGCAGCTGCTCGTTGTACCGGTCGCAGGCCTCCTCGAGCGCGGTGACGTAACCGTCGTCCACCCGCAGCGGCGGATACGGGGGGTTCGGCGCGATCGGGTTGCACAGGTCCGCGCCCACGTCGAAGAGCTCGTTCTGGATCCGGGTGAGCAGCGCGCTCATCTCGGCCGGCAGCGCGCCAAGGGACAGGGCGACGCCGATCGCGCAGTTTGCCTCGTCCACGTCCGCGTAGGCGACAAGCCTCGGGTCGGTCTTGCCGGCCCGCGAGCCGTCACCGAGCGCTGTCGTGCCGTCGTCGCCGGTGCGGGTGTAGATGCGGGACAGCACTACGGGGGTCTCACTGCGGCCGTCAGTCATGCTGCCACCGTATCGGCGCACTTTCATGATCAGGTTATCGGCCCGGGGTATTCACAACTCGATCACGATGTGGCATCGTATGACTGCACAGAGTAATCGGGGGTCGATCCGGCCAGTGCCCGGGCGCAGCTCTTGGCCGCTGCTGAGCGGTCAATCAGAGGAGCCTGGGCGTGCCGGTCGAGTCGTTGTCCGATGACCGATGCCACTGCCCGCTGGTGGTGTGGCATCTGGTGCCCGGCGGATCTCGGGGGCCCGCCGGGCACCACGCAAGGGGGGGAGCCGCGCTCCCGCCCGTCCGCCCGTCCGGCCGGTCTGCTGGTCGGCTGGTCGGTCGGGAGCGCGGCTGCTAATTCGCGGCTCGCCGGGCTTGGCTTGTCTGGCTTGATACGGCTTCTCGCATCTTGTTTGCCCGCCTCACCTGCCTTGTCTGGCTTATCCGTTCCGGATGGTCACCCGGTGCTACGCCGCATGCGCTTGCCGAGTAAGGTGTGGCGTGTCCGAACGGGGTTCGGGAGGCGGCAGTGTACGACTACGTCATCATCGGCGCGGGCAGCGCGGGTTGCGTCCTGGCCGCCCGGCTGAGCGAGGACCCCGGTGCTCGCGTCCTGCTCCTGGAGGCGGGTCCGCCCGACGACGCGGACGAGATTCACATTCCCGCCGCGATGAACCTGCTGTGGAAGAGCGTCTACGACTGGGACTACGCCACGGTCCCGCAGGACCGGGCGGCCGGCCGCAGCGTCTACTGGCCGCGCGGCAAGACCCTGGGCGGCTCCTCGTCGATCAACGCGATGATCTACATCAGGGGCAGCCGCTACGACTACGACACGTGGCGCGATGAGTACGGCTGCACCGGCTGGGGTTACGCGGATCTGCTCCCGTACTTCCTGCGGTCCGAGGACAACTCGCGCGGCGCCTCGGCCTACCACGGCATCGGCGGCCCGCTCGGCGTCCGGGATCCTGGCCACAAGGCGTCGCTGACCAAGGCCTTCGTGGCGGCGGCCATCGACAGCGGGATGGCCGCCAACGACGACTTCAACGGCGCGCGTCAGGACGGCGCCGGCTTCTACCAGGTCACCCAGCGCGGCGGCCGCCGGTGCTCGACCGCGGACGCGTTCCTGCGGCCCGCGCTGCCGCGGCCCAACCTCACCGTCGAGACCGACGCCCTGGTCACCAGCATCGGGGTGGAAGACGGCCGGGCCGCCGTCGTGCACTACCGGCAGCGCGGCGCCGCGCAGTCCGCCCGGGCCGACCGCGAGATCCTCCTGGCGGCCGGCGCGATCGGCAGCCCCCAGATCCTGATGCTGTCCGGCATCGGCCCGGCCGGCCACCTGCGCGAGCACGGCATCGAGGTGGTGGCCGACAGCCCGGGCGTCGGCGCCAACCTGTCCGACCATCCGATCACCACGGCCATCTGGCCCACGCCCAAGGTCCGCGGGGTCTGGGAGCAGGCCGGCCCGATGAGCCTGCTGCGCTGGCAGCTAGCGCACAACGGCCCGCTGGTCACCAACGTGGCCGAGGCCGGCGGGTTCAGCCGGTCCGACCCCGCGCTGCCCGCGCCGGACCTGCAGTGGATCGCCGTCCCCGGCCCGTACCAGAACCAGGGCCTCGCCGACCCGGCCATCCGCGCGCTCTCGGTGCTGGTCACGCTAGTCGAGGTGCACAGCCGCGGGACGGTCCGGCTGCACAGCGCGGATCCCCGGCACAAGCCCGCCATCGACCCGCGCTACCTGTCCGAAAGCACCGACCTGGACCGCCTGGTGACCGGCCTGCAGCTGGTGCGCGAGATCGTGACGGCCAGGCCGCTGGCCCGGGTCTGCGCGAGCGAGCTGGCGCCGGGACCGGAGGTGCG
Organism: Streptosporangiaceae bacterium; assembly: GCA_036502085.1. Classification (GTDB taxonomy): domain Bacteria; phylum Actinomycetota; class Actinomycetes; order Streptosporangiales; family Streptosporangiaceae; genus PALSA-505. Next base: position 26,391 of record DASXZD010000022.1, read on the forward strand.
CACCGACGCGGAGCTGCGCGAGTTCATCCGGCGGGACGTCGCCACGCTCTACCATCCGGTCGGCACCTGTGCCATGGGCGGTGACTCGCGGCTGGCCGCCAGCAGGCTGACCAGCGTGGTCGATCCCGAGCTGCGGGTCCGCGGCGTGACCGGTCTGCGCGTCGTGGACGCGTCGGTCATGCCGACCGTGCCGCGCGGCAACACGAACGCGCCCACGATCGCGATCGCCGAGCGCGCCGCCGACCTGATCGTCGGCCGCGCCCCCCTAGCCGCCGCCGACCCCGAGCAAACCCCCGCCCTCGTCCCGCTGTCCTGAGCCGCAGCCGGCCAGCCTCCGCGCGCCACCCCTGCGCCCCCACCCCCTGCGGCCCCACCCTCGATTCCATGATCACGAAGAGTTTTGCGTGCCCTGGCGCGTAAGAGTCTTCGTGGTCACGGGGACTGGCAACCCGCGGGGCGGCCGCGAGCGGGTCAGGGCATGATCGTCTGGCCGCCGTCTACCACGATCGTCTGGCCGGTCATGTAGGACGACGCGTCGCTGGCCAGGAACACCGCGGGCCCGGCCATCTCCTCGGCCTGGGCCCAGCGCTGCATCGGCACGGTCGCCACCGTGGCCTGGCCGCCTGCGCCGTCGTCCCACAGGTTGCGGTTCAGGTCGGTCGCGGTCCAGCCCGGGCAGAGCGCGTTGACCCGCACGCCGCGAGCGGCCCACTCGACGGCCAGCGACTTGGTCAGCGAGATCACCCCGGCCTTGGCCGCCCCGTACGGCGCGATCAGCGGAGCGGCCGCGATGCCGCCCACCGACGCCACGTTGATCACCGAGCCGGTGCCGCGCTCGAGCAGGTGCCCGGCCACCGCGTGGCAGACGAACACCGTCGAGTTCACGTTCAGCCGCATTACCTTGTCCCAGCCACTCAGCCGCAACTCGGCGAACGGGACCATGAAGTTCGTGCCGCCCGCGTTGTTCACCACGATGTCGATCTGGCCCAGTTGCCCGATGGCCGTCGCGACCGCAGCCGTCACCGCGTCCTCGCTGGTCACGTCGGCTGGTATCACGATGGCCCGGCGGCCGTGCGCGGCCGCCTCGCGCGCCGTGTCGGCCAGCCCGTCCTCGCTGCGGGCCACCAGCGCGACGTCGGCGCCGGCCGCGGCCAGGGCGACCGCCACCGCCCGGCCGATCCCGCGCGAGGCACCAGTCACAAACGCGGTCTTGCCGGTCAGGTCGAAGAGGCTAGCGGTCATCGGGGTCCTTCCATTCGGTCGGAAGCGGCCAGGCAGCCGGATTGACCCGGCGCACGATCTCGTTCAGCACAATACGCACATATGGCTCGCCCACCCACAGGTGCTTCGCCCGTTCCACCCCTATCACCTCGGCTTGCGGCACCCGCGCGAACCGGCGCCGTGCCTCGTCCGGGCGCAGGTAGTCATCGAGCTCAGGGATCAGCGCGATCAACGCCCGGCCGGAGGCCGCCCAGGCGTCCAGCGCCGTATCGCCCGCCCGGTGCAGCGGCGGCGAGAGCAGGATCGCTCCCTCGATGGCCGGGTCGTTCGCCCACTCCAGGGCCAGCTCCGTCCCGAACGACCAGCCGAGAATCCACAGCCCGGGCAGCCGCGCTTCAGTGCAGAAGGTGATGGCCGCCGCCACGTCGAAACGCTCGGCCTGCCCGCCGTCGAACTCGCCCTCGCTGGTCCCCCGCTCCGAGGTCGTGCCCCGGGTGTTGAACCTGAGCACGGCCAGATCCGCGAGCGCGGGCAACCGGTAGGACGCCTTGCGCATCACGTGGCTGTCCATCATCCCGCCCTTGGTCGGCAGCGGATGCAGGCAGATCAGCGTGCCGGCCGGATCGCGGTCGGCAGGCAGCGCCAGCTCGCCGACCAGGGTCAGGCCGTCGGAGGTTCGCAGGGTGATGGGCGTCCGCCGGGCCGGGAGGACAACCATGGTCCTGATCTCGGTCATGCTCTCCTCGCGGTGCTCTCTCACGGTCTTTTCTCACCGGGCCCGGCGAATCCCTGGCCTGCGGTGCAGTCGGCGCCGCCAGCAGACCCGGTGCCAGTGCCTGCGCTCCTCGACGCCAGGGGTCAGGGCCGGCCAGGCGACCAAGTGCGGCATCCCGGTCGGTATCTCCTGGTCGCAGCCGGGACAACGGTAGGGCTTGCCGGCCGGTCCGCCCGGCACCAGGCGGACCACCCACTCCCCGTCGGGCCAGGACTCGGTGCGTTCGGGGCCGGCCGGGAACTCAGGCCGCTCGCCTGAGTCGTCCTTCGCCGCGCCCCGGCCCGCGCTGGCCGCGCCCGCCCGCCCCTTGCGCGGGACGCTATCGGGCAGGCGCCGGGCTCGACGAGGGCTCACGGCGGTCACTGTACGTCAGGCTGGCTCGTGGCCGACTCGTTCCCGCGCCGGTCATAAGAGGCCAGGAAGATCCGCACTCCGCTGTCGGCGTACCGTTCGAGGTCAGCAGGGTCGGGCGCCTCTCCGTGCTCCAGGAGCATGGCCTGATTCAGCGGAGCCGACATGAACAGCCAGTTGAAATGCGCGGCCGCGGCGAGCGGATCATCCAGCTGCAGCAGGCCGCGCGCGGCGAGGCTCTCGAACGAGGTCGCCAGCGCGGCGACGGTCCGTCCCTGACCCCGCTCGTAGAACATGCGGCCCAGCTCGGGGAAGCGCACCACCTCGCCGATGACCAGCCGGCGCAGCTGCATCAGCCGCGGAGCCAGCACCAGCGTGAGCTGCCGGCGGGCCAGATCGCGCAGGTCCGCCTCGATGTCGCCGCTGTCGGTCAGGCTGAGCACTTCCTGGCAGAGCGGGTCGCTGGCCTCATCGACCATGGCCGTCACGACGTCGGCAAAGAGCCCCTCCTTGTCGCCGAAGTGCTTGTAGACCGTCTGCTTCGAGACGGCCGCGAGCGCGGCGATCTCGTCCACGCTGGCACCGAGGTAGCCGTTGCACAGGAAGGCCGACGTGGCCGCCTCCAGGATGACCCGGCGCTTCCGCTCCGACCTGCTCTCCCCGCCGAGTGAAGCGCTACTGGGCATGGCCGCGATCAGGATCCGGCGGATCTATGAGGCGGTTGCCCGCCGCGATCAGCGCGTCTATCAGGGGAACCAGGTGCAGCACGTCAGGGTTCTGCAGTCGTTCTGGAGAACTCGGTGGCATACCGTCATTCTGGCATTACGACGTCAGACGGCCGCGTCGATGACCGCAGGCAGCCCGCACCGGATCGCGACGAGCTTCCAGGCCTGAACGTAGCGTTCGAGCAGCTGCGCCGCGGGAGTGCGATGGCCTCGCTAGGGTTGGCTCTCGTGCGTATCGTTGTCGCCCGGTGCAGCGTGGACTACGCGGGCCGGCTTACCGCCCACCTGCCCTCGGCGCTCCGGCTGCTCATCGTCAAGGCCGACGGATCCGTGCTCGTGCATTCGGACGGCGGCAGCTATAAGCCGCTGAACTGGATGTCGCCGCCCTGCAGGCTCGTCGAGCAGCCGGATCGATGGACGGTGACCGGCAAGTCAGGCGAGATCCTCACGGTCTTGCTCGAGGAAGTCCTGAGCGACACGTCGTTCGACCTGGGCATCGATCCCGGCCTGCAGAAGGACGGGGTCGAATCACAGCTCCAGGCCGAACTCGCCAAGCAGGTCAGCGTGCTCGGCGTCGGCTGGCGACTGGTCCGCCGCGAGTACCCGACGCCGATCGGGCCAGTCGACCTGATGTGCCGGGACGCCCAAGGGGTGAGCGTCGCGGTCGAGATCAAGCGCCGCGGCGAGATCGACGGGTCCGACTCTAGTGAGGGCACCGCTTCGCGCCAAGGCGGTTACGTGGCCGTCGAAGTCAAGCGCGTCGCGGGGATTGATGCCGTAGAGCAACTGACTCGCTACCTTGAGCTATTGAACCGTGATACGACGCTAGCGCCCGTCAAAGGTGTGCTGGCGGCGCTGACGATCAAGCCACAGGCGAGGACGCTGGCGGAAGACCGCGGTATCCGCTGCGTGATCCTGGATTACGACGCACTGCGAGGTATTGAGCCCGAGGGCACGCTGTTCTGATCGGCAGCGTCTCGCAGTTACTCACCGCACGATAGGCAGTGCGATCTCCAGGATCCAGCGACTCCTTGGCGAAGGTGATCGTAAGCGGACCTACCGAGCCTGGGACCCGAAGATGGACCGGCTCGTGGCGATCTCCTTCGTCAAGCCCGAAGCCATAGCCACAGACCCTGAGGGTACGTGGATGGCTCCGTCCATTACATCGTGTTCGAGTACTTAAGTGGCGGAACGCTTGCCGATTACCTGCTGGACGCGGGCCAGAGGCCACTTGATGAAGTCCTCAGGCTCAAGACGATTGCCGCATTCCTCAATACTGGCGGTGGCACGCTCGT
>DASXZD010000023.1:0-85229 GCA_036502085.1 Streptosporangiaceae bacterium
CGTGGTGCCGTAGCCGTCGAGCCAGGCGTACCAGGTCCCGCTGTGCGAGGTCTCGCCCGCGCCGTTGGGGTTGATGACGCCCGCGGTCGTGGTCCACGGCGCGGCCGATCCGGTCTCGAAGCCCGGGTTGCCCAGCAGCTGGGCCGCGGTGCAACCGCCGCCGCTCGTGCTGATCGTCCAGGTGAACGAGGCCGACCCGTGTGCCCCGGTGGTGTCCGTGGCGGTCACCGTTGGGTTGTAGGTTGCGGCCGTGGTCGGAGTGCCGGTGATCAGGCCGCTGCTTGAGATGCTCAGGCCAGCCGGGAGCCCGTTGGCACTGTAGGTGAGGGTCTGCCCGCTGGCCGAGTCGGAGGCGTGGATCTGCAGGCTGACCGCTGTGCCGACCGTGCCCGTCTGGTTGCCGGGGTTGGTCACCGTGACGGTGTTGCCGGTGGTCGTGCCGTTGGTGAACGCGGCCGTGCCGTCCGGAGTGCCCAAGCCGGTGGGACCGTCGTAGCCGACCTCGGCGGTGCAGAGGTACGTCCCGCCGCAACTGCCGTCAGAGCCGGTGGTCACGTCGAACAGGTTCGACGTGTGGCTGTACATGTACGAGGACGGGTAGGTGCCTGCGGCAGGCGTTCCGGCCAGCGCGAAGACCGAGGCGATGATCGGGGAGGACGCGCTGGTGCCGCCCACCTCGAGCCAGCCGCCCTGGCTGTAGGTGTCGTAGACGGCCAGGCCGGTGGCCGGGTCGGCGACAGCGGAGGTGTCGTTGTTGGTCCGCTTGGCGCAGCCGGTGTCCTTCTGCCAGGACGGCTTGGGGTCAACGGTCGAGCAGCCGGAGCCGGTGCCCTCGCTGCTGGAGGTGTTCCAGACCTTCTCGGTCCAGCCGCGCGAGTTGGAGGCCGTGGTCAGGTTGGTGCCGCCGACCGCGGTGACGAACTGCGAGGCCGCCGGGTACTCGACGCCGAAGCCGCTGTCACCGGCCGAGGCGGTGACCGCCACGCCCGGGTGGTTGTAGAACTCGCTGTCGAGCGTGGTGTCGGTCGAAGACTCCCCGCCGCCGTAGCTGTTCGACACATACTTGGCGCCCAGGTTGACCGCGGAGTTGACCGCGGCACCGAGGTCTGCGTCGGTCGCGTTGCTGGCCTCAACCAGGATGATGTGGCAGAGCGGGCAGATCGCCGACACCATGTCGACGTCTAGCGACTCTTCGACGTCCCACCCGTTCGTGCCGGCGTTGGCGGGAAGCGGGCTGGTGGCCCCGTTCTGGTTGACCACGGAGAAGCAGCCAGTCCCGCAGGCGGGCAGGCTCCAGGAGGACCGGTAAGTGGCCAGGTCGGAGACCGCGTTGGGGTCGTTGAAGGCGTCCACGACCGCTACCGTCTGGCCGCTGCCCGCGCTCCCCGACGGCAGGGCGTAGGCACTGTCCAGGCTGGGCTCGCCATAGCCGAAACCGACGGGCGCGGCATCAGGGTGAATCCCGGACTGCAGGTGCGACTTCACGTCGGTCCGGACCAACGACAGGCACGCGAAGTGGTTGGCCTTGGCCGCGGCGCAGGCCCTGGCGTAGTCCTGTCCTGGGACCGGGTGCAGGTGCCCCTTGACGTGCTGCAGGTGAGCCGCCGGTGCCTTCATGGCAGCCGAGGTCTGCTGGGCGGATGCGGCCGTGGTGGCCGCGAGCGTTCCGAGCGTGAGGGTCACGGCCGCGGCGAAGACTGTCCCGGTACGGATCATCTTCCTACGGCCACTTCGGGGTCGGGCGGCGCCTTTGCCTCCCGAGTCGTTGGATCGCAACGAAGCCTTCCTCCTTAATTGGGCCCAGACCAGGAGAGTGCAGCCCGGTGTGACCGGTTAGGCACTCGCTGCCCAGGGACGGGGTTCACCCGGACGATAGACACGGGATATCCATCCGTCAATATGTCACTACACAGCGTTATTTGTTCCGACTGCCGCATCTGAATGCACTGGAGTAAGTTGAGAAACATGTTTCACATAGACAACTAGAGAAACACTGGCCCCACAGCTTTCGTTGTGGCCGCGCGAGGTCAGCGGCCGCGCCCGATCGGGCAACTTGTCCAGCCCAGCACGATCTTGTCGCGTGCACAGCGCTCATATCCGGATCCTGGTGGACATGATGCCTGATACGGGGTATGTCAATGCTCGGAAAATAACATCGCGCCTGGCGCTATACTAGTAAATTTAATACTAAAGCTGGAGTGCGGCCGACCCGGTAGCTGTAACAGTTCTAGCCCCGGGCTGCGGGACAGTGTCACGGCGTCTCCGCCGGACGGGCGACCGGCATCGTGACCCGGGCCACGATGACGTCGCTCCTGGTACGCAGCGCGGTCGACAGCTCCGGCTTGGCATGGCAGCACACTCTACGGGGTCAGGCCTGATTCCCTCCGGGAGGCGCGGGGTCAGGCCGGGTCTCTCCGGGAGGCTGGGCGCGTCTGGTCACGGCGACGCCAGCGCGACCGCACTCGCGTCCCTGGCCGTCGCGTCGCGGCGAGAACCAGGCAGAGCGGCAGGACGACGAACACCGGCGCGGCGGCCGGGGCCTTGGCGATCAGCACGCCGTTGACCAGCGCGCCGGTCGCGAGCGCGAGCAGCGGACCCGGCAGCCGCCAGCCCGTCCACCGTCCCGGGCCGGGCGTGGCGAGCCTGGCCACGAACTGAGTCAGCGCCCCGGTCATATAGGTGGTCGAGACATCCGACGCGCCGATCCCGCGCACCGCGGCGCTCTGCATCCCCATCGCGACGGCCGCCGTCACCTGCAGCAGGTACTGATCAAGGCCGGCCGGCTTGCTGCCCGCCAACTCCCACCCGGCAGCGAACGCGGCCAGCAGGGCGAACTCGATGGTGAGCGCCCAGGTAACCAGCGCCGGCCAGGCATCCGCCGACCCTTCCCGCCGCCCGGCGGCCGGCTCTTCCGCAGCCCGCTCTCCCGCTGGCTCTTCCCGCCGCTCGGTGCCCGGCTCTTCCGCGGTCGGCTCTTCTGCTGGTCCCTCCCGCCGCCCGGCGGCCGGCTCTTCCTGTCGCCCGGCGGCCGGCTCTTTGGCTGGCCTTTCCCGTCTGTCGGCGGTCGGCCCAGCGGCGGTCGGCCCAGCGGCGGTCGCCCGCCCCGCCCTTCCCGCGAGCACCCGTGCGCCGACCGCGACGCCCAGCACAAACCCGGCCACCGACAGCGCCGTGTGCCCGGCCAGCGCCCTCGACGCCTTGGCCGCGGCCAGCCCAAACAGCACAAGGTTCCCCGTCATCACGCTGGTGAACACCCCGCCCAGCCGGGTAAAGCTCGCCACGTCCGTCGCCCCGGTCCCGACGGTCAGCACAACCGCCGTCACCGTAACCCGCCGCGACACCCCACTACCCCCACCACCCACACGCCCACCCCCCGCCCCGGACCTTTCATGATCATGAAGAGTCTTACGCGTGATAGCGCGGCAAAGTCGTCGTGATCATGGCTGGTTGGCGCGGTCGGAGCGCAGGCCGAGCACGATGACGGCGAACAGGCCGGCCGCGAAGACCAGGCCCGCGGACAGGTAGAGCGCGGCGTGCAGCCCGTCGTGGAAGGCGGTGTAAGCGGCGTTGATCACCTGCTGCACGAGCGTGGAGTGCCCGGCGGCCTGCGCGCCGCCCGCTCCCTGTGAGTTGCCGGTGGACGGGACGCCGCCGGTTTCCACCGCATGGATGACGATCGACTGGAAGTTGGCCGGGATGCCCAGCTTCTTCAGCTGGCCGGTCAGGCTGGAGCTCAGCTGGGCGTTGACCAGGGCGCCGAGCACCGCGACACCGGTCACCGCGCCAATCTCCCGGCTGGTGTTGGTCGCCGAGGCCGCCATGCCGGAACGTTCCGGCGGGACCGCGTTCAGCGCCGAGGAGGTGATCGGCACGACGGTGGCGCCGATCCCGACGCCGGTCAGTGCGAGCGCGCTCACCAGCGCCCAGTAGTCAGGGTGCGGGTCAAGGCTCAGGTTGGCCAGCAGCAGCCCGGCCCCGAACAGCAGGCAGCCGGTGAAGATCGACCAGCGCGGCCCGAATATGCCGGTCCAGCGGCCCGCCGCCAGCGCGGTCGCGATCATCAGCGCGGTCATCGGCAGGAACACCAGGGCAAGCTTGTAGCCGGAGTCTCCGACGACCTCTTCCAGGTACAGCGCGGTGAAGAAGAAGATCGCGAACGTCGCGAAATACGTGCAGAACGCGGCGATGTTCGCGGTGACAAACCGGGGTGCGCGCAGGAAGCGCAGGTCGAGTATCGGGTGCGAGGCGCGGTGCTCCCACCAGAAGAATGCCGCCCCAGCCGCCGCGCCGACGCAGTACAGCGCGATCACCGACGGGGCGGCGAAGCCCGCGCTCTCGCCGTGGATGACCGCGAAGATCAGCGCCGCCAGGGCGGCGGCGCCGAGCAGCGTGCCCGCGGTGTCGACCCGGTGCGCATCGGGATCCGCGCTCTCCGGCAGGACGATCGCAGCGATGACCAGGGCGGCCAGGCCGAAGGCCAGGTTGAACCAGAAGATCCCGCGCCAGCTCCAGATGCCGACCAGCGCGCCGCCGACAACCGGGCCGAGGGCCAGGGCCAGGCCGGAGACCGCCGCCCACACGCCGACCGCGCGGTCCCGGCTGCGCTCGTCGGTGTACAGGTGACGCAGCATGGACAGCGTGCCCGGCTCGCTGGCCGCCGCACCCAGGCCCATGACCGCGCGGCCGGCGATCAGCAGCCCGATGTTCGGTGCCAGCGCGGACATCAGCGACCCGCCGCAGAACACCCCGGCCCCGCACAGCATGACCACCTTGCGGCCGAACTCGTCGCCGATCATCCCGCAGGCCAGCATGATGCTGGCGAACGTCAGGGCGTACGCGCTGACCACCCACTGCAGCGACGACACGTTGGCGTGCAGGTCCAGCTGAACGCTGCCGAGCGCCACGCTGACGACGGTGTTGTCCAGGAAGGTCAGGAACAGCAGCGTGCAGAGCACGCCCAGCGCGAGGGGTCGACCGCCGCGGCGGGGGGTTACCGCCACCTCGGTCGTCGCGGCCAAGATGCCCTTCCGCTAGCCGGCCCGCGAGCAGGCTGGAGGCAAGCCCGTGGCCTGCTCCAGCCTGAGCAGGCCGCAGAAGCTGGCGTCGCCGACCTTCCAGGTCCCGTCCTGGAATACCGCGACGCCGGTCTGGTTGGGCAGCGCGGTCTGGCCCGCCGCCAGGATCGAGTACTTCACCATGGCCTGGCTCGACGTCACGCCCGTCACGCCGGACACCTTGGCCGACGCCGAGGATGCCAGCGGCGACTTGGCCTGCGCGGTGATCAGCGCCGCGAACTCCTGGCCGTTCTGCAGCAGCTGCACCCGTTTGGATACCGGCGTGCTGGCGGCGAAGAACTCCACCCAGTTGGCCTTGATCGCGGACGCGGCAGAGCTGCTGCCAGACGAAGCCGACGCGCCCGAGCCTTTGCCGGAGCTACTCGGGCTACTGCTGCCGCAGCCGCCGAGAACGAGGCCAAATCCCGCCGCGAGCACGGGGATCAGGCCGATCCGGCGGATCAGTGGTCGGAATCGCATCGTGAGCGTCTCCCTCCTGGCCGTGATCCTACTCGCGGCAGAAGGCGCCATAAAAGCAGACGCGCGGGGATTGGCGGCCCGGCGGTACCGGCCCGGGGGTACCGGCCCGGCGGGCGTCAGGCGGTGCGGCTCAGGCCGTGGCGGGGGCCCCGGCGTTGATCCCCACGTCAGCCCAGCAGCGGACGATGTCCCGCATCGAGAGCAGCCCGGTGACCTCCTGGCCCTCCACCACAATCAGGTGCCGGAAGCCGCCCCGGACCATCGCCGTTGCCGCCTGCTCCAGCGTCCAGCCCGGTGAGGCGACTACGAGATCGGGAGTGCGATGCTGCCCGACCAGCTCACGGTCAGGGTCCTGCCCTGCGGCGATCGAGTCCAGGACGTCCCGCTCGGTGAGAATTCCCACGCCCGCATGCTCCGGGTCGATGACGACCGCCGCCCCCACCCGTCGGTCCGACATCAGCCGGGCTGCCTCACGCAGCGTGTGAGCCGGGCCGATGGTCAGAACCAGCCGGGTCATGCCGTCCCTGACGTTCACCTGTCATCACTCCCCACGGAGCGGGGCTGGCCGCCTGCAAGGCCGGCGGGCCCTTGTGAATATGTGACACCTGGGATTCAGCCTACCCCGGACAGCAGCAGCAGAACCTCGTCGTGCAGGTGCCCGTTGGTCGCCACGCCGCTGCCGCCGTCCGGCCTGGCCGCGCCGGAAAGATCGGTGAACCGGCCGCCCGCCTCCTCCACGATCACCTGGACCGCGGCCAGATCCCACAGCGAGACCACCGGCTCGGCCGCCACGTCGACCGCGCCCTCGGCCACTAGCACGTGCGACCAGAAGTCCCCGTAGGCACGGTTGCGCCACACCGAGCGCGACAGCCCGACAAACTGCTCCAGCATCCCGTTCTCTTCCCAGCCGGACAGGCTGGAGTAGGACAGCGAGGCATCCTGGAGCTGGGTCACTCCGGACACCTGGCAGCGCCGGGCCTTGGTCAGGCTGCGCCCGGTCCACGCGCCGGCTCCGCGCGCCGCCCACCAGCGACGGCCGAGCAGCGGCGCGGACGCCACGCCGACCACCGGCTCGTCCTCCATCATCAGCGCGATGAGCGTCGCCCAGACCGGCACGCCGCGGACGAAGTTCTTGGTCCCGTCGATCGGGTCGATGACCCAGCGCCGCGGGCCGATGCCGATCTGGCCCAGTTCCTCACCGAGCACCGCATCGCGCGGCCTGGACCGGCGCAGCACCCCGCGGATCGTTTCCTCCACGGTCCGGTCCGCGTCGGTCACCGGCGTCAGGTCGGGCTTGGTCTCCACCGCGAGATCCTGGGCGCGGAAGCGCCGGCTGGTGATGTCGTCCGCCGCGTCGGCGAGCACGTGCGCGAACCGCAGATCATCGTCGTAACCCGCCATGGCGCGAACGGTACCGCGTAACGGTCCCGCCCTGCTGACCGGCTCGCCGCCGGCCGGAAGTTATTCCGGCCGGGAAATCGTCTCCTTGCCCATGTACTTGACCAGTACCGAGGGGATCCGCACCGTACCATCCGGTTGAAGTCCATGCTCGAGGATGGCAGCCCACATGCGCGGAGTAGCGAGGGCCGACCCATTCAGCGTGTACACCGGAATTGTGCCGCCTCCTGGGTTACGGAAGCGGATATTGCTCCGGCGTGCTTGAAAATCGGTGAAGTTGCCCACCGAGGAGACTTCTAGCCAGCGGTCCACGCCGGGAGCATAGACTTCCAGGTCAAAGATGCGTGATGACGCGAACGTAAGGTCACCGGTGCACAGGTCGACCACACGATAGGGCAGGCCCATCTCCTGGAGTGGCCGCTCGGCGTCGGCAAGCAACTCGGCGAACTCTTTCTCCACTTGGTCAGGCAAGCAGATCCGGACCATCTCCACCTTGTGGAACTCGTGCAGTCGCTGCAGGCCGCGAGTATCCTTGCCGGCACTGCCGGCTTCTCGCCGAAAACACACCGAATAAGCCATGTAGTGTTTCGGCAGTTCCGCCGGGGTAAGGATCTCATCGCGATGAAATCCGGTCAGCGGAACCTCTCCCGTTGGGATAGCCCACAAGTCATCGAGCGTCGTATTGTATGCGTCGTCCGCGAACTTGGGCAGGTGCCCCGTTCCCACCATGGTCGCCCTGCGGACGAAGTGAGGGACAACGAATTCAACGTATTGGTCCCGGTTCAGGTCGAGCGCAAACTGCACGAGCGCGCGCAGCAACCTGGCCCCGTCACCCCGCAGCATTGAAAACCCCGACCCGCTGAGCTTCGCTGCGCGTTCTGGCTCGTACAGACCGAGATCCGAAGCGATCTCCCAGTGCGGCCGTACGCCTTCTTTCCTAGTTGACTCGGGGCCTTCGTAGCGGAGCACGACGTTCGCAGACTCGTCGGTCCCGACGGGCGCCTTCGGATCAGGAAAGTTCGGGAGCTGCAGCAGCAGGGACTCCGCCTTGTCTGATGCGCCCCGGTTGGTTGTCTCTAGTTCGCTGATGCGTTCCTTCAGGTGGGAAAGCTCCGCGCGAACGCGTTCGGCCGCGGGGTCACCAGCGGCCATGAGGGTGCCGACTTCCTTGGAACGCTTGTTCATCTCCGCGCGGGCCTCGTCCAGCTCATGCCGGACCTTGCGCCGTTCCAGCACTGCGTCTCGGGCAGAACTGACCAGGGACCGCTCGACTCCCTTTTTAGCGAGCTCCTCTGCAACCGAGTCAGGCTCGTTAAGCAGCAGGTCCGAGTCGATCAAGATGACCTCCGTCTGCGGAATGCGGGATGTATGTGGACGCCAATGCCGTGCGGCGAGAGATGCAGCATCCACCGTACCTGCACGGGGCGGTGCCGGCTCGGAGTTACCAGCGGGGCAGGGGTGCTAGGTGTCGGCACCTTCGCGGCTGCGCAGGAGGCGGCGGAGGGAGTCGAGTCTGGCGACGGCACCGTGTTCTGCGGCCCAGTCGTCGAGCGTGCAGCTTTCTTCGAGGTGGGTGCAGCCGGGGGAGCATCGGGCGGCGCCTTCGGCCAGGTCGGGGAAGGCGCGCACCACGCGACCGGGCGAGACGTGACCGAGGCCGAAGCTGCGCAGTCCCGGCGTGTCTATCACCCAGGCCGCCCTCTCTTCTCCCTGCACCGAGCCCGGCAGTCGCAGGGCGACCGCGGACGAGGAGGTGTGCCTGCCCCGCCCGGTGACCGGGTTGACCACGCCGACGGCCCGGTCCGCCTCCGGGATCAGCGCGTTGACCAGGGTTGACTTGCCTACGCCAGAATGCCCGATGAGCACGCTTTGCCGCCCGGCCAGCCTGGACCTGAGCCCGGCGATCATGTCGTCGGCGAACGGGCGGCTGGTCACGACGCAGGGAACGCCCAGCGGCTCGTAGATAGCGATCACGTCGTCCGGGGCGGCCAGGTCAGCCTTGGTCAGGCAGAGCAGCGGGTGCAAGCCCGTGTCGTAGGCGGCGACCAGGCAGCGGTCGATGAACCGCAGCCGGGGCGGCGGATTCGCCAGTGCGCAGACGATGACCAGCTGATCGGCGTTGGCGACGATCACCCGCTCGACCGGGTCGGTGTCATCGGCCGAACGGCGCAGCACCGACGTCCGCGGCCGTACCCGGACGATCCTGGCGAGCGTTCCCTGCTCGCCGGAGACGTCGCCGGCCAGCGCCACCCTGTCGCCGACGACCACGGCCCTGCGGCCGAGTTCGCGGGCCTTCATCGCGATGACCGGCTCGTCGTCGACCAGGCAGCCGTAGCGGCCGCGGTCGACGCTGGCCACGAAGGCCTCCGCGGCGTCTTCGTGAGCGGGACGCCGTCGGGTCCGCGGCCGCGAGCCGCGGCCCGGCCTGACGCGGATATCGTCCTCGTCCAGGTGGGCGTGGCTGGGCCGGCGGTTCAGGGCCGGCGCTCCGTGCCGTCGCCGGGCCGCTCGCCCGGCACCTGCCGGCCCGGCAGTGGCCCGCCGAGCAGCTGGGCCCAGGTCGCGGTGAAGGCCGGGAAGGTCTTCGCGACGGTGTCGGCGTTGCGCACCCTGATGCCGGGCACGGCCAGGCCGAGCACCGCCGCGGCCATCACCATCCGGTGATCGTCGTAGCTGTCGAAGATCCCGCTGGCGGTCAGCGGCCGGGGCCGGATCTCCAGCCCGTCCGGTAGCTGCTGTACGTCACCGCCGAGCGCGTTGATCTCAGTGGCCAGCGCGGCGAGCCGGTCGGTCTCGTGCGTGCGCATGTGGCCGATGCCGGTGAACGCCGACGGCGATCCGGCCAGCGCCGCCACCGCCGTGAGCACCGGCGCGAGCTCATTGCTGTCGCGCAGGTCGGCGTCGATGCTGTTGATGACGCCCGTCCCGGTCACGGCCAGCCCGCCGGGGACCCGCTCGCAGGTCGCGCCCATCTGGGTCAGCAGGTCCAGGATGTGCCCGGCCGGCTGCGAGGTCGCGCGCGGCCAGCCGGCCACCGTCACGGTACCCCCGGTGATCAGCGCAGCGGCCAGGAACGGCGCGGAGTTGACCAGGTCGGGTTCGACCGTGACCTGCCCCGGCCGCAGCACGCCCTGGTAGACGCGCCATACCTCGGGCCGCGGGCCCGCGCCGGTGTCCACCTCCGCGCCGGCCGCGCGCAGCATGCTGACCGTCATCGCGATATGCGGTGCCGACGGGACCGGCGGACCCTGGTGCCTGACCTCCAGCCCCTTGTCGTAGCGGCAGCCGGCGAGCAGCAGCCCGGAGACGAGCTGCGACGAGCCGGACGCGTCCAGCGTCACCGTGCCGCCGGGCAGCCCTCCGGTGCCGCGCACGGTGAACGGGATGGCGCCGCGCCCGCCGTCGTCGATGTCGGCGCCGAGCGCGCGTAGCGCGGCGATCAGCGGCCGCACCGGCCGCTGCGACGCGCGCGGGTCACCGCGGAAGGCCACGTCGCCGGACGCCAGCGGGGCCACCGGCGGCACGAACCGCATCACCGTCCCGGCGTTGCCCACCTCGACCTGCGCGCCGCGGTCCATCGGCCCCGGCGTGACCAGCCAGCCCGCAGCGTCATCGCCAGCATCCTCGATGGTCGCGCCGAGCGCCCGCAGCGCCCCGGCCATCAGCAGCGTGTCGCGCGCCCGCAGCGGGCTCGTGATCACCGCAGGCTCGTCCGCGAGCGCGGCGATGAGCAGTGCGCGGTTGGTCATGGACTTGGAGCCGGGGAGCCGCAGCAGCATGCGGACCGGCCCGTCCGCGGCCGGAGCAGGCCACAAGCCGGAGTCCGCGTCCGCCCGCACACCGCAGTCCGCGTCCGCCTGGAAGCCTGGGTCCAGGCCCGGGTCCGGGTCCGGCCGCTCGGCTGGTTCTTGCCGCATGCTGCGAGCGTACTGGGCGGCCGTGGCCAGGTACCTGCGCCCGCCCGGCGATCCGCCCGGGCGATGTGCCGTCCGGTGAATAAAATCTGGCCGGATCAGGGAGATAGGGTAAACAATCGGATTCCGGGCAGAGTGCATACGAAGAGGAGCGGATCAGGGGGAAAGTATGTGCGGCCGATACGCATCTGCGCGGAAGCGCATGGAACTCCTGGAGGAGTTCGGTGTGCAGCGCGATCGCGTCGAGACGCCGCTCGAGCCCGATTACAACGTGGCCCCGACCAAACCGGTCTACGCCGTGCTCACCCGCTCCCGTGACGCCAAGTCCGGCACCCCCGCCGCCGGCAGCGACCCGGTGCGCCAGCTTCGCGTGCTGCGCTGGGGGCTGGTGCCGTCGTGGGCCAAGGACCCGTCGATCGGCAGCCGGATGATCAACGCCCGGGCCGAGACGGTGGCCGAGAAGCCCTCCTTCCGGCGCGCGTTCGCGCGCCGCCGCTGCCTGCTGCCCGCCGACGGCTTCTACGAGTGGCAGCAGGTCGAGGAGAACGGCAAGAAGCGCAAGCAGCCGTATTACATCTACCGGACCGACGGCCGCGCGCTCGCCTTCGCCGGGCTCTACGAGCTCTGGCGTGACCCTTCCGTGCCCGAGGACCACGAGGGCAGCTGGCTCTGGACCACGACGATCATCACCACCCAGGCGACCGATGAGGTCGGCCGGATCCACGACCGGATGCCGATGGTGATCGCTCCGCAGGACTGGGCGGACTGGCTCGATCCGGACCAGGGCGACGCGGCCGGCCTGCACCGGCTGCTCACGCCCGCGGCCGCCATCGGGCTGGCGTCCCACCCGGTCAGCTCGGCGGTGAACAACGTCAGGAACAACGGCCCCGAGCTGACGGCCGCCGCGCTCGCCGTACCGGAGCCGGACAGCGACCCAGGCAAACCAGAGCCGCCCCCCGGCGGAGTCCCTGCCGATACCGGCGGGACATTGTTCTAAAGCCCGTAACGACCGGCCGCGCAACCGAAAAATGCGCGCTTCCGGGCACCATGCGGATAGGGAGGTGAGGCCGGTGGACACCGCAACCGCGCGCAAGCGGCTGGAAGGGATCCGTGACGACCTCGACAAGTCCATCGCCGTGCTGGCTGGGGAGAACCAGGCCGGTGAGGCGGCAGCCTCTGGCTACCCGCAGGACCCCGCGGACGCCGGCGCGAACCTCTCGGAGGCCGACCGCAACGAGGCGGTTCTCGACGCGGCGCGGCGTCAGCGCGGTGCGGTGCTGGACGCGCTCGGCCGCATCGAGCACGGCAGCTACGGGACCTGTGTCGATTGCGGTGATCACGTCCCTGAAGGCCGCCTCGAGGCGCGGCCGGAGGCGGCCCGCTGCGTGCGCTGCCAGTCCAAGCTGGACCGGCTGCGTCATTAATGGCTAGCGCTAGCTTGCTGCCGCGGGCTGGCGGGGGGTGCTAGCCCGGCTTCCTGGCCGTGACCACGAGTTGGATTCCGAACGATTCGTCGGCGTGCGTCGCCATTTCCACTCGGAGCAGCCGGGCGATGGCGTTCGGATCCCGGTGCAGCCAGCCGGTAACCATGGACGGGGACAGCACGGTCCGCGGCCGGATGAGGCTCGGCTTGAGCCCGGCCTCCGTGCACAGGTCCCGCAGGTGCTGTGCGCCGTAGCAGCGGGTGAACGTGCCGTCCTGCCACGGGACGACCAGCACTTCGGCGCTCGGCACGTCGGTCAGCTCGGCCCAGTGCCGCTGCTCGGCCAGCACCGCCATGCCCAGCACGAGCGAGTCCACGCTGG
Source organism: Streptosporangiaceae bacterium (assembly GCA_036502085.1). Taxonomy (GTDB): domain Bacteria; phylum Actinomycetota; class Actinomycetes; order Streptosporangiales; family Streptosporangiaceae; genus PALSA-505. Next base: position 12,652 of record DASXZD010000023.1, read on the forward strand.
CCAGCAGCCGCCCGCCGGGCCGCAGCACCCTGGCGATCTCCGCGGCCAGGTACTCGGCCGCGACGTAGCGGGACAGCGTCCGGTCGTCCGCGATCACCCCGTCGACGCAGCCGTCCGCCAGGAAGCGCAGGTTGCCGGGGTCGGCGGCCACCGTCACCAACGTCCCGCCGGGTCCCGGCCAGCGGCGCGGGCCGGTCAGCGCTGAGCCCGCCAGCGCTGAGCCCGTCAGCACTGGGCCCGTCAGCACTGGGCCCGTCAGCACTGGGCCCGCCAGCGCTGGGCCCGCCAGCGCTGGGCCGGTCAGCACTGGGCCCGTCGGCGCCTCGCCGGCCGCGACCCGCAGCACATTGTGTCCCGACCGGGCCGCCTGCGCCGCGCACCGCGCGTGCGGACCGGATATGTCGACCAGCAGCTCCTGCTGCGGAGCCAGCCACGCGGCTAGCTGGGCGGTCGCTACGGCCTGGTGGAAGCGCCAGTATTCCGCGAGCGAAGCGTCTGAGCTGCCGGCCACGGCGAGGGGGCTAGCCGTAGCTGTCACCGTTACTCCTGTCCATTACGGATGAGCGCCTCGCCGCGCGATCTGTCGCGCGCCAGGCGACCAGGCCCCGGCGAACGTACCTCCCTGTAGATGGTCTTCCCCGCCGGGATGGTTCCTTCACGCTTTCGGCCCGGGTCTCTGTTTTGTCCCCCTTCGGATAGCTTCGCGCCCTGGATCCGAATGTGCGGGACCCGCCGCCGAGCGGCGCGCCGGCGCCTCCCCGTTCGGGAAAATGCCCTACTCAGGGCTCAGGAATGAAGGGGTGACCGGCGATGTTGCAGGACACATGCTCGCAGTAGGCATGCCGGTCGATGGGGATCAGGCGCTACCTTCCCTCAAGCCCGCTCGTCTGGACGATGTATTCTCCCGCCCATATGGTGTACGCCGGCGGGAGTCCCAGACAGTGCAGCACGAGGAGGTGAGTCCCGTCCCGGAGACGCTCACAGAGCGGAGCCAGCGCTTCGAGGATGACGTACTGCCGTTCCTCGATCAGCTCTATTCCGCGGCCATGCGGATGACGCGCAACACGGCCGATGCCCAGGATCTGGTCCAGGAGACGTTCGCCAAGGCGTACGCGTCCTTCCACCAGTTCCAGCCGGGCACCAACCTCAAGGCGTGGCTGTTCCGAATCCTGACCAACACGTTCATCAACACCTACCGCAAGCGGCAGCGTGAGCCGCAGCGGGCCGGGACCGAGGACATCGAGGACTGGCAGCTGGCCCGGGCGGCCGAGCACACCTCCTCGGGGCTGAAGTCGGCGGAGAGCGAGGCGCTCGAGCGGCTGCCCGACTCGGACGTCAAGAGCGCGCTGCAGGCCCTGCCGGAAGAATTCAGGATCGCGGTCTACCTGGCCGACGTGGAGGGCTTCGCCTACCGGGAGATCGCCGACATCATGGCGACGCCGATCGGCACGGTGATGTCGCGGCTGCACCGCGGCCGTCGGCAGCTCAGGGAGCTCCTTCAGGACTACGCCGAAGAGCGCGGCCTGGTCAGATCGCAGTCGGGGGCACCTTCTTCAGCGGGTGAGCCAGGAGATGACACCACATGAGCTGTGGCAACCCTCATGAAACGCCGTGCAGCGAGGTGCTCGCGCGGGTGTACAGCTACATTGACGGCGAGCTCGACGGCAGCGACTGCGCGGACATCCGCCAGCACCTGGACGAGTGTGGGCCGTGCCTGCGGGAGTACGGTCTCGAAGAGGTCGTGAAGAAGCTGGTGCACAAGCACTGCGGCCGCGACCTGGTACCCGGTGATCTGCGATCCCGCGTGCTGACTAAGATCCAGGAAGTCCGGCTGGAGCTCGAGGTCACCGAGTTCCGCGCCGAGTAGCCAGCTGCGGCTAAGCTGCGAGACGGAATCACAGCCGTGCTGGGCTTGCTGAACCGCCTCAGTGGGCGCAGAGTGAGCTGTGATCACTATGTGTATGCAAAGATTCACGATTCGCTCACGATGCAGATTGGGCCTGCGCTAATCGCGCCGCGGGCGATAACCTAAGGCCCAGGCCGCAACAGCGGTGGGCTCGTGCCTGCCCGCTTTGGTTCAGGAGGTGGCCGCGGATGGACTCAGTGACGGAAGTGGGACAGGTGGTCCTGCGGGGAGTTGTGTGGGGGTGAACCTCATCGACTACCGAGCGAATGTACCGTAGCTGAGAGGGGGTGGGCTTGAGACAGTTGTCCTGGCCTGCCCGACTTTATATTGTCGCGGTCGTCCTAGGCGGCGCCTACGTCATCGTGAGCGGGCCGTTCACGGGCATCGACTGGTCGATTTTTGTCGTGCTTGCGGCGCTGTTCTGGATATGCGAGTCTGCTCCCGCCACCTTGACGCCACAGCGGTTCTCCTGGACTGCGGGTACATCGGCGACTCTCGCGTCGGTGGTTCTGCTTGGCCCGGTAGGCGCGGCGCTCGTCGGAACGGTGACCGCCATCATCGTGCACCGCGACCGTACGCTCATTCAGCGCATTTTTAACAGCGGCATGTATGCCGTCAGCGCCTACGCGGCCGGGCGGGCGTACCTCGCACTCGGCGGTCATGTCGGCATACCTGACCACAATTCATTTCCTGCGATGCTCGGACCTTTTGCCCTGGCGGCCGTGGTGCATGTGGTGGCCAACAATGGGCTGGTCGGCGGCCTGCTCCTGCTGTTCCGCAGCCCAGATTCGCCCGCCCGGCGCGGCCTGGCGAACACGGACTTCAAGCTGCTGCTATCCGACCTGGGGTACGCGGCGTTCGGCCTGCTGATCGCGGCGCTGTGGAAGGTAGTCGGACCATTTTCGGCCATCCTCGTGGTTATCCCGCTGTTCGTCGCCCGGTGGGCAATCACCCAGCATGCCGCTCAGCAGCAGGCGTATGAGGCCACGATGGCGGCGCTGTGCAAGGCGGTCGAGACCAAGGACTTCTACACCCGCGGGCACAGTGAGCGGGTCTCCCGGGGGTCGTCCATGCTGGCCCGCGAGATCGGCATGCGGGCCGACCGGCTGGAGGCGATCACCTACGCCGGCATGCTGCACGACGTGGGCAAGCTCGGCGTGCCCACCAAGGTGCTGCAGAAGTCGGGCAAGCTCACCGAGGAGGAGTACGCGGCGATCCAGCTGCATCCGATGCGCGGCCTGGAGATCGTCCGGGAGATCGGCTTCCTCGACGAGGCGCTCGCCGGGATCATGCACCATCACGAGCGGATCGACGGCCGCGGCTACCCGCTGGGCCTGGCCGGCGACGAGATTCCCGAGTTCGCCCGGGTGATCGCGGTGGCCGACGCGTTCGACTCGATGACCTCCACCCGCTCCTACCGCGGCGCCAGGAAGATCGACGAGGCCGTCGCCGAGCTGCGCAAGTGGTCAGGTACCCAGTTCGACCCCGCGCTGGTGGACGCGTTCGTGACCGCCTTGCAGCGGGACGGCTGGGAACAGCCCGCGCCCGTGCCGCCGCCGGACGGCGGGATCGACCAGGTCACCGCCCAGGACCACGACGACCCCACCGCGCCGCTGCGGGTCATCGAGAGCCGCTGAGCCGCCGGTGTCCGGTCCGCAATCCTCGTCCAGGGGCGCCTCCTGGCAGGCGATGGACTCCGGCCAGCTGCTGCTGATCGCGGCGGCGGGCATGCTCGCCGTCGCGGCCATCGCGCAGACCGCGACGGTCGGCATCGTGCAGGTAGGCGACGCCGTGGCGTTCGGCTCCCTGGTGGCGCTCGGCGAGCTGCTGCGGATCACGCTGCCCGGCAACCGGGAGGCGGCTCCGATCGCGGCCGGCGGGGCGCTGGGCTACGCTCTGCTGCTCACGATCGGCCAGCAGCCGGCCAAGCAGTCCGCCCTGCAGGTAGTGGTGATCACCGTCGGCGGGATGATCGTGGGCGCGCTGCCGCACCTGGCCGCTGGCCGCCCGGCGAAGCTGGCCGGGATGGCGTCGCGGCTGGTCGCGGTGGCCTGCGCCGCGTTCGTGTTCCGCCCGCTCGCGCCGAAGGCCTTCATGCAGGCGCACAGCCACTGGTGGATCGCGCTGGCGGTGATGGCCCTGCTGGTCGTGCTCGCCTGGTTCGTTGACGCGCTCTTCAGCGCGCTGATCAGGGCCGAAGAGCTGCGGGCGAAGTTCAGCGTCGCGTTGTGGGACGAGCTGCGCGTGCAGCTGCCGCTCGGCGCGGCGGTCGGCGCGTCGGCGCTGCTGCTCGCGTTCTCCTCCGAGGTGATGGGGCTGGCCGCGGTGTGGGTGTTCACCGGCCCGCTGCTCGTCTCCCAGGTCGCATTCCGCCGGTACGTGGGCATCCGCACCACGTACCTGGAGACGGTGCGGGCGCTGTCTCGGATGACCGAGGTCGGCGGCTACGTCGAGGGCGGGCACTCGCGCCGGGTGAGCAGGCTCGCGGTGGCGGTCGGGCGCGAGCTCGGGATGAGCGAGCCCGACCTGGATGAGCTCGAGTACGCGGCCCTGATGCACGACATCGGCCAGCTGTCGCTCCGCGACCCGATTCCCGGCGGGGCGACCGTCCTGGTCTCGGCCGGCGATCAGCGGCGGATCGCCGAGCTGGGCGCCGACGTGATCCGGCAGGCGGGCGTGCTCGATCAGGTGGCGGACATCGTCCGGCGGCAGTGCGACCCGGCCCGCGGATCTGCCGAGAGCCCGCCGGTGGGAAGCCGGATCATCCGGGCCGCCAACGCGTTCGATGACCTGGTGGGCAACTCCGCCGACCGGGATCGTGCCGCCTCGGCGCTGGAGCGGCTGCGACTGGACACCGCGTCCGAGTACGATCCGGGAGTCGTCGAGGCGCTCAGCAAGGTTGTCGGCCGGCGCTCGCTGAGCCGGGCGTGAGCCGCTGGCCGCTTCTATGGTCAGCTGGCACGTACTGAGAGGAGACGCGGGTGGCGGAAGTCCGCGCGGAAATGGTCGCGAACGTGTGGAAGGTTGTCACCGCGGAGGGGGCCGAGGTTGACGACGGCGACACGCTGGTCATCCTCGAGTCGATGAAGATGGAGATACCCGTGCTGGCCGAGACGGCCGGTACGGTCACGAAGCTGGCCGTGGCCGAGGGGGACGTCGTGCAGGAAGGCGACCTGATCGCGGTTATCGGCTGACGTCCTGCTGAGCCTGGCCGTGCGCCGAGCAGGTGGCGGTCCAGCGGTCCGGGGTGACCTTGACGATCATCCGGCGGCCGCAGCGCGCGCAGTACCGCGGCGGGTCGAGCCGCCCGGCGCGCCGGCAGGCTTCGTGATCGCGGGCGCCGGACGGCTGGCCGCAGTGCGCGCAGTAGGCGGCGGTCGTGGCGGCCACCCTCACACGCCCGTGGTCGACCGCGGGTAGGCGATCTGCGGATCGGTGATGACGTTGACCAGGTACGGCGCGTCGGCCTGGAACGCGCGCCGCAGCGCCGGGCCGATCTGCGCCGGATCGGTGACCAGCTCGCCCGCGCCGCCGAGCGCGCGGACCACCTCGTCGTAGCGGCACTGCGGCTGCAGCTCGGCGGCGACATCATAGCCGTAGAGCGCCTGCATCGGGTGCTTCTCCAGGCCCCAGATGCCGTTGTTGCCGCAGACCATCACGACCGGCAGCCGGTGCCGCACCAGCGTGTCGGCATCCATCAGCGAGAATCCCGCCGCGCCGTCCCCCAGCAGCAGCACCACTTGAGCGGACGGCCGGGCGATCCTGGCCGCGATGGCATACCCGAGCCCGGTGCCCAGGCAACCGTAAGGACCGGGGTCCAGCCATCCGCCCGGCTGCCGCGGCTCGACGTACTTGCCCGCGTACGAGACGAAGTCGCCGCCGTCGCCGATCACCACTGCGTCGTCATCAAGCACGTTGAGCAGCTCGCCGTAGATCCGCATCGGGTGGATGGGGCTGGCGTCACTGGCGAGCAGCTCCCGGTCGGACCGCACGGCGGCCTGGGCCGCGGCCTGCAGCCGGGCCAGCCAGTCCTGGTCGTCACGCGTCGCGGGAGTGGCCGCGAGCTGGCTGAAGAACGAGCCGAGATCACCGGCCGCGGAGGCCGCCACCGGACAGTGCCCGGCGATCTGGTCCGGCGCGTCCATCACGTGAACCACGTCTGCCCGCGGCCTCCCGTCCTGGCCGCCGAACTCGCCGTACCCGAGCCGGAAGTCCAGCGGCGCCCCGGCCACCAGGACCAGGTCCGCCTCGCGCAACGCGATGGACCGGGCGCGGGTGACCAGCAGCTCGTGGCCGGCCGGCAGGATGCCCCGGCCCTGACCGTTCGCGATGACCGGCAGCCTGAGCTCCTCGGCGGCGAGCCGGGCCGCGGTCTCCGCGCCGCCCAGCCAGACATCGGACCCGAGGATGAGCACCGGGCGGTGCGCGGCGGCGAGCAGCCCGGCGATCAGGGCGATCGCCTCCGCGTCAACCGGGTCGGCCGGGTCGGCTGGCCCGTCGCTGCCCTGAGCCGGAGCAGTCTGGCCGTCCACTGGCCCGAACAGCGCCTCCAGCGAGATGTCGAGGAACACCGGGCCGCGATGCGCGGTCATGGCCAGCCGGAACGCCTCGTCAACCGCAGGCCCGATCCGCTTGGTGTCGTGCTCGGTCCAGGCCCGCTTGGTGACTGGCGTCAGCAGCAGCGGGTGATCTATCTCCTGCAGGCTGCCGGATCCCCAGCGGTAATCGGGGGCGCGGCCGGCCAGCACGACGACGGGGGAGCCGTTGAATTGCGCGGTCGTGACCGCGCTGATCCCGTTGGTCACCCCGGGCCCGGCGGTCAGCACGGCCAGGCCCGGCGTCCGGGTCAGCCGCGCCGTCGCCTCGGCGGCGAACACCGCGGTCTGCTCGTGCCGCACGTCCAGCAGGCGCATCGGCGGCTCTGCCTTCACCGCCCCGTCGTACAGCGGGAACACATGACCGCCGGACAGCGTGAACATCGTGCTGACGCCATGACGGCGCGCTGCCGCCACCGCGAGAGCGCCGCCGTGCGCGGGCGCCAGGGGAGCCTCAGTCATGCCGGCGACGTTACCAGCGAGTCACCAGATAACGGCAGGCACCGTCCCCTGGGTCTTCAGGCCGCCGTCCCTGGTGCACTACGGTACGGGAAAACGCGCCGGACGCTACAGCGTCTGCGATAGCGCCTTGACCGGCATCCGCAGCCGGTCCAGCATGTCCAGGTCTTCGCGGGCCGCCCGGCCCAGCGTGGTCAGGTAGTTGCCGACGATGATCGCGTTGATCCCGCCGAGCATCCCCGCCTCGGTGCCCAGGTCGCCCAGGGTCAGCTCCCGGCCGCCCGCGTAGCGCAGCACGGTCCGCGGCAGCGCCAGCCGGAAGGCGCCGATCGTCCGCAGCGCGTCCGCCCCGGCCACCGGCGCGCGATCGGCCAGCGGCGTGCCCGGCCGCGGGTTCAGGAAGTTCAGCGGCACCTCGTGCGGCTCGAGCGCGGCCAGCTGGGCGGCCAGCTCGGCCCGCTGCGCCTGCGTCTCGCCCATGCCGATGATCCCGCCGCAGCACAGCTCCATCCCCGCGTCACGTACCAGCTGGCAGGTGGCCTGCCGCTCATCCCAGGAGTGCGTGGTCACCACCCGGCCGAAGTGCGATCGCGCGGTCTCCAGGTTGTGGTTGTAGCGGTGCACGCCCATCGCGGCTAGCGCGCCGGTCTGGTCCGGCGTGAGGATCCCCAGCGAGCAGGCGATGTTGATGTCCACCGCGGCCTTGATCGCCGCGATCGCGTCGGCCACCTGGTCCATCAGCCCCTGATCGGGCCCGCGGACCGCCGCGACGATGCAGAACTCGGTCGCGCCGGTGGCCGCCGTCGCCCTGGCCGCCTCGACCAGCTCGTCCTTGTCCAGCCAGACGGCCCGGACCGGCGACTCGAACTTCCCCGACTGCGAGCAGAAGTGGCAGTCCTCCGGGCAGCCGCCGGTCTTGACCGAGACGATCCCCTCGACCTCCACCTCCGGGCCGCACCACCGCATCCGCACCTCGTGCGCCAGCGCGAGCAGGTCGCCGACCCGCGCGTCCGGCAGCCGCAGGCAGGCGAGCACCTGGCCCTCGTCCAGGCCGCGTCCCTCGCCGAGCACCTGGGCTCGCGCGACGTCGAGGATGTCATCGGTCACGGGTGGCTGCCTCCGGGGTTATCGGCTGTGCGCCGCGGTGAACATTTCAGGATCAAACCTTCCTCCGAACGCTACAGCCAACCCGGTCCGCGCAATGTCAGCGAAGAGCCCGGGGTTATCCTCGGCCGCCTGACCGGCGCCGGCCGGCAGCGCGCCGGCCAGCGGTCCGCCGGCGACGGCCGCCAGATCGGTCAGGTTGCTGCGCTCGGCCAGGCCGGGGTCGGCCGGCCAGCTGCCGATCACCAGGCCGGCCAGAGCGAGCCCGCGGGCGGCCAGCGCCTCCAGGGTCAGCGCCGTGTGGTTCAGCGTGCCGAGCCCGGCCCCGGTCACCACGAGCACCGGCGCGCCCAGCGCCGCGGCCAGGCCGGCGATCGTGCCGCCCGCCGGGTCGTACCGGACGAGCAGCCCGCCTGCCCCCTCGACCAGCACCAGATCCCTGGTCCGCGCGAGCTTGCCCACGTAGTCCGCGGCGGCCCGCAGATCCAGCGGCGGCAGGCCGGCCGTCCGGGCGGCGGCCTCCGGCGACAGCGGATCGGGGAACCTGGCCAGCTCGTGCAGGTCGGTAACCCCGGCCAGCCGCCGCACCTCATCGGTGTCGCTGCCGCTGTGGCCGGCCGCCAGCCCGGTCTGGGCCGGCTTGACCACCGCGACGTCGGCGCCGCGGTCGCGGGCGAGCGCGGCCAGCGCGGCGGTCACGACCGTCTTGCCCACCCCGGTGCCGGTCCCGCTGACGATCAGCACGCTCATGCCGGCGGCGCCGATCCGCCGGGCCGCGGACGGCGCAGCCTGGTCACGAACTTGTACCGGTCGCCGCGGTACCAGGACTGCGCCCATTCGACCGGCTTGCCCTCGGAGTCGAAGGCGTGCCGGGACAGCAGCAGCAGCGGCAGCCCGACGTCCACTCCGAGCAGCCGGGCGTCCTGCGGACCGGCCAGCACGGTCTCGATCGTCTCCTCAGCCTCGGCCAGCTGCACCCCGTACGCCGTGGCCAGCGTCTCGTACAGCGAGGAGTGCCGGCCGAGCCGTTTGCGCAGCCCGGGGAACCGCCGGGCGGGCAGGTGCGAGGTGTCGATGGACATCGGCTCGCCGTCGGCCAGCCTGAGCCGGTGGATGCGCCAGGCCCGGCCGCCGGTCCTGACGTCGAGCAGGTCGGCCAGGTGCCGGTCGGCGGTGACGTAGCCGATCTCCAGGATCGTGGTGCGCGGGTGCAGGCCGTGCGCGCGCATGCCCTCGGTGTAGCTCGCCAGCTCGAGCAGCTGGGCCACCTTGGGCTTGGCCACGAACGTGCCGCGGCCCTGGATCCGCAGCAGGCGGCCCTCGATGACCAGCTCGGACAGCGCCTGGCGCACCGTGGTCCTGGACGTGCCGTACTGCCGGGCCAGCTCGCGCTCGGGCGGCACCGGAGCCCCCGGGCTCATCGCCTCGGTCAGCTCGAGCAGCCGCTGTTTCACCGCGTAGTACTTCGGCAGCGGCCTGCCGGGCTCCTCGAAGAGGAAGTCACCGGCCTGTCGCAGCAACGGGGAGACGGTCACGCCGGTCTCCTTCCCGCCGGCACCGGTACCGGGACATGATCCCGCACGGCGGACAGTGCCCATGAAACTGTCGCGAGGTCGCGTTCCGACAGGGTGGCACGGGTGGCCATCCGCAGGCAAGAACGCCCGGCCGGAACCGACGGCGGCCGGAAGCATCCGGCGCGCACCCCGTGCCGGGCGCAGATCCGCTGCGCGGCCAGGGCCGCGTCCGGCTCGCCCAGGATCACGCTGACCACGCCGGCCGCGGGCGACGACGCGGCCAGCCCGAGGCGGGCGGCCTCGGCCGCGATCGCGCGCGCGCTCGCCCGCACGCGCGAGCCCAGCTCGGGGTCGGCCGCCAGCAGGCCGAGGGCGGCGAGGGCGGCCCCGGCGCACGGCGGGGCCAGCCCGGTGTCGAAGATGAACGACCGCCCGGTGTCGATCAGCGTCTGGATCACCTCGGCCGACCCGAGCACCGCGCCGCCCTGCGCGGCCAGCGACTTGGACAAGGTGAGCGTGCGCACCACGTCCGGCTGGCCGGCCAGCCCGGCGTCGGCCGCCGCCCCGCGGCCGCCGGGCCCGAGCACCCCGAGGGCGTGCGCCTCGTCGATCACCAGCAGGCCGCCGTGCTCCCTGGTCACCCGGTGCAGTGCCGCCAGCGGGGCCAGATCGCCGTCCACCGAGAACACTCCCTCGGTGACCACCAGCGCGGCCTGCTCCGTTCGTTCCGCCAGCGCCGCCGCGACCGCGCCCGCATCACCGTGCGGGGTCACCACCACCCTGGCCCGCGCCAGCCGGCACGCGTCCACCAGCGACGCATGGTTAGCCGCATCCGACACCACGAGCACTCCTGCGCCCCGTCCGTCGCCGCCCGCCAGGGTGCCGCCCGCCAGGCCGTCGGCTCGCAGGATGTGAGCTGGCATGGGACCGGCGGACAGGCCGCCGCCCGGCAGGCCGTCGGTCCGCGGAGGGCCAGCCACCAGGCCGCCGCTCGCCAGGCCGCCGGCCGGGGGAGTGCCAGCCGTCAGGGTGCTGGCCGGGGGAGTGCCAGCCGTCAGGGTGCTGGCCGGGGGAGCTCCGGCCGACGGGCCGACGGCCTGCCGGGCGCCGGCAGCCAGGGCGCTGACCAGGGCCGTCACGGCGGCCAGGTTGGCCAGGTAGCCGGACGAGAACACCAGGCCGGCCTCCGCCCCGCCGAAGTCCGCCAGTGCCCGCTCCAACTGCGCGTGCAACTCGGTGCTGCCGGTGACCAGGCGCGACCCGGTGGCGCCCGCGCCCCACCGGCGCACGGCGGCCGCGGCACCCTCGATGACCGCCGGATGCCGGGCCAGCCCGAGGTAGTCGTTGGACGCCAGGTCGATCACGCCGTCGCGGCCGGCCGTGCGCGGCCGCAGCACGCGCCGTAGCCCCGCCGCCTCCCGGGCGGCGGCCGCGGCGCGCAGCAACTGCAGCGGGTCCCGCACGTCACTCATCCCCGCATCCTGCCAGGCCGCGACCATCGCGCCGCCAACAGGTCGCACCCTGCCCCGCTGTACTCGCCCCCGGCAGACTCCGCTGCCCTGCGCTGCGCTGCCCCGCCGGTCACGCAGGTTGCACGCTGTCCGCTTGGGCCCGGATCGCGGGAGTCTCCGCCACCCCGCGCCTCACCAGTCACACTGGCCCCAGCAGCCCCTGCGCTGCACCCGCCCCGCATGATGGGGAAGGATTTTGGTCGCTCCAGCGACCAAAATCCTTCCCGCTAAGGGGGAGGGAGTGCCAGAGCACGGGGCGCGCGCTGCGGGCTGATCAGGGGCGAGTGCGATGATGGCGGCGTGCCCACCCTTTCCGATCTGGCTGGCCGTTACACGGTGCTGACCGGGCCCGACGTGGAGTGGCTGCACGCGCTCGTGTCGGACTGGCAACTGCTGGCCGACCTGTCCTTTGCCGACCTGGTGCTGTGGGCCCCGACCAGAGACGGGCGCGGCTGGATGGCGGTGGCCCAGATGCGGCCCACCACCGGGCCGACCGCGGTGTACGACGACGTGGTGGGGCACCGGATCAGCACGGCGCAGCGTCCGCTGCTCGACGCCGCGATGAACGAGCGGCGGATCTGCCGCGAGGGCGACCCCGACTGGACCACCGGCGTGCCGGTCAGGGCGGAGACCATCCCGGTGACCCGCAACGGCGGCGTGATCGCCGTCATCGAGCGCAACACGAACCTCAACTCCGCCCGTACCCCCAGCCGGCTGGAGCTGACCTACCTGCGCGGTGCCGACGACCTGGCCCGGATGGTGGCCGAGGGCACCTTTCCCTTCCCCGGCGAGGAGCCCATCCTGGTCCGGTCACCGCGGGTTGGCGACGGGCTGCTCCGGCTGGGCCGCGCGGGCCGGGTGACGTACGCGAGCCCGAACGCGCTGTCCGCCTACCGGCGGCTGGGCCTGACCGCGGACCTGGTGGGCGCGGAGCTCGGGCCGGTGACCGCGCGGCTGTGCGTGCCCGGCGAGCCGGTGGACGACTCGCTGATGGTGGTGGCCAGCGGCCGCATGCCCAGGGAGACCGAGGTGCAGGCGAACGGGGCGGTCGTTCAGCTGCGGGCCATACCGCTCGTGGTGGCCGGCTCGCGGACCGGAGCGCTGATCCTGATCAGGGACGTGACCGAGCTGCGCCGCCGCGAGCTCGAGCTGCTCTCCAAGGACGCGACGATCAAGGAGATCCATCACCGCGTGAAGAACAACCTGCAGACGGTGGCGGCGCTGCTCCGGCTGCAGGCCCGCAGGCTGCCGGTGCCGGAGGCGCGCGCCGCGCTGGACGAGGCGGTCCGCCGGGTGGGCTCGATCGCGGTCGTGCACGAGACGCTCTCGCTCACGCCCAGCGATGTGGTGGAGTTTGACGACATCGCGGAGCGGGTGGTCTCGATGGCGGTCGAGGTGTCCGCGCCGGAGGCGGGCGTGGTTCCGCGGCTGTCGGGGACGTTCGGCGAGCTGCCGGCGTCCGTCGCGACCCCGCTGGCGATGATCCTCAACGAACTGCTGCAAAATGCCCTGCAGCACGGGCTCGGGAACGTCGCGGCGGCTCGGGCCTCGAACCCGGGCCGGACCGAGCCGGCCCTGGAGGTGACGGCGCGGCGGCATCCGGGCCGCCTGCGGGTCACCGTGGCCGACAGCGGTGCCGGGCTGCCGGAGGGGTTCAACCTGGAGACGGCCACCAGCCTGGGGCTGGAAATCGTGCGCACGCTGGTCGTCGCCGAACTCGGCGGCCGCCTGGAGATGACCGGCCGTCCGGCCGGCGGCACTCTCGTGGTGGTGGATCTGCCCGTAGAGATGCCGTCGGCCTGATTCAGTTGTAGTTGAGCGGTTCCTCGGTCAGACGTGGGCGCGAGCCCTGATCCTGCTCGCCCGCCGCTTGAGTGCGCGTCGCTCGTCTTCGCTCATCCCGCCCCAGACGCCGGCGTCCTGGCCGCTCTCAATCGCCCACTGCAGGCACAGTTCCATGACCGGGCAGCGCCGGCACACCTGTTTGGCCTCGTCGATCTGGAGGAGCGCAGGACCTGTGTTGCCTATGGGGAAGAACAGCTCGGGATCCACGTCACGGCAAGCGGCGTAGTAGCGCCAGTCCATGGGTCCTCTCCTCTTCGTCGGCGGGCCATCCCTCGCACCCACCGTCTCGTCCGGCTTGTGAAGAATTTCACGAGCTAAGTTATATCTCAGGACTTAAGATTTCCTGACGTTTTACACAAAGATCACACCACGATGCACCTAGATCGTGGTGCTAGTGCCCCGGGACAATTCCGGTCGGACCGGAACAGCTCCGGCGCTCCCCCGGCCCCGTCGTGCCGGGGTGCGCGGCACATGCATCCTCTCGCGATGCATCGCTTCTACTCTGTCAAGCTTGGTGCAGCAGGCGCAAGAGATCTGGACGAGGTTCGACCGCCATTTGGATGTCAGATGCGTCACAGCTGGGTTACATGTCGTCGAATTGCGGTCAGGCCGTCACCCGCAGCGCATGCGGTATCGCGCGGAAAACAACCACGTCACGGTCGCCCATGTATTCGCCGTCGACCTGCAGGGCGGTCGGGCGGCGGCAACGGAGCGTGAGTTCCGCCTCGTCGTGCAGGCTGAGTACGTGGCGCCCGTTCGGAGAAATATCCTTTTTCGACATCATCTGGCGTATCGCGTTCAGCGTGGAAACGGTCCGCAGCCTGCGGAATGCGAACAGGTCGAGTCCGGCGTCAAAATCGGCCTGCGGGCTCGGGTTGACGGGCCTGCTGCCGATATACGTCCACGGGGCGGTATTGGAGACGATGCCGAGGAACAGGCCATCGACCGGCGGCTGGCCGGGCCGCTCCAGGGTGAGCGCGGGGCGCCGCCGGTCGGTTCTGGTGTAGTAGTGCCGCACCGCCGTCCACACGTAGAGCGGCGTCGAGACCTTCCGGCCGGTCGCCCGCTGGCCGTCGATGACCCGGACCACCTCCGCGTCAAGGCCCAGGCCGGCGCTGAACGTGAAGTACCTGTCGTCGGCCCGCCCCAGCCCGATGCTGCGGGTCTGCCCGCCGGAGATCGCGGCCAGGATGCGCCCGGTGGCGTCGACCGGGTCGGCCGGCAGGCCCAGGGACCGGGTGAACACGTTCGCGTTGCCGCCCGGAATGGGGGCCAGGGCGGGCAGCCGGCCGGCCGAGAGCGGCGCCCTCGCGGCGTGCGGCGAGCCGAAGAGCCCGTTCACCACTTCGTTCACCGTGCCGTCGCCGCCGAGCGTCAGCACCAGGTCCAGTCCCGCCGATACCGCGCCCGCGGCCAGCGCAGCGGCATGGCCCCGGTAGCGTGTTTCCATCACCTCCAGGTTGATCTCGGACGCGAGTGCGCTCACGATCACGTCCCGCCGGAGCGGTGTCGTGGTGGTGGCATTCGGGTTAACGATCAGCAGCGCGCGCACGGGCTTAGGGTAGCCAGGAAGAAGGCGAAACATGCAGGATCGTCGCCGTCCGGCCCTGGTCCTGTTCGGTGCCGCGACCCTCCAGGCGGCCGAGGCGATCGTGGTGGGCGTCGCCTCGGCGCTCGCCGGGATCGACGCGGCCGACGGCAAGTCCTACCAGGCCGGCAGCGGCATCGCGCTGACCGTCATCGGGTTCGGCACGATGGTCGCGCTGCTGGCCGTCGCCGCGGGACTCGTCCGGACGCGACCATGGAGCAGAACCCCCGCGCTGCTCAGCCAGCTGTTCACCGGCATCGTGGGCATCTACCTGCTGCAGGGACACCGGTACGACTGGGGCGGCGCGGCGCTGGCGCTGGGACTGGCGGGACTCGTCACGCTGCTGGTTCCGTCCAGCCTGCACGCGCTCCGCCGTGAGCCGCCCGCGCCGCCGCCTGCGGCCAGGTAGCCTCGAGGTGGCTCAAGGTGGCTCGAGGTGGCTCAAGGTGGCTCAAGGTGGCCAGCTCAGTCGTCTTCGGTCAGGCCCTCGCGCAGCTGGGCCAGCGTCCTGGCCAGCAGCCTGGACACGTGCATCTGCGAAATGCCCAGCTCGGCCGCGATCTGTGACTGGGTCATGTTGCCGAAGAACCGCAGCAGCAGGATCCGCTTCTCCCGCGGCGGCAGCCGTTCCAGCAGCGGCTTGAGCGACTCCCGGTACTCCACGCCCTCGAGCGCCTCGTCCAGCATGCCTAGCGACTCGGCCACGGCCGGCGCGTCGTCGTCGCCGGAGTCGGGCGCGTCCAGCGACACGGTCGAGTAGGCGTTCGCCGACTCCAGGCCCTCCAGCACGTCCTCGTCGCTCATCCGCAGGTGCGCCGCGAGCTCGGCCACCGTCGGCGCCCGCCCCTCGCGCTGCGCCAGGTCGCTGATCGCCTTGGTGAGCGCGAGCTTCAGCTCCTGCAGGCGGCGCGGCACCCGGACCGCCCAGCCCTTGTCCCGGAAGTGCCGCTTGATCTCGCCGACGATCGTCGGCGTCGCGTAGGTGGAGAACTCGACCCCGCGGGCCAGGTCGAACCGGTCGATGGACTTGATCAGGCCGATCGTGGCCACCTGGGTCAGGTCGTCCAGCCACTCGCCCCGGTTGCGGAACCGCCGGGCCAGGTACTCGACCAGCGGCAGGTGCAGCTCGACGAGCTCGCCGCGCAGCCTGAGGCGCTCGGGATCGTCGGCCGGCAGCTCGGTCAGCCGCTCGAACAGCGCCCTCGCCCTGGCCCGGTCCTCGATGGCGTGACTCGACCTGATCATGGTGACCGTGGCGTCGGCCTGCTCGGCGTGTGGGGCGTGGTCGGCGCGGTCGGCGTGTTGGGCCCCCTCGGCCGCGTCAGTCACCGTGACCGCGATGGTTTCGTCGGCGTCCGCGGCCACCTGGAGCTCGGATCTCCTCGGCATGGGGATCCCCGCCTCCTCCGTCACGCGGACCCCGTCGCCCCGCGACTCTTGCGCAGCACGATCGTGACCTTGTCGCCCGGGCCGACTGTAGAGTCCACGCTCCCGGCCAGGGCGGAAAGCACCGTCCAGGCGAACGTGTCCCTGGCGGGCTGGCCCGCCGAAGACTGCGCCGATACGGCGATGGTCATGGTGTCGGTGCTCAGCGTGAAGTCGCATTCCAGGCTGCTGCCCGGGATCGCCTGGGCGAGCAGCATGGCGCAGGCCTCGTCCACCGCGATCCGCAGGTCCTCGATCTCGTCGAGCGTGAAATCGAGGCGCGCCGCCAGGCCGGCGGTCGCGGTGCGCAGCACCGACAGGTACGCGCCCTCGGCGGGCATCCGCACGGTTACCTGGTCACGCGCCTGAGGGGGCGGCAGCGTGCCGGTCGCCGGCGCGGACGTCCACGGCGTGCTTTCTTGGGTCACATCACTCCTCGGGCGGCCACATGCTCGCAGGTTCTGCTTGCAACTTACCGCCCGCCGGCGACGATGCGGACACGGCGCGCTGCCGCCGGCCGGCGCTAAGCCAAATCCGGCGGGGTCGCAGACGCAGCAGTCCGGACCGCGCAGACCCTGTCGGGCCGACGATCCGGACTGCTGTGTTGCGATGATCGTGCTGGTCAGAGCCGTGCTGGTCAGAGCTGGGGTCGGCTCAGGACTGCTTGGTCTCCCAGAAGATCTTGGCGATCTCGTCGATCTTGGTGAGCAGTTCCTCGGCCTTGGCCACGGCCGTGCTGCCCTTGGTGCCGCTCGCGCCCGCCAGCTTGGTGGCCTGGTTGAACAGCTCGTGCAGCTGGGGATACTTCTCAAAGTGCGGCGGCTTGAAGTAGTCGGTCCACAGCACCCACAGGTGGTGCTTGACCAGCTCCGAGCGCTGCTCCTTGATCAGGATCGCCCGGGCGCGGAACTCGGGGTCCTCGTTGGCCTGGTACTTCTCTGCGATCGCCTTGACGGACTCCGCCTCTATCCTGGCCTGCGCCGGGTCATAGACGCCGCACGGCAGGTCGCAGTGCGCGTACGCGGTGAGCTTAGGTTCGAGGAGACGTGCGAGCCTCATCGCTCCCCTTCTTTCGTGTCGGATCATTGGGTGCGGTGCTGTGCAGGTACCGACCCTACCCCGCAGGGCGCAGAGTTCACCTGGGAGGGATACATGCGCTGGCCGCTGTTCCGCGTGGCTGTCGCCGAGAGTTCGATGGAGCCGACGCTGCATCCGGGTGACTGGCTGCTCGTGCTGGCGACCGGCCGGATCCGCGCGGGCCAGATCGTCGTCGCCTGGCACCCGGCCCGGACTTCGCTGCTGCTGGTGAAGCGGGCGGAGCGGCTGGACCCCGGCGGCTGGTGGCTTCAGTCCGATAGTCGCAGCGGCGCCGCGCAGGACAGCCGCGCCTTCGGGCCGGTGCCGCCGGAGCTGATCCAGGGCCGCGTGCTGTGCCGGTACCGCCGGGTCCGCCGGCCAGCCAGAGAATGACGGACGGGCCCGCCGGCAATCGTCGGCGGGCCCGTCCGGTGCAGCGCTTGCGAACCGGTCAGTGCGCGACTGGATCCGGCTCGGTTCCCGCCTGCTTCCCGACCAGGAGAAGCATCTCGTCCCTAGGCAGCCTGGTCGCCTGGGCCCACAGGTAGATGACCACGGCGAACGCGGCGACGATCCCCATGTCCCACCAGAACGGGATGTTGTTCGTGGCGGTGCAGCTTGCCCCCGCCGCCTTGGCCACGCCGTTGCTGCAGTAGCGGCCCTGCCAGGAGATGATGCCCATCCCGATCAGGAAGACCGGCAGCCACTGCGCCGACTTCCAGTCCAGCGGCGGCCGCTTGTCGTCGAACATCATCGAGATGCCGATCAGCACATAGCCGATGACGATGCAGATGCCGAGCTTCCATACCGTGTCGAAGCCCGACCAGTAGATGATCTCGCAGGCGAAGATGAACGCCAGCGGCCCGAGTATCGCGGCCCAGGGCATCTTGTACGGGCGGACCGCCTCGGGAACCTGCTTGCGGAATGCGCCCAGCGACAGCGGCGCACCCGCGTACATCAGCACCGAGGCCGACGTCACCAGGCCGACTAGCGTCTTCCAGCTCGGGAACGGGAGCAGGAACAGCAGGCCGAGCAGGAACGCGAGGATGAGGCTGATCCAGGGCACGCCGCGCTTGTCGGTCTTCGCGAAGACCTGCGGGAAGTAGCGGTTCCTGGCCAGGCCGTAGCCGACGCGCGAGGTCGAGGTCTCGTACATCAGGCCGGTGCCGAACGGGGAGACGAACGCGTCCAGCCGCAGGACGATCGCGAGCCAGCCGAGCCCGGCCACCCCCGCCAGGCCGGCGAACGGCCCGACGGCGATCGGGTTAGTGGACGGTATGCCGGCCCATCCCTGGGGGCCCGAGATCAGGCCGTGCGGGATCGCGCCGATGAACACCACCTGCAGCAGGGTGTAGACCAGCACGGCAATGATGATCGCCCCGATGACCGCCCGCGGCAGGTTCTTCTGCGGGTCCTTGATCTCGCCGGCCAGCTGGTCGGCCTGCTCGAAGCCGAGCAGGGCGAACACGATGCCGGCCGTGGGGATCGCGCTGAACACGGCCTGCATGCCGAACGGCGCGAAGCCGCCGCCGGCACCGAAGTTGCCCGCGTGGAACTTGGTGAACAGCACGATGATGGCGAGGACAGGGATCGCGACCTTCCACCACGTGATGCCGGCGTTGACCTTGGAGAACAACCGCATGGCGAGGAAGTTGATCGCCGTGAAGATCGCCATCAGGATGATCGTGAAGATGAAGCCGGTCCCGGTGGTGATCTTCTTGTCCGCGTTGTAGATGACGAAGTGGTGTGCGTTGAACCAGAACTGCCCGTACTGCATCACCGCGAAGCACTCGATCGGCGCCACGCAGACCGCCTGCAGCCAGGAGAAGAAGCCGAACGATACCCCAGCGACGCTGCCGAACGCGAAGTGCGGGAATCTCGCGGTGCCGCCGGCCACCGGGTACATTCCGCCCAGTTCGGCGTGGACGAGCGCCAGGACGATGATCATCACCCCGGCGATGCCCCAGGCCACCAGGGCCGCGGTACCGGCCGACGTCGCTGCGAAGAATGCGCCGAACAGCCAGCCGGAACCGATGAGCGAGGTCTCGGACGACCACATGGCCCCGATCAGGCCCATCTCGCGTTTGAGGCCGACGTCCGCTGGCCTGGCAGCAGAAGAGGCGACCGACTGAGTTGCCATACCGAACCTTCTTTCGGTCCGTGCGCGTGTGCATGGAGCTGGTGCATGCATGGGTGCATGCCGACAAGTTGGGATCATCGTAATGATCGTTAGCGGGCGTGGAAAGTAGTGCAGCCGCATCTTTTTCGTAACGCAGGGCCTGTCGGCCAGATCGGGGGGCCGAGTTGTCTCGCTATCGAGATACATGCGGGTCATCACGGGGACATCTCCGCGACATCACGGCACATCACGGCACCCTGTGGCGGTTATCCAGTCACGTAAGTTCCTGCCCTTCCCGGCGCCGCCGGCATATGACATAGGCGTCATGCCGGGCCCGGGATCTTGCCATTATGGCGGAGTAACCGATAGAACATACGGCGAGACGATGGCGCTGGCAGGACGTCCTCAGGGACGGCCCGTCGGCGTGCCCTGAAGACTGTTGAGGATCGCGCGGGAGGCGCATCTCACGCCATTTCCGGCCGCACATGCGGCAAATACCCCCTAGAACTCGCTTCGTCGCGTCCGCATAGCGTCGCAGCCGCTTCGGGGGACCAGGGCAATGAGATAGTGACGGTTCGCGCGAGCTTCCTCAGGCCTTCAGGCAAGGCAATACCATCACCGCCTTCTTCGCTGTTTGCGACGGTGTTATCCGCCGGTATCGCCGCCCCTGGCGGGACTGGAGGTGGCGGCTCGAGGCGGCTCGAGGTGGCGCCAGGTGGCAGGTGTCTGCGCTGCCAACTGGCACGTTGCGTTCGATGTGGCACAATGAGGACGCGGGTGACCCCCGTAACTCCGAGAGACGCCCGCACCGTTCGGCGGCTACCGGCAGCTACCCCGTCCGGCCGATCAGCTGCGGCGCCTGCAGCGAACCATCTCCGCGTGAGGGGTCACCGTGGCCGTCGAGCCAGTCATTGAGCCAACCCTGGATCATCCCGATACGAGTTACGACCCGGTCTTCCTGCTGCACCGCGGCGGCAAGATCGGCATGCACTCGACCGTGCCCGTGGCGGGCGCCGCCGAGCTTGCCATGGCCTACACGCCCGGCGTAGCCAGGGTCTGCGACGCGATCGCCGACCAGCCCGAGCTGGCCGCCCGCTACACCTGGGTGCGCAACGCGGTGGCGGTGATCACCGACGGAACGGCGGTGCTCGGCCTCGGCGACATCGGCCCGTCCGCGGCGATGCCCGTGATGGAGGGCAAGGCGCTGCTGTTCAAGCAGTTCGCACGGGTAGACGCGGTGCCGATCTGCCTGGCCTGCAGCGACGTGGACGAGCTGGTCAGGGTGATTGCCGCGCTGGCGCCGAGCTTCGGCGGCATCAACCTGGAGGACATCTCCGCACCGCGCTGCTTCGAGCTGGAGGACCGGCTGCGGCAGCTGCTGGACATTCCGGTCTTCCACGACGACCAGCACGGCACCGCGATCGTGGCGCTGGCCGCGCTGCGCAACGCGGCCCGGCTGGCCGGCCGGGAGCTCGGCGAGCTGCGGGCGGTGGTGGCGGGGGCTGGCGCTTCGGGCGTCGCCGTGGCCAAGATCCTGCAGCGCGCGGGCATCGGCGACATCGCGCTGTCGGACAGCAAGGGGATGATCTACGCAGGCCGGGACGGGCTGAATCCGGTCAAGACGGCGCTCGCCGCCACCACCAATAAGGCCGGCCGTACCGGCTCAACCGAGGACGCCCTGCGCGGCGCGGACGTGTTCATCGGGCTGTCCGGCAGCACCGTGTCGGAGCAGGCGATCGCGGCGATGGCCCAGCCGTCGATCGTCTTCGCGCTGTCCAACCCCGAGCCTGAGGTCCATCCGGACCTGGCCCGGGCGCACGCCTTCGTGGTCGCCACCGGGCGCAGCGACTTTCCCAACCAGATCAACAACGTGCTGGCCTTCCCCGGCGTGTTCCGCGGCGCGCTCGACGTGCGGGCCTGCGCCATCACCGAGGGCATGAAGCTGGCGGCCGCCGACGCGCTGTCCGGGCTGGTCGGCTCGGACCTGGCCGCCGACTACGTGATCCCCGGCGTCTTCGACGAGCGGGTCGCCCCGGCTGTGGCGGACGCCGTGGCCCGGCAGGCCCGCCGCGACGGCGTGGCCCGCCGCTAAGGCGCCGCGGCCCGGCTGACGGGGGCCGGTGGGCCGGCTGCTGGCGGCGGGTCTGGGCCCGGGCGCTCGGGGACGCAGGTCCGGCGGCTAGGGTGCTGGTCTGGGCCCGGGCGCCCGGGGGCGCAGGTCCGGCGGCTAGGGTGCTGAGCATGTTTGCTGCTACCGCGGCGCGCTTCGACGCCGAAGACCCGCTCAACGGCCTGGCGCTCGGCGAGCACCCCGAGCCATCGGCTCAGGACGGCTGGACGACCGTCACGGTCAGGGCCGCCGCGCTCAACCATCACGACGTGTGGACGCTGCGCGGCGTCGGGGTGCCGCCGGAGCGGCTGCCCATCGTGCTCGGCTGCGACGCCGCCGGGGTGGATGAAGACGGCAACCCGGTGGTCGTGCACGCGATCGTCGGAGATCCGTCATCCGGCGACGAGACCCTCGATCCCGGGCGCTCGCTGCTGTCGGAGAAGTATGACGGCACGCTCGCCGAGCGGGTCGCGGTGCCGCGGCGCAACCTGCTGCCCAAGCCGGACGCGCTGTCCTTCGAGGAGGCCGCCTGCCTGCCGACCGCGTACCTGACCGCCTACCGGATGCTGTTCTTCTCGGCCGGGATCGAGCCGGGCGCTACCGTCCTGGTGCAGGGGGCGGGCGGTGGCGTGGCGACCGCGCTCATCCTGCTGGGCCGGGCCGCGGGCTACCGGATCTGGGTGACCAGCCGCAGCGAGGCCAAGCGGGAACGGGCGATGACGCTCGGCGCCGACCAGGCGTTCCCGGCCGGCGCGCGGCTGCCCGAGCGGGTCGACGCGGTCATGGAGACGGTCGGCGAGGCTACCTGGGCGCACTCGCTGCGCTCGCTGCGGCCGGGCGGCCGGATCGTCGTCTCCGGCGCGACCAGCGGCCAGGCCCCTTCGGCCGAGCTGACCAGGGTATTCTTCCTGCAGCTGGCCGTGATCGGCTCGACGATGGGAACCAGGGACCAGCTCGCCCGGCTGCTGACCTTCTGCGAGCAGACGGGCGTCCGCCCGGTCATCGACCGCGTCCTGCCCCTGACGGAGGCCGCAGACGGCTTCGCCGCCATGCTGTCCGGCGACCTCTTCGGTAAGATCGTCTTCACCCCCTAGCCCGCCCCGTCCGTGCCGCCGCGGGACAGCCTCATGATCGCGAAGCGTTTGACGTGCTATTACGCGTAAAGGTCTTCGCGATCATGGGGAGCGGGGGGAGTCAGGTGGCGGGGTCGTCCGGGGGCGCCTTGGGGGGCGTTGCTGCGGGCTCGTCGGCGCCGGGCGGCTGCGCGGGCTCGGGGGCGAAGACCTCGGTCTTGATCCGGGTCAGCGCCTCGTCCAGGATCGTCCGCAGGTCGCCGAGGGTGTTCTCGCCGAGCCCGCTGGCGTGTGTGGCCAGTCGCCGCAAGTCCGACATGAACCCGACCGCCACCCGCTCCAGGTCCCGCAGAGTGGCCGCATCGGGCCACACCGGCCCGTGCCCCGACCCAGACCCGCGCCCTGGCCGTTCCGGCCGGTCGTGCTGGCCCGGCCAGTCGCGCCATCCAGACCAGTCGCGCCAGCCCGGCCAGTCGCGCCAGTCTCCCCAGTCCTTCCGCGAGCCGCCGCGCCCGGCCCGGAAGCGTGCGCCGGCTTCCTCGCCTGCCCGCTGGAACTCCTCGTCCCCGCCGCGGCCGCCACCGGAGCGGTCCTGATCGCCGGGGCCTGGGACCCGATCCGTGAAGCGCTCCCACCCCCCCGCATCGCGTCCCCGCCGGCCCGGCCCCCGCGCTGGCCGCGCCTGCCGGGCCCCGCCCCGGGACGGGCCGGCATCGTCGGGCTCCGGCCGTCCCTCCGGGCTGGCCTGCTGTGCTTTCCCGCCGGCTTGCTGTGCCTTCTCGCCGGCCTGCTGCGCTCTCCCACCAGGCTGCTGGGCTTCCTCGCCAGCCTCGCCAGCCTCGCCAGCCTGCCGGGCTTCCTCGCCAGCCTCGCGGGCCTGCCGGGCCGCGTCGCCGGCTCGCCGGGCCTCCGCGTCGGCCTGCCGGGACTGCTCGCGCGCCTGCTCACGGGCCCCCCGGGCTTCCTCCCTGGCGCGCTGGGCTTCCCACCGGTCCTGCTTGTGCACGTCCTTGGCGGCCCAGGCGATCTCCTCGCGCAGGCTGCGGACGGTCTCCCTGACGTCTTCCTTGACCTCGCGCGCGATGTCGCGCACCGACTCGGTGATCTCCTCCTCCAGCTCGGCGAGATCGTCCACCCGGGCGCGGATCTCGTCGCGGCCCTTGTCGGTGAGCCGGTAAACCTTGCGCCCGTCGACATCGTCGTGGGTGACCAGGCCTTCTTCCTCGAGCCGCGCTAGCCGGGGGTAGATGGTGCCCGGCGACGGCGCGTAGACGCCCATGAACCGGTCCTGCAGCAGCCTGATCACTTCGTAGCCGTGCTTGGGCGCGTCGTCGAGCAGCTTGAGGAGGTACAGGCGGAGTCGTCCGTGGCGAAACACCGGGCTCATCGGTCCTCGCCTTCCTCCCGCTGGTTTCGTTCATTCTGCTGCGCTCGCTGCAGCAGCGCGACATCGCCGGACATGGTGCTGACCCACACGCTGCCCGAACCGCCGCCGAGTATTCCGCTTACCGGCTTCGCGCCGTAGCCCCCCGACGCGCCGAACCCGCGCTGGCCGTCCGCCGAGACCCCCAGGGACTCGAAGCCGCCGTGCACCTGGCCGGAGGCCGAGCGCAGCTCGACCTTGGCGTCGGTCTCGGCGGGCAGCCGGACCGCCACCTCGCCGGAGATCGTGGTTATCCGCATGTCCCCGGCCGCGGCGAGCTCGACGTCCGCGGTCACCCGCCCGCTGACCGTCTTGGCCTCCAGGCGGCCCACGCAGCCGTCGGCCAGGGTCAGGTCACCGGAGACCGAATGGAAGACGACCTTGCCGTCCAGCCCCTGGGCCTCGACATCCCCGGAGACCGTGTTGGCGTCCACGTCCCCGGTCACGCCGTCCAGCGTCATGTCGCCGGACACGCTCTTGAGCGAGGTCCGCGCGCAGACCCCGGAGACGATCGCGGTCGCGTTCACCACGCCGAGCTGGGTCGGGCAGTCCTTCTGCACGGTGATCGTGATGTTCGCGGAGTGCCGCTGCGGGCGCAGCCAGCCGAGCAGGCCGTCCCAGGTCAGATCCTCGTACGTAACGGTGAGGATGCCTGCCTCGTGGGTGACCAGCAGCGGCTGGCCGGTTACCTCGGTCACTTCGAGCCTTGGTCGGTCGGCGGTGGTGAGCACGGCGACCGAGCCGGCGATAACCCTGACCCTGAGGGCGACGATGCCGTCGAAGTCGAGAGTGACGGGGGAGTCGATGGTCCACCGTGACATCGGGCGACTCCTTCCATGCCGCGCCTCAAGCGTTCTTCGGGGTGACCGGCGGCCGGCGGGATCGCCCCACATACGATATATCGCGTTTACCAAAAGTCAAGATCTGGCGCGATCCGCGCACCGCACATCCCTGCGGCCTTCGGCCTCCGGCCTCCGGCACCTGCTCGTTGTGACCGCTGCTCACCTAGTCATAGCAGCCGCCGGTAACGGTGCTCACCACCGGGGTTACTCCGTGTCCATGTCCGCATCTTCATCATCGACGGTCGCCAGCCAGCGGGCGAACCGGTCGATGGCGACCTCGAAGTCCGGGTTCAGATCCACGAACTCCCGGCAGCGCTCGGCCAGCCAGGCCAGGCTGACCTGCTCGTCGCCGCGCTGCTCTTCGAGTTCCTCGATGCCACGGTCGGTGAAGTACATCTAAACGGTGCCGTCTTCTCCTGGTTCCAGCAGCAGTGCCTTCTCGACCAGCGCCTTATGCTCGGCCGCGTGCTTGGTGGCCGAGCCGGCCGCGGGCGCCGAACTCGGCGGCAGCGAGATGCGCCGCAGCGGCAGGTCGATGAGCTCGGGGAGCTTCAGCGCCATCCGCGACCAGGCGCCCATGTTGGCCGGCTCTTCCTGGACCCAGACGACCTCGCGCGCTGCCGGGTACCGGTCGAGCTCGGCCTTCAGCTCGGCGATCGGCAGCGGGTACAGCCGCTCCACCCGCACGATCGCGGTCTGCGGCGACGCGATGGCCCGCCGGTGCCCGGCGAGGTCGTAGTACACCTTGCCGCTGCACAGCAGCACCCGGCGCACGTTCTGCGCCGCCGCGTCGTCCAGCTCATGGTCGCCGATTACCGGCCGGAACGACCCGCTGGTGAAGTCGGCCACCGTCGACGTCGCGGTCTTCAGCCTGAGCATGGACTTGGGAGTGAAGACGATCAGCGGCTTGTGCCGCCCGGACAGTGCCTGCCAGCGGAGCAGGTGGAAGTAGCTGGCCGGCGAGCTCGGCATCGCCACGGTCATGTTGTCCTGAGCGCACAGGCTGAGGAAGCGCTCGACCCGGGCCGAGGAGTGGTCCGGGCCCTGGCCCTCGTAGCCGTGCGGGAGCAGCAGGACCAGGCTGGAGCGCTGTCCCCACTTCTGCTCGCCAGAGCTGATGAACTCGTCGACGATCGACTGAGCGCCGTTGATGAAGTCGCCGAACTGGGCCTCCCAGCAGACCAGCGCGTCGGGCCGGACGACCGAGTAGCCGTACTCGAAGCCGACGGCGGCGAACTCCGACAGCAGGGAGTCGTGCACGTAGAACTTGGCGACGCCGGAGTTGAACTGGCGCAGCGGGGTGTAATCCTCGCCGGTCACCCGGTCCACGATCACGGCATGCCGCTGGCCGAACGTCCCGCGGCGGGTGTCCTGGCCGACCACCCGGACGGCGTGGGAGTCCATCAGCACCGAGCCGAACGCGAGCAGTTCGCCGGTCGCCCAGTCGATCGCGTCCTGGGCGACCATCGTGGCGCGGCGCTGCAACTGCGGTAGCAGCCGCGGATGCGGGGTGAAGCCCTCCGGCAAGTTCAGCTGGGTGTCGATGATCCTCTTGATGGTCTCCTCGGTGATCGCCGTGGCGACCCCGGCGTGGTTGACCGGCTCGTCCGCCTCCGGCTGGGGCTTGACCACGGCCCCGGGCTCGGCCGGCCGGTCCGCGGCCTCCCTGGTCTCGGTGAACACGCGCTCAAGCTGCTGCTGGTAGTCGCGGAGCGCGTCCTCGGCCTCTTCCAGGGTGATGTCGCCGCGGCCGATCAGCGCCTCGGTGTAGAGCTTGCGCACCGACCGCCTGGCGTCGATCAGGTCGTACATCAGCGGCTGGGTGAACGACGGGTTGTCCGCCTCGTTGTGCCCGCGCCGCCGGTAGCACACCATGTCGATGACGACGTCCTTGTTGAACTTCCGCCGGTAGGCGAACGCAAGCCTGCCGATCCGCACCACGGCCTCGGGGTCGTCGCCGTTCACGTGGAAGATCGGCGCCTGGATCATCCGCGCGACGTCCGTGGCGTACACGCTCGACCGGGAGTACTCGGGCGCGGTGGTGAAGCCGACCTGGTTGTTGACCACGATGTGGATGGTGCCGCCGGTGCGGTAGCCGCGCAGCTGGGACAGGTTGAGCGTCTCCGCGACCACGCCCTGGCCCGCGAACGCCGCGTCGCCGTGGATCAGCACGGGCAGCACGGTGAAGCCTTCCACGCCCACGTCCAGCACGTCCTGCTTGGCGCGGACGACGCCCTCCAGGACCGGGTCGACGGCCTCCAGGTGGCTGGGGTTGGCCACCAGCGAGGTGTGGATCGAGTAGCCGTCGGCGGCGACGAAGTCGCCCTCGGCGCCCAGGTGGTACTTCACGTCGCCGGATCCGTGCATGCTGCGCGGATCCAGGTTCCCCTCGAACTCCTGGAAGATCTGCGCGTACGACTTGCCGACGATGTTCGCCAGCACGTTCAGCCGGCCCCGGTGGGCCATGCCGATCACGGCCTCGTCCATCTGCTGCAGCGCTGCCTCGGTCAGCACGGCGTCGAGCAGCGGGATCAGCGACTCGGCGCCTTCGAGCGAGAACCTGCGCTGGCCGACGAACTTGGTCTGCAGGAACATCTCGAACGCCTCGGCCACGTTGAGCCTGCTCAGCACGCGGATCTGGTCGTCGTGCTCCGGCGGGTTGTGCGGCCGCTCGATGCGCGCCTGGATCCAGGCGCGCTCGTCGGGCTCCTGGATGTGCATGTACTCGATGCCGACCGTGCGGCAGTACGAGTCGCGCAGCACGCCGAGGATCTCGCGCAGCTTCATCAGCGGCCTGCCGCCGAATCCGCCGGTCGCGAACTCGCGCTCCAGGTCCCAGAGGGTAAGGCCGTGCTGGTTGATGTCGAGGTCGGGGTGCTTGCGCTGCTTGTACTCCAGCGGATCGGTGTCGGCCATCAGGTGCCCTCGCACCCGGTAGGCGTGGATCAGCTCGTGCACCCGCGCGGGCTTGGTGATGTCATCCTCGTGGCCGGCCGGCAGGTCGCGCACCCAGCGGACCGGCTCGTACGGGATGCGCAGCGACTTGAAGACCTCGTCGTAGAAGCCACCGCCGCCGAGCAGCAGCTCGTTGATCAGGCGCAGGAAATCTCCCGACTGCGCGCCCTGGATGATCCGGTGGTCGTAGGTCGAGGTGAGCGTGACCGACTTGCTGATCGCCAGCCTGGCCAGCGTCTCCTCGGACGCGCCCTGGTACTCCGCCGGGTAGTCCATCGCGCCGACGCCGATGATGCATCCCTGCCCGGGCATGAGCCGGGGCACCGAGTGGACGGTGCCGATCGTGCCCGGGTTGGTCAGGCTGATCGTCACGCCGGCGAAGTCGTCGACCTCGAGCCGGCCGGTCCTGGCCCGGCGGATCACGTCCTCGTACGCCGTCCAGAACTGGCGGAAGTCCATCGTCTCGGCGGCCTTGATCGCCGGTACCAGGAGCTGGCGGGTCCCGTCGGCCTTGTGCACGTCGATGGCCAGGCCCAGGTTGACGTGGGCCGGCTTGACCAGCGTCGGCTTGCCGTCCACCTCGGTGAAGGAGTCGTTCATCTCGGGCAGCGTGCCGAGCGCCTTGACCACCGCGAAGCCGATCAGGTGGGTGAACGAGATCTTGCCGCCGCGGCCGCGGCCCAGGTGATTGTTGATCACGATGCGGTTGTCGACCAGCAGTTTGGCCGGCACCGAACGGACGCTCGTCGCCGTCGGCACGTCCAGGCTGGCCGCCATGTTGACGGCCGTCCGCGCGCCGACTCCGCGCAGCCGGACCAGCTCGGCGCCGTCGGCGGGCGGCCGCGCCGCCGCACCCGCGGCCGCAGCGGTCCCGGTCGGCCCAGTCCCGGCCTGCCCAGTCCCGGCCTGCCCAGTCCCGGCGGCAGCGGACGGCGCGCTCGGGACCTGCGGCGGGCCGGCCGTGCGGGCACCGCCGCCCGGCCCGGCGGTATCAGCCGCGGCGTCGGGGGCGGCAGCGTCGGACGGGGCTGCCGCCGACGGGTCCCGGCTCCCTGTGGCGGCGGTGGCGGGCGAGTCGGCGGTGGTGCTCGGCTGGTAGTCGGAGAAGAAATTCCACCACGCCCGGTCCACTGAACCAGGATCGGCCAGGTACCGCTGGTACAGCTCTTCGACCAGCAGTTCGTTCGGGCCGAATTCCGCGACGCCCGCGGCCATCCGCGCCTGATCGCTGGCTGACGTGGAAGCAGTCGCGGACGCCCGCGGCGACTCAGAAGACACTGCGGACATCGCCCTCTTCCGCACTCGAATTACCGGTCTTGAACGCATCAAGGCTACCTGTCAGCGAGATCGCCAAGCGCGTTATTCCACCGGGTTGGCGCCCGCCCGCGCGGGCGGCCCGGGCACGCCACAGGGGCGGTGGTCGTCCGAGAGAGCGACGGCGACCCGCCGGGATGAGAGCGGCGGCCCGCGGGGAAGAGAACGGCCGAATCCAGGGGGAGGATTCATCACTGCGGTGCACCTTTGCTGCCCTTGGCGGCAAATGGCCCCTGGGTGCACGTCGCGCAGCGTGCTTATATGTGCACACGGAGGTGGCGTAGGTGCGGGAGTTCGGCGATCTCGAGAGCGCGATCATGGACGTGATGTGGGCAGCGGAGCGGCCGTACGCCGTCCGCGAGGTGCGCGAGAGCATGCGTTACACCCGCCCGGTCGCCTATACGACGGTGATGACCGTGATGGACATCCTGCACCGCAAGGGCGTGCTGTGCCGC
Source organism: Streptosporangiaceae bacterium (assembly GCA_036502085.1). Classification (GTDB taxonomy): domain Bacteria; phylum Actinomycetota; class Actinomycetes; order Streptosporangiales; family Streptosporangiaceae; genus PALSA-505. Next base: position 41,967 of record DASXZD010000023.1, read on the forward strand.
GACAAGCACGGCCGGGCCTGGCACTACTGGCCGGTGGAGGCGCGAGAAGAGCATGACGCCAGGCTGATGGCGGAAGTGCTGCATTCGGGCGGCAACAAAGTGGTCACGATGCGGCGGTTCATCGAGCGGGTCAGCGATGATGACATGGAAAGCCTGCGCAGTGCGGTCAAAGATAGTGCTGTCGAGGATGTGGCCGTTCAGGCCTGACCAGCCGCTGGCCGCGGCCCCCTGGCCCGTGCGGGCGACCGGTACGATCGAGGGCTGCGGGATCCTCCCGTGTATTCGAGCACGGACTCCATCGCGGGGCTAAGGGCAGCGTGGCTAAGGGCAATGGCGAACACGACAGGCAACTCCGAGGGCAGCGAGGCATCCCCTCCTGCTCAGCCTGGCAGTGCTCACCCTGATGACAGTGCTCAGCCCGGTAGCGTTCAGCCCGGCGACGAGGGCTATGAGTACACCGGCAGCTACGGGTACGGCCCCGGCTACGGCGATCCCGATGGCGGCGGTGGCTACGGTTACGCCTATGCGGCCGGATACGGCGACGCGGACGAGCACGCCGCCGCCGGGCAGGCGGCAGGCATCGAGCCCGGAGACCAGCCCGGCAGCCAGCCCGGTGATCCGGCGGCCGTCTCCTACCGGCCGCTGCCCCCGGTAGTCGGCGCTACTCCGGCGCTGAAGGGCTATCCAGGTGGGCCCGGCCTGGACCTGCCGGAGAACGGCCTGGCCGGGCGGGATTCGCGTAACCTGCGCGCCCCGTCGGCCTGGCAACTCGCCCAGCGCGCCTGGCTCGAGTCGGGGGTCGAGTGGCAGCGGCCGGCCGCGGGCGCCCAGCCGGCCGAAGCCGAATGGGACCGCCTGCGGTCCGCGCCGTCCCGCGGGCCGCACGCGCCCCGCGGACCCGGCGGCCAGGCCATCGGCCAGACGATCACCTCCTCGCCCGGGCGCGTGTCCGGCAAGGCCCTGCTGTCCGGAAAGTCGCGACCGCTCGGCACGTCCCAGCTTCCGGGCAAGTCTCAGCCCACGGGAAGATCGTGGCGGCCGGGCCTGGCGTCGGGCGGCGCCCTGCACGTCCGACGCGGCGTGTGGCTGGCCGCGCTGGCCGTCATCGTCGTCCTGGCGCTCGTGATCGCCGGCTTCCTGCTCTTCGGGGGCGGCGGTAAGTCCGCGGGATCTGCGGCGGTGACGCAGTACCCGCCGGCCCGGCCGGCCGGGCCGGCGTTCAGCACCGATCCCGCCCAGCAGGGCCGCGGCATCTTCCAGTCGATCAGCAGCGTCGCCGCCTCGTCGGGAACGGTCGTCGCGGTGGGCAGCGAGGCGGGGGAGTGGGTGCCCCGCGCTCAGTTCGTCGTGTCGGTCGACGGCGGGCACAGCTGGCGGCTGGCCCCGGTTCTGGCCGCCCGCGGGAAGGTGGCATCGCCCGCTTACGTCCCCAAGCTGATCGCCGGCGGACCGGCGCTGCCCGGCGGGCAGGGCGGCTGGCTGGCACTCGGCTCCGGCGCCACCTGGACCAGCCCTGACGGCAAGACCTGGCTGCTGGCCGCGGGCACCGGAATCGGCCCGCTGCAGTCCGGCGACCACGTGGTAGCGCTGGCGCGCACCGGTAACGGCTTCATCGCCGCGGGCGAGAACGTGCCGCGAACCGGCAGCAGCAGCCCGGTGATCTGGACCTCGCCGAACGGGCTGAGCTGGCAGCGGCTGGCCGGCGGGAGCCTTAGCCTGGCCGCCCCCGGCGGCCGTGTGCTCAGGCTCACCGCGCTGGCGGCGCACCACAGCAACGTGATCATCCAGGGCGTGATCGCCACGGCGCCGCACGGCCGGGGCAAGCACCGGGTTCCTGCTGGGCTCACCGAGGGGGTCTGGCAGAGCAGCAACCAGGGCGCTAGCTGGGCACCGGCCAGCATCCCGGTCGGGACCGGCGCGGACCCCGCGATCGACGGCGTGGCCGCCACCGGCTCCGGGTTCGTCGTGATCAGGCCCGGCGGCTCGAAAAAGACCGGGCCCGACGCGGTGGCCTACACGAGCACCGACGGGACCTCCTGGAGCCGGGCCGGGGCGATCACCGCGGCTAAGGAGGACAACCTTCGCGTCACCGCCGTCAGCGGCAGCGACCAGGGCGCGGTCGTCTCCGCCCTGACCAGCAACGGCACCAAGGTGGCCTACCTGAGCAGCGACGGCAGCTCATGGCAGGGCGTCGCCAGCCTGGGCGGCGCCGGGCAGACGCTAGCCGGCCTCACCGTGACGACCGGCGGCACCGTGGTCGCGGCCGGCGCGAGCGTCAGCGGTCCCGAGGGCCAGCAGCCTTACCTCGTCACCGCCAGGCCGGCCGGCGCGGCCAGCGCGGTCAGCTTCGCCGGTATCAAGGGCGCGACCGGCCCGGCCCTGGCGGTCAACGGGATCGCGGCGGCCGGCCGCCAGCAGGTCGCCGTCGGCAGCGCCAACGGATTCCCCGCCGCCTGGTCATCCGCACGGGCCGGCCACTGGACCCGGGCGAACTCGGCCGCCCTGGCCCGCTCCGGCCTCAGCGCGCTGAACGATGTCATCAGTGGCCCGGCCGGCTGGCTCGCGGTCGGCGGGGTCATCTCCGCGGCACCCGCCCACCCGATCGTGGTGACCTCGCCGGACGGCTCTAGCTGGCAGGCCGCGGACGGGCAGAGCGCGTTCGCCGGACCCGGTGTCAGCGTCTACCAGGCCGCGGCCGGCCGCGCCGGGTACGTGATCGTCGGCACCCAGGTCACCCCGGCGCACACGGTCAAGAAGACGACCTTCGTGCACGGGCACAAGAAGGTGACCAGCCATTTCTTCGCCGCCCGGACTGTCGCCGCCGCCTGGTGGTCCACCGGCCTGGCCAGCTGGAGCCGGGCGGGCGACGCCGGCGCCGGTGACCTGGACGGCCCCGGCGTGCGGCAGATGTTCGGGGTCACCGCGGGCGGCGGCGGCTTCGTCGGGGCCGGAACGGTCAACGGCGCTCCGGCCGTCTGGACCTCCCCCGACGGCAAGCAGTGGCAGCTGACCGGCCTGCGGGTGCCCAACGGGGCCAGCAGCGCCGTGCTGACCAGGGTCGCCGCCGTCGGCAACGCGATCGTGGCCACCGGGACGCAGACCACGCCCGGCGGGTCGCTGCCGTTCGCCGAGTACTCCTCGGACGGCGGGACCGTGTGGCAGCAGGCCACGCTGAGCGCACCCGGCGGTACCGCCAGCGTGACCGGACTGACCGCGGCCGGGCGAGGATTCACCGCGGTCGGCACGGTAGGCTCGCAGGGCGATCAGCGCGTCGTGGTGTGGTCATCGCGGGACGGCGCCGCCTGGCGCGCCCGCGAGCCGCCCGGCGCCGGCCTCAGCGGCCCGGGCACGCAGGCCATCACGGCCCTGACCGCGTGGAAGTCCGCCCTGATCGGCGCCGGGTTCACCGCCACCGCCGCGGGCGAGCAGCCCACGCTGTGGAAGGCCACCGCGGGCTCGGGCTAAGCCGGCTGCCTCAGCCGAAGACGTCCCGCCGCCGGTTGTCCAGGCACGGCAGCTCGGCCCTGACCCTGGCGGTCAGCGCGGTGTCCACATCGCCGACGGCCACTAGCGGATGCGGCCCCAGGTCCAGCCTGGTCACGCCCATCGGATCGACCAGCAGGCTGCGGCCGACGCCGGTCGGTGCCCGGGTGAGCGGCTCGTCCGGATCGGGCACCTGGCCCGCCGCCGCGACCCACACGGTGTTCTCGATGGCGCGCGCCCGGACCAGGGTGACCCAGTGCTCCTCCTTGAACAGCCCGGTCGCCCAGGCGGCCGGGATCACGAGCAGCTCAGCGCCGCGATCGACCAGCGTGCGGGCCAGCTCGGGAAACCGCACGTCATAGCAAGTCAGGATGCCTACTCGTAGCCCGGCGAGGTCCACCACGACCGGCTCGCTGCCCGGCGCGACCAGATCGGACTCGCGCTGCCCGAACGCGTCGAACACGTGTATCTTGCGGTACGCCGCGACGCGCTGCCCGGCCGCGTCGATGGCGACCGCGGTGTTGTGCACGCGGCCGTCCGGCGCGGGCTCGAACGTGCCCACGACCACCGCGATCCCGACCTGGCCGGCCGTCTCCGCGATTTCTTTTCCGAACGCGCCTTCCGGCGGCTCCGCGATCGACCGCAAGTCGCTGCCGAATCTGGCCTGGGTCCCCTCCGGGAACACGGCAAGATCGGCCCGCTGGCCCGCCGCCTCGAAAAGCGCGGCCCGTACCCGGTCCAGATTGACGGCGGGATCGGTGCTGACCGGGATCTGGCAGAGCGCGACACGCATGCCGAAAGCGTAGCTGCCGGCCGGGGCGCGGCTCGCGGCGGCGGCATGATGTCATGGCACCGTGAACCGACCGTTGCTGAACCGCAGGCTCGCCGGAATGGGCACCACGATCTTCGCCGAGATGTCGGCCCTCGCGGTCGAGACCGGCGCGGTCAACCTCGGCCAGGGCTTCCCCGACACTGACGGGCCGCGCGAGATCGCTCAGGCCGCCGCCGACGCCGTGCTGGCCGGCCGGGGCAACCAGTACCCGCCAGGCCCCGGCGTGCCCGAGCTGCGGCAGGCGGTCTGCTGGCACCAGAAGCACTGGTACGGGCTCGACTACGATCCCGCCACCGAGGTGCTGGTGACCGCGGGCGCGACTGAGGCGGTCGCCGCGACGCTGCTCGCCCTGGTCGAGCCCGGCGACGAGGTGATCGCCCTGGAGCCGTACTACGACTCGTACGCGGCCTGCATCGCGATGGCCGGCGGCGAGCGGGTCCCGGTCACGCTGCGGGCGCCCGACTTCCGGCCCGACCTGGACGCGCTGCGCGCGGCCGTGACGCCGCGCACCAGGCTCATCCTGCTGAACACGCCGCATAACCCCACCGGGTGCGTGCTCACGCCTGCCGAGCTGGCCGCGGTCGCTGAGATCGCCCGCAGCCGCGACCTGCTCGTAGTGACCGACGAGGTGTACGAGCACCTGGTGTTCGAGGGTGAGCACGTGCCGATCGCCTCCCTGCCGGGCATGCGCGAGCGCACCGTGACGATCAGCTCGGCCGGCAAGACGTTCTCGTTCACCGGCTGGAAGGTCGGCTGGGTGACGGGCACGCCCGAGCTCGTCACGGCGGTCCGCACCGCCAAGCAGTTCCTCACGTTCGTGGCCAGCGGCCCGTTCCAGTACGCGGTGGCGCAGGCGCTGCGGCTGCCCGACGCCTACTTCACCGGCCTGCGCGACGACCTGCGCCGCAAGCGCGATCTGCTCTGCGCCGGACTGGCCGACGCGGGCTTCGAGGTGTACCGGCCCGCCGGCACCTACTTCGTCACCACCGACATCCGCCCGTTCGGCGAGCATGACGGGGTGAAGTTCTGTCGCGAGCTGCCGCACCGCGCCGGGGTAGTCGCCGTGCCGAGCGGGGTCTTCTACGACGACAAGGACGCCGGCGGCAGCCAGGTCCGGTTCGCGTTCTGCAAGCGCACCGAGGTGCTGACCGAAGCGCTCGCCCGGCTGGCCCGGCTGCGGTAACCAGGCTCTGGGCTAGGCCTCGATCGGCTGGCCGGCCTCGTCCTCGAGGCTCAGCGCGGTCTTGGGGCACGACATGACCGCGTGCCGCACCTGATCGGCCAGCCCGGCGGGCACCCCGTCGGTCAGAATGAACAAGTTGTCGTCGTCATCGACCTCGAATACCTCCGGGACCAGGCCGGCGCACACGGCGTTTCCCTCGCACAGGTCATAGTCGACGCGTACCCTCATCGTCTGGCTCCGATCATCGGTGGAGTAGAACACGTTACGCGAGACCCAGGCCATGCTGGCGGGAGGGGACACCGATCGGATGGACGCCGAATTCCTCAAGGCCGCGCAGGCGGCCACCGGGTTCATGCCCGCCGCCGAAGGGCTCGCGCTGCACGAGACGGCCGCCGCCTACGCCCGGGTCGGGCCGGTCATGGAGATCGGCACCTACTGCGGCAAGTCCACGATCTACCTGGCCGCGGCGGCCAGGGTGGCCGGGCAGTTCGTGATCACGGTGGATCACCACCACGGGTCGGAGGAGAACCAGCCGGGCTGGGAGTATCACGACCCGTCGCTGGTGGACCCGCGCAGCGGGCGGCTGGACACGCTGCCGCAGTTCAGATCCACGCTCGCCGCCTCGGGCCTGGAGGATCAGGTGATCGCGATCGTCGGCCGGTCGGCCGACGTGGCGCGGCTCTGGCGCACCGAGCTGGGCATGCTGTTCATCGACGGCGGCCACACCGACGCCGCCGCGGTCGCCGACTACGAGGGCTGGGTCCCGCACCTGGCCCGCGGCGGGGCGCTCGCCATTCACGACGTGTTCCCCGATCCCGCGGACGGCGGCCAGGCCCCCTACCGGATCTACCGGCGGGCGCTGGCGTCTGGCGCGTTCACCGAGGTCCGCGTCGAAGGCTCCCTCCGCGTCCTAGAGCGCACCGCCCCCGGCCTCGGCTAGCAGCTCAGCGGGGTGCAGCCGCAGGCGGTGGGGTCGGGGGCGGCCTGGGCGGCGGCCGGGTTGGCGCCGGCGTCGCGGAAGAGGGCGGCGCCGGGGGTCGCGCCGGACAGGGCGTCTGCGGCGAGGATCATCGCCGCCGCTGTCCAGCTGCTCCGCTCGGCGGGGAAGTGCGCCCGGTTGGCGAACTGCCAGCCGGTCCAGTAGGCGCCGTCGGCGTGCCGCAGGTGCTGGATGGCCGTGAACAGCTTGACCGCCCGGTCACTGTCGCCGAGGGCTTCGAGCGCGATCACCAGCTCGCAGGTCTCCGCGCCGGTCGCCCACGGCTGGTCGCTGACGCAGCGCACGCCCACTCCGGGCTCGACGAACTCGTCCCAGCGGGCCGCCAGCCGCGCGTGCGCCGCGGCGCCCCTGACCGCCCCGCCGAGTATCGGGTAGTACCAGTCCATCGAGAACCGGCTCTTGTCGGCGAAGGCTTCGGGATGGCAGGCGATCACGTGCGCGAGCTGGCCGGCGGCGAGCTCCCATTCGGGTTGCGGCTCGCCGGCCTGCTTGGCCAGGGCCATCGCGCAGCGCAGGCTCTGGTGGATGCTGGAGCAGCCGGCCAGCAGGGCGAACGGTGCGGGGCGGCCGTCGGCGTCCCGCTTCCAGGCGAACTCGCCGCGGGGCACCCGCAGGCCGAGCACGAAGTCCATGGCCCGGCGCACCACCGGCCACATCGCCGCCGCGAACTGCTCGTCCCCGGTCACCTGCAGCTCGTGCCAGACGCCTACCGCAACGTACGCCACCTGGTTGCTCTCCGCGGCGGCGTCGGTGATCGCGGTGCCCTCGGTCTTGCGCGGCCAGGAGCCGTCCGGCCGCTGCGTCCTGACCAGCCAGTCGTAGGCCCGGCGGGCGGGCTCGGTCAGCCCGCAGACCGACAGCGCCATCGCGCACTCGACGTGATTCCACGCGTCGGCGTGCCCGTCCGGCCAGCCGATCGCACCGGTCGGCTGCTGCATGGCAGCCACGCTGCGGCCGGTGGCCAGGATCTGCTGGGCGGTCGCCGCCCCTGGCACCGCGGGCAGCCGGGTGCGCCGGGTCGTGCACGCCAGGCCGTCAGACAGTGACATGAGCCCTCTGCGGGTGGGCAAGCCTGGAACCGTTCGGAATCAATTTTCCTGAATAAATGACCAGGCTCTTGCCGATCAGCGGATTGAGCGCCCGGTCGGCGAGCCGGGTGACGGCCGGGTGCTTCATGATGTCCCAGACCAGCAGCTTGTGGTAGGCGCGGGCGAGCGGGTGCGCGTCGTCGTGCACGCCGACGGCGCACTTGAGCCACCAGTACGGCGAGTGCAGGCCGTGCGCGTGGTGGTGCCCGGCCACGGCCAGGCCGGCCTGGGCCAGCTTGGCCTCCAGCTCGGCCCGGGTGTAGATGCGCACGTGCCCGCCGGGGGTGTTGTGGTAGTCCTCGGACAGCGCCCAGCAGATCCGCTCCGGCAACCAGGTCGGCACGGTGACCGCGGCGACCCCGCCGGGCCGCAGCACGCGGGCGATCTCGCTCATCGCCTGCTGGTCGTCCGGTATGTGCTCGAGCACCTCGGCGGCGATCACCCGATCGAAGGAATCGTCGGGGAACGGCATCGCGGTGGCGTCGCCGCGCACGGCGCGCCCGGTGCCCTGCGGCGGCACCTCGCCGGCCTCGTGCATCACGGCGAACATGGCGGTCACCTGGGCCAGCTCGGCCACGTCCTGGTCCAGCGCGGTCACCTGCGCGCCGCGGCGCAGCGCCTCGAACGCGTGCCTGCCCGCGCCGCAGCCGAGGTCGAGCACAGCCATGCCCTCGGTCAGCTCCAGGCGGCCGAAGTCGACGGTCAGCAGGGCCCGGCTCCCTTCATGGCGCCGCGGTACTGGGCGACCGTGGCGCGGGCCACCGCAGGCCACGCGAACCGCTCCTGCACCCGGCGCAGCGCGGCGTCGCCGAGCCTGGCCCGCTCGCCCGGCTGGTCGCAGAGCCGCCGCAGCACGGCGGCGAGCTCGTCGGCGTTGCCCGGCTCGACGAGCACGGCGGCGTCGCCGGTGACTTCGGGCAGCGCACCGGTCCTGGAGGCCACCAGCGGGGTTCCCGAGGCCATGTGCTCCACCGCGGGCAGCGAGAACCCTTCGTAGAGCGAGGGCACGACGGCGATCTCGGCGCTGGCCAGCAGCTCGGCCAGCTCGGTGTTGCTCATCCCGTGCTGGAACTGCACCCGGTCGCCGAGCCCGAGCTCGCCGACCAGCCGGTCGGTCGGGCCGCCGGCGGTGGGCTTACTGACCACGACCAGGCGGCCCCGGGGGGCTCCGGCCGCACCGACGGTCCCGGCTGCGTCGGCGGCCTGGCCGTCGATCAGCAGACGGAATGCGCGCAGCAGCGTGGTCACGCCCTTCATCGGCGAGTCCGCGCTGGCCACCGCCACGATCAGGCCCGGCGCCCGCGGGGCCGGCCGCGGGTGGAACAGCCTGGTATCCACGCCGAGCGGGATCACCCGTACGTTCTCCGGCGCGGTCTTGAAGTCCTTGCAGATGTCCCGGCGGGAAGATTCGGAGACGGTCAGGATCGGGCCGGCCTGCGAGACCCGGTGCGCGACCCGGCCCTGCATCCGGACGAATCCGTACCAGCGGCGCTTGGACAGCCGGGCCAGGCCGCGCGCCTGCTCCAGCTCGATCCGCCGGTCCACGCTGATCGGGTGATGAATGCTGGTCACCAGGGGCAGGCCGAGGCGGGCGATGCCGAGCAGGCCGTAGCCGAGCACCTGGTTGTCGTGCACGACGTCGAAGTCGCCGCGGCGCGGGCGCAGGGCGCGCAGCGCCCGCAGGCTGAAGGTAAGCGGCTCGGGGAACGCCCCGGTCCACATGGCCGCGACCTCGAGCGCGTCGATCCAGTCGCGGTACTCGCGCAGCCCCGGCGTGCGGAACGGGTCATCGTCGCGGTACAGATCCAGGCTGGGGACTTCGGTGAGGATCGGGCCCGGCTCGAGCTCGGGATACGGCTGGCCGGAGAACACCTCGACGCTGTGGCCGAGCGCGGCCAGCTCGCGGCTGAGGTGCCGGACGTAGATGCCCTGGCCGCCGCAGTGCGGCTTGCTCCGGTAGGAGAGCATCGCGATCCGCAGCGGCCCGTCCGCGGGCGGTGCGGCATCGGGTGCCGGGGCGGATGCCGTGCCTGGCGTGGCTTGCGGCACGGCTACGGTGGTCAGCGGCCGGGGGGCTCGCACAGTGGTCACGCAGGGTCGCCCTTCTTCTGCTCTTCTGCGATGCCTGAGGAACTGAGCTGATCGAGGCCTGCCTGCGTGACCTCCCAGGCAGCGAACATTACCACCGAGTACGGGCTGGCCTGCGGCGGCTGGGTAGGCTACCCGCAACGCTTTCGGCTTTCGCTTTTCGGCGTTCATGCAGCTTTTCGGGCAGGTAGGGAGGCACCGCTGACCGGGCGCGCTCTGATCACCGGAATTACCGGGCAGGACGGCTCCTACCTGGCCGAGCACCTGCTGGCGGCCGGTCATGAGGTCTGGGGCCTGGTCCGCGGGCAGTCCAACCCGCGGGTGCCGCGGGTCCGCGAGCTGCTGGCCGACGTCAAGCTGGTCCGCGGCGACCTGCTCGACCAGGGCAGCCTGATCTCGGCCGTCGAGCGGGCCCAGCCGGACGAGGTGTACAACCTGGCGGCGATCTCCTACGTGCCGATGTCCTGGCAGCAGGCCGAGCTCACCGGCGAGGTCACCGGGCTCGGCGTGCTCCGGGTCCTCGAGGCGATCAGGGTGTGCAGCGGGATCAGCTCCTCGCGGACGCCGGGGCGCGGGCAGATCAGGTTCTACCAGGCGTCCTCGTCGGAGATGTTCGGCCAGGTGCGGGAGTCACCGCAGACCGAGGACACGCCCTTTCACCCGCGCAGCCCGTACGGCGTGGCCAAGGCGTACGGGCACTTTCTCACCCAGAACTACCGCGAGTCATACGGCATGTACGCGGTGTCGGGGATCTTGTTCAACCACGAGTCGCCGCGGCGCGGGACGGAGTTTGTCAGCCGCAAGGTGACGCTGGGCGCGGCCAAGATCAAGCTGGGCCTGGAGCGCCAGCTCAGGCTGGGCAACCTGTCGGCCAGCCGGGACTGGGGCTACGCGGGCGACTACGTGCGCGCGATGCAGCAGATGCTCGCTCGCGATGAGCCCGAAGACTACGTGGTCGGCACCGGCATCATGCACACGGTGACCGAGCTCATCGAGCACGCCTTCGGTGCGGTGGGGCTGAACTGGCGCGATCACGTGGTCTGCGACGCGGCGTTCATCCGGCCAGCCGAGGTCGATCAGCTGTGCGCCGACGCGTCGAAGGCGCGGCAGAAGCTCGGCTGGGAGCCGAAGACCACGTTCGGCGAGCTGGTCACGATGATGGTCGAGTCCGATCTGCGGCTGCTGTCGGCGCCCGGCGGGCACACGGACGACTCGCTGACGCCGGACGGCTGGTAGCTTCCCGGGGCGTCGCTGGGGTTAGCTGACCGCGCTGCCGACCAGGTGGCCGATCCCGTAGGTGAGCGCGGCGGCGACGGCGCCGAGGATCAGCTGGCGGGCCGCGCCGCGGATGAACGGCCTGCCGGTCAGCCGGGCCACCGCCCCGCCACCGACGATGGCGGCCAGCGCCGCGCAGGCCAGCGCCAGCCACAGGTAGGAGGCGCCGGCCAGGTAGGGAATCAGCGGGATCAGGGCGCCGACCGAGAACGCGACCAGCGAGGCGCCGGCTGCGGTCACCGGGGAGGGCAGGTCCTGCGGGTCCACCCCGAGTTCCTCGCGTACGTGCACGCTCAGCGCGTGCTTGGGATTCGCCGAGATCTGCGCGGCGACCTGTCTGGCCAGGGCGGCATCCACGCCGACGGCCCGGAACGTCGCGGCCAGCTCGCGCTGCTCGGCGACGGGGTTGTTCTCGAGCTCCAGCTTCTCCTTGCGGACTTCGGAGCCGACCAGCTCGTTCTGCGAGGAGACGGAGACGTACTCTCCGGCCGCCATGGAGGAGGCCCCGGCGGCCAGCCCGGCCAGGCCGGTGAGGATGACGAAGTGCGCGCTGGCTCCGCCGCCGCCTACGCCGGAGATCAGCGACACGTTGGTGACCAGGCCGTCCATCGCGCCGAAGACCGCAGGCCGCAGCCAGCCGCCCGCCACGTCCCTGTGGTGGTGTCCGTGCCCGTGCGCCTCAGGCCTCGACTCATGTGCGGCGGTCACGCTGGATCCCTGGCTTCGTCCGGTGCTGGCTCGCCTGGCGAGTCGCCGGCAGGCCGCGCCTGCCCTCGTTTCGCGTGGCAACGGTGCAGCTTAGCGCGCTATTCCGATTCCGGGCATAATCCCGGGGTGCGGGCGGCGGTCGCGGGTCAGCGTGCGGACGGCGCGGGGGCCGTGCTCGCGGGGGCCGTGCTCGCGGCGATCGGGCGCAGCTCGTCGGCGTAGCCCTTCGGCACCCGGCGCATGACGCCCTGGTCGTCGATGCTGTACTGGCCCATCCGGCGCAGCGGCGGGGAGTAGGCGTGCACCGAGACGCTCCGCTCGGCGGCGCCGGTCAGCCGGTGAATGTGGTCGGGCCCGAACGAGAACGAGGTCCCGCCGGGCACGGTGACCGTCGCGTGCTCGCCGCCGATGCGCGGGTTGCTCTCGGTCAGCGCCCCGGACACGACCCGGACGGCTCCGGCCGAGCCGTCGTGGTCGTGCCAGCCCGTGTCGCTGCCGTACGTCCAGCACAGCAACCACACGTCGACGTGATCGTCGCGGTGGATGCAGGCGTAGCGCCGCCCGGCTTCGGAGAAGGCCGCGTGCTGACTCCACAGCTCGGGTCGCCCGGCGATCTCGTTAGCCAGGCGGACCAGCTCCTGCCGGTCGAGATCCCGGTCGGGCAGGGCTAGAAACGTCATCGTGCTCCCCTCTTCGTGCAGGCAGGCGTGGCTAAAGAACGTGCTTAACGGCGTGCTTGACAGACGGCGCGGCGCAGGGCCGGCCGTGAGGTAAACCGTTTCAGTGAATCGTTTCAGTGAATCGCTTAAGCTGCCGGAGTGTCAAGTGCGCTCGTGCTCTGCCGCGCCGTCGGCTGATCTGTCGGCTGATCTGTCGGCTGACCCGGCGGGCGCGCACCGCGGCTACCGGCGGACACACGGCGTGGCTACCGGCGGCGCGCCGCGGCTGGGTGCCGTCGGCTAACCAGGCCGGCCCGCGCCGCGGCTATACGATGACGTCGTGCCGGAGCAGCGCAAGCGCGCCACGATCCGTGACGTCGCCGACGCTACGGGGCTTTCCGCCGCGGCCGTTTCCTACGCGCTGCGCGGCATGCAGACCTCGGACGAGACGCAGGAACGGGTGCGTCAGGCCGCCGCCGAGCTCGGCTACGAGGCCGACCCGATCGCTCGCGCCCTGGTCAGCGGCAGGACCGGCATGGTCGGGCTGCTCTGCGGATCGCTGGAGGACATGTGGCAGCAGCTGCTCGGCGTCCGGATCAGCCGCGGGCTGCTCGCGCGGGACCGGTACGCCCTGCTGGTGGACGCGGGCGGCGACCCTGGCCGGGAGCAGGTGCTCGCCCGGCAGCTGCGCGACCAGCGGGTGGACGGCCTGATCGTGCAGCCGCTCGACCCCTCGTCGGAGCGCTGGGCGCAGCTGGGGGAGAGCCTGCCGATCGTCTCCATCGGCGACGGCCTGCGCGGCCGCCGGACGGTGGGTGAGGTGCTGTTCGACAACCGGGCCGGGGTGAACCTGGCGCTGCAGCACCTGCAGGCGCTGGGCCACCGGCGCATCGCGGTGCTCACGCCGACCCGCCCGAGCACCCCGGACCGTCCCGCCGAGCTGCACGTGAGCACGGAGGCGGAACGGCTGGACCTGGACGTCGGCATCGTGACCACCGGGCAGTCCATGACGGCCGCGACCGATGTCGTGCGGCTGGTGCTGGAGCAGGCGGACCGGCCGACCGCGCTGTTCTGCTTCTCCGACTCCATCGCCTACGGCGCCTACGCGGCCGCCCGCGCGCTCGGCATGTCCATCCCCGGTGACCTGTCGATCGTCGGGTACGACAACCATCCGATGTCCGGCCTGCTGACGCCCGGCCTGACCACGGTGGACTGGGACATCGACGGGATCGTCACCGGCTCGGTCAGGCTGATACTCAAGGCGATCGAGGGCAAGACCCGGCACCGCCGCATCCTGCAGCAGCCGCGGCTGTGCGAGCGCGCCTCCACCGGTCCGCCCGCCGGCCGCTAGTCACCGGCCGCTTTGCCTCACCCGCCGCCCTATGGCTACCGGCCTTCATGATCGTGAAGACTCATGCGCGCCCTGGCACGCAAAAGTATTCGCGATCATGGAAGACGTGCGACGTCAGCGCGGCGCGTCAGGGACGGCGGGCGGGCGGAGCGGCGGCGGGCGGAACGGTGCGGGCCCAGTCAGCCCAGCTGGCGAGGGCCTGGAAGAGGCGGGCTCCGGCCTCGGAGGCGACCCGCAGGGACTGCGCCTGCGGGCTGCCGGTGCTGGCTCCGCCGCTGCTGCTGGCGTCCGGCGGGCTGATCCCGCCGCGGTCTGTCCCGCTGTCGGCTCGGCCGCCGCGGTCTGTCCCGCCGCTGCGGTCGCCGGCCGCGGCTAGCTGCCGGTAGAGCTCGGCGGTCTCCTCGTAATAGCAGACCTCGCGGTCAAGGTGCGCGGCGAGATCGTCCGGCGACATCAGCCAGAAGAAGACCGAGCGCAGCAGCGACTCGATCCGCAGCGTGTGATCGACCCGGTCTTCGGCCAGCCAGCGCCTGACCTCGGCCAGGCCGGCATCGGTGATCCGGTAGGCCTTGCGGCCGCGCGGGCCGTGGCTGTCCACCTCGATCAGCCCGGCGTCGGACAGGCGGGCGAGCTCGGCGTAGATCTGCGGGTGCTGGGCCGGCCACGCCGGGCCGAGCGTCTGCCGGAAGCGGCGGGTCAGGTCATAGCCGCTGCCCGGACCCTCCGCGAGCAGGCCGAGCAGCCCGTGCCGCAGTGACATCGACGCCCCCTCGCCTCGACCTTCCGTCCGGTGATGGCCCGCTTGATGACGGCCCCGCCCCGCCCGGTGACGGACGCCGCCCCCGGCGGCCCCGCCCCGCCGGCGGCCCCGCCCCGCCGGCGGTCCCGCCCCGCCGGCGGCCCCCCCATCTTGGCACGACGCCGCTACCTGGGCTTACGCTCCGACCGGTAAGTCAGGACATGTCATACTCGTCCCGGCGAGGCTGGGATCACAGGGCAGGCCCAGCGACACCAGGAGCACAGGCCAGGGTCGGCGGCACCAGGATCACAGGTCAGGGGCGGCGGCACCAGGATCACAGGGCGGCGAACGCGACCAGCAGCCCGTCGGCCGCCTCGACGTCCCCGTCGAGAGGACGGTCCTCGACGCCGCCGTCCAGGGTGCCCGCGGCCAGATCGCAGGCCTGCCGCAGCGGACCGGGCGCCGGCCGCTGCCCGCGCAGCCGTAGCGCGCGGATTGCCGCGACCAGCTCGCAGCCGAGCACGATGCGGTACGCCGCCACGCAGTCGGTGCCGGCCCGCGCCGCCTGGGTGGAGAAGTTAGCCTGCTCCTCCAGCCCGCGCGAGAGCACCGCGGTGCCCAGCGCGGCGGGCGCCGCGAGCCGCCTGATGTCGGCCAGCGCCGAATGCGCCACGTACTCCAGCGCCATCACGCCGGAGCTGGCGGGCGCCTCGTCGGCCAGAAATGCCCGCAGCCCGGTGAAGGCCGGCTCGACTAGGGTGCCGAGCCGCGCGGCGGACAGCGCCGCGGTCTGGAACAGCGCCGCCCTGGTCGCGTCGAGCGCGAGACCCAGGTGCGCGGTGTAGAAGTTGCCGTTGTGGAACACTCCGCCCGCGGCCACATCCACCAGCGGGTTCTCGGCGGCTGCGTTCAGCTCGACTGAGAGCACCGCATCCAGCGCCGCCGCCGCGTCGACGGCGGCCCCATGCACCTGCGGCAGCGCACGGTAGCCGTACGGATCCTGGATCCGGCCCGGCGAGACGTCCTGACCGGCCAGCAGCTCGCGCATCCTGGCCGCGACCGCCCGCTGGCCCGGATGCGGCCTGGCCTCGTGCACGGCCGCCGCGTACGCCTCGACCGCGCCATCGACCGCCAGAAAGGACAGCGTCGCCACTACCGAAGAGGCGGCCAGCAGCTCCGTCAGGTCGGCGCAGCCGAGCGCGGCCTCGCCGATCGTCGCCGCGCTGCTGCTGATGAACGCCAGCGCGTCGGCCGGATCGATCCGCATGGCCGGCAGCGTCCCGCCTCGCCAGGGCCGTTCGCCCAGGATGCACAGGGCGGTGGAGGCCAACGCGGTCAGATCCCCGGTGCCGATCGCCCCGACCATCCTGACCTGCGGGCTGAGGCCGAGGTTGAGCGCACGGGCGAGCACGTCGAGTAGCGCGGGGTCCACCCCGGAGCCGCCCCGGGCGAGCTGGTTGAGCCGCACCGCGAGCATGGCGCGGGACAGCGCGGGGCCGAGCATCGGCCCGGCCCCGCCGGCGTGGCTGCGCAGCAGCCGCAGCCCGTGGCCGGCGTCGTCGGCGGCCAGCGCGCGGTTGGCCCCCACGCCGGTGGTCCGGCCGTACACCGGCCTGGAGGCGGCCATCCGCCGTACCGCCTCACAGCTCAGCCTGGCGCGCTCGAATCCGGCCGGATCCACGGTCACGGCCGCGGCGTCCCGGGCGATCCGGCGCAGCTGCCCGCAGGTCATCACGGTGCCATCGATCAAGACCGGGCCGGCCGACGGCAGGTCAGGCACAAACCCCTCCAACTCTCCCGTAACAACTTCGTATTCACACCGTCGTGGCCTTGACACGCAACGGATACTTCACAAACATTGGCCGGATCATGCATGGCGCCCGGGTGGAAGGCGGGGGCGGCCCGAGAGCGCGGCTCCGGCGCCCTGACGCAGATCATGAAACCAGGCTTCGCCGGGGATATCCAGGGAACGTGAACGGGCACATGTCCGCCTATATCCTGTATCGTCAGCCGGCAAAGACGAGAAAGGTCACGCTTTGATCACCTTCGACAGCGTGACGAAGCGGTATCCCGGCGGCACGGTCGCGGTGGACGAGCTGTATCTCGAAGTCCCGGCCGGCCAGACCATGGTGCTCGTCGGCCCCAGCGGGTGCGGGAAGACCACCTCGCTGCGCATGATCAACCGGATGATCGACCCGTCCGGCGGCCGGATCCTGCTCGACGGCAAGGACATCCAGCAGTCCAACCCGGCCATGCTGCGCCGCGGCATCGGCTACGTCATCCAGCAGGCGGGCCTGTTCCCGCACCGCACCATCGAGGACAACATCGCCACGGTGCCGCTGCTGACCGGCTGGTCGAAGCCGAAGGCCCGCGAGCGCGCCCGCGAGCTGATGGACCTGGTCGGCCTGGACGCGCAGATGGCGCGCCGGTACCCGCACCAGCTGTCCGGCGGCCAGCAGCAGCGAGTCGGCGTGGCCAGGGCGCTCGCCGCGGACCCGCCGGTGCTGCTGATGGACGAGCCGTTCAGCGCCGTCGACCCGATTGTCAGAGCCTCGCTGCAAGATGAGCTGCTGCGGCTGCAGGGCGAACTGCACAAGACCGTGGTCCTGGTCACGCACGACATCGAGGAGGCGATCAAGGTCGGCGACCAGGTGGCGATCTTCCGGCCCGGCGGCAAGCTCGTCCAGGTGGACACGCCGCAGCGGCTGCTCGCCGCGCCCATCGACGACTACGTGGAGGACTTCCTCGGCTTCGACCGCGGCATCCGGCGACTGTCGTTCCTGGCCGCGGACGCGCTCGATCTGGAGACGGACACGGTGGTCCGGGCGGACACCCAGGCCGCCGCCGCGCTGGCGAAGGCCCGTGAGGCCGGCGCGCAATGGATTCTCGTGATTGATTCCGAACGGCTGCCGCAGGGGTGGATCGCTACGGGAAGCCTCGAGTCCATGCCGGGCGACGCGACCCTCGCCGGGGCCGGGCTGAAGCGGTACGGCCACACGTTCCGGGCCGACACCGACTCGCTGCGGGCCGCGCTCGACGCCACCGTGCTCTCCCCGACCGGCCAGGCCGTCGGGGTGGACGAGGCCGGCCGGGTGGTCGGCGTGACCTCGTATGACCGGCTGCGCGCCGCCATCCAGCGCGCCGACGAGTCCGACCAGCCCCGCCAGTCCGACCAGCCCCGCCAGTCCGGTCAGCCCGGCCAGGAGACGGTGCTGTCGTCATGAGCTGGGCCTTGAGCAACGCCAGCATGCTGGGCCACCTCACCGGCCAGAACGCCTATCTGGCGCTGGTGCCGGTGCTGATCGGCCTGCTCATCTCGCTGCCGCTCGGGATCGTCAGCGCCCGCTGGGGCTGGCTGTACCCGCCGGTGCTGACGGTCACCAGCGTGCTGTACGCGCTGCCCGCCCTGGCGCTGTTCGTCGTGCTGATCGACTACACCGGCCTGACCGACACCACGGTGATGATCCCGCTCGTCATCTACTCGCTGGCCGTGCTGTTCCCCAGCGTGGTGGACGGGCTCCGCTCGGTGCCCGAACCGGTCCGGCAGGCCGCGGTCGCGATGGGCTTCGGCACCTGGCGGCGGCTGGCCACCGTCGAGCTTCCGATCGCGACCCCGATCGTGATCGCGGGCCTGCGGATCGCGTGCGTGTCGAGCATCAGCCTGGTCAGCGTGGGTCAGCTGATCGGCACCGGCGGCCTCGGGTACCTGTTCATCGACGGCGAGCAGCGCGACTTCCCCACCGAGATCGTCGTGGGCATCGTGCTCATCGTCGCCCTCGCGCTGGTCACCGACACCGTCCTGGTGCTGGCCCGCAGGTGGCTGACGCCGTGGCAGCGCGGCGCCGCGGCCACGGCCACCACCCGGCGGGCCACCGTGCGGGCCGAGTTGCGGGTCCGGCCCGGGCCAGGAGGCATCTGAGATGAGCTTCTTCGTCTTCGCCTGGCACTGGCTCGCAATGTCCAGTCACTGGCACGGCTCTAACGGGATCCCGGCCCGGTTCATCGAGCACGTGGAGTACACCGCGCTGGCGATGGCCATCGCCTCGGCCATCGCGCTGCCGGCCGGCGTGGCCATCGGGCACGCTGGCCGGGGCGGGCTGGCCGTGGTCAGCCTGGCCAACATCTGGCGGTCGCTGCCCACCCTCGGCCTGCTGGTGCTCGCCTTCATCAGGACCGGCGGTGCCCCCTGGGCCTGGCTGATCCCGCTGGTCGCGCTGGCCATCCCGCCGATCCTGGTGACCTCGTACGAGGGGGTGCTCGGCGTCGATCCTGACCTCAAGGACGCGGCCGCCGGAATGGGCATGACCCCCTGGCAGGTTCTGTCCAGGGTGGAGGTGCCCGTGGCGCTGCCGTTGATCCTGCTCGGCTTGCGCACGGCCACGATCCAGGTGGTCGCGACCGCGACCATCGCCGCCTACATCAGCCTGGGCGGTTTCGGCCGCTACATCATCGACGGACTGGCCAGCAACGACTACGGGCTGGTCGCGGGGGGTGCCGTCTGCGTGGTCCTGCTCGCCCTGATCTGCCAGTTCGCCTTCACCGGCCTGTCCCGCCTCATCGTCCCGGCCGGCCTGCGCCAGCAGGCCCGGCAGTCTTGATCGCTTGTGAATGCCATGGATGTGTCACGGAAGGAAAGTGCACCATGCACCGCATAACCACGCACAGGATTCCCATCCTGGGGATCGCCCCGGCCAGATCGCGGACCTATGCGGCCATCGGCGTCGCCGCCGCGGTCGGCCTGACCCTCGCCGCCTGCGGCAGCAGCGGCGGCGGTGGCAAGTCGTCTAACCCGCTGTCCGGCAGCGCCACCGGCAAGGTGGTCATCGGCTCGGCCAACTTCCCCGAGGATGAGCTGCTGGCTCAGATCTACGCCACCGCCCTGCAGGACCACGGGATCAAGGTCAGCACCAAGTTCAACATCGGCGCCCGCGAGGTCTACTACCCGCAGATCGAAAAGGGCACGGTCACGATCATTCCCGAGTACAACGGCGCACTGCTGACCACCTCGGTGGACAAGACCAGCACGGCGGCGAGCACCGCCGACGTGGACGCCGCGCTGACCGCCGGGCTGCCCAGCTCGCTGGAGATACTCAACCCGTCCACGGCCATCGACTCGGACTCGGTCACGGTCACCCAGGCGACCGCCACGAGGGATCACCTGAAGTCGATCACCGACCTGAAGCCCTTCGCCGGCAGCATGATCTTCGGCGGGCCGCCGGAGCTCAAGACCCGCGCCGACGGCATCCCCGGGCTGATCAAGAACTACGGGCTGCATTTCAAGGCCTTCCAGCCGACCGACGAGTCGAGCACGGTCACGTTCACCGACCTGACCAACGGCAAGGTGCAGGCCGCCGACGTGTTCACCACCTCGCCGCAGATCCTCTCCGACCACCTCGTGGTGCTCACCGACCCGAAGAACAACTTCGCCGCGCAGAACGTCATCCCGCTGGTCTACAAGAAGGGCGTCAACGCGAAGATCGTGAGCATCCTGAACGCGATCTCGGCCAAGCTGACCACGGCCGCCCTGCTGCAGATGGACAACGCTCTGGTCGTGGACCACGCGAGCTACACGCAGGTCGCATCCGGGTTCGTCTCGCAAGAGGGCCTGGGCTAACCGATCGCTGCTGTTGATCCGGTCCTGGCCGCCCGCGCCTGCGGCTGCAGGTGCGGGCGGCCACCCGGTGTAGTTCGCCCGGCGGAGTCGATCTCGGGTAGGTAACATTGATTGCGAGCCGTAGTCGACCTTCGTTACTTTATTCACGCCTGACACCAAGCTCGGCTAAAGGTGTCCAGATGCCCCGGGAGAAGGATGCGACCGCGTAGCGTGAGTCTTCTGCTCGCAACGCCGTTTGTCCTGCTCATCGCGCTATGCGCGGCCTGCGGCTCCCAGTCGCCCGGCACGTTCCACCCCGAGGGGAACAGCGTGGCCGCCGATAGCCCGCCCGCCTCGACCCCGTCCGGGCCGGTGCCGTTCCCCGGCAAGGTCACCTTCGAGTTCGACCCGCTGCCCGCGGATCCGGCGCAGTACGCAATCGTCACCGCGGACCGCAAGTTCGTCCTCGCCTACTACTACGCGGTCTACACCGGCGGCAAGAGCGACGCGTACGCGTCATACACCGGCGAGAAGAGCGTCCAGCTCAGTGTGGCCGGCGACATCACTCAGCAGGTGAACGAGCACCGCGGCTACTCCGGCGTGACGAAGTACTTCGACACGACCGTGCAGCCAGCCCCCGGCCTCAACGGCGAGCAGCAGGTCAGCTACTGCGTGGACGAGTCCCAGCTGCACCACACCGACATCCGCACCGGCCGCGTGGTGCCCAAGGGCTACTCGGCGGATCACCAGTACTACCTGGAGAGCGACATGCTGGCGAAGAGCAAGCAGGGCGCATGGCAGGTGGTCGGCACACTTGTCACCTACTACCCGAACGGTCAAGCCCGGGAGTGCAAATCATGAGTCACCGTCGTGCCGCCCGGTTCCTGTTCACCATGACGGCTGCCGTCTCATCCGGCCTGCTGGCCGCCACGCTGGCGGCCGCGCCTGCCCTCGCGGACGCGCCGGGCGGCGGGGGCGGCGCGGGCTGCACGGGACAGAGCTGCTGGGTCTCGATGGAGAGCCAGTACATCCACCTGAGCGGCGACTACACGATGGCCCCCACCGGCTTCGCCAACGTGGCTGTCCCGGCGCCGCCGTGCTGGATGACCCCGCTGATCAGCGGCCCCGAGATGTACGCACTTTATGAGGCGAGCAAGAACCAGCAGGTAGGCCCCAGCGGCCAGAACTCCTGGGCCGGCTACGCGCAGTGGATCGCGCAGATCAAGCAGGAGAAGAACTCGCCCGGCGAGTGGTACGTGCCGGAGATGTACGGCACGGCGGCCGGCTTCGCGTGCGGCGCCAAGCTGCCGCTGCTCGAATGGGTCCCCCCCGGCACCGCCCCCCAGGCACCTCCTATCCCCATGTCCACGCTGGCCGCTTACGCCTACGACCACCTCAAGGTTCCGACCCCCCATCTGGTGGTCAACCCGGCCGCCAAGAACTTCGTGAGCCTGCCGACCTACGTCTGGGCCACGGCAGCGGGCGGGGGCAACATGCCGGCCAGACTCACCATCACTGCGTCCAGCGGCGGCAACTCGGCCACGCTCATCGCCACCCCGGGGCAGCTCAGCGTCTCCGCCAGCCAGCCGGCGGCCTACTCGTCGGGCTGTACGGCGAGCGGGTCTAAGTACCCCATTGGCCACGCCCCGGCGAACTCGGGGCCGGGCGTCATACCTGACTGCGGTGTCGTCTTCACCGCGCCGAGCAAGGCGGCCACGATCCAGGGCAGCCTGACCTGGGATATTGCCCCCCCGCCGGGAACCGGGCCGTTTGCCCCGATCACGGTGGGCGGGACCAGGACCGTGAGCGTCGCGGAGATCCAGAACCTCAACGGGTGACGGCGCGGGTCGGCTGGCTAAGCTGGCTCAGCAGGCTGGCCGACGAGGTTCAGGGAGCGCCGCATGACCGCAGAGCACGGTGCTGGTTCAGAGCATGCTAGTTCAGCGCGTGCCGGGGCAGGGCAGGCCAGCGCGGGTCGTCGCGGGGCCGGGCCCCGGCCGGTTCGCGCCCCCCGCGGACCGTCCCTGACCTGCAAGAGCTGGCCGCAGGAAGCGGCTATGCGGATGCTGATGAACAACCTCGACCCTGAGGTGGCCGAGCATCCGGACCAGCTGGTCGTGTACGGCGGCTCGGGCCGCGCCGCGCGCAGCTGGGACGCCTACGACGCGATCGTCGCGTCGCTGACCAACCTGGACGACGACGAGACCCTGCTGGTCCAGTCGGGCAAGCCGGTCGGCGTGTTCCGTACGCACGAGTGGGCACCGCGGGTGCTGATCGCCAACTCGATGCTCGTGCCGCAGTGGGCCACCTGGGAGGAGTTCCGGCGGCTGGAGAGCCTGGGCCTGACCATGTACGGCCAGATGACGGCCGGCTCGTGGATCTACATCGGCACCCAGGGCATCCTGCAGGGCACCTACGAGACGTTCGCCGCGGTCGCGGTGAAGCGGTTCGGCGGCACGCTGGCCGGCACGATCACGCTGACCGCCGGCCTCGGCGGCATGGGCGGCGCGCAGCCGCTGGCCGTGACCATGAACGGCGGCGTGGCCATCTGCGTGGACTGCGACCCGGCCAGCATCGCCCGCCGGATCGAGCACGGCTACCTGGACGAGGCCGCCGACAGCGTGGACGACGCGATCCGCCGGGCGGTCGCCGCCCGCGACGCCGGCACGCCGCTGTCGATCGGCGTGCTGGGCAACGCCGCCGACGTGTTCCCCGCCGTGCTCACGATGGGCGCGCCCATCGACATCGTCACCGACCAGACTTCGGCGCATGACCCGCTGAGCTACCTGCCGCGCGGCGTCGCGCTCGAAGACATGGGCGCGCTGCGCGCCGAAGATCCGGCCGGCTTCACCCGGCGAGCCCGCGAGTCGATGGCGGCCCACGTCGAGGCGATGGTCGGCTTCCTGGACGCCGGCGCCGAGGTGTTCGACTACGGCAACTCGATCCGCGGCGAAGCGGAACTGGCCGGCTACCAGCGCGCCTTCGACTTCCCCGGCTTCGTCCCCGCCTACATCAGGCCGCTGTTCTGCGAGGGCAAGGGCCCGTTCCGCTGGGCCGCGCTGTCCGGCGACCCGAAAGACATCGCGGTCACCGACGCGGCGATACTCGACCTGTTCCCCGAGAACGAGCCGCTGGCCAGGTGGATCCGGCTGGCCGGCGAGAAGGTGCACTTCCAGGGCCTGCCGGCCCGGATCTGCTGGCTCGGCTACGGCGAGCGGCACCGGGCCGGGATGGCCTTCAACGATCTCGTCGCACGCGGCGAGGTCGCCGCGCCGATCGCGCTCGGCCGTGATCACCTGGACTGCGGCTCGGTCGCCTCGCCGTACCGGGAGACCGAGGCGATGGCCGACGGCTCGGACGCGATCGGCGACTGGCCCATACTGAACGCCCTGCTCAACGTCTCGTCCGGCGCATCCTGGGTGAGCGTGCACCACGGCGGCGGCGTCGGCATCGGCCGGTCGCTGCACGCCGGCCAGGTCTGCGTCGCCGACGGCTCCGAGCTGGCCGGCCGCAAGCTGGAGCGGGTACTGACCAACGACCCGGGCATGGGCGTGATCAGGCACACCGACGCGGGCTACGAGCGCGCGGCCGAGGTCGCCACCGAGCGCGGCGTGAAGATCCCGATGGGCACCTCTGGCTCATGAGCTTCACCCGGCTCTGGGAGGCGCTGCTTCCGATCGGGCGGGACGAGCGGACCGGCGGTTACCGGCGCTACTCGTTCAGCGAAGCCGAACTGGCCTGCCGTGCCTGGTTCCGCGCCGCCGCCGCCGAGCGCGGCCTGCCCGTCACCACCGACCGCAACACCAACCTGTACGCCTGGTGGCATCCGCCAACTTCTTCCATCAAAACCCCACCCGCAACTTCTTCCACTCAAACCTCATCCGCCTCAGAGAACACGGTAGCCTCGTCGGCCCCGCGTCTGGGTCCCTGGGATGGTGCGATCGTGACCGGCAGTCACCTGGACTCGGTGCCCGACGGCGGGGCGTTCGACGGGCCGCTTGGCGTCGCCTCCGGCTTCGCCGCGATCGACCTGCTCCGCGCCCGCGGCTGCGTTCCGGTCCGGCCGATCGCGGTCGGCGCATTCTGCGAGGAAGAGGGGGCCAGGTTCGGCCTCGCCTGCCTGGGCAGCCGCCTGCTCACCGGCGTGGTGACCCCGGCTCGGGCCCTAGCCCTGCGGGACGGCGACGGGGTGAGCCTGGCCGAGGCCATGACCGCCGCCGGGTACGACCCGGCCCTGGTCGGCCCGGATGACGAACTGCTGGCCAGCATCGGCGCGTTCGTCGAACTGCACGTCGAGCAGGGCCGCGCGCTGGCCGAGCCGCTGCTCGGAGCGAACGCCGCGATCGGCATCGCCGAAGGCATCTGGCCGCACGGCCGCTGGCGGTTCGACTTCGCGGGCCGCGCCGATCACGCCGGGACGGCCCGGCTGGCCGACCGGCACGACCCGATGCTGCCGTTCGCCGCGACCGTGATCGCCGCCCGGCGGTGCGCGGACAGCCTGGGCACGCTGGCGACGTTCGGCAAGGTCAGGGCCGAGCCCGGCGGCGTCAACGGCATCTCCTCGTCGGTCCGCGCCTGGCTTGACGCCCGCGCTCCCGATCAGGCCGGCCTGGACCGGACCGTCGGCGACATCACCGCGGCGGCCGGGCAGGCCGCCCGCGAGCACGGCGTCGAGCTCAGCGTCACGAACGAGTCCGTCACGCCGCCGGTCGGCTTCGACCTGGCCCTGCGGGACCGGGTGGCCGGCGTGCTCGCTGCGGCCGGCATCGACGCTCCGGTGCTGCCCACCGGCGCCGGCCACGACGCAGGCGTGCTGGCGGCCAGGGTGCCGACCGCGATGCTCTTCGTGCGCAATCCGACCGGCATCTCGCACGCGCCCGGCGAGCACGCCGACCTCGCCGACTGCGAGGCCGGCGTCACCGCGCTGGCCGCCGTGCTTGAGGACCTGGCCTGCCGATGACCGGCCCGGCAGAACGCAGCCCGTCGTCTGGCCCCGCCACGGCGGCGCCTGATGTACGGCGATGGCACGCGGAGCTCGCCTGGCTGCCGGGGCAAGGGGTCCGGCGTGACGTGCTCATCGAAGCGTCGGGGGACAGGTTCGCCACGGTGCGGGCCGGCGTTCCGCGGCCGTCGGCAGATGGAACCGTTCGGCTACAGGGACTTACCCTGCCCGGGCTGGCGAACGCGCATTCCCACGCGTTCCACCGCGCGCTACGCGGGATCACCCAGGCGGAGCGCGGGACGTTCTGGACCTGGCGGGAGCGGATGTACCAGGTCGCGGCCCGGCTCGACCCCGACAGCTACCTGGCGCTGGCCCGCGCGGCCTACGCCGAGATGGCGCTGGCCGGGATCACCTGCGTGGGGGAGTTCCACTACCTGCATCACGGGCCGGGCGGCGCGCCGTACGCCGACCCGAACGTGATGGGCCGGGCCATGCTGGCGGCGGCGGCCGAGGCCGGGATAAGGATCACGCTGCTGGACGCGTGTTACCTGGCCGGCGGGCTGTCGGCAGCCGGGAGTTCGCAGCCGCTGGCCGGTCCGCAGCAGCGGTTCGGCGACGGCGACGCTTCGCGGTGGGCGGCGCGGGTGGACGCGCTCGGCCCGGACGCCCGCGGGGTGCTCGCGCCGCACGCCCGCGCCGGGGCGGCGATCCACTCGGTGCGCGCGGTGCCGCCGGAGCAGATGCACGAGGTCGTCGCGTGGACCCGCCGCTACGGCTCGCCGCTGCACGCCCACCTGTCCGAGCAGCGCGCGGAGAACGAAGCGTGCCTGGCCGCCTACGGCGTCACCCCGGCCGGGCTGCTCGACCGCGCGGACGCGCTCGGCCCGCGCAGCACCGTGGTGCACGCCACGCACCTGACCGAGCGTGACATCGAGCTGCTCGGCGGCAGCCGGACCTGCGCGTGCTTCTGTCCGACCACCGAAGCGGACCTCGCGGACGGGATCGGGCCGGCCCGCGCCCTGGCCACGGCGGGCAGCCCGCTGTCGGTCGGGAGCGACAGCCAGGCCCGGGTGGACCTGTTCGAGGAGGCTCGCGGCATCGAGCTGACCCAGCGGCTCGCCACCCAGCAGCGCGGTCACTTCAGCTCCGACGAGTTGGCCCAGGCGGCTACCGTGGCCGGGCACGCCTGCCTCGGCTGGCCCGACGCCGGCGAGCTCGTGCCGGGGGCGCTGGCCGACCTGGTGACGGTCGCGCTTGACACGCCCCGGCTGGCGGGGGCGATGGCGGGCGCAGGCGAGGGCACGGTGCTCGAGGCGGTGATGTTCGGGGCGACGGCCGCCGACGTCCGCAGCGTCGTGGCCAGCGGGCGGGACGTGGTCCGCGACGGGCGGCACCTGCTGGTCGATGACGTCCCCGCGGCCCTGTCGGCCGCGGTGAAGGCGGTTCTGGACTGATCCGGCCCCTGGCCCGCCGCACACACCGTGACCCTCGCGAAGGGCGCAACCGCCTATGCGCACCTAGGAATTGCTGGTCGCTGCTCAGGTTGCCTCCTGTTCGTCGGTACCGGTACCCGGCCAGGCTGGACTCAGCCTGGCCGGATAACTCATCGCCGCGCGAGACCGAAGGCAGGCACAGGTCTTGGTACTGGCGGCCCGCGGCCACGATGGGAGGACTAACCGGGACGGATGGGTTTGCCCCGGCGGTAGATGGTGCCCGGCCGCCAGCCGGATGGCGGCGGGAAGACCGTAACGCTGCCGTCTGGATGTTTACGCAGCCGCCAGCCGCCTTCGTGTACGAGCCAGTGGTGATACCGACATAGTGGCAGGCCGTTCCAGACGGCGGTCGGGCCGCCTTCGGTCCAGTGGATGACGTGGTGGATGACGTCGATCGGCCCGCGGCAGCGGGGGTAGCCACAATGGCCGCCGTACTGGGCGTGCAGCGCGTCGCGCTGGCGCGGGGTCCAGCCGGGATGCTTGCGCCCGGCATCGAGGATGGCCGACGGGCCGCCGAGGGGGCGCGGCAGGGCGGCGAGCGCGTCGGCGAGCAGCTCGGTCAGCCGGGCCGTCGTGTCCAGGCCCTGGCTGACTTGTCCGTCATTCCGCCCAATCTGACCGTCGCCAGTGCACCGCCCGTTGCCTGGGCTGTGGCCGCAAGCGCATACGGAGGAGACCGACGAGGGCGGGGATGCCGTGACGATCCGGACGATCTCGGCATCGCAAGCGAGCCTGCGAGCCGCGTGGCCCGTGATGGCAGCGCCAGAACCGAGGATCCCGCCCGGACTCAGCGGTCGGCCAAGCTGTGCGGATAGCGGCATCGTGATGATCATCCGTGGCCTGCGGAACCCGGGCGGGACCGCCTTCGGCGGCTCCGCGGGACTGGAGTCCCGATGCTCGCCCTGCTGCTGATGCTTGCCTCGCTCTTGCCGGCCGTCTGGGGCTTGCCGGCTGTCCGGGGCATGCTGGCTATCGGGGGCCTGGTGTCCGTGCAGATGCTCTTCGTCTGGGCCTGGCTGGTCATCGGCTGATTCGGCGGGCTGGGCGGGAGATACGGTGCCGGCGGCCAGGCTGGCGAGCACGTCGGCCCAGCGCTGGACTTTGGTCCGGTCGTCATCCGGGCTGACCTTGGCCCCGAGCTCCTCGAACGCGGCCAGTACCTGCTCGGCGGCCTCGGCGTGCAGCCGGCCGGTGATCTCCGCCGCGTCGCCCAGGGTGCGGGAGATTCGCAGCCGGCGTTTGGCGTAGTCGTCGTACTCTGCGCCGGCTCGCTCCTGCGCGTCGGCGGCCTCCCGCAGGTGAGCTCCCATGGCGCGGACCTGATCGGGATCCAGCGAGGGCAGGAACCGGGAGAACAGTTCGTCAGCGGCAGCGGTCACGTCACCGGCCCGCCACAACCCAGCCCACGCCTCATCGGGATCGGTCGACCAGTCCCGCGCCGCCTCCCCGCCGCCAGGGTCGCTGGGGGCGGGGAGACGATCGCCAAGACCGCCGGGGCCATCACCGCGATCGCGAGCGCCGTCGCTGGAACCGTCGCCAGACGCGCCAGGGCCGAAGTCACGAAGGTCGTCGGGGCTGCCGTCGCGATCGCGCGAGGCGTCGCCGGGACCAGGGTCACCGGAGCCGATATCGTGGCCGTCGCCAGGGTCGCCAGGGTCGCCAGGGTCGCCAGGGTCGCCAGGGTCGCCAGGGTCGCCAGGGTCGCCAGGGTCGCCAGGGCCGCCAGGGCCGCCAGGGCCGCCAGGGCCGCCAGGGCCGCCAGGGCCGGGAGCACCGAGGTCAGGGCCGCCGGGATCTTGCGCTTCCTCGGGTCTGGTCGGGACGTCGGGCAGGTGGGATACCTGCCAGCAGGCGGCGCCGGCCTGCGCCAGGCTGATCTGGCCGGCCCGGAGCAGGGCCAGCAGCCTGGGCAGGCGGCGGGCTGACGAGGCAAGCTGAGCGAGCTTCCAGGCGTCGTCGACGGTTCGCGGGTCGGATCGCAACCAGCCGGCCAGGTTCCGCGCGCCCTGCCGCCGGACCAGGTCCCGGTCGCGAACGGCGGTCGCGGTCAGTACCCGCAGCCCGTCGATCTGTGCGGTCATGGAGGTGAGCTCACCCATCACGGCCAGAACGTCGTCGTCGGCCAGGTCGGCCAGTCCGTCCGCCACGGTAGCCAGGCCCGACACCGCCGCGCGAGCGCCCGCCAGCCGCACGCCGAGCCCGGCCCCGGTAGGCTCCGGGACCTGCCATAGCGGCGCGGCGACGGTCACTGGCTACTGCCCTCCTCTCGATGGCCTGGACAACGGCGAGTGCCGCTGTCAAGATGAGTGATCGAACTAGTAATTGAAGACTAGTTGGGGGGTCTGACAAAATAGCGATACAGTTCTGGAAATACTGATGGAGCAGGCTCAACCGTGACCGTTAGGGCCGCTGAGGGTGAGAGGAGATGTGTCGGGCAGCGAGCCGGGGAGGCGTGCCCACGGCGAGCCCGGAAGGCACGCCTACGGCGATGGGGGCGGCGACGGGCGCGAAGTAACACTCGCGCATCGGAGCCAGGACACGGCGAGGCCGGCTGGCGCGATCCCTGCGCACCAGAAATGATCTAAGGGTGGACAGGCGAAGGCGGCCAGGACGCGCGAACCGGGCCGAACGCGCGGGAAGGGCCTCATGAGCACGCTGATCACGAACATCGGCGAGCTCATCACGAACGCGCCGCCCCCAGACGCGCCGCCCCCAGACGCAGCGCCCCCGCCAGCAGCAGCCGCAGCAGACACAGGCACCGGGCTCATGACCAACGCGGCTCTCGTGCTAGACCAAGGGGTCGTCGCGTGGGCCGGGCCGGCGTCCCGCGCCCCGGCCGCCGACGAGATCGTCGATGCCCGCGGGCGGGCGGTGCTGCCGGGGTTCGTGGACTCGCACGCTCACCTGGTCTTCGCGGGCGAGCGCGGGGCCGAGTTTGCCGCGCGCATGGCCGGCGCTCCCTACCGGGCCGGAGGCATCAGGTCCACGGTGGCCGCGACCAGGAGCGCCACCGATCCCGAGCTGCGCGGGGGCCTCCGCCGCCTGGTCGCCGAGATGCTCCGGCAGGGGATCACCACGTTCGAGTGCAAGTCCGGCTACGGGCTCACGGCGAAGGACGAAGCCCGCAGCCTCAGGCTCGCCGCCGAGGTCACCCCGGAGGTCACGTACCTGGGCGCGCACGTCGTGCCGCCGGAATTCGACGGTGACACCGAAAGTTACGTCGCCTTGGTCTGCGGCGAGATGCTCGACGCCTGCGCCCCGCACGCCAAGTGGGTGGACGTGTTCTGCGAGCAGGGAGCGTTCGGCGCGGACGAGGCGGCGGCCGTGCTCGCCGCGGGAAGTGCCCGCGGCCTCATCCCGCGCGTGCACGCCAATCAGCTCGGCCCGGGCCCTGGCGTGCAGGTCGCCGTGCGGGCCAACGCCGCCTCAGCCGATCATTGCACGCACCTGACCAGCGACGACGTGGCCGCGCTGGCCGGGTCGCAGACGGTCGCCACGCTGCTGCCCGGCGTCGAGTTCTCTACCCGGCAGCCGTATCCGGACGCCAGGACGCTGCTCGGCGCGGGGGTCACGCTGGCGCTCGCCACCGACTGCAATCCGGGCTCCTGCTTCACTTCCAGCATGTCGCTGTGCGTCGCGCTCGCGGTCAGGGAAATGCGGATGACCACCCGGGAGGCGGTCTGGGCGGCCACGGCCGGCGGCGCCCGCGCGCTGCGCAGGACCGACGTCGGGCACCTGAACCTCGGCGCCCGCGCGGATGTCGTCCTGCTGGACGCCCCGTCGCATGCGTACCTGGCCTATCGCCCCGGCGTCCCGCTGGTGGCCGCTGTCTGGCGGCGAGGTCAGCTCGTCGCGGGTAACCTAGATTAAAAGTCGATTTTTCCGAACGCTGCGGCGCTGGACTCGCCCGCCGTCACGCTAGACGGTCACAACCGGATCCGCTTGCGGCCGCGCCGATTCCCCCCGGTACAGCCCGGCGATCGCGCCGCGGCGGGGCTTACGCGAGCGCCGGACGTCAGGCCGAGGTTGGCGGTGACGGTGGCGGCGAGGCAGCCAGGTCCGCGGCCCCGCCGAGACCGCTGTCGGGGTGGTCGAGCTCCTCATGGATCCGGACGATCTGCTCGGAGACCTCAACCAGGTCGCCGAAGCCGCGGCGCTCGTACTTACCGCCCGCGACGGTCCAGGAGGCCGCGCCGTTGCGGCACCATACGGTCAGGTCGTACCGGACGGACAGCACCGCGATGTCCGCGACGAGCTCCTCCGAACGCACCAGCCTGCGCCCGATTCCGCGATCGACCAGGAGCCCTTCGAGTTCCTTCGCGGTCTCACACGAGCTGATCTGCTGACCGGCCAGGCGGGCCTTAGCGCGCGCCGCCGAAACAGGAAGAGCGAACCAGACCACCTTGCCCTGGACCTTCCACCGGCCCAGCCGGGCGCGGGTCAGGTGATGGCCCCACCGTCCGGTCGACAGCTCGGACACGACCCGCAGGCCGCGGCCGTTAACCGACTCCAGGTTCACCCGGGCGGGGTCCGGCGGTGCGCCGGACTTCCAGCCGCGCTGGGAGTCGAAGACCTTGCAGACCACCTCGTACCCGGCCGGGCAGCTGCGGACGTAGGACCACAGCTCGGGGGACCCGGTGATCGGCCGCTGCCTGCTGCCGTCGAATTCGATGTTGTTCTGGGCGTGCAGGGTGTTGGCGGCGAGCTCGCTGACCATCGTGATGCCGTCGTGAATCATGTCGCCGGACAGCCCCAGGTCGGCAACCGACTCACGGAGCAGCCGTCTCGCCACGCCCGCGCAGGTGCCATCGAGGGGCAGCGGCCAGGCTCGGCAGCCGCTGGCCTTGACGCTTGCGGGTCCGCTTAGCGCGGTGGTCCCGGCCAGGACTGCAGCCATCAGTCTGCCGCCGGAGGTCGTACGGCGGGCGACGCAAACATGATGCTCAGCCTTCACGAGTTACTTATCTGTGAAACACAGATTATGAGTCGTGTGCCCTTCAGCGCAACGGCATCCGCCGAAAACACGTCGCGTCGGACACTTCTGGAGAGTGAGAAGGAGGTAGCAACCAGTCACTTCTGAGTGGTGAGAAGCCGTGCGGCAGCCGTCCCTTATCCGGCCGGAAAGTGTTCCGGCAGGTCAGCCGAGATGAACGAGATGTTCGGCGGCCGGTCATCCCAGATCTTGCGAACAGTCAGCGGTCAGTCACTTCTGATGCGTGAGAAGTGCGTAGCAATCGGTCACTTCACGCACGTGAGAGGCATGTCTGCATAAAGCAACCAGCGGTGTGTAACGGCCATAGAAGCGTGACGTAACCCCGTGTACAGTCACATATACGGCGGAATACCCAATGGGGATCTGTCGGGCCTCGAGACAGGCGAAGCGAAAAGAAGAGTCCCCCGGGGATACGGCCCGGGGGACTCCTCTCTGCGGGGGACTGCTTGATCGGCTAGATGTTGTAGCGGCCGGCCTTCACGTCCGAGAGGAACGCCGCGAACGCCGCGCGCGGCACGACGTGCGCTCCGCCTTCGGGGCGCCTGCTATCCCGGACGGCGATGACGCCGGGAAGGTTGGCCGCGATCTCCACGCAGCCGCCGTTGTGCTGGCTGCGGCGGGCTTTCCGCCAGATGGCTTGAGACAGGTCTGTCATGGCTACTCCAGTTGCTGAGCGATGTGGTTGAGGTAGACGGTCGAGTCGGCGGGCTCTAGCGCTGCGTCACCCGCGCGAACGAAGGATTGAACGTAGGCGTTGACTGACTCCGTTTTGCTCACCTCCTCGATCGCGTAATCGGTTTCGGTATAGACGATGCTGGGCTCATCATCGGGCAGGTCAAAGATGTTGACGGGCGAGAGCAGCCCAGCGGGCGGCCCGTCCGCGAAGCGCTGGATCCGCAACTCGACGTTGGGCCGGCGGCTCATCTCGACGAGATGCTCGATCTGCTCCCGCCGGTCTTCTCTCGTGCCCCACCGGTAGGTCAGCGACGCCTCGGTGATCACGGCGACCAGGCGAGGGGCGGTTCCGTCGCTCCGGTCCAGGATGGCCTGCCGCCGGTGTCGGCTCTCCAGGGCGCGGCGCCGCCAGGCCGGCGGACGCGGCCCGGTCCGCATGAATGCTTCCATGTAGTCCGCCGTCTGCAGCAGGGCCGGCAGGACGAGGGGCATGAAGACGCGGATCTGGGTGGCATCGTTCTCGAATCCAGGGAATTCGTTCTCGAAGATCTCCGGGTAGTCGCGCCACCACGGCCGGACCCGGGCCTGGACGGCGAGGTCCTCGATCTCTTCCTTCTCGGGGCTTTCCACGCCGTAGATCCGCAGCAGGTCGCGGATGTCGCTCATCTCCGGGCGTTTCCACTGGTTGGCCTCGAATCGGCCGACCTTGCCGCGGCCCCAGTCCAGGATGTCGCAGACGTGGTTGGCCGTGTGCCCGTTTTGCCCGCGGAGCGTCGCCAGTCGACGGGACAGCCGGCGCTTCGCCACCGTGGCGCCGTAGCCGTCGTCACTCATCTGTGGTCCTCCTTGACACGGTGACGCTTTCAGTATAGCGCTACCTAAGTTGTGATTCACAAAGTTTGTTGTTGTTCGCGAAGGGCAAGAGCGCGGCTATTCTGCGATTTGCGATGGTCACTGTCGGGTCACGATTGGGGCCACAGGCTTGCGCCGAAGCGGCGCGGCTATGTGGGCATATGTGACCATTCATCGGATTAACCGAGAAGTCCGTTATGTAGCGTTAAGCGGGTATTTCCGGCAACGGTGCAGCCGCGCGCAACCGGACGACGCGCGGTGCGGCGGGCGATGCTACTGGGCTGCGTCGTCGAACTCGCCGCCCTGGGCACCGTCGAGGAAACACTCCCATTCGTTGCGGTCGTAGACGAGCACCCGGCCGTCCGGGTCGTCGGCCACCCGCATGAGGATCCACTCGTCGCCACCTCCCGATGAGGGAGGAACGAACGCGATCTCGATGGAGCCGTCGCCGGCTCCGGAACGCTGCCAGGCCTGAGCCTGGACGTCGACGCCAAGCTCCTCCACGGTGGGCTTGCCGGGGGGCTTGGTCATGGCACGGTCGCCGGCTCGGGATTCACGTCGCGGCCGGTCACGCGCGCCGGGCGACGCCGCAGTACACGACGCGCGAGCCGTCGGTGTCGGCCGCCTCGGGGTCATCAGCGCCCCACACGCCCACGTAGGTGACGGCGGCTTCGGCCGCGCCTTCATAGGGCAGCGTGATCTCCAGCCCGTCGAAGAGCCGTGTCACCTCCTCGAGCGTCCGCAGGTAGATCTGCTCGCTAGCGCCCTTGTACGTGTCGTAGATGGCCTGCACCGAGCGCGGCGGCAGCCGGTCGGCGGTGGCGTGCGAGAGCGCCAGGTAGCTGCCGGCCGGCAGCGCGCTCGCATACCGCTTCACCAGGCCCCACGGGTCGGACCCGTCGGCCACGAAGTGCAGCACGGCCGTCATCAGCAGTCCGACCGGCTGGCTGAAGTCGATCATGGTCCGCAGGGCCGGATCATCCAGCACGGCGTCGGGATCGCGCATGTCGGCGGTGATGATGCTGGCGTCCAGCACGTTCTCGAGCAGTTGCGCCGACAGCATCCGCACCATCGGATCATGGTCCACGTACATGACCCGCGCCCCGGGGATCACCTGACGCACCGACTCGTGCGTGTTCCCCTGGGTCGGCAGGCCGGAGCCGACATCAATGAACTGGCTGATGCCTTGCTCTCGCGCCATCCAGCGGGCCGCGCGCTGGTGGAAGCCGCGGTTCGCCCAGGCGGCGTCGTACAGATCGGGCAGAGCGGCCTTGAGCTTCTCGCCGGCGATCCGGTCCACCTCGTAGTTGGCGGTGCCGCCCAGGTAGTAGTCGTACAGCCGCGCAGGGCTCGGCGTGGTGATGTCCACGCCAGGGGGAGCCTGCTCCGCCTCGGTCATCAAATCCTCCATCAATCAATGCTTCAGGTCATAGTGAGACCGGTCTTGAATAAGTCTCAGTCTTACACGCCGCGCGTGACGTACAGGACGCGGTGAGTGAGGTCGCTGGTCACCGGGACAAAGCCGGATAGCGGCCGCGGAAGCGGATCAGCGGGTCGGCCGAGTCCGACACATAAGGGACGTCCATCACGCGGGCCATGACGACCAGATGATCTCCCGCCGGAATCAGCCGGTCGACCTCGCAATCGAGGGCGGCGAGGCCGCCGTCGGGGATCAGCGCGCCCGACCGCGCGCCGCGGGTGTGCGGCACGCCGTCGAGCAGCAGCCTAGCCCCGGGGCGCCCCGCGGCCGCGAAGCGGCCGGCCAGCATGCGCTGCTCCGCAGCGAGCAGGGTCACGGCGAACGTGTCCACCCGGAAGACGACCTCGGCCGGGTAGGACGCGGCCATCAGCGCGACCAGGACCAGTGGCGGATCCTCTGATACCGGGCAGAACGTGCTGACCGTCGTCCCGATGTCATCCCGGCCGTCGGCGATCGTCATCAGCGCGACGCCCGCTGCGACCCCGGTGAGCGCCGCGTGCAAAGCTGCGGGGCCGGCCGCGTACCGTTCGGTCACTCGATCTTCCAGCTACCCGGCAGCATGAGCGGTCCGAACGGCGGCAAGCCGGCTCGGGCCGCGAGCGCGGACACCGGGCCCCAGGCTTCGGCGAAGCCGGGCAGGGCGGCGGCCGCGTGCTCGCTGGAGCTCGGCGGGCGCAGCCGGTCCAGCGGGCCGGTGCGCGGGTAGAGGCGCACCGGGGCATCGCCGGATAGACCGGCCCGGCTGCGGGCGTGCGCCGCCGCGGTCTCGAGGCCGCCGAGCTCGTCGACCAGGCCGTGGCCGACCGCGTCGGCGCCGGTCCACACCCGGCCGCGCGCCACCGCGTCCACCTGCTCGGCCGTCATCCGCCGGCCCTGCGCCACCTTGCCGGTGAAGTCCGCGTAGATCCGGTCGAGCCAGCTGTTGATCCGGCCCCACTCCTCCTCGCTGAACGGGCGGGTGGGGGTGAACATCGTCGCGTGCGCACCTTCGGCGACCGCGTCGGTGCTGATGCCGGCCCGGCCGAGCAGCTCGCGGACCACAGGCTTGGCGAAGATCACGCCGATCGATCCGGTCAGCGTGCCCGGCTGGGCGACGATGACGTCGGCGGCCATCGAGATGAAGTAGCCGCCGGACGCCGCCACGTCGCCCATCGACGCGATCACCGGCTTGCCGATGCCGCGGGCCCGCACGACCTCGCGCCAGATGGTGTCGGAGGCCACGTAGGAGCCGCCGGGGCTGTTCACCCGCAGCAGGATCGCCTGCACCTTGTCATCCTTGGCCGCGGTGCGCAGCGCGGACGCGATCGTGTCCGAGCCCATCGCGCTGCCGGATAGCGGGCCGCGGCCGCTGCGGCCGCTCCTGATCGGTCCCGACGCGTGGATCAGCGCGACGTACCGCTCCTTGGGGTTGGGCAGCGTGCGGACCCGCCGGGCCAGCATGTGCGACCGCCGGTAGCGGGCGAGATACTGCAGTGTGGCGTCCCGCCCGGCCCGCTTGCGCACCCAGGCGTACACCTCGTCGCGGTAGCCGAGCGCGTCCACCAGGCGCTCTTCGAGCGCTTCGGCGGCCAGGAACGGGCCGCGGTCGATCAGCGCCCTGGCCTGCTGCGCGTCGATGCCGCGGCGGCCGGCGATGGCCGCCGTGAGCTGCTCGGTGATCGAGGCGGCAAGCCGCTCGTTGGCCTCACGAGACGGGCCGGTGAACCCGTCTTCGGTCATCATCTCGGCCGCCGACTTGTACTCGTGCCGCTTGCCGACCTCGTAGTCCACGCCCAGCCGGTCCATCGCCGAGCGCAGGAACACGTGCTGGACCGCGACGCCGGTCAGGCCCAGGTCGCCCGATGGCTGCAGGAAGATCTGGTCGAACGCGGTGGCCAGGTAGTAGGGCAGGTTGCCCGACGAGAAGTCGCCGAACGACTCCGCCCAGGCCACGGTGAGCTTACCGCTGCGGCCGAACTCCTCGATCGCGTCGCGCAGCTCCTGCACCAGGCCGAGCCCCATCCGGCGCCCGCCGAGCCGGACGACGAGCGCCTTGACCCGGTCGTCGGTGCGGGCCCGCCGCAGGCCGTCGAGCAGTTCGGCCAGCCGGGACCTGCGCATGGTCAGCAGCGCGGACACCGGGTCGGACGGAGGGCCCTCAGCGAGACCTTCGGTCAGGTCGAGTTCCAGGATGAGCGGTGCGGTCCACCGCTTGGAGAGGCCGCCGATCCGGCTCGTGAGGTCGGTGATGCTGGCCAGGCCGGCGCTGCTGCCGGCAAGGTCGGCGGTTTCGCTGGTGTCGGGGGCGTCAGTCGGGGTGGCGTCGGGCATGCGCCCAGCTTACGGCGGCCGGTACCGCGCGATCCGCCCCCATCCCGCGCGTCATGCCCGCGGCCGGCCGGCGCCGGGTCCGCTATCGTCGCCGATGTGGCCGAGCAGGACGGAGATGGCTGGTCCCGCTGCCGCCAGGGACACGTGCACTGGGGCCGGTTCGGCGCGGTCGGCCTGCTGGCCTACACCGCTGACTCTGCCGGCGGCGGGTCGGCCGCGGCACCGGGCGATACCCGGGTACTCCTGGTCCGGCGCAGCCGGTGGGGCCAGCACGGCGGCACGTGGGGGCCGCCCGGCGGAGCACGGGACAGCGACGAGCCCGGCCTCGCCGCCGCGCTGCGCGAGGCGGCGGAGGAGTGCGGCCTGCCGCCCGGCGGGGTGCAGGTCACCGGCATGCTGCTCGACGACCACGGCGGCTGGTCGTACCGGACCTATGTCGCCGCGGCCGACGCGCTGTTCGGAGTGCGCGCGGCCAGCTCGGAGATCACCGAGGCCGCCTGGGTGGCGGCCGGCCGGGTCGCGTCGCTGCGGCTGCATCCCGGGTTCGGCGAGCGCTGGCCGCTGCTACGCGAGGCCCTCGCGCCGGTCTGGCTCATCGTGGATGCGGCGAACGTGATGGGTGCCAGGCCGGATGGCTGGTGGCGGGATCGCGCCGCCGCCGCGGTGCGGCTGCATGACCAGCTTTCATCATTTTCCGAACGGGGAGTCGCCGGTCTTCCCGACACGCTGGGGCTGCCGGGCCTTGATCGCTGGTTTCCGGGCGTCGTGCTCGTCGTCGAGGGGGCGGCGAAGGCGGCGGCCTTCGATCCGGCGGCTCGGCTGACGGTCGTGCGCGCTCAGGGGTCGGGCGACGACGCGATCGTCGCGCAGGCGCGGTCGCTGCCGGGCCGCAGGCTGGTGGTCACCGCGGACCGGGAGCTGCGTAGCCGGTGTGTATCGGCCGGCGCTTCGGTGACCGGGCCGGGCTGGCTGCTCGGCCTGCTCTGACGCCTGCTGCTCTGGCGGGACCGCAGCACGGCGCCGATTACGGTGATGCCCAGCAGGCCGGCCACCTCGCGAGAGGCGTTCAGCAGCGCCGACGCGACGCCTGACCGGTCGGCGGGCATCGGCTGCAGGACCGAGTTGGTCAGCGGCGCGTCGACCCGGCCCAGCCGTGGTCACGGCCGTCGCCGCCACTCTCGGCATCCCGTCATGATCCCGAAGCGTTAGTAGCGCTACTAACGCTTCGCGCTAAGCCCCGGGCAAGCTCACGGGGGGCCTAGCGGGCCCGGGTACCAGCTCAGGGGGCGGGGCTGAGGCGGGGCGGGCGACGAGTGGGTCTGACCTGGGAGGGGCGGAGTCGAGGTGGAACCGTTCGGAATAATAATGATCTTCCTGCCCTCCCGGCCGGGCTGGCGGTCTGGCGGCAACGGGTACTGTCCTGTGCGATGAATGGCGCGGCGCGGGAGCAGAGCCAGGCGCGACGATCGCGGGCCGGGCGGCTGCGCGTGGTGGTCGTCGCCGATACGCATGCGCCGCGGCGCTGGCGGTCCTGCCCGCCGTTGGTTGCGGCGCAGTTGCGGCGGGCCGATCTCATCCTGCACGCTGGCGACGTGTGCACGGCGGCCGTGCTGGACGAACTGGCCGGCTACGCGCCGGTGCGGGCGGTACTGGGCAACAATGACGGCCCGGATGTCGCCGCGTGGGGCGCTCCGCAGGCCGCGGAGTTCGACGTCGGCGGGGTCAGGGTGGCGATGCTGCACGACAGCGGCCAGGCGGCCGGGCGGACGAGGCGGATGCGTCGCAGGTTCCCGGACGCTGAGCTGGTGGTGTTCGGTCATTCGCACATCCCGCTCGACCAGACGGCTGACGGGGTGCGCGTGTTCAATCCGGGCTCGCCCACCGACCGCCGCCGTCAGCCGCATGGCACGATCGGCGTGCTGGCGATCGATGCGGGCCGCCTGCTGACGGCCCGCATCGTCGAGGTCAGCTGAGGTTCCTAGTGGTTAGGGGTGCCGCAGCTTGAGCTCGCGATCAGGGCGGCGCCCGCGGCCAGGAAGCCGTACGCCTTGATGTCTTTCTTCGCGGTGGGGTTGGTGCAGAAGTAGCCGGCCTTAGGAGCCGTCGAAGCGGCGAAGAACGGCTCGAGGTAGGCGGGGATGTGGTCGCTGGTCGAGGCGTAGCGGACCACATCGTAGACGGTGCGCTGGAACAGGTGCGAGAACGCGGGGTTGATCGCGCACGACGCGCACGGCGGACTGGGCGGCGGCCAGGGCAGCAGCGGCCTGGTGCCGCCGATCTCGCGCAGGCCGAGCACGCCGTGCTCGTCGCAGCCGAACAGGTTCTGCCCGGCCGCCGGGGTGCAGGCCGGCGAGCCGGTGCAGGAGGAGTTCGTACAGGCCGCGTCGTGGTAAACCTGCGCAATGTAGTCGGCGACGGAGTAGGGGACGATCGCCTCGGGGCTGTCGAGCACCGGGTCGATGCCCTGGTTGTCCTGCAGCGCGTTGCCGTTGTCGCTGACGCAGGGACCCGGCGTGATCGGAGTGCTGCCGCCGAGCGCGGTCAGCCAGAACGCCCTGGTGCCCGAGGAAGCCTGCGGCAGGAACGGCTCGATGGGGGCGTTCTGCCCGCCGACCTTGTCCCAGTTGGTGATCTTGCACAGGTAGATGTTCTTGAGCTGGGTGCGGGTCAGCGTGGCGGGGGCGTCGGTGCCACCGCTGGCCTGGTCCCTGGCGGCCCAGGTGACCGCGTCGCCGGCCAGGCTGATGAAGCAGATGCCGCCGGGGGAACACGATGGGTCACTGGTCGCGGGCCCGCGCGAGGAGCCGGCGTAGTCGACGCAGAAGTCTTTGGGCGCATTCGGGTCGGTGACGCCTGCTTCCAGCGCCGAGATGCCCGCCGAGGAGCCGTCCGGGCGCGGGGTCGCCGGGCAGCCGGCCTTGGTCGTGATCGGGTCGCCGGTCTGCCCGGTCACCGGGTTGACCGGGTCCCAGCTGTAGAGCAGCGGGGAGGACTTCGCGTGCGCCTTGTTGTAGTCGTGCGAAAGCTGGTCGAGCAGGAAGCCGATCGTGTCGGAGCCGACGCCCGCCACGTCGGCCGGCCGCGGGGTGACGCCGGCCGGCGGATCGGCCCGCGCGGCCCCCGCGGGCACCGCGACCAGGGCCAGGGCGGCGGCGACGGCTAGCAGTCTGCGGATGAAGCGCATTCTTTCGTCCCCTCGTAGGGCTTCTGTCGGGGGCAGCGGTCGCGCGGGGCTTAGCCGGGCAGGTGCGCCGGCAGGTAAGGCCATCTTCACGGGACACGCGTGCAGGGGCAATGACTGATCTGTCGGCGTTTGCCGGGTAATTGCTGGTTAAGATCATGGTGCCCTGGCCCGTAGAGCCTGTGAAGCCCGTGGAGCAGGGAGGGAGCGGTGGGGACAGTGACCGGCGAGCCTGCTTCGGATTTCGCTGACCTGCTCCGGCAGCTGAGGAGAGGGGCCCGGCTGACCCAGGAGGAGTTAGCGGCGACGGCCGGCCTGGGCCTGCGGACGATTCAGGACCTGGAGGAGCGGCGCCACCGGACCGCGCATAAGCCCACCGCGGAGCGGCTGGCGGACGCGCTGAGCCTGGCCGGGCCGGTGCGCGGGCTCTTCGTCAAGGCCGCCACCGGGCGGGGCCTGGCCGCCGAGGTGCTGGCAGGCCGGCTGGCGGCCGGGGCAGGCGGACCGGCCGCGACGATGGGCGGCCCGGCGGCTGCGGTCCTGGTGCCGCGGGAGCTGCCGGCCGATGTCGGCGCGTTCACCGGCCGGGCCGACGAGCTGGCCGAGCTGGACGCCCTGCTGCCCGCGCAGTTGATGTCGGCACGGGCGCCGGGACCGGTGGTGATCTCGGCGGTGTCGGGTACCGCGGGGGCGGGCAAGACCGCACTGGCGGTGCACTGGGCGCACCGGGTGGCCGCGGACTTTCCCGATGGCCAGCTCTACGTCAACCTGCGCGGCTACGACCCCGACCAGCCCGTGCCTGCCGCCGAAGCGCTGGCCGGGTTCCTCAGCGCGCTGGGGACGGCCGGTGTCGACATCCCGGCCGACGAGGCGGCGCGCGCCGCCCGGTACCGGTCGCTGGTGTCGGCCCGGCGGCTGCTGGTGGTGCTGGACAACGCGGCCACCGAAGAGCAGGTGCGGCCGCTGCTGCCCGGCAGCACGTCCGTGATGGTGCTGGTGACCAGCCGGGACACGCTGCCCGGGCTGGTGGCCAGGGACGGCGCCCGCCGCCTGGATCTGGATCTGCTGCCGGCCGGCGACGCGGTCGCGCTGCTGCGCACCCTGATCGGGGACCGGGTGGACGCCGACCCCCAGTCCGCGGCGGCACTGGCCCGCCTGTGCGCCCGGCTGCCGCTCGCGCTGCGGGTGGCCGCGGAGCTGGCCGCGGCCCGGCCGGACTGGCCGCTGGCCGAGCTGGCCGCCGAGCTGGCCGGCGAGGGGGACCGGCTGGAGCTGCTGGACGCCGGCGGCGACCCGCGGGGCGCGGTGGCCAGCGTGCTGTCCTGGTCGTACCGGCACCTGCCGGCCGGTGCCGCCGCGATGTTCCGGCTGCTCGGCTTGCATCCGGGCCAGGATTGGGACCGGTATGCGGCCGCCGCGCTGGCCGGCACGACGCTGGGCCAGGCCGGGCAGCTGCTCGGCCTGCTGGCCAGGGCGCACCTGATCCAGCCCGCAGGCGGCCGTTACGGCATGCACGACCTGCTGCGCGCCTATGCGGCGGGGCAGGCCGCCGCCCGCGACACCGAAGAGGCGCGGCGGGCCGCGCTGACCAGGCTGTTCGACTACTACCTGGCCACCTGCGCGGCCGCGATGGACTGCCTGGCGCTGGCCGAGCGGCACCACCGGCCCGACCCGCCGCCGGCCGGGACGCCTGTCCCCGGCTTCGGCGACCCGGCCGCCGCCCGGGCCTGGCTCGACACCGAGCTGGCTACGCTGGTAGCGGTGGCCACGTATACAGTCAGCCACGGCTGGCCCGGGCACACGATCCGGCTGGCCCAGACGCTGCACCGGTACTTCGACGGCGTGGATGACACGGCGGGCCTGACCATCTGCCGGCACGCGCTGGCAGCCGCCGAGGACGCCGGCGACCGCGACGCCCAGGCCCGCACGCTCACCACGCTGGGCGTGATCTACGGCCGGCGGGGCAGCTACCAGC
Source organism: Streptosporangiaceae bacterium (assembly GCA_036502085.1). Taxonomy (GTDB): domain Bacteria; phylum Actinomycetota; class Actinomycetes; order Streptosporangiales; family Streptosporangiaceae; genus PALSA-505. Next base: position 83,867 of record DASXZD010000023.1, read on the forward strand.
GGGCCGCCGACTGCCACCAGCAGGCCTTCGCGCTGGCCCGCGACACCGGCGACCGGCTCACCCAGGGGTGGGCGCTGGGCAACCTCGGCCTCATTCACGATCAGCAGGGCCGCTACCAGCAGGCCGCTAGGTGCCACCGGCAGGCGCTGGCCCTCTACCGTGAGCTCGGCGACGTGACCGGCGAGTCGATCACGCTGTCCAACCTGGGCCTGGTCTGCCTGCGGCAGGGCCGCTACCAGCGGGCGGCCGGCTACATGCGGCAGGCGATCAGGCTGTACCGCCGGGCCGGGCACCGATTCGGCGAGGCCATCGCGCTGACCAACCTCGGCGAGGTGTGCTACCGGCAGGGCGACTACCAGCAGGCCGCGGACCACCAGGCCCAGGCTCTGACGCTGTCGCGGGACATCGGCAGCCGCCGGGTGGAAGCCTGGGCGCTGACCAGGCTGGGCGAGGTCCGGTGCCGTCAGGGCCAGCACGACCAGGCGATCGGCCGCCACCAGCAGGCGCTCGGGCTGTTTCGGGAGATCGGCGACAGCGACGGCGAGGCCGAGGCGCTGAACGGGGCGGGGGAGACCATGCTCGCCACCGGGCAGCCCGGCCAGGCCCGCGCCTTCCATATCAGCGCGCTCACCCTCACCTTCCAGACCGGCGACAAGCGTGACCAGGCCCGCGCGCTGAACGGGCTCGGCGAGATCTGCCACCTGGAGGGCCACCACGAGCAAGCCGTCGGTTACCACCAGCAGGCCTGCGCGCTATTCCGCGAGATCGGCGACCCCGGCGGGGAGGCCGAGGCGCTCAACGGGCTCGGCGAAGCCCTGCTGGCTGGCCAGCCCAGTCAGCCTAGCCAGTCCGGCGAGGCCCGCAGCTGCCACGCCAGCGCGCTCGCCCTGGCCCGCCAGACCGGCGACCGCTACCAGCAGGCCCGCGCCCACCGCGGCCTGGCCCGCGCCTGCCCGCCTGCCGCCGTCTCCGGCGCCGGCCAGCCGTACGCCGGCCAGCCCGGGCCCGGGCACGACCAGCTGGCCCTGGAGATTTACACCAGCCTCGGCGTCCCCGAGGCTGCCCGGCTGCGCACCGCCATCGGCCGGCGGCCCTCGGCGCTGACCGACAAGCCGCGCGCCTGACCGGGGCCGGATGCTGATCATTTCACCAGGATGGCGCTCCTCGCGGGCAATGGCCAACCGCGCAAATGGCCAACCGCGCAGCGGCCGGGCAGGTCATGATGGATCACATGGCCCGTGTGCGTAAGCCCCCGATCCAGCCGGTGCGGCGCAAGCTGCCGCCCGCCCCGCCCGATACCCCGCGCGGTCCTGGCGACTTCCCCGCCGCCCGGCTGATCCCGCTGCCCGGTCACGGCCCGGAG
>DASXZD010000024.1:0-52795 GCA_036502085.1 Streptosporangiaceae bacterium
GCCTTCCCGTCCCTGGCCAGCCGCGACAGCGTGGCATACACCTGGCTGTAGCGCAGCGGCCGCCCTTGCCCGAAGTAAGCGTCGTAGTCGCGCTTCAGGTCATACCCATGGCTGGGCCCGCGCTCAAGCAGCCCCAACAGCCTCAGCGGAACACTCATACTCGAGAGACTACCTCACGAGTAGGCTCTCAAGTAGTAGTTGACCTACTCTTCTGGAGACTAGTTGCCAGCGACGGCCCGGAATCGAGGACGTCAGCCACATCGAGGTCGGCTGGATCATCCGCATCAAGTAACGCGCCCGGCCAGCGAACAAGTCGAACAAGCGACAATTACGGACGCAGATTGTCCGCAGTCCGTTCTACCCTGCGGTCATGACCGGATCCGGGCCGACCGCGGCGGAGTACACGATCAGACCGCTGGACGCTGACACCTGGGAAGCCTTCGCCCGGCTCGCCGAGCGGCACAACGGCGTCTGGGGCGGCTGCTGGTGCACCTGGTTCCACACGCCGTACGCCGAGAAGACCCACACCGTCGAAGGCAACCGCGCCCTGAAGGAGCGGCTGGTCAAGGAGGGCCGGGCGCATGCCGCGCTCGTGTTCGACGGTGACGAGGCGGTGGCCTGGTGCCAGTACGGCAGCCCGCAGGAACTGCCGAACATCAACCACCGCAAGCAGTACGAGGCCGAAGCCATCACGCTGCCCGACTACCGGATCACCTGCTTCTTCGTGGACAAGAGATACCGCCGCAAGGGGGTGGCCGCCCTCGCGCTGCGCGGGGTGCTGAGCCTGGTCGCGCAGGCAGGCGGCGGGGTCGTCGAGGCCTACCCGCAAGACACCCCCGGCAAGAAGGTCTCGGCCTCCCTCCTCTACAGCGCCACCCGCAGCGCCTTCGAGCAGGCCGGCTTCAGCTACGACCGGCCCAAGGGCAAGAACCACTGCGTGATGAGCACGACGGTCCCGCCGGGCTAGCTCGTGCTGTACACCCACGTGGAGGTCATCCGCCAGGCGGCGGAGATCTGCCTGCTGCGCGACCTCTACCTGCGGAAAGGCAGCTCATAGAAGAATTACGCCCCGCGGGTGAACCGGCCGGCGCCGGAACGCAATAGAGAAGCGATGGACGACGATGAGCTGATCACCGCGATAGCGGGCGGCGGCGACGCTGGCCTGCGGGAGCTGTTCTCGCGGCACGCGCCGTGGCTGGCGGTCCGGCTGCGGGCGGTGCTGCCCGCCGCCGAGGTGGAGGACGTGCTGCAGGAGACCTTCCTGGCGGTGTGGCAGGGTGCCGGCGGCTACCGGCCTGCCCGGCGGGAAGGCGCGGCCGGGGCGTGGCTGTGGGGGATCGCGCGCCGGCAGGCGGCGCTGCTGCTGCGCCGGCGCGGGCCCGCCACGGCCGTGCTGCCCGCGGTCCTCGCGGCCGGCGGGCAGCATGCCGGTGACCCGGCGGAGGCGGCCCTGGTGCGGGCCGACCTCGACCGGGCCGTTGCCGAGCTGGGACCGGCCGGCGGCCGCGAGCGCGAGGTCTGGCGGCTGATGTACGTCGAGGACCGGCCGGTCGCCGAGGTGGCGGAGCTCATCGGCGTCCCCGAAGGCACGGTGAAGAGCCGCGCGCACCGGGCGCGGCGGTTGCTGCGAGGGGCCTTGCGGGGCCGGGCGGCGGAAGGAGACACGAGATGAGCGGCATCGACGCGGGCCCGCCTGATGTCGATCTTGACCGGGCGTGGCTCGGCGTGGCGGCACTAGTATGGCGCCGCACGCCGGGGCCGGCCGAACGGCTGGCCGGGCGGCTGCTGGGCTCGCCGGGGCTGGCCCGGGCGCTGGTCACGACACCGTCGCTGCTGCTGGGGTGGCTGATCGCCTCCGCCATCGTGCTGATCGCCGGGATGCTCGCCACGCTGGGGACCGGGACGCCGTACGTGCCGCTGCTGGCCCCGGCGGTCGCGGCGGCCGGCATCGCGTATGCCTACGGGCCGGGCATCGACCCGGCCTGGGAATTGTCACAGAGCATGGCGGTGAGCGACCGGATGGTGCTGCTGGTGCGGGCGCTGGCGGTGTTCGGGCTGAACGCGGCGTTCGGGCTGGCCGGCTCGGCCGCGTCCGGCGTCGCCGCCGCGGTGACGTTCGGCTGGCTGGTGCCGATGAGCGCGGCGTGCGCGCTCGCCCTGGCCGCCGCGGCGGTCGCGCGCTCGGCGAACGTGGGCGTGGCGGCGGGCCTGTCCGGCTGGGCGATCACGGTCCTGGCCGGCAAGGCGGCCACAGGACAGATCACCGCCGCGGTCACCAGCGTCACCCTCGTGCCTGCCTACCTGGCCTTCGCGGCCTGCTGCTGCGCGGTCGTGCTGCTTGCGACCCGGATCCCGAGAGGAACATCGTGAACGTCGAGATTGCGGAGCTGACCCGCCGGTTCGGGCGGACCCAGGCGGTGGCCGGGGTGGACCTGACGACCGGGCCGGGGGTATTCGGGCTGCTGGGCCCGAACGGGGCGGGGAAGACCACCCTGCTGCGGATGATGGCCACGGTGATCGAGCCGACCTCGGGGAAACTGCGGCTGCTCGATCGCGACCCCGGCGGCTACGGGCCGCGCCGGGAGATCCGCCGCCGGCTCGGGTACCTGCCGCAGAACCTCGGCTACTACCCGGGGTTCACCGTCGCCGAGTTCGTGGAGTACTTCGCGCTGCTCAAGGACATGCCGCCCCGGCAGGTGCCGCGGGCGGTGGCGGCCGCGATCGAGCAGGTGAGCCTGGGCGACAGGGCACGGGCCAGGCTGCGCACGCTGTCGGGCGGGATGCTGCGGCGGGTCGGGATCGCGCAGGCGATCGTGAACGGGCCGGAACTGCTGCTGCTCGATGAGCCGACCGCAGGCCTGGATCCCGAGCAGCGGGTGGCGTTCCGCGGCCTGCTGCGCGACCTCGGCCAGCGGGCCACCGTGATCGTCAGCACGCACCTGGTCGAGGACGTCGGTGCCGCGTGCAGCGAGGTCGCGCTGATGAACGAGGGAAAGATCGCCTTCCAGGGCACGCCCGCCGAGCTGATCGGCAGGGGCGAGGGCAGCGGCGCGGCGGGCGATGCCCCGCTGGAGCGCGGCTACAGCGCGGTGCTGGCGGCCGCCCGGTCCGCTACGGCGGCGCGCCGATGACGGCCGCGACGCAGGCGCCGGTGCGGCCGCGCCCGCCGCGGGCCGCGAGCGCGGTGCCACTGACCACGGCCCGGTTGCTGTGGCTGGAACTGCGCCACAACGCGATGCCGTGGTTCCTGCCGCTGATCGCCGGGCTGCTATGGGTCGACTCCTACCGTCCCAGCGTCACCCAGTCACCCGTATGGATGCTGCGCACGTTCTGGAACATGGGGCAGGGGCACACGATCGTCGACTTCGGGCCGTTCGTGGCCGGGGCGGCCGCCTGGATGGGGTCGCGGGACGGCCGGCGCGCGATGGGCGACCTGGTGACCGCAACCGCCCGGCCGCGCTGGATGGCTCAGCTGGTGACCTGGGCCGCGACCGCGATCTGGGCGGTCGGGGCGTACCTGGTCTTCGTGGGCGTCATGTTCGCGGTCTATGCGCACCAGGGCGTAACCGGCACGCCGCCGTGGTGGTGGGTGGCGGTGGGCGCCGCGGCCGTAGCGGCGTTCAGCGCGGCGGGGTTCGCCGTGGGCGCCTTGTTCCCGAGCCGGTTCGCCGCGCCGCTGGCCGCGTTCGGCGGATTCCTGGCGATCATGCTGTCGTCGCAGACCGGGTTCAGCGACACCAGCGGGTGGGCGCTGATCCTGCCGACCAACTCCAACAGCAACTACGAGCCCGCCTCCGGGATCTTCTACCCGTTCCTGCCGGATCTGCCCATCGCCCGGATCATGTTCCTGGCCGGCCTCGCGGTCGCCGCGCTGGGGCTGCTCGGGCTGCCCGCCGGAGGTGGCCCGTGGCTGCGGCGATCCGCCGCGGCGATCACCATGGCCGGGGTGGCGGCGGCCGGGACCGCGGCCGGGCTGGCCAGCACGGCCAGGATGGACCCGGACGGCATGGTCATCCCGGCGCTGCACGACGCGGCCAGCGATCAGCCGATCCGCTACACCCCCGTCTGCGGCCGCGCCGCCGGGGTCCCGGTGTGCCTCAACCCGGCCTACCGCCGCTACCTGCCGGATGTGACGGCCGCGCTGCGCCCGGTGCTCGCCGAGGTAGCGGGCCTGCCCGGGGCGCCGGCTCAGGCCGCCCAGGCGGCCGCCCCCTACACCGTCGGCGAGGGCCAGGGCGATATGACCTTCACGCTCAGCGGCCAGCCGCCCGTGCTCCGCATGCCGCTGGGGGGACTTAGCCTGCCGGGCTCGTCCGCGTTCTCGACGGTCGTCACCACCGCAGCGGACTTTGACGGCCAGGCGCGGCTGCTGGCCGTGCACGCGTTCGTCGGCGCCGGCGCCAGCGCCGGGACGCCGGCGCAGCAGGCCGTGCAGGCCGCGCTGCTGCGGGACGCCGGCCTGACCTACGCCGCGCAGATCCAGGCCCTGGGCGACGTCGGGGTGCCCTGGCTGTACTTCGCCAACGGCAATCAGCCCGGCAACGTGCCGCTATCGGCCCGCGGCCCGGTCTATGCCGCCGCCGGCCGGCTCGCCGCGCTGCCGGCCGCGGCCCGGCACGCCTGGCTCGCGTCCCGCCTGACCGCCCTGCGGGCCGGGCAGCTGACCCTGGCCCAGCTGCCGTGACCGCCGCCGGAGTCCGCCCGCCGGAGCAGGCCGCGCCCGCCCGCCCGGCCGACCCGGTCCTGGCCGGCCTGCGCCTGACCTGGCTCTACCTGATCAGCCGCCGGACCCCGCTCGCCGTCGGGCTGCTGGCCGGGCTCGGCGTCCTGCAGTGGGTCGCGCTGCGCGAGCACTGGAGCATCGCTGGCGGCCCCGCCGCGCAGGAGCTGATCCAGCTGGTGATCGAGACCGGGGCGGCTGCGGTCATCGCGGTGGCCACCTACGGTCCGTTCGGCGAGCAGGAGCGCCCCACCGGGCGCTGGCTGCCCTGGCTGCGGCTGCTCGCCGCGGTCCTGGTCACCGCGGCCGCGGTGGGCGCGCTGGCCGCCGGGGCCGCCGGCGGGCAGCTGCCCGGCGGCACGCTGGCCATGCTCCGCAACGTCGCGGGCACCACCGGCATCGGCCTGCTGTGCGCGGTCGCGATCGGCGGCGCGTTCGGCTGGACCGGGCCGATGGCCTACCTGCTGATCACCGAGGTCGCGCTGAGCGGGAACCCCACTACGCCGTGGATCTGGGCGGCGCGGGCGCCGCACGACCTGGGCGCGGCGCTGTGCGCGTACGGCGTGTTCGCTGCGGGGATCGCGGCCATCACCGTCTTCGGCGCCCGTGCCTCGGGCCGCCTGCCCGCTCCCGGCTGAGCCGGAGGTGCTCAGCCTGCGGGCGGCCCGGCGAGATGGAACTCCACCCGGTACAGCAGCGTGTCGTCGGCGATCGGGCCGGCGTGAGCGGCGCGCTGGCGCAGGGCCTCGCGGTCGTGTTCGCCGGACCGGCGCACGTCGTCCGGCGTGATGGCCGCGAACGGCATCAGCTCCACCGAGTCGACCTCGATCTGCACCGGGCCGACGACGTACCGGCCCCCCGCCTTCACCCTGGGCCGGCTCCACAGCCGGAAGGACACGGTGATGTCGCCCGACATCACCGCGTCCCGCAGATCCCGGCTGAAATCCATCCGACGATGCTACGTCCCTCCGGGCTGAGCCCCGGCAGGCGCGATCCGCTCGCGGCGCAATCCGGTAAGAGCAGGGCCTCAGGATGGAACCGTTCGGAATCAGGATCTTTGAATTGTGACGCTGTTAGCCGACTGGCGCCTAGCCGGCCGCGAGCGCGTTGGATACGTTCTGGATGCCCGGGACCCGTGGGTCGCTGGCGCTGCCGATGACGTCGGCCTCACGCCCGTTGGACACGCTGCCGAAGTACATGCCGCCGTACGCGAGCTTGCCCTGCTGCGCCAGGCTGATGAGGTACGCGCAGTACTCGTTCCACCAGGGCATGACCATCGGGGTGAAAACGGACGGCCCGGCGGACCAGCCCCACTCGCCGATGCCGGTCGATATCCCGGCCGTCTGGGCCATCGAGATCAGCTGGTCGATGCGCCCGCCCGCGCGGAACGCGGTGGCGTAGTAGTCCAGCCACAGCTCAGACGGCACCGGGCTGGTCGGGAAGTACGCCACCGCCCGGGGCAGCGCCGGGAAACCACAGCCCGGCTCGTAGGCGCAGACCACGCCCGCGTCCTGGACCACGGGCGCATAGTAATTCCAGTACGTCAGCCATTCATCCGCGGTCGCGAAGGCCTTATTGTTGCACTCCGAATAGAGCGACACCCGGTACGAGATGCCCGCGTTGTTGAGCATGGCCAGCCAGGCCCTGATGCGCTTCTGCTCGTTCGTCGTCATGTCCCGGTTCGGCTCGATCGAGATCAGGAACTGACAGCCCGCCGCGGCTAGCTGGGTAACCTTGGTGGACGGCGTCGAAGGGAACGAGCCGTGCCCCATGTAGACCTTCTGGAAGGTCGTGGCCAACGGCAGGCCGACGAAACCGTCGAATATGTTCGCGGTGTTCAGGTAGGTGCCGCTGCCGGGATAGCTGCCGAGGTTCACGATGGCACCCGCCAGCGGCCCCACATCCTGTGCGGAGCGCGCCGTGCGGGCTCCGCGGGCCGCGATGGCCCGGGAGGCACGCGACGTAACGGCGGCCCGGGTAATGGTTGACGACGACAGGGCGGCGACGGCGCCGAGGCCGGCCGCACCACCGAAGAATTCGCGCCGAGATAGACCTCGCACTGTCTCATTCCCCTTCAAGAATTTCACGGCCGCTCACCTGGCCTGGTTCACAGTGAATACCTCGGCCGAAAGATTGCTGTTCGCGTACTGGCCGCCGGCGCTGCACCGTCCGGCCGGGGCGCAGGACAACGACTGGACCGAGGCCACCCCGCCGACGTTGAGGGCCGCGGTGCCGGGGACCTCTTCCGCGGTGCCCCAGGTGCCGTTGACCTCGCTGACGACGTACGCCTGCTCGTGACCGGAGGCGTCGGTGTAGAACCCGCCGGCGCTGCAGTTGCCCGGCGAGGCGCACGACACCACGTTGGTGTTGGCGCCAGGAGCGCCCTGGTCGAGGGCCGCGGTCCCGGGGATTTCCTCCGCGGTGCCCCAGGTGCCGCCGGTCTCGTCCACGACGAACGCCTGCCCGTTGAAGGACCCATCCTGGTAAACGCCGCCCGCGGTGCAGTCACCCGGCGCGGTGCACGAGATCGAGTTGACCGCGGCGAGTTTCTGCACGTTGAGGGCGCTGATGCCGGGGATTTCCTCCGCGGTGCCCCAGGTGCCGCCGGTCTCGTCCACGACGAACGCCTGCGTGGCGGGCGTGCTGTCGGTGTACTCGCCGCCCGCGCTGCAGTTGCCCGCCGAGGCGCACGAGACCGCGAAGACCACGGCGAACCCGCCGCCATTCAGCGCGGCGGTGCCGGGCACCTCCTGCGCCGTGCCCCAGGTGCCGTCGGTCTCGTCCACGACGAAGGCCTGGATCGTGGGAATCGTGTCGTTGATGCTGGAGGCGTAGAAGCCGCCCGCGGTGCAGTTTCCGCCCGCCTTGCAGGATACCGACTGAACCTGGGCGGAGCCGCCGGCATTCAGCGCGGCGGTGCCGGGCACCTCCTGCGCGTTGCCCCACACGCCGCCGGTCTCGGTGACGACGAACGCCTGCTCGTGACCGGAGGCGTCCGAGTAGAACCCGCCCGCGCTGCAGTCGCCGACCCCGCCGCATGACAACGAGGTGATCTGGGAGCCTGGCTTGCCCACGTTGAGGCTCGCGATGCCGGGGACCTGCTCGGCCGTGCCCCAGACGCTGCCGGTCTCGTCCACGACGAACGGCTGCGCGTGGCCGACCGCGTCCGTATAAGTCCCGCCGGCGCCGCAGTTGCCCGTCGAGGCGCACGACACCGCGACCGTCTTGGCCTTCCCCCCGACGTTGAGCGCATCGGTGCCGGGAACCTCTTTCGCTGCCCGCCACTTGCCGCCGCTCTTATTGACGACGAACGCCTCGACGGTGGGGACGCCGCTGGTGAAGTGCGACGTGTACGACCCGCCCGCACTGCAGGCGGCCGTCACAGGGCAGGAAATCGTGCCGACCCCGGCCTGCCCGCCGTGGTTCAGCTTCATGCTGTTCGGAATCTCGGCCGCGGTCCCCCAGGTGCCGGCCTGGCTCGGAGCGCGGGCCGCGGTCGCCTGCGTTTCGGCCGACGCGCTCGCGCTGGTCACGAACGCCGTACTGAGCACAGCCACAGCGGCGATCATGACGGTGCGTCGCCTCATGGATCCACCCCTCCCCGATTTGCGCCCCGCCTCGTCACGCGATCCCCCGGGGCCGGTTTCAGATCCGGCACGGGCTAAGGGGGATAAAACGCCACACTAAGGGTGCCCCATGACAGGGTCAAGGCAGCCCGGGAAACGGCAGCGCTGGACGGGGCTGTGCTCAGTCGTGGCCCGGCAGCACCATCAGCGGTCGCAGCTCGATCGCACCAAAGCGTGCCGCCGGGATCGTTGCCGCCCACCGCACAGCCTCGTCCAGGTCTGCGCAGTCCAGGACGTAATATCCGCCGGTCATTGCCTTGGTCTCCGCCACCGGCCCGTCGGTCACCAGCTGCCTGCCGTCACGGACCCGGAGGGTCGCGACCGCTGGCGGCGGCTGCAGCGGGCCGCTGTCGACCAGGACCCCGCTGGCGGCCATCGCCGCGGTCGCGGACTCGTAATCGCTGAGCATCTGGGAGAATTCGTCCGAGCCGGGCGCCGGGGTTTCGACACCAGGCTCGCCGATCAGCAGGCACAGAAAGCGCATGATCCACTCCTTCCGATTCCAGTGCTCCGGGCTGGGTCTCCCCAGCATGGCATGAAAATACTTACAATCTTTAAGGATCAATTTCTGCCGAACGCACGAAGATGAGACTTCAGGTATAAGGAGCCCGATCGCCCGCGGCCCAACCCCGGCCATCTCGGGGGTGGTCCCGCCGCGGCAGCCGGCCGACCGCGCCGCGCAGGCTAGCCAGAAGGCAGCAGGGATTGTCCAGCGAGTCACTTTGACAGAATGCCCGGTAATCCTGGACCATTCAGGCATGGCACAGACAACGGTCGTCACAATCACAGATGACATCGATGGCACTGAGGGTGCTGAGACTCTCACCTTCAGCTTCGATGGTCAGGGCTACGAGATTGATCTCAGCGAGAAGAACCTCAAGAAGTTCAAGAAGGGCCTCCAGCCCTTCATCGACTCCGGCCGCAAGGTGCGCCGCCAAGGCCCCGCCCGGCCGGCCCGAGCCCGGGCATCAAGGAACAATTCCAGCGATATCCGCGCATGGGCTGCCGAGCAGGGCATCGCGGTAAGCGAACGCGGCCGGATCCCCGCGGCCGTCGTGGACAAATACGAAGCCGCTCACTGACCGCCGCCGAACGCCGGGCGCTTCCCCGGCCCGCCGGGGAGCGGCAGGGAAGCGCCATTGCGGTGACATTCGGTCCGGCCGCACAGGACCGGACCTTTCCTATGCGTCCTGTGCGGCCGATGCGCCTATGCGGCTGGGAATGTGACTCCGGTCAGGAGGCGGTCCGGTAGGCACGCGTGATGGTCTCGGCAATCCGGTCGCCGGCCGAGTCAGCGGCGGCCGTCCGCAGCATGACGTAGCTGTCCGCGGGAGCGCAGTAGACGGCGCGGTAGTGGCCGCCCGAGCCGGTCACCGTCGCTGATCGCCAGGTCTTGCCGCCGGTCAGCCGGCAAACGGCCGCGGTCCTGCGCTGTGGCATGCGGTAGCTCATGCGTACCTCCAAGGGGGAAAGTGATCGAGCCGGAGACGAGCGGGCAGGCAGGACTGGCGGGGCGGCCAGGTCAGCGGCCGTCTGCGGGGAGCCGGTGCGGGCTTACGGTGACGTGCCGCCGGGCGGGGTCCGGCTGGTCCAGGCGGAGCTCCCGAAGACCTCGTAGGAGAAGAGCCCGCCCGGGGCCGGCCACCGCTGCCCGGCCGGAGGGGTCAGGTAGCGCAACTCCTGGGCCAGCAGCATCCCGGTCACCGGGTTGATGATCAGCCGCTGCTGCACGACGCAGGAGGAGGTCGGCGGGCCTGACCCGGAGGCGTCCAGCATGCTGCCGGGTATCAGGCACCGCGACTGCCTGCCGTCCAGCGCGATGCCGGCGCCTTCCTGCCCGGCAACGTCGCGCACCGGGCCTAGGCTCCGCACGCCTGGCAGGCCGGCCAGCAGGCGGTAGACCGCCGACCTGACCGCGGGCGTCACCGGGTCGGCCAGCAGCCCGAAGGCCGCCTGGAACAGCCATGAGCCCGCGCTGCCGTCGTTACGGCCCTGGTAGCCGGCCAGCAGCAGGGTTCTGAGCAGCGCCGGGTCGGCGGGCAGGGCGCTCAGCGGCTTCCCGTCGTAGGCGAGCTCCGAAGGGCCCGACGACTCCGCGAGGATCCTGGGCCGGCCGGCTGCGATGCGGACGGGAGCGGCATCTGCGGCGGCGAACCCCTGCGGGTCGGCGGCACCGACGTCGGGAGCGATGTTCCAGGTCACGGGCGAGCCGTCGCGGCGCCACGCCGCCGCGTCGGCGGCCGAGGCCAGCTTCACCCCCAGCAACTGGACCACCGACGCACTCGTGTCGGCGGCCCGGCGGGCCAGCCAGTTATCCTCGCGGCCCTGCTGCACGATGAGGTAACGGTCGGTCGGCGGTCCCACCAGCCGGAAGTTTCCGAAGGTCGTGTCGATCCGCCAGTACCGCCCGGTCGCCACCGGCGCGCGAGCCACCGTCTGGGCCACCGTCAGCAGCAGGCTCCTGGCCGGGACGCTGCTGCCTGCCGCCCCCGTGCTGCCGGGCGGCAGGCTGAACACGCTCAGCGCGGGCGTGCGGCCGGGAGCCCGGCCGGGGGCCCGGGCGATCCCGGCGGCCAGGAATACCCCGGCCGCGGTGGCCGCGGCCAGCGCGGCCAGGCCAGCCACCCGCCAGCGCCGGCCCGGCGGGACCGGCCGGAACCGGGCGCGCGCGGCCGGGGCGTCCTGACGCGGGTGACTGACGATGGCCCGGAGCTCCGCCTGCCAGCGTACGGTGGCCCAGTCACCGTCGAAGGCGTCACCAGGGACCGGGTTACCCGGAGCGACCAGCGACCTGACCTGCGACACCCCGCTGCGATTCCGCTCTCTCATGCCAGCTCCTCCTCGTGCCGCGCGGTGCGCAGCTGACCGGCCAGCAGCGGCCGCGCGCCCGGCTCGGGCTCGCCTTCCCCGGCGTCGGTGACGGCCAGCGCCTGGGCCATCCGGCGCCGGGCCCGGTGCAGCCGCACCGCCATCGTGGGCCGTGAGCAGCCCATCGCCAGCGCGGCCCCGGCCAGGTCAAGGTCTTCCCAGCCGACGAGCCGCAGGGCCTCCTGATCGCCGGCCGGCAGCCTGCCGAGCGCCTGCCGTACCCTGGCCTGCTCGGCCACCCCGTCCGCCGGGTCGGGCAGCGGGCCGGCCGCCGCTCCGGCCCGGGACAGCTGCGCGGACAGCCGCTGCGTGCGCCGCAGCGACCGGTCGGAGTTGGCCAGCACCCGGCGGGCCACGCCGTAGAGCCAGGGCAGGACCTGAGCCGGGTCTGCCGGCACCTCGGCCAGCTTCCGCCAGGCGACCAGGAACGTCTCTGCGGCCACGTCCTGCGCGGTCGCCGGGTCCGAGCGCCGCGTCGCGTAACGCAGCACGGCGGCGTGATGCGCCTGCCACAGCCCGGTGAGCCGCTGCTCAGGTTCCAATGACTCCGCGCCTCCTCGGTGCCAGCTGCTGACACCCGGCTATGTCCGGCACCGCCGCGCTCATTACCGAGGATCTAGAGAACCCCCGCGTCACTGCGTGGTGGTGTGCTCCGGCCGGATCGCCACCGCGATGCGGTCCGCCGCATCGGACGGCGGTCCCTGGGGCAAGCCGTAGCGCTCGGCCAGCCGGACGAACTCCGCTCCCCCGGGGTCCGGGACGATCCGCTCGACCCGGCCGCGGATCTCCAGGTACCGGTACGGCCGGTCCGGATCGACGATCGACAGCGCGACGGCGGGCTGAAGCTGCCAGTTGCGGTGCTTTTGCCGCCTGGTGGTCGCGGTCAGCCACAGGTACTCACCGTCGAACCGGAGCCAGGTGGGGTTCACCTGCGGATGCCCGTCGGGCCTGACCGTGGCCAGGTGCGCGTACACCGGCCGTTCCAGCAGGTCAGCATGCGATCCGGGGATAACCTCCGCCGCCTGCGGCGGCTCCGCTGCGCTGCCTGGTGACATCTCCCGCTACCTCCGTCCGGTGTCCGGCTCGATCCTGACACCACGGCCGTCATTCCATCATGCCGATCCCGGGTTGCGCGTCGGCGGCGATGTGCTCCCCTATCCCTCGCCGGCGTGACTGAACCGGCGGCCCCAGTCGTGGATCCGGGTGAGCAGCTCGGGCGGGGAGATGACCCGGAAATCCGCACCGACTATGCCCAGCGCCATGATGGGCCAGTCCAGCGAGTCGGCGGTGATGCGGACCCGGCAGCGGGTGGCGTCGATGTCCTCGATCGTGGACCACCGGCCGATCCGCTCGCGCACGCCCGCGGCCGGAGCCTCGATAACGGCCTCGACATCGTAGACCGCGGTGACCTGGCCGATGCCGGCCCGGACGAAGGCCGCCGCGTCGGCGGCCGGCAGTTCCCTGGGCCTGAAACGGGCCCCGGTACCGCGCGGTGCGGCCAGGCGGTCGAGGCGGAAGCTGCGCCAGCCGTGCCGGGACAGGTCGTAGCCGACCAGGTACCAGCGGTGGCCGAGCAGGACCAGCCGGTACGGCTCGACGTGCCGGTCGGTGCGCTGACCGTCGGCCGCGGTGTAGGAGAAGCGGAGCCGCTCACTGTCCCGGCAGGTCAGCGCGATGGCGGTCAGGATGCCGGGGTCCACGCTCGGCTGGGCACTGCTCCCCCAGCTTGCGGGTACCGTCATCGAGCCCAGCGCCTCGACCCGGCGCCGCAGCCGGGCCGGCATGATCTGGACCAGCTTGGCCAGCGTCCGCACCGAAGACTCCGCGATGCCCTCGACCGCCCCCTGCGCCGCTGCCTGCAGGCCAACGGCCAGCGCGACCGCCTCCTCGTCGTCGACCAGCAGCGGCGGCAGCGCCGTACCCGCGGCCAGCTGGTAACCGCCTTCTACGCCGCGCTGGGCCTCGATGGGGTAGCCCAGCTCGCGCAGCCGGTCAATGTCCCGGCGCAGGGTGCGCGGCGACACCTGCAGCCGTCCGGCCAGCTCCGCGCCCGGCCAGTACCGGCGCGCCTGCAGCAGGGACAGCAGCCGGAGGGTGCGCTCGCTGGTGTTCGCCATGTCACCCATCATCGTGCAATTCAGGTCAGAAACTGGCCGCTATCCCCCGTAGCGTGGAACTCAGACCGGCCGGGAATGCGGCTCGCAGACCACGAGAGGACCAGACCATGACGACGAGCAACCCGACCCCTGGTGACCTGGCCGCTGGCGGCAGCGCCGGCGCGGCACCTTCCGTCGCGGACCGCGGCGAGCGGGCCGACCTGCTGGCGATGCTGGCCAAGCACCGGCACTTCCTGCGCTTCACCACCCGAGGCCTATCCGACGAGCAGGCCCGGCAGCGCCCTACCGCGAGCGAGCTGTGCCTCGGCGGCCTGATCAAGCACGTCACGTCCGTCGAGCGGGGCTGGGCGAACTTCATCACCGAAGGCCCCTCGGCGATGAAGGGCGTCAGCGACATGACCGCGGAGGACTATGCGCGCCGGGCCGACGAGTTCCGGCTGCTGCCGGGCGAGACCCTGGACGGCGTGCTCGCCGCCTACGCCGAGGTTGCCGGCCGGACCGACGAACTGGCCGCCGGCCTGCCGGACCTGAACGCCGATCACCCGCTGCCGACGGCCCCGTGGTTCCCGCCGGGCGAGCGCTGGTCGGCCCGCCGGGTGCTGCTGCACATCATCTCCGAGACCGCGCAGCACGCCGGCCACGCCGACATCATCCGCGAGTCCATCGACGGGTCCAAGACCATGGGCTGACCGCCCGTCGGGTCCCTCAGGGCGCGACCAGGCCGGTCTCGCAGGCGGTGAACCCCGCGATCGGGTTCCGGCACAAACTTCGCTAAAGGGGTAAACCGTACGGGCATGGTTGGCGTCTATAGCTATGGCGGGGCTTGCGACCGCCGTGCACGCTTGATGATCACAGCTGGGCGGCGGGCTCCGATGCTTTGCGGGAAGGAGCTCCCATGGGTGACGACGGTTCGGCCAGCTCGCAGTGGCCACGGCGGCGCTTCCTGCAGCAGGCAGGAGCGGCTGGCCTGGCCGGAATGGCCATACCATTGCTACGCCCGGCTGGAACCTCGATATGCGGTTCTTTAAACCGCACGTCGGGGGCGCCGGTCGGATCTACTAGTGAGCTTTCGGCTGCGACCTTCGCGTCCGCTAGCGAGTTCTGGGCTGTGGGTAACAGAGCCAGCCCGGATCTGCACGCGAATCAGACGTTGATCGAGCGGTTTGACGGGTCGGGCTGGTCGGTCATCTCTTCGCCGAATTTGAGCACATCGGATAACGGTCTTAATGGCGTTTCCATGACCTCGGGCGCGGGATGGGCGGTTGGATATGGACAGGCGCGCGGGACCTTTCAGCCGCTAGCGCTGCACTGGAACGGAACGCAGTGGTCGCTGGCCTCGCCCGCCAGCTTCGCCAGCCATGCGCTCTTTACGGATGTCGTCACCTTGGCGGGAGGAGACGCGTGGGCGGCCGGTTTCCAGACAACGGCCGCCGGTACTCGGCGCACCCTCGTTGAACGCGCCTCGGGTGGGACGTGGACGAGGGCTGCGAGCCCCAATGACGGGACACCCGCCAGCGATAACACGCTGACCGCAATCGGGGGGACGGCGACGACGGGATTGTGGGCAGTCGGCTACCGGTGGAGCCCGGCAGGACTGACGCCGCTGGTGCTCCGCTACGACACGACAGTTCCGTCGCCGTCGTGGGTCTCGGTCAGCGGCGCGGGTGGTGTGCCGTCGCCGGGCACGGTTGAGACGGTCCTGACCGGGGTCGATGTTCGGACGGCGACCGATGTGTGGGCAGTGGGTTACTACGATGATGGCAGCGTCAAACAGCCGCTGGCGCTGCACTGGAACGGCACGAGCTGGACCAACTCCC
Source organism: Streptosporangiaceae bacterium (assembly GCA_036502085.1). GTDB lineage: Bacteria > Actinomycetota > Actinomycetes > Streptosporangiales > Streptosporangiaceae > PALSA-505. The sequence goes on from DASXZD010000024.1 coordinate 15,149, forward strand.
CGATTCTCGGCGCCGGGTTGCTGCGGGACGTCGTCGCGGTCGCACCGAGCAATGTATGGGCCGTCGGCACCTACTACAACGCGGCCGTGCGCCACTACCAGACGCTGGCGGTGCACTTCAACGGGACGAAGTGGACGACCGTGACCTCGGCCAACTCCGCCTCGTCCGACAACGAGCTCATCGGCATGGCGGCCAATCCGGCCGGGTCGATGCTTACTTTGGTGGGCCGGCAGGCCTCAGCCCCGCTGATCGAGCAGGCGAACTGCCCGAACGGACCGGTAGCGCTGCCAGCCCGGACTCCAGCGCCGGTCCCTGCTCCGCCCGTCGCTCCAGCGATCGGCCCGGCGCCGAGCCCGCCGCCGCAGACACCGCCGCCGACCACCCCGGTCCCGGTGACAATAACCGATCAGGCGGCGGCCGCGGGTCTCGATGGCGTGCAGGACTGGACCTTCAGCGCGGTCGCCGCCGATTTCAACAATGACGGCTGGCCGGATGTGTTTATTGCCCGCCACTGGCATCCCGGTCAGCTGTTCCTGAACAATCGGGACGGCACCTTCAGGGAAGCTGATGCGAGCTTTTTCTCGAGCATTCTTGACCGGCACGACGCCGTGGCCGCTGACTTCAACAAAGACGGCCTGACGGACATGTTCTGCAGTGTCGGCGCCCGGCGCGGCACCACGGTGAAGTCAAACGGGCTCTTCATCCAGCAGCCGGACGGCACGTTCGTCGATCAGGCCTACCAGTGGAACGTGTCTGACCCGATGGGGCGCGGCCGGTACTGCGCCGTCCTTGACGTCACAAACAACGGCTACCCGGACATCTTCTACGGCACCGAGTCGCTGCGCCCGGACGGCATGCCCTCTATCAACCGGCTCTACCTCAACACCGGCCACGGCTCGTTCATCGACTCCCCGGCGATGGGACTCGATCTCAACATCGGATCCCAATCCGTGCGCACCGTTGACTACAACAACGATGGCTGGCCGGACCTTCTCGTCTGCGGCGACCCCCCGCACGGGCTCCGCCTCTTCCGCAATGACCAGGGCCGGGGGTTCACGGACGTGACCTCGATCCTCGGCCCTCCTGTGCAAGCCCAGGACGCCGTCATGGTCGACGTGAATCACGACAACCTCCCGGACCTCATCACGCTCACCTCGACCACGGTCGCCGTCCGCCTCCAACTCCCCGACGGGACATTCGGACCTGCCAAGACCGTCCTCACGGTGCAAGACGGAGTGTCCCTCGCCGTCGGAGACGTCAACGGTGATCACAATCCGGACATCTACGTCGTCTGCGGACGGAGAGGGGAGATCAACCTCCCGGACCAGCTGCTGCTCGGTAACGCCTCCGGCGACTTCACCACTCAGCCACTCCCCGAAACAACCGGCGGCGCAGGCGACCGCGCCTACCCCGTCGATTACCAGCGGTCCGGCCTCACCAGCTTCCTGGTGCTCAACGGTCAAGTGCCGTTCCCCGGGCCAATCCAGCTCCTTACCCCGCACATTGCACCGAGGCGATAGTCATGATGACCCTGAAGACCGACGGGGGCAAAGAGCGGGCAGCCAAACGACGTGCGGCCCTGCTGAGTGCCGTGACGGTAGCCACGGTGGTGGCACTCATACCTGCCGGTACGGCTTACGGGGGCCTGTCGCGGGCACCGCACGCAGGCACCGCCGGAGCGCGCAGTGCCCCGGCGGCGGCTGGGCCCTTCGTCACCCTGCTGTTCTCGCGCACGGAGATATCGGCCGCCGATAACTGCGCCGAGAATGATGGCAGCATCGCCCGCCTGGACACCACGGTCGCGCCCTTCCTCCACTCGCTGGGTATGGCGGGAACCGGGACACTGGTCACGAACAAGACCTACGACACGACCAGGAACTGCACTCACTACAACGACGACCTCACCGCATCATGGGCCGACGCCACCGGCCTGGCGCACAACTACGGCTGGAAGTTCGTGTCCCACACCGCCACCTATCCAAGCCTCAAGCAGATCGAGAACTTCTCCCCCGCCCAGGCGTACGCCCAAACCTGCGGGACCATCGCCACGATCAACGCCCACGGACTTCCCGGCGCCACCGGGATGATCGCCTACCCCGGCGCTTACAGCCGCTCATCGGCGGTCACGAACCTGCAAGAGAATTACGGCCTGACCTGCTTCGACTGGGGACGGCAACCCGAGCACGACAAGTTCGGCCTCACCGACGTCAGCGCGGCGAGCACACCGCCCTACTGGCAGTACACCGCCACGGTCACCGGAGGCCCGTGCAACGATCCCACGCAACCGTGCTACACCGTCCACGTAAAGAACGGGCGCTACAAGCCGCCATCACGGATCATCGCGGAAATTCAGAAGCTGCAGCCGGGCCAGTGGTTCACCCTCCAGGCCTACCTGATGGTCACCGGCACCAACCCGAAATACTCCCAGAACCGCATGCGGTGGAACTGCACCTCGCCCGACCCGGCCCTGCACTGGACGAATTCCACGGTGCGCTACTGCTGGTCGGACTACCAGCAAATCATCCGGGCCATCGCCGCCGACCCGTCCATCACCGTCACCGACCCGCTCACCGTCGGCACAACGTGGGGCCGTCCTTTCCAGTAGGAGATCACCAGGTCTGGACTGACCAGTAACCCCTGAGCCCCGGGCGGGCTATATTCACGGCGTGAATGCGGCGGCTGGCGGCTGGGAGACCTGGAGCTGGGATGAGTCCCTGTTCGCCGGGGCGGCCGGATACTACGAGCAGGGCCGGTTGCCTTACTCCCCCGGCCTGGCTGACGTCTTCGCGCGCAGCCTGTCCCTGGACGGGAAGGGCAGGCTGCTCGATATCGGCTGCGGGCCGGGAACGGTGGCCCTGCGTCTCGCGCCGCTATTCGAAACGGTCACCGGCCTCGATCCCGATGCGGAGATGCTGGCCGCAGCGTCCCGCGCGGCGGCCGCGCAGGGCGCCGGCAACGCCGCTTGGGTACGCATGCGCGCCGAGGGCCTGCCCGCCGCCCTGGGCAGCTTCCGGGCCGTGACCTTCGCCGCGTCGTTCCACTGGATGGACCGGCCCCGGGTGGCCGCAGCCGTCGCGACGATGCTCGACCCGGGCGGGGCGGTGGTGCAGGTAGACGCGCCCAGCTACCGGATCGACGAATTGGCGGCGGAGGCCCGCCAGGGCACGCTTCCGTTCCCGCCCCCGCCCGACGCCGCCCTCGACCAGCTACGCCGCCAGTATCTGGGCCACGACCGGCGGGCCGGCCGCGGCATCCGCAACACCTCGCCCAGCGGGGAGGACGGGGTGTTCCAGCAGGCCGGCTTCCTGCCCGCCGAGACAGTGCTGGTGCCCGATCAGCGAGCTGTCGAGCAGACCTCCGATGACATCGTGGCCAGGGTATTCTCACTCTCCTCGACCGCGCCGCACCTGTTCGGCGACCGCCGCGAGGACTACGAAACAGACCTGCGGAAGATCCTCGCCCGGGTCTCTCCCTCAGGACGATTCTCTGTCCGCCTCCCCGACAACATCCTGCGCATCTGGCGCCTGCCCAGTGTCTCAAACTTGAACTACTCGTTACCTTGAATCGTTCATGTTTATGGCGGTAGGGTTACGGCCGTGACAACATCCGAGGGGACGACCACCGCCGAGGAGTTGCGCGGCGCGGGCCTGCGGGTGACGGCCGCCCGCGTCGCGCTGCTGAACACGGTCCGGGAGGGTGATCACCTCGGCGTCGAGGCTATCGCCTCCGGGGTGCGTGACCGGGTAGGCCACGTCTCCCTGCAAGCCGTGTATGACGCGCTGCACGCGCTGACCACGGCGGGGCTGATCCGCCGCATCGAACCGGACGGCAGCCCGGCCCGGTTCGAGGGACGGGTCAGCGACAATCATCACCACGTCGTGTGCCGGTCGTGCGGTTCCGTCGCTGACGTCGACTGCGCGGTCGGCGAGGCACCGTGCCTGACCGCGTCCGACGACCACGGCTTCTCGATCGACGAGGCCCAGGTCATCTACTGGGGCCTGTGCCCCGCCTGCTCCACCGCCCGCAGTAACCATCAGCAGTAGCCACTTGCCCTAGCTGAGCACATGATCCGCTCATAGTCCGGAGGGATTTCCATGACCGAAAGCCATGATCCAGTTGTCGCCGAAGGCGCGACCCCTGAGGGCGGGGGATGCCCGGTCGTACCCGGCCTGACCCACCCCACCATGGGTAACGCCAACCGCGAATGGTGGCCGAACAAGCTCAACCTCAAGATCCTGGCCAAGAACCCGGCGGTGGCCAACCCGCTCGGCGCGGAGTTCGACTACGCCAAGGCGTTCAATACCCTGGATCTGGCGGCCGTGAAGCGGGACATCGCCGAGGTGCTGACGAACTCGCAGGACTGGTGGCCGGCTGACTTCGGCAACTACGGCCCGCTGATGATCCGGATGGCCTGGCACAGCGCGGGCACCTACCGGATCAGCGACGGCCGCGGCGGCGCCGGGGCCGGCCAGCAGCGCTTCGCTCCGCTCAACAGCTGGCCGGACAACGCGAGCCTGGACAAGGCTCGCAGGCTGATGTGGCCGGTCAAGAAGAAGTACGGTCAGAAGCTCTCCTGGGCCGACCTCATCGTCCTGGCCGGCAATGTCGCGCTGGAGTCGATGGGCTTTGCGACCTTCGGCTTCGGCGGCGGCCGCGCCGACGTCTGGGAGCCGGACGAGGACGTCTACTGGGGCCCGGAGACCACCTGGCTGGGCGACGAGCGCTACTCCGGCGACCGTGAGCTCGCGGAGCCGTTCGGCGCGGTCCAGATGGGGCTGATCTACGTCAACCCGCAGGGCCCGAACGGCAACCCCGACCCGCTCGCCGCGGCCCGCGACATCCGCGAGACGTTTCGCCGGATGGCGATGAACGACGAGGAGACCGTCGCCCTGATCGCCGGCGGTCATACCTTCGGCAAGACGCACGGCGCGGGCCCGGAGGACCACGTCGGCCTCGACCCCGAGGCGGCCCCGATCGAGCAGCAGGGCCTCGGCTGGAAGAGCACCTTCGGTACCGGCAAGGGCGGCGACGCGATCACCAGCGGTATCGAGGTGACCTGGACTCCTACCCCTGTGACGTGGGACAACAGCTTCTTCGAGGTGCTGTACGGCTACGAGTGGGAGCTGACCAAGAGCCCGGCGGGCGCGCACCAGTGGCAGCCGAAGGACGGTGCCGGCGCCGGCACCGTCCCGGACCCTCACGACCCATCGAAGCGCCGCGTCCCGACGATGCTGACGACCGACCTCTCGCTGCGGATGGACCCGGTCTACGACCAGATCTCGCGACGCTTCCTCGCCAACCCCGGCGAGTTCGCCGACGCCTTCGCCCACGCGTGGTTCAAGCTGACCCACCGCGACATGGGCCCGGTCGTGCGCTACCTCGGCCCGGAGGTCCCGAGCGAGACGCTGCTGTGGCAGGACCCGATCCCCGCGGTGACGCATGAGCTGATCGACGACGGCGATATCGCCGCGCTCAAGGGCCAGGTTCTCGACTCCGGCCTGTCGGTGTCCCAGCTCGTGGCCACCGCTTGGGCGTCGGCGTCGTCGTTCCGCGGCAGCGACAAGCGCGGCGGCGCCAACGGCGCGCGCATCCGGCTCCAGCCGCAGAGCGGGTGGGAGGCCAACGACCCCGACCAGCTCGCGACGGTGCTGCGCACCCTGGAGGGGATCCAGCAGGCCTTCAACTCCGCGCAGTCCGGCGGCAAGCAGGTCTCGCTGGCCGACCTGATCGTGCTGGCCGGCGGCGCGGCCGTCGAGCGGGCGGCCAAGGAGGCCGGGTTCGACGTCACGGTGCCGTTCACGCCGGGCCGCGCGGACGCCTCGCAGGAGCAGACCGACGCGGAGTCGTTCGCCGCGCTCGAGCCGGGCGCCGACGGCTTCCGCAACTACCTGGGCAAGTCCAGCCAGCTCCCGGCCGAGTACCTGCTGCTCGACCGGGCCAACCTGCTGACGCTGAGCGCTCCCGAGATGACGGTCCTGGTCGGCGGCCTGCGCGTGCTGGGCGCGAACTCCCAGCAGTCGCCGGTCGGCGTCTTCACCGCGACCCCGGGCACGCTGACCAACGACTTCTTCGTCAACCTGCTCGACATGGGCACGACCTGGACGGCGACGGCCCAGGACGCGAACACATTCGAGGGCCGCGACGCTTCCGGCGCGGTCAAGTGGACCGGCAGCCGGGCCGACCTCGTCTTCGGCTCGAACTCCGAGCTGCGCGCGCTCGCCGAGGTCTACGCCAGCGACGACGCCAAGGAGAAGTTCGTCAGCGACTTCGTCGCGGCGTGGACCAAGGTCATGAACCTCGACCGGTTCGACATCGCCTGACCGCGAGCGTCCCGGGCCGGCTCCCCGGCCGGCCCGGGCATCGCCCCACCCGCAGACGTCCAGGCCGCCCCTGGCTGTCGATCCGCGGATTGAGTCCCTTAGGCCGGGCTCAAACAGTGCGCCGAGCCGCCCACGGGGGCTGGCCGGGCTGAAACAGCACGCCGACCCCGCCCCGGCCGACCAGACTCAAACAGCGCCAGGCCCTCCGCCCCTGCCGACCGGGACAACCCCGCACCTATGACGTCCAGGCCGGCACGTGCTGGGGGCCTGGACATTTTCGGTTTCCGTAGCGTGACACCTTGACGGCCTTGCGTAGCGAGAAGTACTATTCCGGCCGTAAGTTAGGAAAGTTAACTTACTAACAACATTCCCTGAACTCCGTTAAGGAGCGCGCCATGCAGCTGCCATCACGCGGGCCGAGTTCACCAGGCAGCGGGCCGGACTCACCAGGCAGAGGTTCACTAGGCGGGATGGCGCTACACCCCAGCAAGACGGCGCCACACCGCAGCAAGACGGCGCCACAGCCCAGCAGGACGGCGCCACACCGCAGCAGGACCGCTCCTCACCGCAGCAAGACGGCGCCACACCGCAGCAGGACGGCGCCACAGCGCAGGCGGCAGGCCGGCCTGCTGGCCGCGGTCGCCAGCCTGGGCCTGGCGGGCGCGCTGCTCGTGCCGGCCGCGGCATCGGCCGCGACCGGCCTGGTGCGTACCGACCAGGCGGGCTACCTGCCGACCGACACGAAGATCGCCTACCTGATGGCCAGCAGCGGCCTGTCCGGCGAGACGTACAAGGTGATCAACTCGGCGGGCACGACGGTGGCGTCGGGCAGCGTGACAACGAGCAGCCGCGGATCGTGGAACTCGGCCTACCCGGACGTGTACCCGATCGACTTCTCCGCGGTCACCACGCCGGGCACCTACCATGTGACGGTCAGCGGGCTGGCCGCCGCATCCTCGGACACGTTCGCCATCGAGAGCGCGTCCTCGCTGTACGGATCGCTGGTCAGCGACGGGGTGAACTTCTTCCAGAACGAGCGCGACGGCTCGAACCTGGCCGGCAGCTCGACCCTGAACCGGCAGCCTTCGCACCTGCACGACGCGAGCGCGACCCTGTACCAGACCCCGACGTTCATCGCGGGCAGCGACGGCGGCACCGGGGACCAGATCAAGGGAAACCTGGTCCCGGTGTCGGGCGCGAGCCCGGTGAACGCCGAGGGCGGCTGGTTCGACGCGGGCGACTACCTGAAGTTCACGTTCACCACCGCGTACGCGGATGACCTGCTGTACTCCTCCGCGCTGGCGCTGGGGTCCGGCGCACCGGCGTCGCTGACCGCGGAGGCCCAGTACGGCACGAGCTACCTGAACAACATGTGGAACTCCTCGACCAAGACCCTGTACCTGCAGGTGGGGATCGGCGCGGGCAACGAGACCACGTACATGGGGGACCACGACCTGTGGCGGCTGCCGCAGGCCGACGACTCGGACACGACCGCGGCGGACAAGTGGGCGGCCGCGCACCGGCCGGTGTTCGAGGCCGCCGCGCCAGGCGCCAAGATCTCGCCGGATGTCGTCGGCCGGGTCGCCGCCGCCTTCGCCCTCGCTGCCCAGGACGACGAGCTGGCCGGGAACACCTCCGGCGCGCAGACCGAGCTGAACGACGCCACCTCGCTCTACGCCATGGCCAACACGTCCGCGGCGGAGAACGACACCCTGGAGTCGACGCTGCCGGAGGCGTACTACCCCGAAGGCATCTGGCACGACGCGATGGAGCTCGCCTCGACCGAGATCGTGCGGGCCGAGCAGGACCTGGGCGATCCCGAATCCAGCTACTCGGCGTACCTGACCCAGGCCTCGACCTGGGCGTCGGACTACATCTCCACCGACTCGGGCCAGGACACGCTGAACCTGTACGACGTCAGCGCGCTGGCGCACGCCGACCTGATCACCGCGATCAAGGACGCGGGCTCGCCCTCGGGCCTGGCCGTGACCACGGCCGGCCTGATCGCGAACCTCAAGGCGCAGGTCGCGTCGGCGGCCAGCGTGTCGGCGTCCGACATCTTCCGGGCGGGCGGGGACTACGCGAACTTCGACGTGGACTCGCACAGCTTCGGATTCATCGCGACCGAGGCGCTGTACCAGCAGGCAAGCGGCGACACGCAGTACGCGGCGTTCGCCGGGGAGCAGCGGAGCTGGCTGCTGGGTGGCAACGCGTGGGGCTCCAGCTTCGTGGCCGGCGTCGGGACCACGTACCCGGCGTGCATGGGCGGGCAGCTGGAGAACCTGGACAGCCCGGTGGACGTCGGGGCCGTGGTCAACGGCCCGAACGGCACCGGCAACTTCTCCGGCGGGCTCGGCGGGCTGCTCACCGGGATGAAGAAGTGCGAGAACGACTCGTTCACCGCCTTCACCGGCCACGGCGCCGAGTACGTGGACGACGTGCGCTCCTGGCAGTCCAGCGAGCCCGCGATCGACATGACCGGCGCCGCGATCCTGGCCGGCGCCCTGCAGCAGGCGGTCGGCGGCACCACCCCGCCGGCCAACGACTTCTCGCTGTCGGTGTCGCCCGCCTCGGGCACGGTCACCGCGGGCGGTTCCGCCACGGCGGCCGTCGCGACCGCAGTGACCTCAGGCAGCGCGGAAACCGTCGCGCTGACCGGGCCCGGCGCGCCGAGCGGCGCGACGGTCTCGTTCTCCCCGGCGTCGGTCAGCTCGGGCACGTCCTCGACGATGACGATCACGACGGCGGGCACGACCCCGGCCGGGAGCTACCCGATCACGGTCACCGGCACCGCCGCGTCCGGGACGCACTCGACGACGTACACGCTGACGGTGACGTCCGGCCAGGGCGGCGGGTGCACGGCGGGCCAGCTGCTGGGTGATCCCGGGTTCGAGAACGGCGCCACGATCACGCCGTGGACCGAGTCCTCGACCCTGGGCTTCAACCCGATCACCAAGGGCACCACCGCCGAGCCGGCCCACTCCGGCAGCTGGGAAGCATGGCTGAACGGCAACGGCACCGCCGACACCGACACCGTCGCGCAGCCGGTGTCGATCCCGTCCGGGTGCACGAGCTACGCCTTCTCCTTCTGGCTGCACGTGGACACCACCGAGAACACCACCACCGCGACCCCCGACACGCTCACGGTCCAGGTGCTGAGCAGCGGCGGCAGCGTGCTGGCCACCCTCGCCACCTACAGCAACCTCAGCCACAACACCGGCTACGCCCAGCACTCCTTCGACCTGTCCGGCTACGCCGGGCAGAGCGTCACGCTGAAGTTCACCGGCACCGAGACCGACGCGAACGGCGGCACCACGAACTTCGTGTTCGACGACACCGCCCTCCAGGTGTCCTGACCTGGCGGGATGCAAGCGGGCAGCAACCGCGTTCAGCCGGCCACCTGCCGGATCCGGTTGTTGCGCTGGTCGGTAACGAGCAGGTTGCCCGCGCCATCGACCGCTACGCCGGACGGCAGATCCAGGTCGGCGGAGGTGCCCGGCCCGCCGTCGCCGGAGAACCCGGCCGTGCCGGTGCCGGCCACCGTGTAGAGATCCCCGGAGGTCATGGCCTGCCCGTAGAACGTGCCGGCCGCGACCGCCACCACCTGGACCAGATCCGATTCATCGTCGGTGAAGGCCACGTTGCCCGCGGCGTCGATGGCCACACCGCCAAGGAAGCCGAGCTGGGCGCTGGTGGCCGGGATGCCGCTGCCGGTCTCGGTGCCGCCTCCGGCTACCGTGTAGATGTCCCCGGCGGTCATGGCCTGCCCGTAGAACGTGCCGGAGCTATCGGCCACCACCCGGATCCGGCGGGCGCCGCCGTCGCTGATCACCAGGTTGCCCGCGGCGTCCACGGCCACGCTCACCGGAAGCAGCTCGGCGGAGGTGGCCGGGCCGCCGTCGCCCAGGCCGTTCTTGCCGCCGCCGGCCACATCGTAGATGAAGCCGTCCTTCATCGCCTTGCCGTAGAACGTGCCGGTGCTGTTCGCCACGACGCGGACTTCCCCGTTGCCGGTATCGGCGATCAGCAGGTTGCCCGCCTGGTCGAAGGCCAGGCCGTCGGGGCGGTTCAGCAGGGCCATGATGGCCGGGCCGCGATTACCGAACCGGCCGCGCCTCCCGGTCCCGGCCACCGTGTAGACGTTCCCGGCGGTCATCGCCACCCCGTAGAACGTTCCGGTGCTCTGCGCCAGCGCGCGGACCTTGTTGTCCTGCCTCGCCCCGAGGGTGAACAGCAGGTTGCCCGCGGAGTCCACGGCGATGTCGTTGATCGGGTGGCCGCCGGCCATCGACGGCTGGCCCACCGTGTACAGGTGGCCCGCGGTCATCGTCCGGCCGTAGAACGTGCCGGACTCCCCCGCGATCACCTGGATCAGGTCGCCCTCGACGACCAGCGTGTTGCCCGCCTGGTCGACGGTGATCGCCCTCGGGCCCACGAGCTGCGCCACGTCCGCCCGGTAGAACTGGCAGCAGGGCACGTCGAAGGGGCTGGGCCGGCCGGCCACCGAATAGATGTCCCCGACGGTCATCGCCTGGCCGTAGAACGTCCCGGCGGCCTGCGCCACCACCCGGACCCGCTGGTTGTTCTGGTCGGCGACGAGCAGGCTGCCCGAGCCGTCGGTGGCCACGCTCACCGGGCCGTCCAGCTCGGCCGCCGTGGCCGGCCCGCCGTCACCGGAAAACCCGCGGCTCCCGTCGCCGGCCACCGTGTAGATGTCCCCGACGGTCATCGCCTGGCCGTAGAACGTTCCGGTCGCGGCCGCCGCCACCCGGATCCGGTCGTTGCCGGTGTCCGCGATGACCAGGTTCCCGGCGCCATCGAGGGCCAGGCCGCCCGGCTGGGCCATCTCGGCGGTCAGCGCCGGGCCGCCGTCACCGGAAAAGCCGCCGGTGCCCGTGCCAGCCACGGCATAGATGTCGCCCTTGGTCATGGCGACGCCGTAGAACGTGCCGCTCTTGGCGGCCACCGCCCGGACCCGGTTGCCCTCGGTGTCGGCCAGCAGGACGTTGCCGGCCGTGTCCACCGCCACGCCGCCGGCGGAGAAGCCCAGGTCCGCCCGGACTGACGGGCCGCCGTCACCGGAAACCCCGGTGCCCGCGGGGGTGGGTGCCCCGGCCAGCCGGTAGATGTCCCCGGCGGTCATGTTCTGCTTGTAGAAGAAGCCGGACGTCTCGGCGATCATCACCAGCTCCGCCCCGTTGGTGCCTTCCGTGCCCTGGTCGACGAAGAACAGGTCGCCGTGCCGGTCCACGGTGACGTCCTGGGGATTGATCAGGCGGGAGTCGATGGCCGGCTGCCCGGCAGGCAGCGAGGTGCCGCCGCCGCCGGCGATCGTGTAGATGTCGCCCTTGGTCATGGCCTGCCCGTAGAACGTCCCGGTGCTGCCCGCCACCACCCGGACCAGGTTGTTCGCGAGGTCGGTGACGATGAGGTTGCCGTTGCGGTCCTTGACCGTCCCGCACGAGTTCAGGCCCGCGGCCGCAGCCGGGCCGCCGGTCCCCACCGGCGCGGAGGCGAACGTGCCGACCGGCGTGATGAGCCGGCCGGTGCGCGCGCTCACCTGCCGCACCACGCCGTCATCGACGTACAGCGAGCTGCCCGACGACGACACGCCGCACGGCTGGGACCGGGAGTACACGGCGAGCGGCACGCTGGTCGCCAGGCCCGGGCCGCCCACGCCCCCGGCCACCGTGCTGATGACCCCGGCCGTGGCCGGGCGGACATTCGCGGCGCTCGCGACGCTCGCCCCGGCGCCCCCGGCCAGCGCCGCGGCGGCCAGCACGGCCGCGATCACGGCGGCAGGCCCGCGCGAGCGAACCCCGGTGACCCGCGAGCTGCCCAACACTGCGGTGCCCATCAGATGCCTCCCCAGCGCGCACGCGGCCACGGCGCCAGGCATCGTCTGGCTGCTTCCCGGGCGGTGCGGTCCGCACTCATGCGACGCGCGGCCGCCCCGCCGGGTTGGCAAACCTGACGCACGTTTCCGTGCGGCGACCCGCTGGCCGGGCGGGCGGACATGCTGCCGCTGCCCCCGCCAGCGGGTCGCGGTCAGCTAGGCCGCGTACCGTTCGGAAGAAAGGATCGTGAATTCTCCCTTACGGTGCACGGCCGGACGATTCGCTGACCAGTCCCCCGTCTGGGCGCTGGTCAGCGCTGCAGGCGGTAGGTGGCGATCAGGCAGCCGGTGCTGGTCGGCTGGGCCGAGACCAGCTCGAACTTGGTCAGCGCGCCGTCATCGGCGAACAGCCGCTTGCGGCCGCCGCCGGCCGCGACCGGGCTGATCGCCAGGGTGAGCTCGTCGAGCAGGCCCTGGCCGATCAGCGAGCGGACCAGCGACGGGCTGCCCGCGGTGCCGATCGTCCCGCCGTCCTGCTCGCGCAGCCCGGCGATGAAGTCGGCCACCGGGCCCTTGATCAGCGTGCTCTTCGACCAGTGGTCGACCGAGTCGAGCGTGCTGGAGGCCACGTACTTCTGGGTGCCGTTGATCCAACTGGCGAACGGCTCGTCGGTCGACGTCGGCCAGTACTGCGCCCATTCGGTGAACGTCACCCGGCCGAGCAGCACGGCGTCCTGCTCGGAGAGCATGCGGTTCATCGCCGCGCCCATCTCCTCGTCGAAGGCGTGCTGCCACTCGTTGGGCGCCTCGACCACGCCGTCGATCGAGCTGAACAGCCCGGCGGTTACCTTGCGCATGAAATTCCAGTCCCCTCTTGTCGTCTTGAGCGGGCTCCCGGACGGTGCTTGGCCGGGAGCGTCAGCGGGTCAGGTTGCGGCTCGCGATGAGCGACCCGGCGTGCCGTGCGGCCGCCAGGGCGTCGGCTTCGCCGGTGTGCGCGTAGGCCTCGGCCGCCGTGTCGGCGAACTTGATGACGTGCTCGTCGCCGTGATCGACCGCGAAGTCGAGCAGGTCCGCGACCGCGCCGGGCCCGGTCGGCACCGGCGACCGCTGGGCCGGCATGACGCCCGCCGCAGGGGCGTAGGCGGCGAAGATGGCCGCGCTGGCGGCCCAGACCGCGGTCAGGCTCGGCGCCCACAGGCTGAGCGGCAGGGCAGGTAGCGCGTGCCGGACCGCGTTGGGCGCGGTGGCGGTGTGCACGAGCAGCACCGGCTGGCCGTGGCCGTGGCTCAGGTAGCGCAGCGTCGCGGCGGCGACCAGATCGGCCAGCCGGTACTGAATCGCCTCGGGCGTGACGGCCGGGCGCAGCCGTCCCACCGCGGCCGGCCAGCCGGACTCCTCGGTCAGCTGGCCGAACCGGGCGGCCAGGTTGCCCTGCTGGCTGGGGATGCGGGGGATGGCGTCCATGGCCGGGAGCGGATCCAGCAGGCCCGCCGGACCGGCCGAGGGCGGCAGCGGCCGGGAACGGGCGGCCCAGAACGCCAGGGCGTGCGCGAGCTCGTCCAGCGTGAGCTGGTTCTCCCCGCCCGCGAGCAGCACCCGCACCACATGGCCGGTCCTGATCACCCCGTGGGTGGCCCCGGCCGCGATGCCGGGCAGCAGCCGCTGCCACCAGGTCGCCAGCACTGCCCGCCAGGGCTGCTGCGCCAGCTGGCGAGTGAAGTACGCGGTCCAGTCGCCGATCCGGCGGCCGTCGCCCAGCGCGTCGGCCCAGGACGCGTCGGTGATCTGGCCGGTGGCCCTGGGCAGCTCGTCGAGCCGGCCGATGTACCCGTCGACCCACCGCGGCACGGCCTGCGGGCGGCCACGGCGGACGAGCACCTCGACCGCCATCGGGCCGTGGTTGGCCAGCTGGCCTGGGCCCCATTCCGGCCCGGTGCTGTGGAACCGCTCGTACGCCTCGGTCAGCTCCCCGCCGTTCATGATGACCTCCTCTCGCCGGACGCTGGGGACACCTGCGGATCGTGACGGCCCCGGAGTCCGTGGTCAGCCTAACCGGCAAGTGGTTTGGCGAGATGGACCAATCCGCGCCGTAAAAGCGGGTCCAATTGGCGTCCCGCGGCCGTGCGGCGGGTAGCTTCTGGGCGTGGATCTGAAGGTCGAGTTCAAGGCCGGCGTGCCGCTGCGCCGCCAGCTTGAGGATGCGCTGCGGGTGGCGATCCGCTCCGGCCGGCTGGCGCCGGGGTCGGCGTTGCCGCCCAGCCGGGATCTCGCCGAGCAGCTCGGCGTGTCGCGCGGCGTGGTCGTCGACAGCTACGCCCAGCTGACCACCGAGAGCTACGTGACGGCCAAGCGCGGATCGGGCACCCGCGTCGCCCTGCTGGCTGGTTCGGTAACCCCGCCGCCGCGGCGGCAGGCGAGCGCGCCTGAGCTGTACCGGTACGACCTGCGGCCCGGGCAGGCCGACTTCACCGCCTTCCCGCGCGCCCGCTGGAAGGCGGCGCTGGTCCGCGCGCTGCGCGAACTGCCGGACCGGCGGCTGGGCTACGCCGACCACCGCGGCGTGGCCGAGCTCAGGAACGCCCTGGCCGAGTACCTGGCCCGGATGCGCGGCGTGGTCGTAGACCCCGACCACATCGTGGTCTGCTGCGCCGCGTCCCAGGCCCTGACCGTGCTCTGGCATGTGCTGCGCCATCGCGGCGGACGCCGGGTCGCGATCGAGGATCCCGGCTGGCGCTGGCAGCGGTACACGGTCGAGCACGCCGGGCTGGAGGCGATCCCGATCCGGGTGGACGCCGACGGCCTGGTCGTGCCCGACCTCATCGCCGCCGACGTCGACGCGGTGGTGATGACGCCCGCGCATCACTACCCGACCGGAGTCGTCATGACCGCCGAGCGGCGCGCCGCGCTGATCGCCTGGGCGCGCGAGCGCCAGGCGCTGATCGTCGAGGACGACTACGACGTCGAGTACCGCTTCGGCCGGCACCCGATGGCCTCGCTCCAGGGACTGGCGCCCGACCTCGTCGCGTTCATCGGCACGACGAGCAAGACGCTCACCCCGGCGCTGCGGCTGGCCTGGGTCGTCCCGCCTTCGCACCTGATCGACGACGTGGAGAACGTGCTGCAGGTCACCGGCGTGACCCCGCCGACCCTCGACCAGATCGCGATGGCCTCGTTCATCGGTGACGCGGCGCTCGAGCGTCACCTGCGTTCGATGCGCCGCCGCTACAGCGCGAAGCGGAACGTCCTGGTCGGAGCGCTGCGCCAGCACCTGCCCGAGGTGCGGATCGGCGGCACCCCCGCCGGGCTGCACCTGCTCGCCTGGCTTCCCGACGAAACCGACGAGTACCTGACCTCGATGCAGGCCCGGCGCTCCGGCGTCGCCGTGCACGAACTGCACCGGCACTGCACCACGCACGCCCCGTCTCCCCCGGCCCTGCTGCTCGGTTTCGCCCTGCCCACCCCGTCCGACCTGATCGCCGCCACCGGCCTGCTAGCGGAGTCGATCAGGTACACCGGCTGAGCCCGTGAAGATGGGGGTCATGGCGCCGGCCATTCACCCGCAATATCCGCTTATACAGCAGCGATGTGCACGACCGCAGTCTCCACCAGCGCCACGTGCTTGACAGGCCGCCCAGTGTCGTCGAGGACGTCGCCGTTGTCGCCGCCAGCCCGCCGCGGTCCAGGCCGCCCGTCTTCCGCCCGAACGTGCGCCGGTTGCGCTCAAGCACCGCCAGCACTGCCTCCGCTTCCGCCTCCGCGGGAACGCCCGCGCCGCCCCCCGATTCAGTCATCCCCGAAACCTAGCGGTCACCTCCGCCCGGTGCCTCGCCCGGGTTCGCCTGGTCACCGAACGCATCGCCGCCTCGAGCCGGCCCCGAGCCGGCCCCGAGTTGACGCGGCCGGGCTAGAGGCCAATAGTCAATCGCCGCCTCGAGCCGGCCCCGAGCCGGCCCCGAGTTGACGCGGCCGGGCTGGAGGCCAATAGTCAGGGGCGGGCGTCGTACACGGTCGCCTGCGATCAGAGCGGCGGACCGGGGCACCGGCAGGTCGGAGCCCCGGTCTTCTTCAGCCGCACCTTCATACCCGGGAAGGGTGGACACACGGTGGCCGAACGGCAAGCCGGCACAGTCAAATGGTTCAACGACGAGAAGGGGTTCGGCTTCATCACGCCGGAGAGCGGCCCGGATCTCTTCGTTCACTTCCGAGCGATCCAGGGCACTGGCTTCAAGTCCCTGAAGGAGGGACAGAAGGTCACCTTCGTAGCCGTCCAGGGCCAGAAGGGCATGCAGGCCGACGAGGTCCAGGCCGAAAACTGACATCCCGCGACATCCGTGTGGCCCGGCCCGGCGGCCGGGCCACACGCATCCCCGCGCGAAGCAAGGTACGCCCGCTCTTCGCGCTCGGCCAGAGTACGTCCGGCCCCGGCCCCAGCCCGGCCCCAGCCCCAGCCCCAGCCCCAGCCCCAGCCCAGCCCAGCCCAGCCCAGCCCAGCCCAGCCTTTCAAGATCATTTCGCCTTTGCACTCGTTCTGCTCAAAACGTGTCCAAGTTTGTCCGTGTTTGGGGAGCCAGAACGCGTGAAGAGTGGGCTCCGCCCATGATCGTTTCGAGCAGTTCCGGCGACGGCTCCGACCGATGCCACCAGCGGTACGTCCCGTCGGCGTAGTGGTCACTCACGCCCGGAAGTCTCCTCCCTGATTGCCGCCTGACAGCTCTTGATGGCCTTGAGCGGACGGGAAATCTGCCCGGCCGAATCGCCGGCACGCCGGCCCAGGTCAGACCCGCATTTCCAGTTCTGCTGGGCGCGGCCGCGCGACCCGAGCGGCCAGGCGAAAATCCGCGTCCTCTGGCAATATCTCCCGATTTGGGTTACGTTGGCCGACGCATTAGCCATTGATCACTCAGGAGGACGGAATTGACTACGGGGGGTGAGTGTACGTCCGCCGTTGAGTAGACCAGGCGGCCCCGACCAAACGTGATTCCAGCACGTGGTCGGGGCCTATGCATGGCAGCGAACCTCGGAGGTAAACAAGCCATGACATCGCCAATTATGGCAGCTGATGCTGCCCCTGAAACCAAGATCGCGGTCACAAATTCACCGCAGGGCGGCGCGGCGCTCAATGACAGCGCGGCACCGCTGGACGGCGCGGCCGCCCAGCCCGGCGGCCCGGTCGCCTTACGCCGGATGCCGACCATGATCCGCAGCACGATCGCGGCCGCGCTGCTGTCCGCCGGGCTGATGACCGGCACCGCGCTGGCCCCCCTCCCCCAGGCTCACGCCACCACCTTGGCCTACCCCCGGCTGGTCGCGTTCGACTGGGCCAAGACTCAGGCCGGCAAGCCGTACGAGTACGGCGGCGCCGGGCCGAACGGCTATGACTGCTCGGGCCTGGTGTACGCGGCCTACCGGTACGCCGGCATCACGCTGCCGCGCACCACCCAGGGGATGCTGGACTCCAGCATGCTCGGCCGCACCAACTCGCCCAACCCCGGCGAGCTGGCGTTCTTCGGCTCGGGGCACGTTGAGCTGGTGACGTACGTCAGCCACCTCACGTTCGGCGCACTGCACTCGGGCACGTCCATCTGGTGGCACACCTGGTACTCCGGCAGCGGATGGGTGCCCACCGCGTACCTGTACGTCAAGGGCGCGCACTAGCCGCAGCCACCAGGCCGCCATGATGCCCGGGCGCCCCGCCGCCCGGGCACACCCTTTATTTTCCCGAACGGTTCCATCCCGGACCCTGAGCGGTCCCGCTGGCGTTATTTCACGCGCGGCCAATCAGCATGGCGATTTAATGGCACCGAGGAACCCGCCGACGCATCCCGCGACCGGCCCGTCCGCCGGGGAAGGGCTTGATGTGGAGTACTTCTTCTACTGTCGGGACCGTCCGGGCACGATGCCGCTGCGCGAGCAGCTGGTCGAAGATCACTGGTCGTTCATGGACCGGTATGCCGACACCATGATCGCCCGGGGTCCCACGCTCTCGGCTGACGAGTCGATCGCGACCGGCAGCGTGCACTTCGTCGATCTGCCCGGTGCCGACGCCGCGCGCGTGTTCGCCTTCGAGGAACCGAACTACCGGGCCGGCGTGTACGCCGACGTGCTGATCCGCCGCTGGCGCAACATGCTGGGCCGCACGATGTGGGAGTTCGGCGAGGCCATCGCGGATGGCTGCGGCTTCCTGATCCTCGGCCACGGCAGGCCAGGGATGACAGCAGCCCACGACGAGCTAGGCGACGAGCACCGTCGTTACCTCGCCGCTGGCAGCCTCGCCGACCGGCTCATCGCATCCGGGCCGCTGCTCTCGGACGACGGATCCGAATGGGCGGGCACCGCGATGCTGGCCGAGTTGCCAGGCCGCGCGGCCGCCGAGGCGATCCTGGCGGACAGCCCGTACGCCCGGGCCGGCCTGTACGACAGCATCGAAGTGCACAACTGGCAGCCCGGCGGCCGCCCGCAGGACTAGGTCCGGCCGGGCGGCCAGCGAGCGTCAGGCAGCGACCGGCAGGCAGCGACCGGCAGGCGAGGCCGGCAGCCCAGCGAGCGTCAGGCAGCGGCCCGCTCCCAGCTGCGCCCGCCGTCGCTGGTCCGGTAGAGCTGGACCGTGCTCCGGCAGTTCGCCTTGCCGGCGCAGGAGTTCCCGGTGGTCTCGGCGAGCCCGTTGCTGGCGTCGGAGAACGTCAGCGAGTCGATCGCCCCGGCCAGGCCGGCCGGATTGATCGTCGTGACGCTGTGGCCGCTGACCAGGTGCAACCGCGTGCTCCCGGGGGTGGCGATCACGTAGCGCCCGGTGCCCGCCGGGCTGACCAGGGCCGTCACCCCAGCGCCGATGTCTCCGGCGAGCGCGACGCTCGTGCCGGGCGTGTAGCGGATGGCGTCCGGGCTGCGGTACAGCCGGACGATCGTGCTGCCGCCGCGGTGCTCGGTCACCGGGACGGTGACCGACGCTCCGGGGCCGGGCAGCGGCACCCCGAAGCCCGCGATGTCAGGCGGCACATTGAACCGCGGCGCGAGCGTGCCGTCCACCGCGCGCTGGGTCCAGCTGACGCCCTGGTTACCGCTGGTGTACAGCCGCGACTGCAGCGGGCCACCGGTGAGCACGAGCTGCGAGCCGGCCCAGGCAATGTAGCCGCTGACCGGGGCACTGACCGGTGTGAGCGGTCCGCCGGCCGGGCCGATGAGCAGCTCGGGCAGGTCGCCGGCGCCGGCGCTGCCCGGCAGCTCTGCCATCACCGCGACTCGCTGCCCGTCGCCGGACAAGGCGACGCTGGCCTGGTCGGTCGGCGTCTGGGTGCGGACGGCGATCGTGCTCCAGGTGGCGCCGCCGTCGGCAGAGCGCTGGTAGGCCAGACCGCCGCTGGTCACGGTGACGGCGGCGATCGTGCTGCCCGACACGACCACGCTGTGCCCGATCGCGGGCCGACCGGGCAGTTGCACGCTGCGCCACTGCCGCCCGGCGTCGGTACTGACCAGGACGGCGTTGCCGGCCGTCAGCTGCCACGCGTGGCCGCCAGAGTCGAGCACGACGCTGGCGGTCAGCACGTCGTGTCCGGCACCGCGCGCGCTGGCGTCATGCGCGGAGGGGGCAGGGCCCCGCCCGCACCCGACCGCCGCGGCGGCCAGGGTGATGGCCAGTATCGCCGCCGCGCTCCCGGTCTTCACAGGCGCCTTCACAGACATGCGGAGTTCCCGTTGAACGGGGCCAGCGCGACAGTCGGCGCGTTGGAGCAGGTGCTGTCCACGTTGAGCGTTACTCCGTTCCAGGTCTCGTTGTGGCCGCCCGCGTACTGCTTGTGCCGCTGGTGGTCCACCCAGTGCCCGCTGCTTACGCACGACAAGGTGCTGGTCGAGGGGTTGCCGTCCCACGATGCCCCGTCGATGAAGTCCGGCGGCGGGGAGAGCGTGGCGAACTGGTCCATGAACCCGCCGCACGTCGAGGTGTAGACGCCCGCCGACTGGGCCGGCGCCACATGGAGCTGGTTGACCCAGCCATGGATGAACGACTTGGTGGCGTTGATGCAGGTGGTCGTCGATGTACCGCCGGTCTCCATGTCGTAGATGACCGGGGCGTTCGACGAGATGCCCAGGGCGACCAGCGCGTTGTAGGCCTTGATGGCCTCGGACTGCCCTTGCGAGAACGCGGTGGACGTACTCGTACTGAAATGGTCGAACCCGGGGACGCACGGGTTCTGCGGGCCCACCCACAGCGGCAGCAGGTGCCATCCCTGGCGGGTGACCGACGCCACCCAGGACGCAGTGAGGTTGGGCTGGCTGCAGGCCCGGTCCTCGCCGCCGATGTAGATGCCCCAGGCGGCGTAGGGCGTGTTGCTCCAGAACGCCGTCATCTGGGACACGCTCGGCGCGGTGCATGAATCGAGGCCCTTGCCGACCAGCAGTTCCGACTGCGGGGCGGCGCTCGCCCGCGTCGAAGCCGTCAGTACGGGGCCGGTCAGGGACACTAGGCCCAGAAGGGTCGCAGCCGCCAGGTACAAGCCCCGGCTCGATACAGAACGTGGTCGCTTCATAACCCTGTGCATAGGATCATTATGATAGAAACCGCCGTCATGCCTGTCAATGACGGGATTTATGCACTTGACTCCTGGAGCAGCCAGGGGCAGGTTGGCAGACGGCCACGTCGGCGTTCCCTGCGCGGCGACTGGCCCGAGAGGGACTCACGAGGAAAGGCAGGGCAGTCATGACTCAGTCATCTGGCGCCGCCGGCTCTGGAAACGATCACGAGGAGCACGAAGCGCAGCCGTGGACCATCAACATCCCAGGTCATCCCGTGCGCAGCGACTCGCCCGAATACGTGCGGTCACGCAAGACGATGACGGGCATGGCGGATGCCATCAGCAACCTGATCTACGGAGCGCCGCCGTATGAGGACCATCACGGTGGCGGCCTATGGCTGAAAGACGCAGAGGGCTGGTTCCTGGTCCGGAATCTCGCCGGGATGGAGTGGTCTTCGCAATTCTGCGCCGATCCGGCCAAGGTCGACCTGATCCGGCAGAACGCCAAGCGCCTGTACGCGGCCTTCCCCCAAGCGGCTCAGGAACTCGGCATCCAGCAGTTGCTCGACACCCCCATCACCGACGCCGCCGGCATTGCCCAGTGGACCGACTCGATCTGCAACGCCAGCGTCCCGTTGCCAACGCCGGCCCACACGGGCGTGCTGCCCACAGGCGGGGGCGTGCACCATTACCCGAGTCCGATCACCGAGATCACCTTTTTCAAGCACGACGATTTCCAGCTCTGGGTCACCGACCAGGAGGGTCACCCGGCCGCCGTCGCTCCGGTGAGCCCGCGCGGGGCCGGCGATGGCCGGGTGCACGTGATCTATGCGACCCCCGGCTCGCATCTCGCGGGCCAGGTCAGCCAGGCAGAAGCCAAGAGCCAGCCGCTCATACTGGATTCCGGTCATCCGCTAGCCCAGCAGGCATACGCCCAGCAGAGCGCACAGAGCGGCTAGAAGCCGGCCGCGGGTCAGCCGACCGCCGGACGCGGGCTGCCCGCGCCCGGCGGATTCGGAGACCGGCCTGAACGGAGTGTGGTGCGCCTCGGCGGCCAGGTGCACCGCGGTCGGCAGCTCTGGCCTGGGGGCGCTGGTCGAGCTCTGGAACGGCAGCACATGGCGACGGCAGTCAGCCGCGCAGCCCGCGAAGCACCAGGTGCTGTCAGGGCTCTCGTGCACCTCGGCCGGCACCTGCACCGCAGTCGGCGCGTCTGGTGCCGACCCGCTAGCCGAGCGCCGAGTAGCCGCCTCCCCAAATACCCCACGACTCCCAGTAACCTCACAAGCCCAAGATCTTTTCAACCATTGACGCAACTGAGTGGTTGCTATAAAATAGCAACTATTCGGTTGCTATTTGTGGAGGCTGTCATGGGATTCCCCGATCGCATCGAGCGGGTCGTCGAGATCGCTCGCCCGCCGGCCCGGGTCTGGGCCGCGCTCACCACGGCCGAGGGCCTGGCCAGCTGGTTCGGCCAGCAGGCCACGATCGACCTGCGCCCGGGCGGCGCGGCTTCGATGTCATGGGACGGCGGGTACACCGCCGACATGCGGGTCGAGCGGGTCGAGGAGCCGACGGTGTTCGGCTTCACCTGGCACATTTACGGGCTGCCGGACGACGATCCGCGCCGCACCTACGTCGAGTTCACCCTCGCGCCGGCCGGGGCGGGCACCCGGCTCACCGTGGTCGAGACCGGCTTCGCGCAGCTGCCGGACGACGCCTTCCGCAAGGCGTTCGACGGCAACACCGAAGGCTGGGCCAGCGAGCTGGGCGAACTGGTCGCCTACCTCGATGCCGCCTGACGTCGAGGCGATCGCTGAGCAGGTCTTCACCGCCCTGGCCGACCCGACCCGGCGCGCCATCCTGGCCGCGCTGGCGTCGGGCGGCCCGGCGACGGCCACCGACCTGGCCGGGCGGCTGCCGATCACCCGGCAGGCGATCGCCAAGCACCTGGCCCTGCTCGCCGAGGCCGGCCTGGTGACGGCCGAGCCGGGCGAGCGGCGCCGGGTCCGATACCGGCTGCGCTCCGCCCCGATGCAGGTAGCGCAGCAGTTCCTGGCCGCGCTGGCCCGCGACTGGGACGGCCGGCTCGACGCACTGCGCGATCACCTCGGCGGGTGAACCACCCCGCCCGGTGACCCACCCCGGCCGACGCACGCGCCCGGACTTCGACGAGAAATGGACATCACGATGAAGACACCCCAGATCGTTTCGCCGCAGGAGTGGGAGGCCGCGCGCCAGCAGCTGCTCGCGAAGGAGAAGGAGCTGACCCGCGCCCGGGACGCGGTGGCCGCGGATCGCCGCCGGATGCCGTGGCTGCCGGTGCCGAAGGAGTATGCGTTCGACGGACCGCACGGCCAGGCGAGCCTGCTTGACCTGTTCGAGGGGCGCCGTCAGCTGATCGTCTACCGTGCGTTCTTCGAGCCCGGCGTGGACGGCTGGCCGGACCACGCCTGCCGCGGCTGCTCCCTGGTGGCCGATCAGGTCGCCCACGTCGCCCACCTGAACGCCCGCGACACCACGCTCGCCTTCGCCTCGCGCGCGCCGCAGCCGGACATCGCGCGGGTGAAGGCGCGGATGGGCTGGACCATGCCGTGGTACACGATGACCGACGGGTTCGACGCGGACTTCGGCGTGGATGAGTGGCACGGCACGAACGCGTTCATCCGCGACGGCGACCGCGTGTTCCGCACCTACTTCATCAACAATCGCGGCGACGAGGCCCTGGGGAGCACCTGGAGTTACCTCGATCTGACCGCGCTCGGCCGGCAGGAGACGTGGGAGGACTCGCCCGAGGGGTACCCCCAGACCGCGCCGTACGCCTGGTGGAACTGGCACGACGCATACGGCAACCCGGGCACCGCCCCTGCGTGAAACGCTGCGCGAGATCTCCGGCTGACGCCCCTGGCCGGCGCCGCCTGGCGGGCGGCGCGGCCAGACCGTTACCAGAATGCGACCTAACCGGCATTCCGGCCCGCAGCCAGGCCGAAGTTACCAGCTGGTCAACCCGCCGGCGGCCGAACGAGCGTGCAATCGGCCGGTCATTTTTGGCGTTATCGCCCGCGTCGGCTACCGTTGCCGACGCATTGCCCAACGATCACCAGGAGACTCGAGATGACTACGCGAGGTGAGCTCACGACCATCGCTGAGTAAACCAAGCGGCCCCGACCATGCGTGATTCCAGCACGCGGCCGGGGCCTTTGCATGGCAACGAACCTCGGAGGTAAACAAGCCATGTCAGTGACCAGTATTGCAGCCGGAGGCGTCGCGAAGACCATACTGGCGGTCACGGTTTCGCTGCATCCCGCGACGGCCGCCCACGGCAGCCGCTACGTGACCGTCCGGCCCGGCGACACGCTGAGCTCGATCAGCCAGCGCGCGTACGGCACCGCGAAGGACTGGCCCGCGCTGTGGTGGACCAACCGGCACAGCGTCCGCAACCCCAACGCCCTCAATGTGGGCCAGCGGCTCCAGCTGTCGAGCTGGCATCCGGCCAGCCAGTGGCTGATCCGCGCCGCCGCGGCGGCCAGCCCGGCGCCGGTCGCGGTCGCGGCCCCGCCGCAGGCCGGGTACGCAACGGCCGCCCCCGTGACCGCGTCCTACTACAGCGGGTCGGGCAGCTTCCAGAGCTGCGTGATCCGCGCGGAGAGCGGCGGCGACGCCGGCGCGGTCAACGCCTCCAGCGGCGCGGGCGGCCTGTACGGCTTCCTGCCGTCCACCTGGCAGGCGCTCGGCTACTCCGGGCTGCCGCAGGACGCCTCGGTGGCCGAGCAGAACGCCGCGTTCGCCAAGGAGTACGCGCAGTCCGGCACGAGCGCGTGGAGCGCCTACGACGGCTGCTAGATCGGCATGACGAAGGCCCGGCCCGCCCAGGGCCGGGCCTTCGTGCGTGAGGACTGGTTACCATCGGAGAGTGTCCAGCCTTGACTCCGCCAGCGGCATCGCCGCTGCCCCCGGCCCGCTGCGCCTGGTCCAGTCGTTCGCCGGCACGCTGAGCGCTGACCAGGACGCCGATCCGCTGCGCACCCGCGAGGCGGCCATCGGCTGGCTCCGCGCGGCGGCGTTGCTGCCCGACGAGGCTGGCCTGAGTAACTCCGAACACGGCGCCCTGCTGGGCCTGCGCGAAGCGATCAGGGACAGCCTCGCGGCCCACACCGGCGGCCGCGCCGACGAAGAGGCCGCCGCCCGGCTGACCAAGGCGCTCGCCGACGGCCGCCTGGTCATCACCGTCGATCCCGCGAGCGCGGTCCGGCTGGTCAGCGCCGCCCGCGCCAGCTACCCCGGCATCGTGGCCGCCGTCGCCGTGGCCATCGGCGACGCCGCCGCGTCCGGCACCTGGCTGCGCCTCAAGTCCTGCTCCGCTGCGCGCTGCGGCCAGGCCTTCTACGATGACTCGGCCTCGTCCGCCGCCCGGCGCTGCCCGGCGCACGCCGACGACGCGTAACCGCGGCCCGGGCGGGCCGGCGCCGGTCAGTCTTTGAACAGGCTGCTGCTGAGGCCCTGGACCTTGCGGCCGAGCCCGATAAGCGTGCCGGACGACCTCAGCACCTGCTCGGCCGGCTCCACGACCGCCCTCGGGATGAGGCTTTCCGCCTTGGCCAGCGCCACCCGGGCCGGCCCGACCAGCCGGGGATGGATCAGCTCTTCGGTCGGATGACACTGCACCGTACGGAAGTCGCTCCTTCGGACCTGCTGATGCTCGACGTACCGGCCCGCCGAGCCGAGGCAGTTGCGGCACGCGGGCAGCGGCTCCGATGACCTCAGGTAGGCCAGCAGCCGATCGCGGAATTGCGGCGAGTCATCAATCTGGATCCCGTTGCGGTAGGTCTCCTCAGAGCCGAGCTCCATCCCCCGCGGGATCATGTAGCTCTGCGCGCACTTGAAGAACCAGCCGTTCGCGACCGTGTGGCACCGCCACCGGTGCGCGCTGTTGCAGGTCGCGTAGATCCTGTTCACCAGCGCGGAATCTTCGGTCCCCTGCTCGGAATACGATTCCTGGAACGTCTGGTACCGCCGGTAGCGCAGCGACACGTTGTGCCGGCGGGCTAGATCGGCGCACGCGTCGAGCTGGTCCTGCTTCAGGCTTCGGCCCGGGTACAGGGAGATCCGGACCGAGTCCACCACCTCCCAGAAACGCGGTTCCAGCCGGGGAAGCAGCAGGCCGTTGGTCGTGATCTCGATCTTCTCCGCCACGCGCGAGGCGCGGGCGGCGGTCATGATGTCCAGCAGGGCCGGGTGCAGCAGCGGCTCGCCGCCCAGCAGCCGCAGGACGTTCACGTGGTAGCTGCGGGCCAGCGCGGTCAGGTCCGACGAGAGCGCATCGGGATCGACGGAGTGCTTCGGCAGCGCCGGGGACAGGTGCGCGCAGGAACGGCACATGAGATTGCAGTGCTCGACGATGTTGACTTCGCAGCTGCGATTGAATACTCGCCCAGCTTTCAGGCTGTACCGGTCGCCCAATGCAGATCGCCCCCGACCCTGACCGCGGCTGCATCCCTGGATCATGAGATCACGGCGTCCGGCGGCCTGCAACTAGATCAGCCGGCCTGGTGGCCCCGGTCGCCCCTGGGCGTCAGGGCTGAGACGACCGTCACCTGCCCGGCCGGCAGACTGGGCACGCGAGGGGCGTTCCGGCGACAATGGCGATCATGAATGATCCTGGTGTCACCCGTGTCGCCGTCTACATCGACTTCGACAACATCGTGATCTCGCGGTACGACCAGGTTCACGGCCGCGGCCAGTTCCAGCGCGACAGGGTGCGCGGCTTCGACCGGGCCGACCGGCAGACCGACGCCGACACCGCGGAGAGGTTGCAGCGCGCCACCGTGGACGTCGGCGCCGTGATCGACTATGCCTCGTCGTTCGGCACCCTCGTGCTCACCCGCGCCTACGCCGACTGGTCGGCCCCGGTGAACGCCGACTACCGCGGGCAGCTGGTCAGCCGCGCGGTCGACCTCGTGCAGCTCTTCCCGGCCGCCGCCTACGCCAAGAACGGTGCCGACATCCGGCTGGCCGTCGATGCGGTCGAGGACATGTTCCGGCTGCCCGACCTGACCCACGTGGTGATCGTGGCCGGGGACTCCGACTACATCGCCCTCGCCCAGCGGTGCCGGCGGCTGGGCCGTTACGTCGTGGGCGTCGGGGTCGCGGGCTCGACCAGCAGAGCTCTCGCGGCGGCGTGCGACGAGCTGGTGACCTACGATGCGCTGCCCGGCATCACGCCTCCCGAGGCCGCCCAGCCGTCGGCGGCGCGGGCGCCCTTGTCCGCGATGTCGGCCGCTGCCGCGGCCTCGGCCGAGACCGCGGCTGAGGAGCCCGGCAGCGCAGCGCCCGCCCGGGGCTCGCGGCGGGGCAGGCGGCCGGCGGCCGTGGCGGCCGACGAGACCGAGCCGGCAGCTGACGAGACCGAGCCCGAGCCCGAAGATCCGCAGGAGCTGGCGACCAGGCTGCTGGAGCGGGCGCTGCGGCTCGGCCAGGAAAAGGATGACGCGGACTGGCTGCACAGTTCCGCGGTGAAGAGCCAGATGCGCCGGATGGACCCGTCGTTCAGCGAACGGGCGCTCGGCTACCGGACATTCTCCGACTTCGTGAAGTCACGGGACGCCGTCGCCGAGCTCGACGAATCTGACCCCGTGCGGCTCGTACGGCTCAACCCGGCCCTGACCGCGCGGTAAGGCGCTGACGCCGGCGCCCGCTACGCCGGCCCGACGCGCGGGTCCTCGGCCTGGATGCGTTCCAGGGTGCGGCGGCCCATCTGACTCAAGCGATGTCCGCCTGGCCTCGCCAATCCCGGGCGCGAAATGGTCAAAGTGAGTGAAAAGTCAAAACGATCATGTTGCGCCGGGGGCGGAGTAGCGGGCGGCTGGCTGGCGGTCACAGCCGGGGGGGTCGCCGCTGTCGTGGATGAGGCTGGCTTAAACATCCGTCACCTGACGGATGTCTTGCCATGCAACTTGCATGAGACTTGCCCTGCAAACATCGGAGAAAGGCGGGCCCCCCTTGGACGTTGCCCGACTGCGGGAAAGCTTCGCCCACGTCGCGGTGCACGGTGATGAGCTACCTCTGTTCTTCTACTCCGACTTGTTCATCAGGCATCCGGAAGTGCGGGACATGTTTCCGACGTCGATGGCGGCCCAGCGCGGCCACTTCGTCGAGGCGCTGGTGAAGGTCGTTTCCCAGGTAGAGAACCTTGATCACCTGGCGGCGTTCCTTGAGGCGCTGGGCCGTGACCACCGCAAGTTCGGCGCCATCGCCGAGCACTACGACATGGTGGGCGACAGTCTGCTGGCCACCGTGGAGTACTTCTCCGGGGAGGCCTGGACGCCGGAACTCGCCGCGGACTGGGCGGAAGCGTACGACCTGATCGCCTCGGTCATGATCGACGGGGCGCGCGCGGCCGAGGAGTTGAGCCCGGCCTGGTGGCAGGGCACGGTCGTGGCGCAGGAGCAGCGGTCGTTCGACGTCACGGTGCTGTTCGTCCAGCCGGAGCCCGAGCTGATCTACCTGCCCGGCCAGTCCGTGTCGGTCGAGTGCCCCAGCCGCCCCCGGCTGTGGCGGTACTACTCGATGGCGAACGCGCCGCGTCAGGACGGGCTGCTGGAATTCCACATCAGGCTGATCGACGGCGGTGCCGTGAGCATGGCGCTGACCAGCGGAATGGCCGTCGGCACCCGGCTCAAGCTGGGCGCCCCGGTCGGCGTGCTGACGCTGAGCGAACCCCCCTCGGGCCGGGATCTCCTGCTGGTGGCGGGCAGCACCGGACTGGCCCCGCTGAAGGCCATTGTCGATCAGGTGACGGCAATGCCGCGGCCGCCGAAGGTGCACCTGTTCTTCGGCGCGCGGACCGCCGACGGACTGTATGACCTGGACAGCCTGGAGAAGCTGGCCGCCCAGCACTCCTGGCTGACCGTCACGCCCGTCGTGTCGACCAATCACAGGTTCGATGGCAAGACCGGCAATCTCGCGGATGTAGTGGCCCGACACAGCGACTGGTCAGGACACGACGCCTACGTGGCCGGCCCGACCAAGATGGTCGAGGACGTCGCCGCTCGGCTGGCCGCCGCGGGACTGGCACACGATCAGATACACGTCGAAGATTTCGGGTGGAGCGAGCCTTGACCACAGCACGTTTCGAAGAGCAGAGCGTGATGACTCCCGACGACCTGCTGACCGTGACGTTCCCATCGTCACGGCTTGGCCGGCGCGGCTACGAAGAGGAACCCGTTGACGAGTTCCTGCGCGCGGTCCATACCGAGTTCCTGCGTCTGGTGAACGACCGGACGGCGCTGCAGCAGGAGGTACAGCGGCTCCGCCGCCGGATCGCGGCCGAGAAGACCAACGGCGATTCGTCGAAGGTGCTGTTCGGCGAGGCCGACTCGCACGTGCACGCGGTGCGGATCCTGTCCACCGCACAGGTCACCGCCGACCGCTACGTGGCCGACGCCCAGGCGTACAGCAGCCGGCTCACCGAGGAAGCCAGGATACGCCGCGACAAGACGCTGTCCGAGGCCCAGCAGTATGCGGACATGCTGCTCGAGGACGCGCGCGCCCGGGCCCGCGAGGCGGCGGCCTCCGTGCTGACCTACAACGGGGCGCCGACCCCGGCGCAGGCGCAGCCGTCCGACCATGAACGGCAGTCAGCGCAGTCGGAGCTGGCGTACCTGCGCACCTACAGTGACGTTTACCGGGCGCACTTGCGCGCCTACACCGAGGGAATCCTGCGCGGCATTGACGATTGGGAACGCGATGAAGCGGCCGCACTCGCCGAGGCCACTCACGGCCTGCCCATGTCCAGGGCGGCGGCGATTGACCGTAACGCGTACCTGCAACCGCTGAGGCACGGCGATTGACCTGTCACTGACGCGCGGCACGATCCAGCTCGCCTGACCGCGAGGCTGGCCGAAGAGCCTTCTTTCCGGGCCCCTCCCCTCAGTCTCAAAGACTGGGCCCGGAAAAAAGACCGGGCGGCTCTCATTTCTGCAGAAATGAGAGCCGCCCGGAGCTCTTTGGCGAGATGCTGGATTAATACATCCAGGGCCGGTAACTCAGTAGGGCGGGGCCAACATGACTCGCTTGCCGATAAGCGCTGGCGTGACTGTCAGCATGGAATACCGATGGTGCCGTGGCCGCGGCACCGAGGCCGCCGATCACGAGAGCCATACCGACAACTCCGCGTGCGCCCCGGCTCAGCGTATTGGCGCGCGGCGCTTCCGTTAATTCGACAGCAGGAACGGTTCGTGCGTGCTTGGCGACGTACGGCATCGGCTTTTGAGTCCTCATATAGGTGATCTCCTCACCGCTGATCTAGATAGCGGGGTCTGGACAGGTCTCCGAAAAGAGAAACTACACCATTATCTGGCTCGGGATCCGCCATTCGGACCGATTCGGACGACATTTCTTATGGGGTCGGAGTTGACTATCGGAGAAGAACACGGAGAGGCACCGGAGACCACTCATGGTTGCTTCCGGTACGGTGTTAGACGGCGCGGATGACCGGCTCGGCGAGGGCTCGGTAACGGCTCGGCGCAGGGCTCCGTAACGGCTCGGCGCGAGGCTCGGTAACGATTCGGTGAAATTGCGATGCAAGTTGCACCGCATGCGGCAAAGGCGTGATCCACTTCTTGTTCCGGTAATTCTCTCGGGATACGGGTGGGAACGGCCGACAGCGGGTATTAGCGCATCGGAAATGCTTCGGCACATCTTGTTCGATGTCAGCTGCGATCGGTGTCCACAGGCGGTAGATCATGGAATTCCGAGCGCTAGGACCGATCGAGCTCTGGTCGGCTGGACGGCAGCAGGATCTTGGCCCGGCCAGGGCGCGGTCCATCCTGGCCATGCTCCTGCTGACCCCGCGCGCAATCGTTCCGGTCGAGGCACTCATCGACCGGCTCTGGGATACCCGGCCGCCGGCCAAGGCCAGGGAGAACCTGTCGGTCTACGTGGCCAGGCTCCGGGCGTCGCTGCGCCAGGCCGTCGGCGACAGCGTGCAGCTGGTGGGACAGGCGCGGGCCGGCTACCTGCTCGAAGTCGACCCCGAGGCGGTCGACGTGCACCAGTTCCGCCGCCTGCGCACACAAGCCAACACCCTCGCCGCCAGCGGCGACTACGAGCACGCGGTCGCGCTGCTGCGCGAGGCGGACGGGCTGTGGCGCGGCGAGGCGCTGACCGGGATCAGCGGCGACTGGGTCACCCGGATGCGGGACGCGCTGGAGGAGGAGCGCCGGGCAGCGATCCTGGAGCGGGTCGGCTACGAGCTGGAGCTTGGCCGGCACGCCGACCTGGTCGGGGAGCTTCGCCATCTGCTCGCCAGGTACCCGCTGGACGAGATGCTCGTCGCCCACCAGATGACCGCCCTGTACTGGATCGGCCGACCGGCCGACGCGCTGGGTCTGTACCGGGAAACCCGCAGCCGTCTGGTCGAGGAGCAGGGCGCCGAGCCGGGAGCCATGCTGTCCGAGCTGCACCAGCGCATCCTGAGCCGGGATCCCAGCCTGGCGGCCGGGCCCGCCGTGCCCGCAGGCCACGGCGGCCCCACCGCGGTCAGGGCGGCGCCGCCGGACACCCTTCCGCCCGAGACAGCGGAGTTCGTCGGCCGTGACGAAGAGCTCGGGCTGCTCACCGGGAAGCATGGCAGCATCCCCGGGATCGCCATCATCGAGGGCATGCCGGGGGTGGGCAAGACCGCGCTGGCGGTCCGCGCGGCCCGCCTGGTCGCCGGGCAGTACCCGGACGGGATGATCTACCTCAACCTGCATTCTCATGATCCCGGCAGCCCCTCGCTCGACCCGGCCGAGGCACTGCGCCTGCTGCTGCAGATGCTGTCCGGGCCGTCCGCGCAGATACCCGAGACCATCGGCCAGCGCACCGCGCTGTGGCGGGCCCACCTGAGCCGCCGGCGCGCCGTCGTGATTCTCGACGACGCGGCGGGACCGGACCAGATCCGCCAGCTCCTGCCCGCGACGAGCCGTAGCCTGATCCTGATCACCACCCGGCGCAGGCTGCCCGACTTCGGCGGCGCCAGGTCGCTGATCCTTGACGTCTTGTCGATGGACGAGGCCAGCACGCTGTTCCGGCGGATCGCCGGCGAGAGCCGGGCCGGGACCGCGGATCAGGTCGCCGCGGCGGTGGCGCTGTGCGGGCGGCTGCCGCTCGCGATCCAGCTCACCGCGGGCCGGATCGCCGTCGGCGGCCCGGCGGATCTCGACGGCCTGATCGAGGAGCTGTCGCAGTCCCCCGCGTGGCTGGGCGACACCCCGGCGAGCCCGGAGGTGATCGCCGCCTTCGACCTATCCTACCGTGCGCTGGAACCCGACCACCAGCGATTCTTCCGGCGGCTGGGCGTCAGCCCGTGCGCGGGCCTCAGCCTGCCGGCCGCGGCGGCGCTGGGCGGCTGTACGCTCGCCGAGGCCGAGAAGGCCATCGCCACTCTGCTCGACTATCACCTGCTGGCGCGGGCCCCCGATGACCAGTTCCGGTTCCACGACCTGATCCGCGGCTACGCGGCCGGGTGCGCCGCGCGCGATGACACCGAAGCCGAGCAGCGGCAGGCGGTGAGCAGGCTGCTCGATTATTACCTGCACTTCGCCGACCAGGCCGACCGGATGCTGCACCCGCTGCGCCGCAGGCCCGGCGTGCAGGTCAGCCAGCCGCCGGCCGGCGGCCCGGTGCTCGGCACGCCAGAGGGCGCGGCCAGCTGGCTGGACTCGGAATGGCGCAACATCCTGGCGGCCGCGCGCTACGCCGACGGGCACGAGTGGAAGCGCAAGTGCACCGACCTGATCTGCCTGCTGGCCGACTTCGTGGAGATCAAGGCGTACTGGGACGAGGCGACGGCCGCGCACACCCTGGCCCTGCAGGCCGGCCGCGATCTCGGCGACCCGGCCAGGATCGCGCAGGCGGCACTGGCGCTCAGCGCGGTGGACCAGCAGACGGGGCGGCACGAGGCGGCGATCACGCTGGCCGAGGAGGCCGCGGCGATCTACCGGTCGCGGGCCGACCGCGGCGGCGAGGCCGCCGCGGTCGACCACATCGGCCTGGCGCACCAGCGCACCGCCCGTTCCCGCGCGGCCCTCGCCTATTTCTCCGAGGCCCAGATGCTGTACCGGGCGGCCGCCGACTCGCGCGGCGTGGCCGATACGCTGAGCCATTCGGGTATTGCCTGCTGGCACCTGGGCCGGTACCCCGAGGCGCAATCGCACCTGCGCGAGGCGCTTTCGCTCTACCGTGAGGTCGGTGACCGGCGCGGTGAGGCCAAGGTGCTCAATAACCTGGGCCGGGTGCACCTGTATAACGGTTACCACAGGGACGCGCTCGACGCCTATACCGAATCGCTGCTGATATTCCGCGAGATAGGCGGCGCGCAGAACGAGGCCATCCTGCACCAGAATATTGGCAGTGTCCATCATTACAAAGGCAGCTACACCGAGGCGCTTACCGCCTGCCGGCGGGCACTCACCATATACCGCGATATCGGCGACCTGCCGAACGAGGCCGACGTACTCAATGACATCGGCGCTATTTACCAGAGCGCGGCCTGTTACGACAAGGCGCTTATCCATCACCAGAAGGCGCGGCTGATTGCCGAGGAGATCGGCGACCTGTCCCAGCAGCTGATCGCGCTGCGCGTGATTGCCGATATACACCGCGGATCGGGCCGGAACGGCGAAGCGCTCGATAATTACCACACCGCGCTGCGGCTGGCCAGGGAAATCGGCGACCCGTACGAAGAGGGCAAGATTCTCGAAGGCATCGCGGAATCGACGCTCAGCACCCATGGTCCTGATGCGGCGCGGATTGTCTTCCGGCAGGCGCTGGACATCTTCGAACGGCTCGGCGTGCCCGAGGCCGCAGCCGTGCAGATCCGCATAGAGACTATGGATCCCGCCTTCGCGGTCCGCATCTCCTAGCCCTTCTCCTGGCTTGTTCCCTGGCTCTTCTCTGCGGCTTGCGCCTTGCCCTGCGCGGGCCGTGACCTGGGGTGCAAGGCAGACGTCAAGGCGTGAGCAAGGCATCAGGCCAGCCTGGTAGTACACGAAGGTGCTACCAGGGAGGTCACCATGGACCTGGACCAAGGTCGAGTCGGTCCGGATTATCGCTGGCGGATTCCTGGCCGCCGCCGGCCACGGGGCCGGCACGCCCGCGGCATGACGCCGGTCGTGAAATTGCCAGTCACGCAGTCGCGGGTCACGGTGTCGGTCGCGCCGCCGATCGCGGCGCCGGTCACGAGCGCGCCGGTCGCGGAGGCGGCGGCCTTCCCGCAGATGCTCAGCTGCCCGGTGGCGACGACGACGGCCGAGCCCCGGGCCGGCTCCGGGGCCAGCCTCGACGTGGTTCCCCGCTGGTCCCGGCCGGACGACGGCCTGTCTGCGGCCGGCAGCCTGCTGGTCAGCGCCGAGCGTTTCATTACGCAGTTTTACAGCGAGAATCAGCTGGGATCGCCAGACGAGCGGCTGCGGGTCATCCGCTGGGAGATCGAGTCGTCGGGTACGTACTGGCACACCGCGGACGAGCTGGCCTTCGGCGCGCGGGTGGCCTGGCGGAACAGCTCGCGGTGTATCGGGCGGCTGTACTGGAAGAGCCTGCGGGTGCGTGACTGCCGTGAGGTCACCGCGGCGGCGGACATCGCCGCCGAGTCGGTCCTGCACCTGCGCGATGCGACTAATGGCGGCCGGATCCGGCCGGTGATCACGATATTCGCGCCGGACGCGCCGGGGCGGCCGGGGCCGCGGATTCTCAACTCCCAGCTCGTCCGCTACGCCGGCTACCAGAGGTCCGACGGCACCGTCATCGGCGACCCGGCGAACGTCGAGCTCACCCGGCTGGCCCGCCAGCTCGGCTGGGCGGGCGGCCTGCCGGCCGGCCGGTTCGACATGCTCCCGCTGCTTGTGCAGGAGCCCGGCGCGCCGGTCACCGTGCACTCGATCCCGGCCGACGCGGTGCTCGAGGTCACCATGGAGCACCCGGAGTTCGCCTGGTTCGCCGATCTCGGGCTGCGCTGGTACGCCGTGCCGGCGATCTGCGACACGTACCTGGAGATCGGCGGGGTCAGCTACCCCGCGGCGCCCTTCAACGGCTGGTACATGTGCACGGAGATCGGGTCGCGCGACCTCGGCGACAGCGACCGGTACGACCAGCTGCCGGTGATCGCCGCCAGGATGGGCCTGTCGGTGGCGAGCGACCGGAGCCTGTGGAAGGACAAGGCGCTGACCGAGCTCAACCTCGCGGTGCTGCACTCGTTCGCCGCCGCCGGCATTACGATCACCGACCATCACACCGAGTCGGTCCGCTTCCTCCAGCACATCGAGCGGGAGGCGCGGCACGGCCGGGCCTGCCCGGCCGACTGGACCTGGATCGTGCCGCCCGCCGCATCTTCGGCGACCCCGGTCTTCCACCGCTACTACCAGGACTTCGATCAGACGCCGAACTTCTACCGGCACCCAGTGCACGCCAGCCTGGGATCGGTCGGCGTGGGACCGGTCCGCGGCCACGGACCGTCCGACCTGGGGACGGCCCGTGACCGCGAACCGGTCAGCCGGGGAGGAGCCGACGGCCACGATGCTCACCAGCGCATCGGCAGCAGGTACATCCTGGACGGCTCGCGCGATCTGGACGATCCGCGCCGCCTGGGTGACCCGCGCGGACTGGACGATCCGCGTCGCCTGGGCGACCCATGTGGGCTGGACGACCCGGGCGAGGCGCGCCTGCGGCCGGGCGACGTCCAATGGGCCCGCCTTTCTGCGTAATAGTCTGGCGGTTGAGCTGCCGTACTGGTGCTTTGCAAGTGCCGGCGCCGACGCCGGCGCCACGGAGACCGGTACCGGCACTTGCAAGGCAAGTCTCACGCAACTTGCATGGCAAGACATCCGTCAGCTGACGTATCTCTTGCCGCTATCGGCTGGCTGGCGGCGCCACGCCAGCCCGCGCGGACCTCGCGGACGACAGCCGGTGCCGTCGGTCTGTGGCGCCGCTTGCGCGGCCGTCAGACGCGTTGACCTGCGTGACTGCCGCCCCAGACGCCACCGGCGTACCACGCTGGTCACGATGACGCTACAAAATCCGTCAGTTGACCGATGTCTCTCACTGCAAGTTGCATGACTATTTCTCTTGCAACTGACAGCAAGGGAACAGCAGCTTGCCCGGATCTCCCGGCTACCCCAGCCTCCCCGGGCCAGCCCCCGCCCGCTGAAGGAATCAGATGAACACGATGACGCTGACCCGTCCGACCTACTTACACCGGCACCGCGTCCCGCTGGCCGCGGGACCGACCGCGCCCGCCGAGGCCCGCGGCCAGGTCCGGGCCGCCATCTGCACCTGGGATGTCCCCGTCGATCCGGGCGTCGCGGTCCTGCTTACCAGCGAGCTGGTGACCAATGCCGTCAGGTACGAGACGGGCGAGACCGTCACGCTGGCCATCACCTCCTCCTGTGATCAGCTGCGCGTCGATGTCTACGACACCTCGCGCGCCCTGCCCGCGCCGCTGGACGCCCCCGCCGACGCGGAGGCCGGGCGGGGCCTGATGATGGTCGACAGCCTGTCGGCCGAGTGGGGTTACTACCGCACCCCGACCGGCAAGGCCGTGTACTTCACCCTCGACTTCCAGCCCGATCTCTACGAGGGCGGCGACCACGGCCCGCAGGCCGCGGCTCCGGCACTGGGATCATCTCGTAGCAACGGTGCGCAACGCTGACTCGCGGGCAATGTCCGTCCGCGAGTTGACATCCAGCTTCTTCAGGATGTGCGAGACGTGCGTCGCGACGGTTCGCCGCGATAGCAGCAGCCTGGCGGCGATCTCGGGGTTAGACAGTCCCTCTTCGACGAACGCGGCGACCTTGATCTCGCTCGGCGTGAGGCTGTCCCAGCCGCTGCGCGCCTGCCGGTGCTTGGAGTGCGGCCCGCGCCGGATCCCGTGCGTGCGGAACGTAGCCTGCAGCCGGGCCAGGTCCGCGGCGGCACCGAGCG
The DNA here is from genome assembly GCA_036502085.1 of Streptosporangiaceae bacterium. Classification (GTDB taxonomy): domain Bacteria; phylum Actinomycetota; class Actinomycetes; order Streptosporangiales; family Streptosporangiaceae; genus PALSA-505. The sequence goes on from DASXZD010000024.1 coordinate 51,775, forward strand.
AGGTGTAAACCTCCGCGGCGCTGGTGAACGCGGCGCGCGCCTGACCACGGTCTCCGGCGGCGATGAAGTCTTCCGCGGCCGCCTCCAGCGCCTTCGCGCTCAGCAGCGGCCGGCCGGCGTCGTCATAGCGCTGCGCGGCCGCGAGCAGCCCGGCGGCGTCATGCTCGAGCAGGCCGCGGCAGTAGAGCGCGGTCGCCTGCCGATGCGGAATCTCCGTTCCGGCGGCGAGCGCGCCGGCGTGCCCGGCCAGGGCCTTCGCGGTGTCCAGGGCGCCGGTCTCGGTAGCGAGCCGGACGGCATCCGGCAATAGGTCCTCGATTTCCTCGAGATCCTCGGTATTGCCGTCGAACCCGGCGGTCAGCTCGCCCAGCGCGTCGGTCAGGCTGCCGTCATGCTCGTGGTCCAGGCTGCGGGCCAGGGCCAGCGAGCCGACAAACCGGTGCCCGATCCGCTCGGCCAGCGGAGCGGCGGCGGCCAGATGGTGCCGCGCCACGCCAGTCTCGCCGCGATGGAAGCTGATCACCGCGGCGATGCCGAGATCGCAGCAGGCCGCGGCGGGCTCCTTCAGGTCCTCCTGCAGGATCTTCACCTCGGTCAGCGCGTCGTCCCACCGCCCCATCTCATACAGCAGCTGCCCGAGGGCGCCATGCGCCTGAGCCAGCCGGATCGCCGTGCCAACCTGGTCCGCGAGCTGCTGGGCCTGCCGGGCCGCGGTCAGCGCCTCCTCGTACTGGTCAAGGTCGCCCAGCGTGACCGCCTTGTTGATCTGAAGCAGCAGCCGCAGGTCGGTCAGGGCCGGCTCGGCCTGGGTCACGGTCAGCGCCCGGTCGAACAGCGGCAGCGCGTCGGTCATCCTGCCCTGCGCCGAGGTCACCAGGGTCAGCACGTGCAGCGCCCAGCCCATCGCCCACCGGTCGCCCGCCTCGGACGCCGCCGCGAGCGCGCTGCTGGCCACCCGGCCCGCCGTCTCGACCTCGCCGAGGTTGCAGTGCGTCCGCGCAGCCAGCACCAGCAGCCGGGC
>DASXZD010000025.1:0-9193 GCA_036502085.1 Streptosporangiaceae bacterium
GGGGGGCCCGGGCGACGCCGAGGTACTGTACCGGATCTACGCCAGCACGCGGGAAGAGGAACTCGCCGCCGTGCCCTGGGACGCGGCCGCGAAGGAAGCGTTCCTGCGCATGCAGTTCGGGGCCCAGGACACTCACTACCACCGGACCTACCCGAAGGCCAGCTACGACCTGATCGTGACGGTCGAGAGGGCGGTCAAGGCGGCTGCCGAGGTGGCGGGCGAGGAGGTGCTCGGACGGCTGTACGTCCACCGGGGCGAGACGGCCTGGCGGGTGATCGACATTGCCCTGCTGCCCGAGCACCGCGGCCAGGGCCTGGGCACCCGGCTGCTCACCGGGATCCTCGCCGAAGCCGATGCGGCGGCCAAGCCGGTCCAGATCTATGTGGAGCGGTTCAACCCCGCCCGGCGCCTGTACGACCGGCTAGGCTTCGCCCAGATCGCCGACCAGGGCGTCTACCTGCTGCTTGAGCGGCAGCCCGGCGCGACCGGTGACGCGACGGCTACCCGAACGCCGCCTCGTAGCGCATCGCCTTCGCGGCCGAGCCCGGCGTCTTCGGCTCATCCGGGCCGATCGGAACGATAAACAGGTCAAGCGCACCGAGCCGTTCCTGCTCCAGCCGGTAAATACCCTGCGGCAAAACCGGGTTGAGCGGGCCGTGAAACACTACGGAGAACGGCGTACGGAACGTCCCCTCGGCACGTTCCGGATACTCGGCCACATCGACGAGTTCCATCTCGAAAGAATCCGGCAAGCCACTTTCCTGCGGACCGCCGGACACGCGAAACCGGGCGCCCTTGGTGCCGTGAAATTCCTTGGCGGTCAGGGTCCTTAAGGAACGGTCGTCTGTCACTGCATTAGTTTATCAGCGCCACGCCCGGCCGTGCCAGGTTAAGCATCCGGCGTAATATTCGCTGGCCCGCCCGGCCCGGCTCGTCTATCTCAGTTCCCTGCTCGTGCGGGCCGCCGGCGATCATCCGGACCGGGCGGCCGTCCGGCCCGCGCTCTGGCGCGGTCACACCCCGCCCTGCACGCTGGGGAGCCGGCTCATGAAGTCCAGCAGGCCGACCCAATCGGGCCGCACCGCGATGCGCGCCTGCACCGTGCCTGGCTAGTCAACGGCGGCCAGCATCGCCGTAGCCGCCTCCTCGCCCAGGTATCAGGGTCACAGGGCCAGGACCAGGAGCATCGCCGAGGTGGGCTGCGGCGACCCGGCGGCCGGTTCCACGCTGAGGCCGATCCGCTCCCCGGTGCCGACGCCGGAGGCGAGCGCCGGGCCGGTCATGCCGCTCGAGGCGCCGGGCAGCATGCCCGCGGACTTGTCGCCGTGGGGGCCCAGCAGCCACAGCTCATAGCGACGGGATGCGGGCAGCGGGCGCAGCCCGTCGGCGACGAAGACCAAGGCGTGCTCGTGACCGGACATCACGACGGTGGCGGTGCCGCCGTCGCTGACCCTGGCGGTCAGTATCGTCGCGTCCGGCGCGGTCAAGATGGCCGCGATCGTGTGGCTGCGCTGCTGCTCCCCGGCCAGCTGGTGCTCGGCGCTGCGGGCGCTCACGCCCAGGATCGCGGCGAGGATCAGGCCCGCCGCGCCCAGGGCGAGCGCCAGCCCGGGCAGCCACGCTCGCGCGCGCCCGCCGCGGCCCCCGCGCAGCCGCCAGGCGAGCAGAGGCAGCCGGGGCGCCGCCGGATCGCGGCCGGCCGGAGGGAGCTGCCGGGTCTGCGCCGTGGCGGCGAACACCTGCTCGGCTAGGCGTGCGGGCGGATCGGCCGGCGCGGCGGCGCCCAGCCGGGCGGCGGCCTCGCGCAGGCCGGCGATCTCCCGCTCGCACTGCTCGCAGCGGGCCAGGTGCCGCTCGAACCGGGCCAGGTCGGCGCCGGTGAGGGCGTCCAGCGCATAGGCACCCGACAGGGTGTGCGGTTCGGGCCGCCTGGTTCTCATTGCCCCGCCCCCAGGCAGTCCCGCAGCCGGATCAGGCCGTCGCGCATCCGGGTGTTCACCGTGCCGGCCGGCGCGCCGAGCAGCCCGGCGACCTGGCGGTAGGTGTAGCCGCCGTAGTAGGCCAGCGTGACGGCCTCGCGCTGCAGCTCGGTGAGCGACCCCAGGCACCGCCGGACCCGCTCCCCGTCCAGGGTGGCCTCGACTTCCTCGGCGACATCATCGTAGGCGACCGCGTGCGAGACGGCCCGCAGCTCTCGCTCGGCGGACCTCTGCTCGGACCGGACCCGGTCGACCGCGCGGCGATGCGCGATCGTCATCATCCACGCCATCGCGCTGCCCTTGGCGGCGTCGAACCTGGACGCGGTCCGCCAGATCTCCACCAGGACCTCCTGGGTGACCTCCTCGGACTGGGACGGATCGCGGACCACCCGGCGGACGCTGCCGAACACCGCCGGCGCTACGTGGTCGTAGAGCGCGCGGAACGCGGCCGCGTCGCCCCTGGCCACCCGGCCGAGCAGGACCGCTAGATCGGCGCCGGGCGCATCCGCCCAGCCCGGGCCGGGCGGTACCGAGACGCGCCTGTCACGAATGCCCACATAGCTGTATTCGTCGCCGCGGCGGTCACGGCTTGGCGCTGCACCGCCCGGGCCAGCCGCATCCACCAGGGTCCGGGTCTCGCGCCCGCGCCGGGCCCGCAACCGGGATCGGCGCAGCGGCCGGAAAATTTTCGCATCCGGTCCAATGCGGGGTCGCTCCCGTGCCGAATAGCTCGTGTGAAGGCACGCCAGCGCAGGCAGCGCACCGGCCAGCTGCTGCCCGCCCGCTGACCGCCTCTTTCACCCCCCCACCCGAGGAGAAGCAGATGCTCAAACGCACATGCCTGGCCGCAGGCGGCAGCCTGCTGGCCGCGACGATCGGCCTGTTCGGTGCCGGTGCTGCCAGTGCCAGCACGGCGTCGCCTGTGGTCGGCCACACCTACGTCAACGACAACACCGCGTCCGCTAACACCGTCGCGGGGTTCAACCGGCATGCCGACGGCTCGCTCACCCCGATCCACGGCTCTCCGTTCGCCGCCGGCGGGGCCGGCCTGGGCGCGGGGCTGGGTTCACAGGGCGCCATCCAGGCCTCACCCGACGGCAAGTTCCTGCTGGCGGTCGACGCGGGAAGCAATCAGATCTCGGTGCTGCGCCTGTCCGCGGGCGGAGTGCCCCGGCTCGTCGGCCATCCAGTCTCTTCCGGCGGGACCGAACCGGTCAGCATCACGATCAGCCGCTACAACCTCGTCTACGTCGCTAATGCCGACAGCAACTACACGGGCTTCCGGCTGCACTCCGACGGCTCGCTCACCCCGGTCGCCGGTTCGACGGTCGCCGTCCCGGCGGGCTCAACGCTGGGCGACGTGTTCTTCAACGCCACCGGCAACCGCCTCGTCGGCACCAGGGCCGGCACCTCGCAGATCGACAGCTTCGCGGTACTGCGCGACGGCCGCCTGCTAGCCGCGGCGGGCTCTCCGTACGCCGGCCAGGGCCTGGGCCAGATCGGTTCCGAGTTCAACCCGGTCAAGCCCTGGCAGCTGTTCGTCAGCAACGCGCACAACGGCACCGGCCTGGGCACGGTATCCGCGTACTACGACAACTACCTCGGCCAGCTCCGGTCGATCGGATCATCGCCCTACCCGGACGGGCAGACCGCGCCCTGCTGGGTAGAGATCAGCCACGACGGCCTGTTCCTGTTCACCGTCAACACCGCGTCGTCCACCATCTCCAGCTACTCCATCAACCCGAACGGCTCGCTCACCCTGCTCAGCAGCGTGCCCATCGCCAACGGCGCGGGCTCGGTCGACGCCCGCCTGTCGCCCGACGGCAGCACGCTGTCGGTCACCAGCGGCGGCACTCAGGTCGTGAGCGTGTTCACCGTGCACGGCGGAAACCTCGCCGAGATGCCCAGCTCACCGACGGCGCTGCCGGCCGGCTCGTCCCCGACCGGGATCGTCGTCAACTAGCCGGATGGTCAACTAGCCGGATGACAGATTTACCCCGCTAGCGTTCCCGGGCACCCTGGCGCACCAGGGTGCCCGGGAAAATGCGTCGCCACCGGGTCCGGGCGTCCCGGTAGGCTGCGGTTCAAATGAGCCTGTTCAGATGAATGCCACGCTTGTCGTCAAGGGCCTCGCCGCGGCGTACGGTGACCGTTCCCTCTTTTCCGATCTTGACCTGGTGGTTGGGCCCGGCGACGTGACCGGCCTGGTCGGCGTGAACGGCGCGGGCAAGTCCACGCTGCTGGCGGTGCTGGCGGGCCTGCGGGCCGCGGACGCGGGGACCGTCTCGATCAGCCCGCCGACCGCGTCCATCGGGTACCTGCCGCAGGAGCCGGATCGCCGGCCGGGCGAGAGCGTGCAGCAGTTTCTCGCGCGGCGCACCGGCGTCGCGGCGGCAGAGGACGCGATGCAGGCGGCGGCCCAGGCGCTGGCGGCCGGGACGCCGGGCGCGGACGACGGCTACGCGCACGCGCTAGAGCGCTGGCTCGCGCTCGGCGGCGCGGACCTGGACCAGCGCACCGACGCGGTACTCGCCGATCTCGGCCTGGACGTGGAGCCCGGTCACGCGATGACGGCGCTGTCCGGCGGCCAGGCGGCACGGGCCGGGCTGGCCTCGCTGCTGCTCAGCCGCTACGACGTGTTCCTGCTGGACGAGCCGACCAACGACCTTGACCTCGACGGCCTGGACCGGCTGGAGGTATTCGTCAGCGGGCTGCGGGCCGGGACCGTCCTGGTCAGCCACGACCGGGAATTCCTCACCAGGACCGTTACCAGGATCGTCGAGCTCGACGCGGCCCAGCAGCAGGTCAGGGTCTACGGCGGCGGTTACCAGGCCTACCTGGACGAACGGGAGGTGGCCCGGCAGCACGCCCGCGTGCAGTACGAGGAGTACGCCGGCACCAGGGCGGCCCTGACCGAACGCGCCAGGACGCAGCGCGCCTGGATGGAAAAGGGCGTCAAGAACGCGCGGCGCAAGCAGCCCGACAACGACAAGATCGGCCGCAAGTTCCGTACCGAGGCGACGGAGAAGCAGGCGGCGAAGGCCCGCCAGACCGAGCGGCTGATCGAGCGGCTCGAGGTCGTCGAGGAGCCGCGCAAGGAATGGGACCTGCGGATGGAGATCGCGGTCGCACCGCGGGCCGGAGCGATCGTCGCCTCGCTGCGCGGCGCCGTCGTGCGGCGGGGCTCGTTCACGCTCGGCCCCGTCGACCTGCAGATTGACTGGGCGGACCGGGTCGCGATCGCCGGCGCCAACGGGTCGGGCAAGACGACGCTGCTGGGTGCGCTGCTCGGCCGGATCCCCCTGGATGAGGGACACGCCACGCTGGGGGCGAGTGTCGTGGTCGGCGAGGTCGACCAGGCACGGGGACTGTCCCTGGGCGCGGAGCCGCTGATCGACGCGTTCGGGGCCGCGGTGCCGGAGCTGATGCCGTCCGACATCCGCACCCTGCTCGCGAAATTCGGCCTGCGCGCCGCCCACGTGCTGCGCCCGGCCGGCACGCTCTCGCCCGGCGAGCGCACCCGCGCCGCGCTCGCCGTGCTGCAGGCGCGCGGCGTCAACCTGCTCGTGCTCGACGAGCCGACCAACCACCTCGACCTGCCCGCCATCGAGCAGCTGGAACAGGCGCTCGCGTCCTACCCGGGCACGCTGCTGCTGGTGACGCACGACCGCCGGATGCTCGACACGGTGACGGTCAACCGCCGGATCGACGCCGCGGCCGGTCGCATCGCCAGCCGCTGACGCCGGGCCCGCAGGCGGGCCCGGCAAGCGGTGCTGTCAGCCGGTGCCGCGCCCGTGCAGCGCCCGGCCCAGCGCGGCCAGGGCCGCCAGCGCCAGCGGATGACCGGCGAGGCTGTAACTGCAGGCGTTGTAGCCCTGCTGGTCCCAGTACAGCGCGGCCTCGATCCGCGGGTGCGCGAGCACGTAACCCTTCATCTGGTCGATGAAGCGCGGCTGCCAGCCCGGTTCGGCGGTGTAGGACGCACTGGCCCACTCGGCCAGAAACACCGGCAGCCCGCCGTGCGCGGCCGCCCAGGCGAGCACCGGGTTGAACAGCGAGCCGGGGGGGACCGACGGCTCGCTGGGGCTCGTCGTGCCGTCGTGATTACGGCAGCCGCCCCGGTTGTAGCCGTCCGCGGCCACCACATCCACGGTGCCCGCGCCCGGCCAGTAGCTCGCGGCCATCCCGAGCGCCAGCGACCAGCGCGGTCGCTCGCGGGGGGTGAAGTAAGCCAGGTGCTCCAGGATCAGCGCCCAGTGCAGCCGGCCGCCGGCGTGCCAGTTGAGGTGCGCCCTGGCGGCGAGGGCATGAATGTGCCGCCACGCGGCCGCGAACTGCGCCGGGCTGCCCAGCGGGCGCTTCGCGGGGGAGTTCGCCTCATGCTGGAAGCTGACATACACCGCGGGCAGGTGATGGGCGACGGCCTGCTGCTCGGCCTGGGTGAGCCAGGAGCGGACGGCGGCGTCGTGCTTCCCGGCCGCGATCGAGGCGTACGAGGGCCCGTTCGACGGCACGTCCAGGCTGGCCAGCACCGTGCTGCCTGCGGACATGACCTGCCGGGAGTTGTTCGTGCTGAAGTTCTGGCCCAGGTTGTAGTAAAGCCGGACCATGGCCAGCTTGCGGCCGAGCTTGCCCTGGTCGGCGACCAGCGGCAGGGTCCCGCCGAACAGGGCGGCGTCGCTGGCGGGGGCGCGCGGCACGGAGCCGTGAGCCTGGCTGTGCGTACCGCCGCCTAGCGGCTGGTAGACACGCAGCGCGTCGGCCTGGCTAGCGGGCAGAGCCAGGGTGAGGAGGAGAGCGATGGGGACTGTGTACCTGATCGTGCGGAGATTCATGGCATCTCCAGGGCTAGGAGTACTGCCCGGCGCGGGGACACTGCCCGAAGGTGAGGGCAGGTCGGTGCTGGCAGCTGTCAGCTCAGCTAGCCATGTCCTCCCTCCATTGCCAGCTGAACAGGCGGCAGCCTACTGCGGGCAAAGCGCACGCAAAGGGCATTCGGGATATATCAGCGGTGTGTCACGGCCGCGAAGCGGCAGCAGAGCGGGCGGGCAGCTTGCGGATCACGTCTCCGGTACGCACGGTTCCGGTGGTAACGACGCGGGCGTTCAGGCCGCGCAGCCGCAACGCGCGGCCGGCCCCGGAGTTGACGAACCGCCACGCGTCCTGGCCGAACCTGGCGCCAAACTTGGCGCAGCCCAGGTGCGGCTGATCGGTAACCTCGATGACCGCCGAGCCCACCGCCAGCCGGGTGCCGCCCGGCAGGTTGACGGGACTGAGATCCAGGTCGACGTAGAGCTGATCCCCGGCCAGCATCCGCCGGGCCGGGTCGCCGGCGACGAGCAGGGCGGCGCGGGAGTTCATCACGGTCAGCTGCATGTCCGGATGCGGTGACCTGTCCGCGGTGCGCGAGCTGGCCCGTACCGGCCAGGTGTCGCCGATCAGGCCGGCTTGCGCGGCCAGCGTTGCCTCGGCGAGCACCTCGCGCTCACCGACCGCAGGGCGCCGCACGATCAGCTCGACCGTGCCCAGCTCCGAGGGCGACCGCCGGACGGCACCGACGCCGGCTTCCAGCTCGGCGGTACTGAGATGCTCCACGATGCCATGATGTCGGCGCCGGCACCCGGACAGGAAATCTTTTACCGGGCGGCCTGACGAGCGGTACTGGCGGCTGACCGCGCGTGCGTTCGGAAGGAATAATCCTTTGAACGGCGGCTGGATGAGCGCGCACAGTGAACGGGTGATCGACCCGGCGATAACCGACCACTACGAGACCGGACGCGAACGCTCCCGGCTGTTCCAGGGCGGCCGCCCGGCGCTGGAGTTCGTCCGGTCTCTTGAGCTGCTGGACCGGCTGCTGCCCGATCCGCCCGCCCGGTTGCTCGACGTCGGCGGCGGTCCCGGCACCTACGCCGCCCCGCTGGCCAAGGGCGGGTACCAGGTGCACCTGCTGGATCCGGTGCCGTTGCACGTAGCGCAGGCCAGGGAGACCGCGGGCAGCGACCCGGCGGTCGCGTTCACCGCGGCCATCGGCGACGCCCGTGACCTGCCGTTCACCGGCGAGTCGCAGGACGCGGTGCTCCTGCTCGGGCCGCTCTATCACCTGACCGGGCCGGCCGACCGGCAGCAGGCCCTGGCCGAGGCCCGCCGGGTGCTGCGGCCGGGCGGCCGGGTGCTGGCCGCGGCCATCTCACGGTTCGCCTCGCTGCTCGACGGGCTGTACGACGGCTGGCTGGGCGACCCGGAGCTGGCGGCGATGGTGGACCGGGCGCTGGCCGACGGGCAGCACCGCAACCGTGACCCGGTGGGCCAGCCCGGCTTCTTCACGACGGCCTACTTTCACACCCCGGATGGGCTGGCGGCCGAACTGGCGGAAGCGGGATTCGCCGGCCCGGTGGTGTACGGGGTGGAGGGACCAGGCTGGCCGCTGGAGCAGGAGTGGGCCGACCCGCGCCGTCGTGAGCAGATCCTGTTCACCGCGCGCAGGGCGGAGACCGAGCCGTCGCTGATCGGCTTCAGCCACCATTTCATCGCCGCCGGGACGAAACAGTGAGCTCATGAAGCTCTGGGCGGGCGCCCGCGTCTGTGACACCATGTCCGCATTGAGGCGATCTTGGCGCGAAGGGGTCGGCATGCGGACATCGCTGCGGAATCATCGACTGTTCGGACTTGTCCTGCTGATCGCCGCCGCCGCGCTGGCGACGACGAGCCTGGTCGCGAGCGGGACCGCCCGTGCCCAAGGCGCCGCGAAGCCAGCCGCAGGTGTCGTGCCGCGCGCGACGGGCGAGATCGACTGCAACGGGCTCAGCCCGGTCCAGCGGCCGGTCAAGGCGGGGATCATGTGCGAAGACCCGCGCGGACCCGATGCCGGCCGCTTCACCGAGAACGGTCACTACATCGGGCATGACGAGCCGTCGGTGCGGCTGATCTCGGATCAGCCCGGCTCGGGCAGCAACGTAACGGTCAACGAGCGGCTGCCGGTCGACCCGGGCGCGCTGCCCACCGTCAAGCATCCCGGCCAGGACGTCACGCACTGGTTCGAGCTGTCGATCGCGCCGTGGATATCCATCGACGTCTGCGACCCGCACTCCACCCCGCTGCTGCCGTGCAAGCCGAGGTCGGACGGCAACGCGCCGCACGGCAAGTACCCGGGCGGCGGGGCCGCCTTCGTGGAGCTGCAGTTCTACCCGCCCGGGTTCGCCCCGTTCTCCGACAGC
>DASXZD010000026.1:0-75717 GCA_036502085.1 Streptosporangiaceae bacterium
GATGGTCGGCAGCGTGGCCAGCGTGAGCACCAGCAGGCAGACGGGCATGGCCACGCCAGCCGCGGCCAGCAGGCGGCGAACTCGCGGAGCTGGCGCTCGTCATCGAGCCCGGGCGGCCTAGTCGCGCCGGGCGGCCGCGAACACCCGGCGGAACGGGAGCACGGTGCCGTACGGCCGGGCCGGGTAGGCCTCGCGTATCTTCGCCCCGTACTCGGCGGCGAACTCATCGGCCAGCGGCGGCGTCAGGGCTTCGAACACGGGACGCAGGCCGGTGCCCTTGTACCACTCGACGACGGGGTTGTCCCCGTGCAGGACATGGAAGTACGTCGTCTCCCAGGCGGTAGCCGTGCAGCCCGCCGCCGACAGCACGTCGAGGTAGCGGTCAGGGTCGGCGGCCTGCCGGTTCAGCTGGACGCCGCCGAGCAGCGGCTGCCAGCGCGGTGACCCGGCGAGCTCGCGCAAGATCGCATGACTCGGCTGGTCGAAGTTCCCCGGCACCTGAATGCCCAGCCAGCCGCCCTCGGCGAGCATCCCCGCCCACCGGGTCAGCACCTCAAGGTGATCAGGCACCCACTGCAGCACGGCGTTCGACACGATCACGTCGGCGGGCCGGTCCGGCGTCCATTCCCTGACGTCATCGAGGACGAAACGGAGCCGCTCGGCGCGCGGGCCGCCGAGCGCGGACTCGATCATCGCGGCCGAATTGTCCACCCCGATGACCGTCGCCGCGGGCCAGCGCTCGGCCAGCGTGACGGTGAGATCGCCGGGTCCGCAGCCGAGGTCGGCGACGAGTCCAGGATCGGTGACCTGAGCCTGGGCCAGCAGGTCGAAGAACGGCCGCGCCCGCTCGGCCGAGAAGCGCCGGTACTGCCCCGGATCCCACATGCCAGCTCACTTCTCTTGACATCAAGATACTTGCCAACCATGTCTACCGGGCCAAGCCTCTCGATGTCAAGAGATATGCTCGGGCTCATGGCGGAGCAGCTCAGGGACGAGGTCGATGACCTGGTCGCGGCCTGGCGGGCGGAGCGACCCGACCTTGACCCCTCTCCGCTGCAGGTGCTGAGCCGGATTACCCGGCTGGCCAGGCACCTGGACCGGGCCCGCAGGATCGCGTTCGCCCGGCACGGCCTGGAGGCCTGGGAGTTTGACGTGCTGTCCGCGCTGCGCCGGCAGGGACCGCCCTTCCAGCTCAGCCCCGGCGCGCTGCTCCGGGCCACCCTCGTCACCTCGGGCACGATGACGAACAGGATCGACCGGCTCGCGAAGGCCGGGCTGGTCCGCAGGCACCCGGATCCGCAGGACAAGCGCGGCGTGCTCGTCACGCTGACCGGCCAGGGCCTGCTGCGCGTGGACGCCGCGCTGGCCGACCTGCTGCACAGCGAGGAAGCGCTGCTGTACCGGCTGGACCGCGATGAACGCAAGGCGCTGGCCGACCTGCTGCGGATGCTGCTCGCGCCGTTCGACGCACCGGATCACGACGGGCAAGCCGGACACGCGGCCCGTCAGGACATCAGCCGGCCACCTCAGACGGGCTGACCACGGCGGCACCCTGGGCCGGGCCTACCGCGCGGACCGCTGACCGGCACACCCCGGCCCCGGTCAGCGCGACGACCAGGTCCACCGCGCGCTGCGCGTCGGCGACGAGGAAGGCGCACGTCGGGCCGGAGCCGGAGACCATCGCGCCGAGCGCTCCGTACTCCCGGCCGACCGCCAGCGTCCGGCGCAGCTCGGGGCGCAGCGATATGGCAGCAGGCTGCAGCTCGTTGCTGAGCTGCGGCCCGACCTGAGCCGGATCACCGGATCGCAGCGCGGACATCAGCTCGGTGCTCAGCCGCGGCGGGGTCACGTTGTACCCGCGAGCGTCCCTGATCCGGTCGCAGGCCCGGTACACGTCCGGGGTCGCGAGCCCGCCCGAAGCGTAGGCGAGAACCCAGTGGTATTCGCCCGCCACCAGCGCCGGGGTCAGCTGCTCGCCGCGGCCCTGGCCGACCGCGGTCCCGCCGGCCAGCGCGAACGCGACGTCGCTGCCGACACCGGCCGCCAGCACGCTGAGCTCCTGGCTGCTCAGCCCGGCTCGCCACAGCTCGTTGCAGGCGACCAGGGCGGCCGCCGCGTCGGCGCTGCCGCCCGCCATCCCGGCCGCCACCGGTATCCGCTTCCTGATCTCGATCGCTATCGCGGGCGCGGCCTGGCCGGCCGCGCCGAGATCGGGTGCCGCATGCGGGGTGCGCCGCGACGCCGCGCCCGCCGCCCTGGCCAGCGCGGCCGCGGCCCGCAGGGCCAGGTTGCTGTCCCCGGTCGGGACGTGGCTCGCGCCTTCGCCGGTCACCGTGACGCGGGCGACGTCGGACGGGGAGACGGTCACCTCGTCGTACACAGACACCGCGTGGAACACGGTGACCAGCTCGTGATAGCCGTCAGACCGGACCGGCCCCACGGCCAGCTGGAGGTTCACCTTCGCGGGCACCCGCACGGTCACGCCGGTCACCATCCGATGATCGCAGACGCCGGCGGCCGGCTGCACCCAGGCCAAGGCCGGCTATCTCAAAGGGATCCGTCAAGACCGAGCCGGCGGCGCGCCTCGGCGAGCCGGGCGAACTCGGCCACCCCGAGCGACTCGCCGCGCGCCGAAGGATCCACGCCCGCGATCCGCAGGATCCTCATCGCATCGGCCGCCGAGCCCGCCCAGGGCGCGAGGGCCGAGCGCAGCATCTTGCGCCGCTGCGCGAATGCGGCGTCTACCGCCGCGAACAGCTCCGTCCTGCTGACGCCGGGAGCCGGAGGGTCACGCCTGGTGAACGCGACCAGCCCGGAGTCCACCCGCGGCACCGGCCAGAACACGCTGCGCGGCACCGAGCCGGCCCGCCGCAGCTGCGCGTACCAGGCCAGCTTGACCGACGGTATGCCGTAGATCCGGCTGCCGGGCGGCGCGGTCATCCGGTCGGCGACCTCGGCCTGCACCATGACGATGCCGCTGGCCATCGAGGGAACCGTCGCCAGCAAGTGCAGCAGCACCGGGACGGCCGCGTTGTAGGGCAGGTTGGCGACCAGCACGCCGGGCGGCCCCGCGCCCGGCGGCGGGTCGGGCAGCGTGGTGATCCGCGCCGCATCGGCGGTGACCACACTGAGGCGCCCGGCCGCCTCCGGCGACACCGACGCGACCGTGCGCGGCAGCTCCGCGGCGAGAACCGGGTCGATCTCGATGGCCAGCACCCGGCGGGCGGCGTCCAGCAGGCCGAGGGTAAGCGACCCCAGCCCGGGGCCCACCTCGAGCACATGATCGTCGGGGCCGACCCCGGCCAGTGCCACGATGCGCCGGATGGTGCCGGAGTCGACGACGAAGTTCTGCCCGAGCCGCTTGGCGGGCCGCAGCTCCAGCCGGGCCGCCATCTGCCTGATGTCCGTCGGCCCGAGCAGCCGGATGCCGTCCACGCTCAGCCGGGCCGGTTGCTAAAGGGGGTCACCAGCCGAACACGCCCACCCGAAGACGCGCTGTGCGGTCTGCGCGATCAGCTCGCACAGCTCGGCGGTGTCGATCGCCTTGATCTCGGCCAGCTTGCGCAGCGTGTGGGCGGCCATCCAGGGCGCGTTGGGCTTGCCCCGGTGCGGCACCGGGGTGAGGAAGGGCGCGTCCGTCTCGACCAGCAGCAGCTCGGCCGGGGCCGCGGCCGCGGCGTCACGCAGCGGCTGGGCGCTAGCGAAGGTCAGGTTCCCGGCGAAGCTCATCGCGTAGCCGGCCTCGGCGCACTGCCGGGCCATCCGCTCGTCACCGGAGAAGCAGTGGAACACCACCCGCTCCAGCGGGCCCTCCTGCGCCAGGATGCGCAGCACGTCCTCGTGCGCCTCCCGGTCGTGGATGACCAGGGCCTTGCCCGAGCGCTTGGCGATGGCGATGTGCTCGCGGAACCACTCCTGCTGGACCGCCGGCGGCGCGCTGTCCCGGTAGTAGTCGAGCCCGGTCTCGCCGATCGCTCGCACGTCCGGCCGCGCGGCCAGCGCCTCGATCTCGGCGAGCACGGCCGCCGCGTCCTGCCCGTCGGCGACCGCCGCCGCTGTCTCGTTCGGGTGAATCGCCACCGCCGCGTAAACGTCGGGATGCGCGGCGGCGCAGTCGGCGGCCCACCGGGACGAGGGCAGGTCGCAGCCAATGGTCACCATCCGCCGGATGCCCGCCGCGTGCGCGTCGGCCACCACCTGGCCGACGGGCGCCTTCATGATGTCCAGGTGGCAGTGGCTGTCCAGCGCCTGCGCCGGGAGCGCGGCCGCCGCGATGTCCTGCGGCCTCACGCTCCCTCCAGCCGGGCCAGCTCCTCCTCGGCGACTGACGGGTCCAGCTTGGCGAACAGCGGGGTCGGCGCGGCCAGCGGAGTGCCCGGCGTGATCGGCCGGCTTTCCCAGCGCGCCGCCACGTCGTAGTCACCGGTGATGACCGGGTAGGACGGCCCGCCGGCCTCGTTGACCTCATCGATGCGCGGCATGCCGGACCACTCGCCCTGGCCGCCGAGCATCTCGTAGACCCGCTGCGACGACCGCGGCAGGAACGGGCTGAGCAGCGTCTTGGCGTCGTCGACCAGCTGCAGCGCCACGTGACAGATGGTGCGCATCCGCTCCGGGTCGCTTTCCCGCAGCTTCCACGGCGCCTGGTCGGAGATGTACTTGTTCGCGTCCGCGGTGACTCGCAGCGCGCTGGTTGCCGCCATCTTGAACCTGCTGCGGGAGAGCGGCTCAGAGATTATTCCGAACGCCTCTCGGGATCGCTCGAGTATGGCTCGGTCGTGCTCGGTCAGCGTGCCGGGCCCGGGGATGGATCCGATGTTGCGTGCGGCGAACGAGACCGCTCGGTTCACTAGGTTGCCCCAGTTGGCGACCAGTTCGTCGTTGTTGCGGCGGACGAACTCGGCCCAGGTGAAGTCGGTGTCCTGGGTCTCAGGTCCGGCCACTGCCATGTAGTACCGCAGCGCGTCGACGTCGTAGCGGGCCAGGAAGTCGCGCACGTAGATCACGACGCTGCGGGACGAGGAGAACTTGCGACCCTCCATCGTCAGGTACTCGCTCGACACCACCTCGGTCGGCGGCTTCAGCGCGCCCAGCGAGCCGGGCGTGCCGTTCCTGTCCCCCTGGCCGCTGTAGCCGAACAGCATGGCCGGCCAGATCTCGGCGTGGAAGACGATGTTGTCCTTGCCCATGAAGTAGTAGGACTCCGCGTCGGGTGACTGCCACCAGTCCCGCCACGCGTCCGGGTCGCCGGACCGGTTCGCCCACTCGATCGAGGCGGACAGGTAGCCCACCACGGCGTCGAACCAGACGTAGATCCGCTTGTCCGGCCGGTCCCGCCAGCCGTCTAGCGGCACCGGCACGCCCCAGTCGAAATCGCGGGTGTAGGCGCGCGGCTTCAGGTCGTCGAGCAGGTTCAGCGAGAACTTCAGCACGTTAGGCCGCCACAGGCCGCTCTTGGACTGCAGCCAGCTGCCGAGCGTCTCGGCGAAGGCGGGCAGGTCGAAGAAGAAATGCTCGGTCTCGGTGAACTTGGGCGTCTCGCCGTTGATCCGCGATCTCGGGTTGATCAGGTCCACCGGATCGAGCTGGTTGCCGCAGTTGTCGCACTGGTCGCCACGCGCGCTGTCGAACCCGCAGATCGGGCAGGTTCCCTCGATGTAGCGGTCGGGCAGCGTCCGGCCGGTCGAGGGCGAGATCGCGCCCATCGCGGCCTTGGCGAAGATGTAGCCGTTCTTGTAGAGCCCGGTGAAAATCTCCTGGGTCACGGCGTAGTGGTTGCGGGTGGTCGTGCGGGTAAAGAGGTCATACGACATGCCCAGATTGGCCAGGTCTTCGGCGATGATCCGGTTGTAGCGGTCGGCCAGCTCGCGGGCGGTCACGCCCTCCGCGTCGGCCTGCACCTGGATCGGGGTGCCGTGCTCGTCGGTGCCGCTGACCATCAGCACCTGGTTGCCGACCATCCGCTGGTACCTGCTGAACATGTCACACGGCAGCCCGAATCCGGACACGTGACCGATGTGACGCGGGCCGTTGGCGTAGGGCCATGCGGGGGCGGCAAGGATGTGGCGGCTCGACGTGGACATGGGCAAAGCCTATTGCTGCCGGTGCGGCACTCGACCTAATACGATGGCAGGCGATGACCACATCCCAGGCGGAGGCGGCACCCACGCATAGGCAACCGCGCTTGTCCGCACTCCGGGCCAGGCTTGCGCCGCCCATGCCGACAAGCACCGCCTGGGGCTGGATAGGCCCGCTGCTGGTCACCGCGTTCGGCACGTTCCTGCGTTTTAACCGGCTTTCGCTGCCGCGGTCGGTCATCTTCGACGAGACCTATTACGTCCCCGATGCGCTCGGAATTCTCCGGTACGGAACCGAGCACAACTACAGCAGCAAGCGCAACCCCCTGCTGGCCATGGGCGACCCGCACATCTTCACTAAGGGCGGAGAGTTTGTCGCCCACCCTCCGTTCGGGAAAATTCTGATTGCGGCGGGAGAGTGGACCTTCGGCCTAAGCCCGTTCGGGTGGCGGTTCGCGGTCGCGCTGGTCGGCTCGCTGTCCATCCTGATGACCGCGCGGATCGCCCGCCGGATGACCAGGTCCACGCTGCTCGGATGCATTGCCGGGCTGCTGCTGGCCCTGGATGGTCTCGAGTTCGTGATGAGCCGCACCGCGCTGCTGGACATCTTCCTGATGTTCTGGGTGCTGGCCGCGTTCGGCTGCCTCGTCATCGACCGGGACAAATCCCGGGCCCGCCTCGCCGGGGCCGTCGAGCGGCGCAGGCCCGATAACGCGGGCCCGCGGCTCGGCATCCGCTGGTGGCGGGTGCTGGCCGGGGTGTGCCTCGGCCTGGCCTGCGCGTCCAAGTGGAACGGCGTCTGGTACATCCCGGCGTTCGTCTTGCTCGCCGTCGGCTGGGATATCGGCGCCCGGCGCGCGGCCGGGCTGACCCGCCCCGCCTACGGCGGGCTGGTGCGCGACGGCCGCTGGCTGCTGCTCACGCTGGGCGTGATCCCGCTCGTCAGCTACATCGCCGCCTGGAGCGGCTGGCTGTTCACCAACACCGGCTACGACCGGGACTGGGCCGCGCAGCACGGCATCCACACCCCGGTCGTCTCGGCGCTGGTCTCGCTGTTTCAGTACAACAAGGCGATGCTGCACTTCGACTCCACGCTCACCGCGGCCCACCCGTACAAGTCGCAGCCCTGGACCTGGCTGGTGATCAGCAGGCCGGTCTCGTACTTCTACACGCAGCCGGCGCTCGGGCATCAAGGCTGCCAGGTCAAGACCTGCTCGCAGGAAGTGCTGGCCATCGGCACCCCGATGATCTGGTGGGTGTCCATCGCCACCTTGATCATCTGCGTCGCGTGGTGGCTGGTCCAGCGGGACTGGCGGGCCGCCGCCGTGCTGATGGGCGTGGCGGCGGGCTGGCTGCCGTGGTTCTTCTTCCCGGACCGGACCAAGTTCTACTTCTACGCGGTGGCTTTCGACCCGTTCCTGGTCATCTCGATCGCGTTGTGCCTCGGCTTGCTGATCGGCCCGGTCAAAGCGAACGCGGCGCGCCGCGCCGTGGGCGCCGCCATCACCGGCGGCTATCTGCTCGCGGTGCTGCTCAACTTCTACTACCTGTACCCGGTACTCGCCGCGAAGGTCATCCCGTACAGCGCCTGGTACTCCAGGATGTGGTTCAGCAGCTGGATCTGACCTGTTCCCAGGGGACGGGCAGGCGCTCCATCTCGCCCGGCTCGAACTTGGTCAGCCCGCCGGCGTAGGTCCGTCCCTGGCCGAGCGTGACCGATTCGCGCAGGTACCCGGCCAGCCGGTCGAGTACCCGGCCGGGCATCGGCTCGCGCGGGTAGAGGCCGTGCGCGATGTTCAGGTGCCGGGCGCCGGCCAGGTTGCGGACGAAGGCCGGCGGGCGACGGGCCATGTAGGTAGCCAGGATCGGCGCGGGCTCGGCCAGCCCGACGCGCCACCACCGGCGGCGGTGCCGGGCGATGTACGAGTCGGCCGCCCCGGCCACGGCCGCGCGGGCGATGAACGCGTCGACGAGCTCGCGCTCCTGGCCGTCCAGCGCGTCGAGGTCGGCCGGCAGGTCGATCACGACCCGCAGCGCGCCGCTGGCGAGAAGCACGTCCGCGGCCGCGAAGAGCTCACGGGCCCTGGTCACCGTCGGGAAGCGAAACCGGCCCGGCACGTCGGCTGCATCCTGGTCGCGCACCCAGACCGCATTCGCCCCGGTGACCTGGCCGCGATGCACCCGGCAGAGCTCGCCCAGCTCGACCCGCCCGCCCCCGGGCCGCCGCCCGTTAGCCAGCGTGGTAGCGGCGCGCAGGAACGGGCCCCAGGTGCGGGCCGCGCGCAGCGCGGCGCGGGAGACCGGCTGACCGCCGCGCAGATCGCCGAGGTCGGCGGCGGTCGCGGCGCGCCGCATGAGCATCGCGTCCGGGGCGCTGCCCGGCAGGAAGCACGCAATGGCCGACGTCACGGTGGCATCGGGGAAGACGGCGGCGGACGGCTCCGCCAGGTGCACCGACTGGCCGCCGAGGTCGCCGAGCAGCAGCTCGCGGACCAGGTTGCCGTAGTTCACGTCGAGCCATTCGGCGGCGGTGATGAACACCCCGACGTCGCCGGGTGCGGCGTACCGCGCGGTGGCCAGGAAGAAGTGCACGTGCAGGCCGGCCAGCCTGCTGGCCGTCAGGCCGCGCTGCTGCGCGGTGGCGGCGAGCCAGTCCTTCCACTCCGCCGCGATCTGATGGTGCCGCACGTAGGGCGGGTTGCCCAGGTAGACGGTCCGGCCCGCGGCCGGCGGCAGCCGCAGCGACCGGTAGTCAGCCAGGATCACCCTGGCGCGGGCGGCCAGGCCGGCCGCGGCCAGGTTGGCCCGGGCGATGAGGGCGGCGACCGGATCCGTCTCGACGCCGATCAGCTCGGCGCCCGGCCAGCGGCGGCCGGCGACGACGAGGAACCGCGCGGAACCTGTACCCGGATCGATCACCCGGCATGGGTCGGGCTGCTCCCCCTGGCCGTGCTGGCCCGGCTGGCCCTCCCGCCCGAGCTGGCCCGGCTGGCCGAGTTGGCTCACCTGGCCCGGCCGGCACCTCTGGCCAGACTGGCTCGCCTGGCCGGGCTGGTCCGCCTGGCCGGGCTGGTCCGCCTGGCCGGACTGGGCGGCCTGGCCGGACTGGGCGGCCTGGTCCGCCGCCCAGGCGACCATGCTGTCGACGACGGGCGCCGGGGTGAGCGTCTGGCCGAGGTTCCTGCGTTCCGCGGCCCCCCTTATGGCGGCGAGCGCGTCGCCCAGCGGATCGCCGCCAGCCTCGATCCGCCGGCGCACAGCCTCGACCGTGCTCCCCGGTCGCGTGGCGGGGGCGAGGCTCCGCTCCTCGGCGGACAGGCCCGCGACCTGCTCGGCGCCCAGGCCGAAGGCCGCGGCGATCAGTCCCGGCAGCCCCTCGGTGATCTCCACGGCGCCCATCCTGCCGGTTGCCCGGCCGCCGTCCCGGCCGCCAAGCCGCGATACGTCGCGAAATTGTGACCAACATCTCTTGGCTGTATTCGGCTCCAGATGCGTCTTAGGGGTAGGAGCAGCTGACAAGGCTGGAGCGATATGAACGCAAGCGGGCAGGCGAATGAACGTTCCACCAGGTCCGAGCGCCGAACTGTCCCGAGATGGCGCACCGCTCCGCCACCGC
The DNA here is from genome assembly GCA_036502085.1 of Streptosporangiaceae bacterium. Classification (GTDB taxonomy): domain Bacteria; phylum Actinomycetota; class Actinomycetes; order Streptosporangiales; family Streptosporangiaceae; genus PALSA-505. The sequence goes on from DASXZD010000026.1 coordinate 9,694, forward strand.
GACCGAGCCCGTCCCCGCCTGCGGCGTCCGAGATCCTCGACCGGCTGCCTGACTCTGACTTTCTCGGCGCCCTCTGGGATCTGCCGGACGACCTGCGGATCGCCGTCTACCTCGCCGACGTCGCCGGCTATCCGTACCGGGAGATAGCGGAGATCATGGGCACCCCGATCAGCACGGTGACCGCCCGCCTGCACCGGGCCCGCCGCAGGCTCCGCGACCGGCTCACTGCCTGCGCAATACGCCGGGGCCTGGTCTCCTCCCGCTGACCGCCGGCCCCGGCGGACCTTGGCGAAACCCCCGGCCCAGTGATCGTTTCGACTTATCACGCGTTCTGACCAAAATCAGGGGTGATTTGTCATGATTCCGTGGGCATAGCGCGTGAAAAGTGAGGTCTCGCGTCTCACGATGCGAGATACGCAGCCGATCCCGGAACAGCAGCGGGCGAGGTTAAACAGCAGCGGGCGAGGTTACCCGGGCGGGGGCTGCCAGCCGAGGGCGGCCGGGTCGTAGACCTGCTCGACGTAGATCTGGTGCCAGATCGAGAACACGATCAGGGCCCACAGCTGGCGCCAGGTCACCTCAGGCTCGTCCGCCCGGAAGCGGCGCAGCAGGCCGAGTGCCCCCCGGCGGTCGATCCACCGGTCCGTCTGCGCCACCCGGAGCAGCTGGTCCGCGTAATCGAACCACTCGCCGGCCAGCCAGTGCCCGATCGGCACCGGGAACCCGAGCATCGGGCGCTCGGCCGCGGCTTGCGGCAGCACCTCGCCCATCGCCTCCCTGAGTGCGAACTTGGTGATGCCGCCCGCGGTCTTCTCCTCGCGGGACAGCCTGGCCGCGACGGCCATCACCTCCCGGTCGAGGAAGGGCAGCCGCAGCTCCAGACCGTGCGCCATCGTGACCCGATCCGCCTTGACCAGCACGTCGCCGGACAGCCAGGTGTTGATGTCCACCAGCTGCATGGTGGAAATGTCGTCCAGGCCGGCCTCGGCGGCCTGCCGGTAGACCGGATCGGTCACGTCGTAGGCGGTGGCCCGGCCGGGCCGCAGCACCTGGTCCGCCTGGCCGTCGATGAAGACGTGTGCGTTGCCGATGTAGCGGCGCTGCAGCGGGGTGGAGGTGCGCTCGAGCAGGCCCTTGCCCTTGACTCCGGGCGGCAGCATGGCGGCGGCCCGCTGCAGCGGCGCCCGGCCCCAGTCGGGCAGGTGCCCGGAGGCGCGGACGACGCTGGGCTGGTGATAGACGGCGTAGCCGCCGAACAGCTCGTCGGCGCCCTCGCCGGACAGCGCCACCCCGACGTGCCTGCTCGCCTCCCTGGCGGCGAACCAGAGCGGGATGGCGGCGGCGTCCGCCATCGGGTCATCCAGGTGCCAGAGGATCCGCGGCAGCTGGGTGAAGAACTCCTGGGCGCGGATCACGTAGGGGAAGGATTTCACGCCGAGCGCGGATGCGGTCTCCTGCGCCCTGTCGATCTCGCTGTAGCCCGGCCGGTCGAATCCGACGGTGAAGGTGAGCAGGCCGGGATGCCGTTCCGCGGCCAGGGCGCAGATCGCCGCCGAGTCGACGCCGCCGGACAGGAACGCGCCGAGCGGGGCGTCGCTGCGCAGGTGCAGCGCGACGGACTCGCGCATCACGTCGAGGATCCTGGTCGGCGTGTCGGCATCCGGGCCCTTCGCCGGGCGCAGTTCCGCCCGCCAGTACCGGTACACGCTGACCGCGCCGGTGGGCCGCACCACGATCGCGTGGCCGGGCGGCAGCGCCCGCACCGGCGGGGTCATGGTCGCGGGGGCGGGCACGTACTGGAAGGCCAGGTACCGGCGCAGCGCCGCGGGGTCGAGCGCGGTCACCTCGCCCGGGCCGACCATGGCCTTGCGTTCGGAGGCGAAGCGGAGCACGCCGCCCTGCTCGTCCACGGCGTAGTAGAACGGCTTGATGCCGAACGGGTCCCTGGCGCAGAACAGCTCGCGCTTCCAGGTGTCCCAGATGGCGAACGCGTACATACCGCGGAGCTTGCGCACGACGTCCCGGCCGAGCAGCGCGTACGTCTCCAGCAGGACCTCGGCGTCCGATCCAGTGTGCAGCCCGATGCCGCGGGCGCGCAGCGCCTTGGCCAGCTCGACGTGGTTGTACAGCTGGCCGTTGTAGACCATCAGGTACCGCTCGTCGGACGAGCGTACCGGCTGGTCACCGGCACCGACCGGGTCGATGGCGGCCAGCCGCCTGAAGCCGAGTGCGATGTCGTGGTCGGCGTAGAAGTCATCGCCGTCCGGCCCGCGGTGCACGATGCGGTCGGCGGCGTCGCGAACCCAGCGCTCGTCCGGCTCGGCCTCCGGCCCGAGAGCCAGGCACCCGGTGATTCCGCTCATCTGAGAAACTTATTCAAACCTTCAATTAATTATCAATGCAGCGGGATTGACCTGCGGCTACGTCGACCCATCTATCGGGTTTTGAATAAATTTCTGCCCTCGGCCGGTTGCAGGCATCATCTGCCCACCGATCCTACGGGCGAGGCACAACGTGTTTGGCCTGCTTGCGGCACTCTGCCAATCATCGGGCCCATCGCCGGTCCCGGCCGTCCGGCCCGCTGCCCGGCCCTAGAGCAGTGCGCCGGGCAGGCGGCGGGCGGCTGCGAGGCTACTCGCCGCGCCAGACCGGCGGGCGCTTCTCGGCGAACGCGATCGCGCCCTCCATCGCGTCCGCCGACCCGAAGACCGCCCCGAGGATCTCGCCCTGCCGGGCCTGCTGCTCGCCGGCCGGCCACTCGGCGGATTCGACCATCACCCGCTTGGACGCGACCACGGCCAGCGGCGCGCAGGCCGCGACCCGGCCCGCCAGCTCGCGGGCGGCGGCGAGCGCCTGCCCGGCCGGCACCACCGAGGCGATCAGGCCGGCCTGGTGCAGTTCGCTGGCCGGCACCCGCTCGCCGGTCAGCACGATCTGCATGGCCCGGTGGTAGGGAATGCGGTGATGCAGCTTGAGCAGGCCGCCGGCCCCCGCGGCCAGGCCGCGCGTGACCTCGGGCAGCCCGAATTTCGCCTCGTCGCTGGCGACCACCAGGTCGCAGGCGAGCACGATCTCGAAACCGCCGGCCAGCGCGTAGCCCTCGACCGCCGCGATCACCGGCTTGGCCGGCGGCCGCTCGGTGATGCCGCCGAACCCGCGCCCGCCGGCCAGCGGGTTATCGCCGGTCAGGAACCCCTTCAGGTCCATCCCGGCGCAGAACGTGCCGCCTGCGCCGGTCAGGATGATCACCCGGACGTCCTTGCGGGCGTCCAGGTCGTCGATGGCCGCGGCGATGCCGGCCGAGACGGCGCCGTTGACGGCGTTGCGCGCCTCAGGCCGGTTGATCGTGATGACGGCGATGCCGCCGTCGGTCTCGATGAGCACCTCGTCTGCCACGCCACCCCTCCCCTGGGTCGCTTGCCTGCCGCCTTCCATGATCATGAAGAGGTGAGCGCGTGATAGCACGCCGAGGTCTTCATGAGCATGGAGGTCCTACTTCGGCTGGAACCTGATTCCGCCGTCGAAGCGGATGACCTCGGCGTTCATGTAGTCGTTCTCGATCAGCGCCCGCACCAGGTGGGCGAACTCGGCCGCCGTGCCCAGCCGCTTGGGGAACGCGACCGGCGCGATCAGCTTGACCTTGAACTCCTCGCTGGCCGCCCCAGTCCCGTAGATGGGAGTGTCGATGATGCCAGGAGCAATGGTGTTGACCCGCGCCCCGATGGCGCCCAGGTCGCGGGCCGCCGGCACGGTCATGCCGATGATGCCGCCCTTGGAGGCGGAGTAGGCGACCTGCCCGGTCTGACCCTCGATCCCGGCGACGGACGCCGTGTTGATGATCACTCCGCGCTGACCGTCCGCGTCGACCGGCTCAGTCTTGGCCATCGCGGCAGCGGCGATCCGCATCAGGTTGAAGGTGCCGATCAGGTTGATGTCGATGACCTTGCGGTAGGCGACCAGGTCGTGCGGCGTGCCGTCACGGGCCACGGTGCGGGCGGCCCAGCCGATGCCCGCACAGCTCACGGCGACCCGCAGCGGCACGCCGAGGCCGGTCGCGGCATCCACCGCTGCCTGCACCGACTGCTCATCCGAGACGTCGGTCCTGACGAACAGCCCGCCAAGCTCGCTGGCTATCGTCTTGCCCCGGTCCTCATTCAGGTCCGCAACGACAACGCGAGAGCCCGCGGAGGCCAGTTCGCGCGCCGTTGCCTCGCCGAGGCCGCTGGCCCCCCCTGACACGATCGATGCAGTTCCGTTTAGTTTCATGTGCGGGAGCATACTTGGGGCGCGGCGGCGTGACCGAACCGGGTTCGGTTTGACCGTGCGGATGACCGGGCAGGCGATGACCAGGGACCGCCGCTGTCAGTACCCAGGTTTAGCCTTGTTACAACGGCACGAACGGGGTTGTCATTAGATCCCTTCGTGCCCCAGGGTCATGAGCTGCGCCAGGTCTGGGCGCAGCAATCCCCGACGGCGAGGAGAGATCGTGCGGAAGTTCCGAGGGAATCCCTGGGCGGTGCTGATAGTCATCTCGCTCGGGTTCTTCATGACCCTGCTCGACCTGACGATCGTGAACATCGCTATTCCCAACATGATCACCAAGCTGCACGCGTCGTTCGATGACGTCCTGTGGGTGATCAACGCTTACGCCCTGGTGCTCGCCGTGCTGGTCATCACCGGCGGGCGGCTCGGCGACCTGGTCGGGCCGCGGACCATGTTCATTGCCGGGATCGCGACGTTCACCGCGGCCTCGGCGGCCTGCGGGCTGGCCCCGAGCCCGGGCTGGCTGATCGGCTTCCGTGCGGTCCAGGGACTGGGCGCTGCCATGCTCATGCCGCAGACGCTGACCATGATCACGATGGTCTTCCCGCCGGACCGGCGCGGCGCGGCGTTCGGCATCTGGGGCGCGGTGGCCGGCGTGGCCACGATCGCGGGCCCGACCCTCGGCGGGTTGCTGATCTCCGCGTTCGACTGGCGCTGGATCTTCTTCGTCAACCTGCCGATCGGGGTCGCCGTGCTGGCGCTGACCGGCGTCCTGATCCCCGACCTGCGGACCGGCCGCAGGCAGCGGCTCGACATCCGCGGCGTGGTGCTGGCCAGCGCGGCGCTGCTGGCCATCTGCTACGGCCTGGTAGAGGGGCAGACTTACAACTGGGGAAAGATCAACTCGTTCGTCAGCATCCCGCTGGTGCTCGGCGCCGGCGTCGTGCTGCTGGTGCTGTTCGGCGTCTCCCAGGCGCTGCGGCAGGACCGCGACCCGCTGGTGCCGTTCGCGGTCTTCAAGGACCGCAACTTCTCCCTGATGAACCTGGTGTCCGGCACGCTGACCGTCGGCATGATGGGAATCTTCCTGCCGTTCACCATCTACCTGCAGTCCGTGCTCGGCTTCTCGGCGCTGAAGGCGGGCCTGACCATGGCCCCGGCCTCGGTGATCTCGATATTCATCGCGCCGATGGCGGGCCGGATGACCGACCGGATCGGCGGCAAGTACATCCTGATGGCCGGCCTGGCGCTGTTCGCGGTCGGGATGGGCGCGATGGTGCTGGTCGCGCGGGTCACGTCTGTCTGGTACGACTTCCTGCCCGGCCAGTTCGTGGCCGGCATCGGGATGGGCTGCACGTTCGCGCCGCTCACCGCTCTGGCCATGCGCGACGTCCAGCCCCAGCTGGCCGGCGCGGCGTCCGGGGTGATCAACACGGTCCGGCAGGTCGGCACGGTGATCGGCACGGCCGCCGTCGGCGCCCTGCTGCAGAACAGGCTCGTCGCCGCCTGGTCCAGCCAGGCGACGGCCCGCACCCACGGCCTGCCCGGCTCGGTTCGCGGCCAGATCATCACCGGTTTCCGCGACGCCGCCCGGAGCGGCCTGCAGGTCGGCGCCGGCCAGACCGGCAGCAAGATCAAGCTGCCGCCGGGCGCTCCGGCGAGCCTGATCCAGCGGATCGACCTGATCAGCCGCGAGGTGTTCGGCTACGGCTTCGTCACCGCCATGCGCTGGACGATGGCCATGCCGGTGCTGCTGCTGCTGGTGGCGGCCGCATGCTGCCTGGCCATCAGGTCCCGCAAGCGCACCGAAGCCGACGCCGAGGCCGCCGCCAAGCCCCCCGCCGAGGCCACCACCCCCGCCTAGCAACCCCACGGCGGGCCCTACCCGCCCATGATCGCGAAGCATTAGTAGTGCTACCGCACGCATAACTCTTCATGATCAAGCTACGCCCCGCAGCGGCCAGGCCGGGACGCCGCCGCGGGGCGCTGGCGGGCGGGACGGGACGGGACGCGCGCTATTCGGCGTGCCGACAGCGCGAGGCCGGGCCGTCCCGTCCCACCGTGCGGGTAACCGCCTTCAGTTCGCCTGCTGGAGCAGTTCCGGTGACCACAGGCCGGGCAGCTCCTCCGGTCCTGACTCGAAGGGGAAGCGGGCCGCGAACGCTGGCTCCAGGTCGGTCAGCCAGGTGGCGGCCGGGTCGAACTTGGCGAAGAACGGCTTGCCCGCCAGCTCAGGGTCCCGGGCCTGGATCATGTGCATGACGAATACCTGCTCGCCGGCCACTTCGGCGATCCCGTCGATGCACACCTTGCCCGGGGTCGCCGACATGGACGGTCCGCGTACTGTCCGGCAGAGCCCGGACACGGTGCGGAACGCGTCACGGAAGATCTGGTAGCCCCGGGCAAGCGGCACCGCGAAGTAATCCTGCGGGCCGGTGTCCCGCTCGACGAACATGTAGTAGGGGATCATCCCCATCCGGACCTGGGTGCGCCACATGTCCGCCCAGATCGCCGGGTCGTCGTTGATGGAGCGGATCAGCGGCGCCTGGGTGCGGATGATCGCGCCGGTGTCCCTGATCCTGCGGACGGCCTCGGCGACCAGCGGTGACTCCAGCTCTCGCGGGTGCGAGAAGTGCGCCATGAAGGCCAGCGTCCGGCCCGATGCCACCACCTCCTCGAACAGCCGCAGGGTGTCATCCGTGTCCGGGTCGGTGACGAACCGCTGCGGCCAGTAGCCCAGCGACTTGCTGCCGATCCTGATCGATTCGACGCCGCCCAGCCGGGGATCGAGCAGCGGCGCGATGTAGCGGCGCAGCACCGGAGCTCCCATGATCATGGGATCTCCGCCGGTGACGAGCACGCTGGTCACCTCGGGATGCCCGAGCAGGTAGGCGACCAGCAGGCTGGAGTCGCCCAGCGCCATCTTGAGGTCCGGCTCGTCCACGAACTGCGCCCAGCGGAAGCAGTAGGTGCAGTAGGCGTGGCAGGTCTGGCCCTGCTTGGGGAAGAGCAGCACGGTCTCCGGGTACTTGTGCTGCACGCCCGGCAGCGGCTCGTCGTCCAGGGCAGGCGTGTTGAGGGCAAGCTGGCCCGCCGGGTGCGGGTTGAGCCGCATCCGCACCTGGTGCGCCGCCTTCTGGATGGCGGCGTCGGACGCTCCCTGCGTCAGCAGCATGGAGATCCGGCTCACGTCCGCCTCGGGCAGCATGTCGGCCTGGGGAAAGACCAGCCGGTAAATCGGGTCGTCCGGTGCGGCGTTCCAGTCGATGAGATGGTCGACGATGTAGGTGTTGGTGCGGAACGGGAGCACCGTCGCGACCGCGCGGACCGCCAGGCGCTGCCCGGCAGGCAGTCCAGCCCGTGCGGTGAGCTCGTCCAGGTGCTTGGCCGTGTAGGCACGGAACCGGCGGCCTGCTGCCGGGCCCGCGGTGTCGGTTGGCCAGGGCGTGAGATTGATTGGCCTCATGGGCCGAAGTGGCCCAGGCTGCTGAATCCCAGTCACGCAACTCCTCTCGGTTGGTCGCGCACGCCAACTGCACGGTCGCGAAATCAGCCAATATGGCTGCCAAGACACCCCGCTGCGTCTGGTTCACCCCCGCGCCGCTTGCAGCGACGCACGGGCCACCTGTGACCTACGCGAAGAGGTCACAACTGTGAAACGCAAGGGTAAAGGACGAGGTTCCCGCCCGCCACTTCAGGGTGATCACCAGCGCGTGGCGGCACCCGATTCCAGCTGCCGCCACGCGCCGGTGACCGGCCGCGACACCGGAGGTGGGAAGCTTAGGGTCATGCGGGACGCTGTTAGCCGTTTGTTTCCCCCGCCTTGGCCGCCGGCCCAGGCGCTCACGGACGCGGTGCCGCGCTGGCCGGCCTGACCTCAGGCGACAGCCCGGCACTGCCGCCGGCTGCCGAACCGGTCGCGCCCGGCGGCACGCCGGTTGTCGCCGTGGATGCGATGGGCGGCGACCACGGGCCCGCCGAGATCGTGGCCGGCGCGGTCGCGGCGGTCAGGGAGCATGGCGTCCAGGTGGTGCTGGCCGGCCGGCCGGGACAGCTGCGCACGCTGCTGGCTGATCACCACGCCACCGGCGAGATCCGCGTCGTCGCGGCGGACGATTCGCACGGCATGGACGAGGGCGGCCTGTCGACCTGGCGGCGCCCGCGGTCCAGCATTGCCGTGTCGTGCGCGCTGGTCAGGCGCGGCCAGGCCGCCGCGGTCGTGTCGGCCGGCTCGACCGGGGTCATCGTCACCACCGCCCGGCTGCGGCTGCGGTCGCTGCCCGGCGTGCTGCGGCCGGCCCTGGCGGTGGTGCTGCCCGGCCGGCCTACTCCCACCATCCTCATCGACGCCGGAGCGATCGCCGACCCCAAGCCGGAGATGCTCGTCCAGTTCGCCCAGCTCGGCGTGGCCTACGCGCAGGTCTCGCACGGCGTGGCGGAGCCCCGGGTGGGCCTGCTCACGATCGGGGCGGAGCCGGGCAAGGGGAACAAGCTGGTCCGCCGGGCGCACGAACTGCTCTCCGAGGACCCTCCGCACGGCGGGATGCCGATCGGCTTCATCGGCAACATCGAGGGCGGTGACCTGCTGACCGGCAAGGTGCACGTGGCGGTCACCGACGGGTTCGCCGGCAACGTCGCGCTGAAAACGCTAGAAGGTGCCGTACGGTACGCGGCCGGCCAACTGCGCGAGGCCGTGTCCGGGTCGCGGGCGGCGCGGATGGGTGCCCTGCTGCAGCGACGGAGGCTGCGTGAGTTCGCCCAGCTCATCGACTCGGAGTCGTACGGCGGAGCGGCACTGCTCGGGCTCTCGGGGACCGTGGTCATCGCGCACGGCGCGAGCCGGGCCCGCGGCATCACGTCGGCCTGCGTGCTGGCGTCCGACCTCGAACAGCGCCAGATCACCGAAAAGATCAAGGAGCGGCTCGGCTCCGGCCGCCACTTCCTGCGCCGCCCGCTGGTACCGCCGCCGGGCCGCAGCCCCGCGGGCCCGCCCCGCTCGAACCCGCCCCGCTCGAACCCGCCGCGCTCGGGCCCGCCGCGCTCGGGCCCGCCGCCGTCCCGGCCCGAGCATGGCGTCAGGTAAATGCGGGAGCACGCTACGGAGCCGGGCCGATAGTCTTGCTGACATGGCCGATCCCCAGGAAGTCCTCGCGCAGCGGGTGCGCCGCGCCCTGGCCGCGGCGTTCGGCCCCGAGCACGGTGACGACGATCCGGTCATCAGGCCGTCACAGTTCGCCGACTACCAGTCGAACGTGGCGCTGCCGCTCGGCAAGCAGCTCGGCCGCCCGCCGCGGGAGGTCGCCGCGGAGCTCGCCCGGCACCTGGACGTGGCCGACGTGTGCGCGACGCCCGAGGTCAGCGGCCCGGGCTTTGTCAACCTGACGCTCCGCGACGAGTGGATCGCCGGCCAGGCCGGCCGGCTGCTCGATGACCGGCGGCTCGGCGTCCCGGCGGCCAGCCCGGCGCAGACGGTCGTCGTGGACTATTCCGGCCCGAACGTCGCCAAGGAACTGCACGTCGGCCACCTGCGGGCGACCGCGGTGGGCGACGCGCTGGTCCGGATCCTCGAGCATCTCGGCCACCGGGTGATCCGCGCCGCTCACCTGGGTGACTGGGGCACCCCGTTCGGCATGCTCATCGAGCACGCGCTCGAGATCGGCGAGGACACCACGCACGCGCAGTTCGCGGCGGGCGATCTCACCCTCTTCTACCAGGCGGCACGGGCGGAGTTCGACTCCGACCCTGAGTTCGCCGAGCGGGCGCGGCGGCGGGTGGTCAGCCTGCAGGGCGGCGACGAGGCGTCGCTGCGGGTCTGGCGGCTGCTGGTCGGCGAGTCGATGGACTACCTGCGCAAGCTCTACGGCCGGCTCGGCATAACGCTCACCGACGCCGACATGGATCCGGAGAGCTTCTACAACCCGATGCTGGCCGATGTCTGCGCCGAGCTGGAGTCGGACGGCATCGCCGTGCTGGACGACGGTGCGCTCTGCGTGTTCCCGCCCGGCTTCACCGGCCGCGACGACAAGCCGCTGCCGATCATCTTGCGCAAGAGCGACGGCGGCTACGGCTACGCCACGACGGATATTGCCGCGATCAGGTACCGGATCCGCGACCTGGGCGTGAACCGGATGATCTACGTGGTCGGCTCGGAGCAGATGCTGCACCTGGCCATGGTGTTCGCGACCGCCCGCGAGGCCGGCTGGCTGACCGACGAGATCAGCGCCGAGCACGCGGTCATCGGCCTGATCACCGCGGCCGGCGGCCAGCGGATCAAGACCAGGGAAGGCGAGCAGGTCAAGCTGGCGGCGCTGGTGGACGAGGCCGTCGAACGGGCCGAGAAGGTCATCGCCGAGCGGTACGACGACCCGGTGCAGCGCAGCCAGATCGCCGAGGCGGTCGGCGTCGGCGCGCTCAAGTACGCGGACCTCTCGGTGGCCAGGGACAGCAGCTACGCCCTGGACTTCGACCGGATGCTCGCGCTGACCGGGAACACCGGCCCCTACCTGCAGTACGCGACGGCGCGGATCCGCTCGATCTTCCGCCGGGCCGGGCTGGATCCGGACCAGATTTCGGCGCCGATCGCCATCGCCGAGGCGGCGGAGCGGGCGCTCGCGCTGCGGTTGCTCGGCTTCGCCGCGGTCGTCTGGCAGGTAGCCGAGACCACCGACCCGCACCGGCTCTGCGGCTACCTGTTCGAGCTGGCCAGCGCGTTCACCACGTTCTACGAGCAGTGCCCGGTGCTGCAGGCGGCCGAGCCCGGCGTCAGGGACTCCCGGCTGACCCTGTCCGCGCTCACCCTCCGGGTGCTGCTCACCGGCCTCGGCCTGCTCGGCGTGCCGGTACCGGACCGGATGTAGCCGGCAACTCGCTGCCACCTCCCAGTAAATACACAGGCTCTGCCGTCCGATGTCTCAGACCGTGAAGGCAGTCTCGCTGACATGGACAACGTGAACCAGTCTCCCGGGCAAGACCCGCAGGAGCATTCCCCCACTCAGCCCTTCAGGTTCACGCCGGGCTGGCCCGGTGGCAACGCAGGATACGGCCAGCCGCCCGCGGGGCAGCCCGGCCAGCGTCAGCCTGGTCAGGGCAACCCTGGACCGGCGCAGCCCGGGGGTCACGGTGGCCCCGGCGGCCCCTACGTCCAGCCGCAGCAGCCCGGCAGCCCGTACGCGCCGCAGGACAGCCCCTACACTCAGCCCGGCAGCCCGTACGCGCCGCAAGGAGGCCCGTACGCTCAGGCCGACGGCCCGTACGCCCAGCCCGGCCCGTACGCGACGGCCGGCGGTGCGCCGCCGCCGAAGGGCACCAAGCCGCCGAGCAAGCGGCTGCGCTGGACCGCCGGGATCTCCGCCGCGGTGCTGCTGGGCGCCGGCGGCACGATCGCCGGCCTCCAGCTGGCGGGTAACGGCTCGTCTCCCGCGATGGCGAACGCCGCCCAGGCGACGGCCCTGAACAACGAGCTCAGCTCGAACGGCTCGGCCTCCTCATGCCAGCCTGCGTCCGGCTCGTCCGGCTCGTCGGGCACGTCATCGAGCAGCCAGACCGGCAAGACCCGCTGCCACCCGCGCCACCTGCACCTGCTGCGCCTGGTCAAGGGCATGTACGGCCAGGTTGCCTTCCACACTTCCAGCGGGACGGAGACGCTCGCCTTCGAGCGCGGCGTCATCGAGTCGGTCGGGGGCGGCCACGTCGTGGTCCGCGCCCGCAACGGAACCACCTGGACCTGGAGCCTGACCAGCGACTCGGTGGTCAGGAAGGACGGCAAGAGCTCGACGAGCGCGCTGGCCAAGGGCGAGCTGGTGTTCGTCGGCGGACAGGCCACCGGGACCACCAAGGACATCAGGCTGATCCTGATCCGGCCGGCGGCCGGCAGCCAGGGCTCGTCATCGTCATCGTCGGCCCAGGCGTCGGGCACCTCATCGTCGTCATCGGACTAGCCGCGGATGAGCGTGGCGCCCGAGCCCAGACCCGCGACACCGTGGGCCCACCGACCCTGGCTCCGCAGGCCCTGACCCCGCCGCGAGCCAGCCCACGGCCACCCGCGCGCCGGCGTGTCCCCCCGGGGGGCACGCCGGCGCGCGGGTCATGCGCGATGATGAGGCAGACGCCATGAATGACAGTGACCACATTCCCGCCGTGCTCGTCGTCGACGACGAGCCGAACATCCGCGAGCTCGTCCAGGTCGCGCTGCAGTTCCACGGCTGCTCGGTGACCACGGCCGCGACCGGCAAGGACGCGCTGCGCCAGGCGGAGACGGACCGCCCCGACCTCGTCGTGCTCGACGTGGTGCTGCCCGACCTGGACGGCTTCGAGGTGTGCCGCAGGCTGCGCTCGGCCGGCAACGAGGTGCCGGTCATCTTCCTGACGGCCAGGGACACATCGTCGGACACGGTCACCGGGCTGGCCCTCGGCGGCGACGACTACGTCACCAAGCCGTTCTCGGTGGAATCCCTGGTGGCCAGGGTCCGGGCCGTGCTGCGCCGGACGGCCAGGAAGCCGGGCACCGACGCCGCCGACCCGGAGAAGCTGCGGGCCGGCGACCTGGAACTCGACGAGTCGCGGTGGACCGTGCACCGGGCCGGCATCCAGGTCGAGCTGTCGCCCACCGAATTCCGGCTGCTCGCCTACCTGATGCGGCACGAGGGCCGGGTGCTGACCAGGGAGCAGCTGCTGGAGAACGTCTGGGGCTGGGATTACGCGGGCCAGTCGCAGATCGTCGAGACCTATGTCAGCTACCTGCGGCGCAAGCTCGACCCGCTCGGCCCGCCGATCATCCATACCCAGCGCGGGGTCGGGTACAGCCTGCGGCTGCCGGGTCCCGCGGCCTAGTGAAGCGGGATGGGAAGGCGGGGCCCGATGATGAGCCGCCTGCGCCTGTCGCTGCGGGCCCGGCTGCTGACCGGGCTGATCGCGATCACCACGGTCTTCCTGCTCGTCCTCGGGGCCGTCACCGGGGTCGTGATCAGCAAGCGCATCGGCAGCGAGTTCGACGGGCAGCTGCAGGTTGACGCCCGGCGTCAGATCGCTGCCATGGAATCGTCGCCCAACCTGTATGCGGCGTTCTACTCGCGAGTCACCCACAGCACCGGCCTGATCACCAAGCCGTCGCCGATCGGGCAGCAACTGCTGACCTACCTGAACCAGAACGTGGCCGCTCAGGTGATCATCCCGAAGCTGGTGACGGGAAAGCCGTTCACCATCACGCTTCCGGACGACGGCCCCACGATGCGCGCCGTGTACCGGCTAGCCAGGCCGGCATCGGAAAAAAACCAGAACGTCGTCCCGGCCGGGGAGGCCGCGCTCATCGTGGCCAGGCCGCTCAGCCAGCGGCTCGCGCCGCTGCGGCAGGTCATCGCGGCCGAGCTGGTCACCGGGGTCATCCTGATCGCGCTGCTCGCGGTCGGCGGGCGGTGGCTGATCCGGCGCGGCCTCGCGCCGCTGGACCAGATGGCGACCACCGCCCACCAGATCACCGACCGGGGCGACCTGACCGCGCGGATGCCGGACTCGGGCGACCGGGCCGAGGCGGGCAGGCTGTCCTCGGCCATCAACACGATGCTGGACCGGATCCAGCAGGCGTTCGGCGCCCGGCTCGCCTCGGAGCAGAAGGTACGCCAGTTCGCCGCCGACGCCTCGCACGAGCTGCGCACCCCGCTCACCACGATCAGGGGGTACGCCGAGCTTTACCGGCAGGGCGCGCTGGGACCCGACCGGCTGCCGAACGCGATGCGCCGGATCGAGCAGGAGGCGGACCGGATGAGCCGGCTCGTCGCCGAACTGCTCGAGCTGGCCCGGCTGGACCGGATGTCCTCGCTCGACCTGACCGAGACCGACCTGGCCATGCTGGTCCGCGACGCGGTCGAGGACGCGGTCGCGGTGGAGCCGGACCGGCCGGTGCACGCCGAGGCGCCGCACCAGCTCATCGCGGTGGTGGACGAGCCGCGCGTCCGGCAGATACTCGCGAACCTGCTCGCCAACGTCAGGGCGCACACCCCCCGGGGCACGCCCACGGCAGTCCGGCTGGCCGAGGCGGGCCAGGCCGTGCTGCTCGAGGTCGCCGACTCCGGGCCCGGCATGACCGCGGAGAACGCCGCGAAGGCGTTCGACCGGTTCCACCGCAGCGTCCGGCCTCCCGGCGATGACGGACCAGGCGGCGGTCCGCCGGGGGGCGGCCAGGGGCCGTCCGACCGGACCGGGAGCGGGCTCGGCCTGTCGATCGTCCAGGCCATCGCGGTGGCGCACGGCGGCCGCGCCGCGCTGGAGTCGGTGCCCGGCCGCGGCACCAGGGTCCGCGTCTGGCTGCCGACCCGGATCACCGGGCCGCCGCCGCCCGGCGACGCGGACGCCACGGTGCGCTTCTGGCCGGCCCAGTAAGCGGGCGGGCAGCGCGGGCCGGCCCTCTTGGTCAGCCGCCGGGTGTTTCCGCAGGCGACGGGGGTACCGGCGGTGCCGCCGGCCCGGGCTGCACGGAGCGGACGAGGATCTGGGCGACGTCGACCACCTCGAGCGAGTCCTTCGCCTCGCCTGAGCTCTTCTTGGCGCGGACCGCGTCGCCGAGCATCACCAAGCAGTACGGGCAGCCGGTGGAGATCGTGTCGGGGTCGGTGCCGAGCGCCTCGTCGATGCGCTCGGTGTTGATCCGCTTGCCGATCCGCTCCTCCATCCACATCCTGGCACCGCCCGCGCCGCAGCAGAAGCCGCGCTCCTTGCACCGGTGCATCTCCTGGGACTGCACGCCGGGGACCTGCTCCATGATCTCGCGCGGCGCGGTGAAGATCCGGTTGTGCCGGCCGAGGAAGCACGGGTCGTGGTAGGTGATCTTCTCCTGGACCGGGTGGACCGGCTTGAGGTTGCCCTCGGCCACCAGCCGGGCCAGCAGTTGCGTGTGGTGGATCACCTCGTAGTTCCCGCCCAGCTGCGGGTACTCGTTGGCGATCGTGTTGAAGCAGTGCGGGCAGGACGCGACGATCTTGCGCGCGCCCGCTCCGCCTTCCTGGCCGGAAAGACACCCTGCTGCATTCAGCGTCTCGATGTTCTGCTGGGCCAGCATGCTGAACACGAACTCGTTGCCCATCCGGCGGGCCGGGTCGCCGGTGCAGGCCTCGGCCGGGCCGAGCACGGCGAACGTCACTCCGGCGGTGTGCAGCAACTGGGCGACGGCCTTGGTCGTCTTGCGCGCCCGGTCCTCCAGCGCGCCCGCGCAGCCCACCCAGAACAGGTACTCGATATCGTCGCCGATCGGCCCGTCCACGACCGGCACCTCGAAGTCGAGCTCGGTGATCCACTCGGCCCGCTTGGACTCGGCCATCCCCCACGGGTTGCCCTTGTTCTCCAGGTTCTTCAGCATCGAGGACGCCTCGGCGGGAAACGCGGACTCGATCAGCACCTGGTGCCGGCGCATGCCGGTGATGTGGTCGATGTGCTCGATGTCGACCGGGCATTCCTCGACGCAGGCCCCGCAGTTGGTGCAGGACCAGAGCACGTCGGGATCGATCACGCCGTTGGCCTCGGCGTCGCCGACCAGCGGCCGCTCGGCCTCGGCCTTGACCTGGTCGGGCAGCTTGTCCCGCGCCTCGTCGGAGCCGGCCAGGGTGTGCGGTGCCTTGGCGAGCGCGTGATCACGCAGGTCGAGAATGAGCATCTTGGGCGACAGCGGCTTGTCGGTGGCCCAGGCGGGGCACTGTGACTGGCAGCGCCCGCACTCGGTGCAGGTGGCCATGTCGAGGATGCCCTTCCAGCTGAAGTCCTCGATCTTGCCCAGGCCGAACACGTCGGTGTCAGGGTCGGCCTCTTCGAAGTCGAGCACCTTGCCGCCGGAGCGCATCGGCTGCAGCCCGCCGAGCCCGCCCGGCGTGCCGCGCGGCGCGTCAGGGCGCCGCCGGGCGAACAGCACATTGAGCGGGGCGATGCCGATGTGCAGGTGCTTGGAGTGCACTATCAGCACCAGGAAGCCCATGATCACCGCGAGCTGAGCCAGGATGCCGAACGTCTCGATCCCCCGGTTGGACGCGCCGAGCGGCGCGAGCCAGTGCCCGGCGATCTGGGAGGCGAAGGCCCCGTGCTGATAGGGGAAGTCTCCCGTGTTGATCTGCGCGCCGCGGTACAGCAGCAGCGTCGCGACGACACCGAGGATAAGGAAGAGCACCAGCCAGGCCGCGCCGTTGTGCGACCCGGCGAACCGGGAACGGCGCCCCTCACGCTTCGGGTCCGCACGGAGCCTGATTATTCCGAACGCGGCAATGCCGGCCAGGACTGCGACGGCAAAGAGATCCTCGGCGAATCCGATCACCGCCCAGTGCCCGATCCCGGGAATGGCGAACGTCCGGGTGAACAGGTCGCCGTACGCCTCGATGATCGTGAGGATCAGGACGATGAAGCCCCAGAAGGTCAGGAAGTGCGCGACGCCGGGCACCGACCACTTCAGCAGCTTGCGCTGGCCGAAGACCTCGGTGGCCTGCGACCGGATGTCGCCGCCCGGGTTGCTGCGGACCATCTCGAACCGCTCCGGCGCGGGCTGGCCGCTGCGCGCGAGCCGGTAGAGCCACCACACCCGGCGGCCGGCGATCGCGAACGCGGCGGCGGTCAGGACCAGGCCGATGATGATGCGCAGGGCCACAGCGACCTCCTGTTGGGGGAGCGCACGTCAGTCAACTTGATCCGCCAGCGTACGCCCGGTGCCAGCGGTGATCCATGCGGCATCCTACCGGCTGGTAACTTATTCCGCCTCACCCGGTGGTTCCCGCGTGTACCGCGGGGGAGTTCCGTCGCGGGGCCAGTCAGAGTGGAACCGTTCGGAATGCTGCGACTGTAAGCTGGCGGACCGGATGATGACGCCTTGCCAGGCGGCGAGCGTGATCTCGCCGGCCGGCGGCGCCGGATCCGCGGTGGACAGCAGGACCGTTCCGCCCGGATCGGGGCAGGTCACCCGGTGATCGGAGAAGTTGCCGAGCACCGTCAGGCGGCCGACCTGGTAGGCCCACAGCCCGCGCGGCGCGGGCAGTGCCCGGTAGCTGGCGATCCGGCCGCCGAGCTCGGCCCGCCGCAGGCGGATCAGGTCGCGGCAGAAGTGGAGCACAGACCCGGGGTCGTCTCGCTGGCCGGCCACGTTCACGGCGGCGTGGTCATCCAGCGGCAGCCAGGGCGTCACGTGCTCCGCGGTGAATCCCGCGGTGGGCGTGGCATCCCAGGGCATCGGGGTGCGGGCCCGGTCCCTGCTGCCCTGCCAGCCGTCGTTTCCCTGCCAGCGCTCGCTCGCGCCGCGCGACATCGCGTCCCGCTGCAGTTCCAGCGGGACGTCGACGTCGGTCATGCCGATCTCGTCCCCGTTGTAGAGGACCGTGGCACCAGGCAGCGTCGCCAGCACGAGCAGGGCCAGCCGGATCTTCCGCTCGTCCCCGCCGCACCAGCGGCTCGCGAACCTTCCGACGTCGTGGTTGGACGCCATCCACACCGGGCAGGCGCCGGCCGGGAGCCGGGCCAGCGTCTGCGCGACGATGCCGGACAGTTCCGGCGCGGTCAGCGCGGCGAACACGAACGGGAAGTTGAAGGCCAGCTGGAGTTCGTCGTCGTGGCCGTAGAAGCTGGCCAGCTGGTCCAGGTCTCCGGTCCAGGTCTCGCCGAGCAGCAGCCGCTCGTCCGGGTAGCCGGCCGCGATCCGCCGCCAGTCCCGGTAGACGGCGTGCGTCTGCGGCCGGTTCGCGTTGTAGACCGGCTGCTGGCCGAAACCGCCGGCCAGCGGGCCTGCCGCGGTCGCCGGCGGGTTGTCGCGCAGTTGCGCGTCCTTGTAGAGGCCGTGCGCGACGTCGATCCGGAAGCCGGCCACGCCCCGGTCCAGCCAGAACCGCAGCGTCTGCGCGAAGGCTTCGTGCACCGCCGGCTGCCACCAGTTCAGGTCCGGCTGGCTGGGCAGGAAGTTGTGCAGGTAGTACTGCCCGGTCGGCTCGTGCCAGGCCCAGGCGCTGGCGCCGGTGGCGTCCAGCCAGTTGTTCGGCGGCTCGCCGCCGGGCCGCGGGTCGGCCCATACGTAGAAGTCGCGGTGCGCGGCGCCGCGGCCCGACAGCGCGTCGACGAACCAGGGATGCGCCGAGCTGGTGTGGTTGGGTACCAGGTCGAGCAGCACCCGCAGGCCGCGCTGCCCCGCTTCGGCGATCAGCCGGTCCATGTCGTCGATCGTGCCGAGCTCGGGGTGGACGCCGAGGTAATCGCAAACGTCGTAGCCCCAGTCATCGTCGGGCGACGGCATCGTGGGCGATAGCCAGAGCCCGTCGACACCCAGCCAGGACAGGTAGTCGAGCCCGGCGATGATGCCGCCGAGGTCGCCGTATCCATCACCGTTGGTGTCGCGCCACGACCGCACGTACACCTGGTAGAGCACCGCTCCCTGCCACCAGCGGCGCTGGCCGGCGTTGCTGTTCATTGGTCTCCTGATCGGTTGCGGCTGGCCCGCCTTGAACTGACCCTGACGGGCACTGACAATAGATGGCGTGAACCCGGTTGCTGAACTGGTGATCGCCATCCTGCTGCCCACGGCGGCGGGATACGCCATCATCTACTGGGTCCGCGGCCTCCGCTGGTCTTCGGAGCGGTGGAACGCCCGGCGGTACCGCCGCGTTCCGGCTGAGCCGATCGAACGGCTGGGGGCTAACCTGCGCCGGCTGCGGGCGGAGCTGGACGCGACCGAGACCCGGTCCGGCGTTCCGGCCAAGAACGTGCGGCTGAAGGCGCTGCGGGGAGCATACGTCGAGGAGCTGTCGGCGGCCTGCGCGCGGCTGGATGTCCCCCCGCCGCCTGGCGGCGACCGCGCCCCGCAGGCGGAGATCTACCGGGTGGAGGCGGCGCTGCGGCAGCGCGGCCTGGATGTGCGGGCGGTGGGCATCTGATGAGCCGGGGGCGGCGGCGGCATCCGCGCGTACGATCGGGGTGTGGTCTGCGTGCTCGCCGTCTCCGACGTGGTCGATGAGGGGCTGTACGCCGACCTGGGCCCGGTGCGCGCCGCCGAGCTGATCGTGGCCTGCGGTGACCTGCCGTTCGAGTACCTGGGCTACCTGATGAACGGGCTGGATGTGCCGCTGGTGTTCGTTCCCGGCAATCACGACCCCGACCTGTCCGGGTACCGCTGCGCGCGCAATGGCCTGATCCTGCGCGCCGGGCTGCCGGCCAGCCCGCCGTGGCCTGACGGCGCGGTCAACGCCGACGGCCGGATCGTGGACGCGGCCGGCCTGCGGCTGGCCGGGCTGGGCGGCTGCCGCCGGTACGGCAGCGGGCCGAACCAGTACAGCGACCGGCAGCTGGCCCGCCGGGCCCTGGCGCTGCGCCGCCGGGCGGCCTGGCTGCGGCTGCGCGGCGGGCGGCGGGTCGACATCCTCCTGACGCACGCTCCGCCGCTCGGCATCGGGGACGGCACCGATCCGCCGCACCGGGGGGTGGCCGCCCTGCACGGGCTGGTCGCCGCGATGGCGC
This sequence comes from Streptosporangiaceae bacterium, assembly GCA_036502085.1. Taxonomy (GTDB): domain Bacteria; phylum Actinomycetota; class Actinomycetes; order Streptosporangiales; family Streptosporangiaceae; genus PALSA-505. The sequence continues at coordinate 29,416 of DASXZD010000026.1, forward strand.
CGGACGTTCTGCTGCACGGGCACGTGCTGCGCCATGACGCCGGACCTGGCGGCCCTGGCGGCCGGCTGGGCCGGACGGCGGTGCGCAACGTCATCGGCCGGCATCTGCTGGACATCCGGCCGGACGGGCACGCTGGGGAACGCCATGCCCGCTGAGACCGGGTTCCCCCGCGCGGACGTGGAGAACGATTTCCTTCGCGCCCGGCGGCGGCAGGTGCTGGCCCGGCTGGCGCACCGGCTGCGCCGTGAGCCCGATGATGTCAACCTGATCCTGCCGTTCGACGAGGTGATCGATGCCCTCGGCCGGCAGGGCGAGCGGTCGCTCGGCCTGCGGACGATCCGGCTCGACGAGGTGGTCGGCACCGTCGACTCCCGCCGCGACTTCGACCGGCGCTTCCGGCCGACCTCCGGCCGGGTGCGGGAGCGGTGGGAGCGGCTGGCCCTGGCGCAGCGGCGCGGCGAGCCGATCCCGCCGATCGACGTGTACCTGGCCGGCGGCATGTACTTCGTCAAGGACGGTCATCATCGTGTCTCGATCGCGCTGGCGACCGGCCAGAAGACGATCGACGCCTACGTCACCGAGGTGATGACCACGATGCCGGGCCGCGGCGTCCGCAACCGGGCCGACCTGCTGGTGAAGAACTACGAGCGGCTGTTCCGCGCCCGGGTGCCGCTGCCCGAGCAGGCGTACGCCAAGATCACCTTCTCCAGCCCGTGGTCGTTCGCGGAGCTCGGCGGCGCTGTCGAGGCCTGGGGCTTCCGGTGCATGCAGGACGAGGGCCGGTTCCTCGATCGCGCCGAGGTCGCGCGCCGCTGGTTTGCCGAGGAGTACCGCCCGGTCGTGCGCATGCTGCGCGCCGCCGACCTGATCGGCAACCGCACGGAGGCCGAGGCCTACCAGCGGGTGGCCCGCGAGCGGTACCGCCTCATCCGCACTCACGAATGGAGCGACGAGGTCGTCGAGCGGCTGCGCCGGGAGATCAGGTAGCGGCCTGACTCGGCCTGATCTCGGCCTGATCTCGGCCTAGCCCGTCGCCTCCAGGGACAGGTTCTTGCCGGTTCCCGGGTCGAATATGTGCATCGACCTGACGTCGGCCCACAGCTCGGCCTGGTCCCCCTCCTTGATCCGGGTCACCGCATCGATCCGCGCGGTCACCGTCTCGTCGCCGCCGCCCGTCTCGGCGGTGCCGGCGTCCGCGGCGAGATCCGCGAGCTGGTCCACCTGGGCCGACAGGCCGCCGTCCTGGGTGAAGTAGACGAAGACATCCGAGCCCATCGACTCGACAACCTCGATCGTGGCGCGGAACGTGACTCCGTGGCCGCGCACGTCGGGCTGGACGAGCGACGCGTCCTCGAAGCTCTCCGGCCGGAGGCCCACCACGACGTCCCGCTGCACTTTCGCGCGCTCCAGCGCCTGCTTGAGCTGCGGGGTCAGCGGCAGGTGGCCGATCGCGGTGCGCACGCCGCCCTCCTCCAGGCTGCCGGACATGAAGTTCATCGCAGGCGAGCCGATGAAGCCGGCCACGAAGAGGTTGAGCGGATTCTGGTACAGCTCGTGCGGGGAGCCCACCTGCTGCAGCACGCCGCTGCGCATTACCGCGATCCGGTCCCCGAGCGTCATGGCCTCGGTCTGGTCGTGCGTGACGTACACCATCGTGGTGCCGAGCCGCCGCTGCAGCTTGGACACCTCGGTCCGGGTTTGCACGCGCAGCTTGGCGTCCAGGTTGGACAGCGGCTCGTCCATCAGGAACGCGGACGGGTCGCGGACGATCGCGCGGCCCATCGCGACCCGCTGGCGCTGGCCGCCTGACAGGTTGGCCGGCTTGCGGTCCAGGTGCTGGGTCAGGTCCAGGATCCGGGCCGCCTCCTCGACCTTCTCGTTGATGGCGGCCTGCGGGGTCTTGGCGAGCTTCAGCGCGAAGCCCATGTTCTCCCTGACCGTCATGTGCGGGTAGAGCGCGTAGCTCTGGAAGACCATCGCGATGTCGCGGTCCTTGGGCGACTTGTTGTTCACTACCTGGCCGCCGATGCGCAACTCGCCCTCGGTGATGTCCTCAAGGCCGGCGATCATGTTCAGCGTCGTCGACTTCCCGCAGCCGGACGGGCCGACCAGGATGACGAACTCGCCGTCGGCGATGTCCAGGCTGATCTTGTCTACCGCCAGCGCCCCGTCGGGATAGCGCTTCGTCACGTTGTCCAGAACGATTTCGGCCACTGCTATTTCTCCTTAGCCCGAGTGCGCTGCCGCTAGCCCTTGACCGCGCCGGAGGTGAGGCCGGCGACGATCCTGCGCTGGAAGAACACGACGAAGATGATGATCGGGATGGTGATGACCACGGCGGCGGCCGAGATCGGGCCGGTGGGCACCGAGAACTGGGAACTGCCGCTGAAGTAGGCGATCGAGGCCGGCGCCGTCCGGGAGGCGGTCGTCGAGGTAAACGAGATCGCGAACAGGAACTCGTTCCAGCAGAACATGAAGACCAGGATCGCCGTGGTCACCATGCCCGGCGCGGCGAGCGGGGCGATGACCTTCATGAACGCCTGGAACGGCGTGGCGCCGTCCATCTTGGCGGCCTTCTCCAGTTCCCAGGGGATCTCACGGAAGAACGCCGACAGCGTGTAGATGCCGAGCGGCAGCCCGAAGGCCACGTAAGGGATGATGAGGCCTGGCCAGGTGTTGAACAGGCCCAGCGAGCGCTCGATGTTGAACATCGGCGTGACCAGCGCGATGGCCGGGAACATCGCGATCAGCAGCGACATCCCGATCAGTACTTGCTTGCCTGGGAAGCGGAGCCGCGCGACCGCGTACGCGGCCATCGAGGCGAACACGACAGCGATGAGCGTCGAGATGAGCCCGATGCCGATCGAATTGATCAGCGGCTGGATGAACTGCGAGGTGTTCAGGATCTGGGTGTAGTTCCCCCAGGTCCAATTGTGCGGCCACAACGACGGGTCGAGGATCGCCGCGGGCGTCTTGAAGGACAGGGAGGCCAGCCAGAGCACCGGGATGAGCGCGAGCGCGATGACGACGAAGTTGGCCGTCGTCCAGCCGACTTTCTGCCGGGGCGTAGTGGTAACAGCAGCCATCAGCGGGTCACCTCTTTCCGATGTCCGCGCCGGGGGCCGCGGTGCCGAAGAGCCTGATGAACACGAAGGCGATGATCGCCACGCAGATGAAGATCAGGATCGAGATCGTCGAGCCGATGCCCAGGTTCAGCGCATTGAACAGGTTGTCGTAGCCGAGAATCGAGACCGACCCGGTGTTGTTCGTCCCGCCGGTCAGGATGTAGATGTTGTCGAAGATCCGGAACGAGTCCAGCGTGCGGAACAGCAGGGCGACCAGGATGGCCGGCTTCATCAGCGGCAGCGTGATCTTGGTGAAGCGCTGCCAGGCGGTGGCGCCGTCCACCCTCGCCGCCTTCTGCAGATCCTCCGATACCAGCGACAGCCCGGCCAGCAGCAGCAGGCCCATGAACGGCGTGGTCTTCCAGATCTCCGCCAGGATGATGACGGCTATGGCCTTGTATTCCGTGGTCAGCGGCGCGTTGCTGTTGAACAGCGCGGACAGGTAGCCCTGGCCCGGTGTCCAGGCGTACTGCCAGCCGTAGGCGGCGGCTACCGTCACGATCCCGTACGGGATGAGGGCGGCGGTGCGGACCGTGCCCCGGCCGAACAGCGTCCGGTGCATCAGCAGAGCCAGCAGCATGCCCAGTACCAGCGAGATGGCCACCGAGAAGACCGTGATGATCGCGGTTACCTTCAGCGCCTGCCACCAGTACGGGGAGCTGAGCACCGCACCGTAGTTGCTGAGACCGATGAACTTGACGGCCTGCGGGAGCTCCAGGTTGTAGCGCTCCAGCGACAGGTAGATGGCGTACCCGACCGGGTAGGCGGTCACCGCGATCATGACGATGACGGCGGGCGCGCACAGGAGCCAGCCGAGCCTGCGCTCGGCCCTCGCACCTTCCGACAGCGGCGCCTTGCCCTTCTTCTTCGCCGGCGCGGGTGCGTCGGTGGTAGTGATCTCGGCGCTGGTACTCATCGGCCCCTTCCTTCCCTCGCGGCCCGACTGTCGCCTGCAGCCCCGTCTCCTGACGGCCGGCGGCTCACGGGATCAGGCCCTTCGATTGCAGGGCCTTGTTGAGCTGGCTGATCATCGAGTTCTCGGTGTCCGTCGGGCTGATGCCGGCCGCCGGCGAGACCAGGTGCGAGATGTCGATGGACACGACCTGGTAGACGGGCGTCTTCGGCCTGACGCTCGCGTTCTGGAGCGCCTTGAGGATGTCGGCGTGGAACGGGTAATTGGCGAATATCGCCGGGTCGTTGTAGAGGCTGGAGATCGTGGGCGGCACACCGCCGAGGTTGGCGTTGATGATCTGGTTCTGCTTGTCGCGCAGGCACAGCGCGGCCTGGAAGGCGAGCGCCTTGTGCCGGGAGTACGCGCTGACCGCCAGGTCGGTGCCGCCGATCGTCACCTTGGCCGGCGTGCCGGCGGTGACCTCCGGGTAGAGCGCCCACTTGAAGGACTTGAACAGCTTCGGGTTGTCGGTCTTCATGCCCGGATACACGAACGGGTAGTTCAGCTCGAAGGCAGCCTGACCGGCCTCCATGGCGAGCCGGTTCTCGTTCTCCATCTGGACGTCCAGCGACGGGTCCGTCCACGGCCCGGAGGCCAGCTGCTTCATGATCGCCAGGGCCTTGCGGGTGGGCGCGCCGAGCGTCACCTTGGTCGCGCTGGGATTGAGGACGGTGCCGCCCGCGCTGGCCACCATGGTGTTGAACCAGACCGTGGCGCCCTCGTACTGCGCGCCCTGGATCTCGATGAGATGCGGCTTGCCCGCCTTGGCCAGCTGCCCCGCGTCGGCGAACATCTGGGCCCAGGTCGTGGGCGGCGTCTTCACCAGGTCGGAGCGGTACCACAGCAGCTGCGTGTTGCTGTTGTCCGGCACCGCGTACAGCCTGCCCTTCCAGAGCGCGGTGTCCAGGGCCGGCCCGAGCGTGCCGGCCTCGGCCTGCGCCTTGTCCGTGCCGGTCCACGGCTCGACGAAGCCGGCCTGGGCGAACTCGGCCTCCCAGGTGACGTCGAGACCGAGGATGTCCATGGAGGAGTCGTGCGCAGCCAGCCGGCGGACCATCTGCTGCCGCTGGCCGTCGGCGGCTTGCGGCAGCTTCTGGTAGGAGATCGTGTACTTGCCGTGGCTCTGCGCGTTGCAGTTGTTGATGCCGTCCTGGGTGGCGGGCGAGCTGTCCGGATAGAAGTAGAAGTTCAGCGTGACCGGCCCGGTGGAGGCGCCGGCCGTGCCGCAGGCGGCGAGCGCCGAGCCGGTCAGCGCGGCCACGGCCAGCCCGACGACCGGGCGCCAGGCCGCGCGGCGCGGACGTCCCCTGGCCCGACGCTGCGATGTGCTGCGTAGTCGGCCGCTACTGCTCATCGTTCCTCCAGGGCGTTGTCGTCCCGCTTGGCACTCACATGACCCCCTCGGGGTGGCAGTCGAGGCGCCAGGGGAGCCTGACGTCGGCCATCCGCCGCCAGGCGTGCGGACTGAATCTGCTGCGAACGCGGGCCGGGCGGGCGGCGCCCTCCAGGCCGTCTGGGCCGGCCCGGTCCGCTGGCAGAAGATGAGACCTGCCGCCGCCCGGCGCGTCCCGCGACGGCCGGGCGGAGCTTGTCCGCTGCACCATGCGCAGCGGCAGTTGCTGGCGCAGCGGCCGGACCTTGGCCCCGCGCAGCAGGGCGCACAGCCGCCTGGCGGCCTCGGCTCCGCTGTGCTCCAGCGGCTGGTGCACGGTGCTGAGGTTGAGCAGCGCGGTGGACTCGATGTCGTCGAAGCCCACCACCGACAGCCGGTCAGGCACCGGGAAGCCGCAGTGCTCCGCGGCGCTGAGCACGCCCATCGCCTGGGTGTCCGAGGCCGCGAACACCGCGGTCGGCGGATCGGGCAGCCGCAGCAGCTGGCGGGCCAGCTCGGCCGCCACGGCCGCGTCATGCGGTCCGAGCCGGATCAGCGCGGGATCGAAGCCGATGTCTGCCCCGGCGAGTTCCTGCCGGTAGCCGCGCAGCCGGGATTTGGACGACATGAAGCCCAGGTACTGCCCGGGTGCCCGGGTCGCGGCGTCGCCGATGAATCCGATCCGCCGATGGCCCAGGCTCAGCAGGTGCGCGGTGGCCAGCCGTCCGCCCGCCACGTCGTCGATGAGCGTCTGCGGTACTCCGGCGGCGACCGCATCGACGGTCACGATGGGGACAGAGCCGCGTCTGAAGGCCGCGAGCCAGTCACGGCTCAGCCGGATCGACACGATGATCACGCCATCGGCCCGGTGCCGGGCGGTCAGCGCGGCCAGATGATGGTCGCGCTGCTCCGGCGTGTCGACGTTGCAGACAATCGTGTCGTAGCCCTGCTCGTCCAGCACCGCGAGCGCCCCCGCCAGCCGGGCCACGGCAGACGGCCGGGTCAAGTGCGGAATCAGGATCGCCACGGTGCGCGGCGTGCCGCGGGACAGCGCCGCGCCGAGATGGCTCGGCCGGTAGCCGAGCCGCTCGATGACGTCGAGGACCTTGCGGCGGGTCGGTTCGCTGACGTTCACGCCCCCGTTCACCACCCGTGAGACGGTGCCTATCCCGACCCCAGCGGCCGTGGCTACATCCGCCATCGTCGGCCGGGTCGCAGTGCGCACAAGCATCTCCTCGAGCGGAGTCCCCCCATTGGAAGCGATTCCAATCTGGGTTGGCCCATTTTTACTCCGCACCAAGATTTCGTCAAGGATTGACACCCTGAGACTCTGGTTCACCATCTGTCACGTCCGGTCACCGGCGCTCGCGCTTGCCCTTGACGTTCTCCCCGCTGTCAGGGCGCTAACCCCCATACTCATGCGACCTGGACAAAGCCTGCAGATGGCCGGCCGAGGGTCACGGTCCAGATCGTCAGGGAGCGGCCGGGCGAAGCCGCGAACGGAGCTATGCGGGTGCCGGGAGGGTGCGGGAATTACTGTCGCCCCTCAAGCGTTCTCAAACTTGAGCGCAACACGCTCAACTCATTTGACTTGAGGTGAGCAGGCATGGCAACGTTGCGCCGACAACGCTCAACTTATCCGACGCTCAACGTAGGGATTGCTCATGGCTCGTGCGGTAGGGATTGACCTGGGGACGACCAACTCCGTCGTTGCCATCCTCGAGGGCGGGGACCCTACGGTCATCGCCAACGCGGAGGGCTCGCGGACGACACCATCGGTCGTCGCGTTCGCCAAGAACTCTGAGGTGCTCGTGGGTGAGGTGGCCAAGCGGCAGGCCGTCACCAACGTGGACCGGACCATCCGGTCGGTCAAGCGCCAGATGGGCACCAACTGGACCGTCAGCATCGACAGCAAGAAGTTCACCGCCCAGCAGATCAGCGCGTTCATCCTGCAGAAGCTGAAGAGGGACGCCGAGTCGTACCTGGGCGAGAAGATCACCGACGCGGTCATCACGGTCCCCGCGTACTTCAGCGACGCGCAGCGGCAGGCCACCAAGGAGGCCGGCCAGATCGCCGGCCTGAACGTGCTGCGGATCATCAACGAGCCGACGTCCGCGGCGCTCGCCTATCACCTGGACAAGGAGAGCGAGGCCACCATCCTGGTCTTCGACCTGGGCGGCGGTACCTTCGACGTCTCGCTGCTCGAGGTCGGCGAGGGCGTGGTCGAGGTCAAGGCGACCAGCGGTGACAACCACCTGGGCGGCGACGACTGGGACCAGCGGATCGTCGACTGGCTGGTGAAGGACTTCAAGAACGGCTACGGCGTCGACCTGTCCAAGGACAAGATGGCGCTGCAGCGGCTGCGGGAGTCCGCCGAGAAGGCCAAGGTCGAGCTGTCCGGTTCCGCCGAGACGACCATCAACCTGCCGTACATCACCCACTCGGAGTCAGGCCCGCTGCACCTGGACGCCAAGCTGACCCGCTCGGAGTTCCAGAAGATGACCGCTGACCTGCTCGACCGCTGCAAGGGCCCGTTCCAGCAGGTGATCAAGGACGCCGGGGTCAAGATGAGCGACATTCACCATGTCGTGCTCGTCGGCGGCTCCACCCGGATGCCGGCCGTCGTGGACCTGGTCAAGGAGCTGACCGGCGGCAAGGAGCCCAACAAGAGCGTCAACCCGGACGAGGTCGTCGCCGTGGGCGCCTGCCTGCAGGCCGGCGTGCTCAAGGGCGAGGTCAAGGACGTGCTGCTGCTCGACGTGACCCCGCTGTCGCTGGGCATCGAGACCAAGGGCGGCATCTTCACCAAGCTGATCGACCGCAACACCACGATCCCGACCAAGCGCTCGGAGATCTTCACCACCGCGGACGACAACCAGCCGTCGGTGCTGATCCAGGTCTTCCAGGGCGAGCGTGAGATCGCCGCGTACAACAAGAAGCTCGGCACCTTCGAGCTGGCCGGCATCGCGCCGTCGCCGCGCGGCATCCCGCAGATCGAGGTCACGTTCGACATCGACGCCAACGGCATCGTCAACGTCTCGGCCAAGGACCTGGGCACCGGCAAGGTGCAGTCGGTCACGATCTCCGGCGGTTCCGCGCTGGCCAAGGAAGACATCGAGCAGATGATGGCCGACGCGGAGAAGTACGCGGAGGAGGACCGCCAGCGCCGCGAGGAGGCCGAGGTCCGCAACCGCGCCGAGACCCTCGCGTACACGACCGAGAAGTTCCTGAGCGAGAACTCCGAGAAGGTCCCCGACGACATCAAGTCTGAGGTGGAAACCTCGATCGCCGAGCTGAAGAAGACGCTGGAGGGCACCGACACCGAGGCCATCCGCACGGCGAGCGAGAACGCCGCTCAGGTGAGCCAGAAGATGGGCTCCGCGATCTATGCGCAGGCGCAGGCCGAGAACGCCGAGAACGCCCAGACCGCCGACGCGGCCGGCGAGCAGCCCGCCGACGCGGCCGACGAGGAAGTCGTCGACGCCGAGATCGTCGATGAGGGCAGGCCCGGTGCGGAGGGCGGCAGCGCCTGATGAGTTCCGCGGAAGAGAACCACGAGGGACCGGTGATCCGCGACCGCAGGCGGATCGACCCGGCCACCGGGCAGGTCAGGGAGCCTGACCGGACCAGTTCTGATCGGGCCGGCACCGACCGTGCCGCCGCTGGCCAGCCGTACGCTGGCGGGCGGCGGGCGGCGGGCGGCCAAGGCGGCCAGTCCGCGGGCACGCAGGGGCCGCCTGCGGCGGACACCGCGGACGGTGCCGCTGCCGCGGACCAGCTGGCGGAGCTGACGGCCGACCTGCAGCGGCTGCAGGCCGAGTACTCCAACTACCGCAAGCGGGTGGAGCGGGACAGGACAGCCGTGCGTGAGCAGGCACTCGCCAGCGTGCTGGCGGAGCTGCTCCCGACGCTGGACGATATCGGCCGCGCCAGGGATCACGGCGAGCTGTCCGGCGGCTTCAAGTCCGTGGCGGAGTCGGTCGAGTCGGCCGTGACCAAGCTCGGCCTGGTCAGCTACGGGGAGAAGGGCGAGCCCTTCGACCCGATGGTGCACGAGGCCCTGATGCACTCTTATTCAAATGATGTGGCCGAGCCCACCTGCGTGCAGGTGCTCCAGCCCGGTTACAAGATTGGCGACCGGATCCTGCGACCGGCTCGGGTCGCGGTCGCCGAGCCCAGCGGCGATGAGCCCGGCGGCGATGAGCCTGCGGCAGGAGATGACGCGCCGCAGGCACGGGGCGGCGCTTCGTCCCAGGGCGCATCCGCCGACAGCAGCTGACAGCAGACGAGGAGGGACTAGTGAGCACCAAGGACTTCCTCGAGAAGGACTACTACAAGATCCTCGGCGTCTCCAAGACCGCATCCGCCGATGAGATCAAGAAGTCTTATCGCAAGCTGGCGCGGAAGTATCACCCGGACGCGAACAAGGGTGACAGCTCGGCTGAGGAGCGGTTCAAGGAGATCTCCGAGGCGCACAACGTGCTGTCCGACGAGAAGCGGCGCAAGGAGTACGACGACGCGCGCTCGCTGTTCGGCAGCGGCGGCCTGCGGATGCCCGGCAGCGGCGGATCCGGCGGCGGGTACAACTTCGACCTGGGCGACCTGTTCGGCAACAGCGGCACCGGCAACAGCGGCACCGGCGGCCGGCTCGGCGACCTGCTCGGCGGCATGTTCGGCGGCCGGACAGGCACCCAGGCCCGGCCGCGGCGCGGCGCCGACATCGAGACCGAGACCACGCTGTCGTTCGTCGATGCCATCGACGGTTCGACGGTCGCGCTGCGGCTGGCCGGTGAGGGCCCCTGCTCGACCTGCCGGGGCACCGGCGCCAAGGCCGGCACGGTCCCGCGGGTCTGCCCGACCTGTGAGGGCACCGGGCAAGCCAGCAGGAACCTGGGCGGGTTCGCGCTTTCCGAGCCGTGCCGCAGCTGCCGGGGCCGCGGCATGGTGGTCGACGACCCGTGCCCGACCTGTTCCGGCAGCGGCCGGGCGATGAGCACCAGGACGATCCAGGCGCGTATCCCGGCCGGCGTGGCCGACGGGCAGCGGATCAAGCTCAAGGGCAAGGGAGCGCCGGGCGAGCGCGGCGGGCCGGCCGGCGACCTGTACGTCCGGGTGCACGTGACACCGCACCCCGACTTCGGGCGGTCGGCCGACAACCTCACGGTCAGCGTGCCGGTGACCTTCCCCGAGGTGGCGCTCGGCGCGGAGATCAAGGTGCCGTCCTACCGCGGCATGCCGGTCACGGTCCGCATCCCGCCCGGCACCCCGAACGGCCGCACGTTCCGGGTCAGGGGCAAGGGAGTCCGCAGGAAGGACGGGACGTACGGCGACCTGCTCGTGACGGTCGACGTCATCGTCCCGCCGAGGATGGACGGCAAGGCGCGCGAAGCCCTGGAGTCGTTCCGCGAGGCGACGGCGGGCGAGGATCCGCGCAGCGAGCTGCTGGCCCGGACCAAGAGCGGATGAGATGACGACAAGCGGGCCGCCAGCAAGGGCACGGCCTGACGGGCAGCCCGTCAGGCAGCCCGCGGGGCGGCCCGCGGACCTGCCTGAGCGGTTACCCGAGAGGAGGAGATGACATGACGAGCCCCTTCGACCGCCTGTCCGATGACACGCCGGTCTACGTCATCTCCGTCGCGGCCCAGCTATCCGGGCTGCACCCGCAGACCCTGCGCGCCTACGACCGGCTCGGTCTGGTCTCACCCGGGCGCGCGGCCGGGCGGGGCCGCCGCTACTCGATGCGCGACATCCTCGTGCTGCGCGAGGTCCAGCGGCTGTCCCAGCAGGAAGGGGTGAACCTGTCCGGGATCAAGCGGATTCTCGAGCTGGTCACCGAGCTGGAGCAGGCGCGGCAGGCCGCCATCGAACTGCACGACGAGGTCGCGCGGCTGCGTGCGGAGCTTGAGTCCACCCGGGCTGTGGCGGCCCGGCTGGCCGAGCTCAGGCGGAGCCGCCCCGCCGGGGCGGATCTAGTGCCCGTCCGCCCCGCGCAGGTAAGCCTGTGGGCACCGCCACCGCCAGAAGATCAAGGAAACTAGCAGATAAGTATGGATGAGAAGCTCACTCGCAAGAGCCAGGAAGCGCTGACCTCCTCGGTACGGCGCGCGGCGGCCGGCGGCCACGCGCAGGTCGGGCCTGCGCACCTGCTCGCCGCCCTGATCGAGCAGGACGGCGGTACCGCCGCTCCGCTGCTGCGCGCGGTGGGCGCGGATCCGGCCGACCTGCTGAAGGAGACCGAGGAGATGCTCGGCCGGCTGCCCCGGGTGACGGGCGCGACCGTCAGCGCACCCGAGACGTCCCGGCCGCTGCTCGCCGCCATCAATACCGCCGGGGAGCAGGCGCGGCAGCTCGGTGACGAGTTCATCTCCACCGAGCATCTGCTCGTCGGCCTCGCCACCAGCGGCGGGGAGGTGGCCAGCCTGCTCAAGCGGTCGGGAGCGGGCGCCGATGCGCTCGTCGAGGCGTTCGGGCAGGTGCGCGGGAGCGCCCGCGTCACCTCGGAGGACCCCGAGGGGACCTACAAGGCGCTGGAGAAGTACGGCGTCGACCTGACCGAGCAGGCCCGCGCGGGCGGCCTGGACCCGGTGATCGGCCGCGACGCCGAGATCCGGCGGGTCATCCAGGTCCTGTCCCGGCGCACCAAGAACAATCCCGTGCTGATCGGCGAGCCCGGGGTGGGCAAGACGGCCGTCGTGGAGGGGCTCGCCCAGCGCATCGTGGCCGGTGACGTGCCCGAGTCGCTGCGCGGCAAGCGCCTGATCGCGCTCGACCTCGGCGCTATGGTGGCCGGCGCCAAGTACCGCGGCGAGTTCGAGGAGCGGCTCAAGGCGGTGCTCAACGAGATCAAGGACAGCCAGGGCCAGGTCATCACGTTCATCGACGAACTGCACACGGTCGTCGGAGCCGGGGCTGCCGAGGGCGCCATGGACGCCGGCAACATGCTCAAGCCGATGCTCGCCCGCGGCGAGCTGCGCATGGTCGGGGCCACCACGCTGGATGAGTACCGTCAGCGGATCGAGAAGGATCCCGCCCTGGAGCGGCGGTTCCAGCAGGTCTTCGTGGGCGAGCCTTCGGTGGAGGACACGATCGCCATCCTGCGCGGGCTCAAGGGACGTTACGAGGCACATCACAAGGTGCAGATCTCAGACGCGGCGCTGGTCGCGGCGGCCGCGCTGTCCGACCGCTACATCACCGCCCGGTTCCTGCCGGACAAGGCGATCGACCTGATCGACGAGTCGGCATCCCGGCTGCGGATGGAGATCGACTCCAGGCCGGTCGAGATCGATGAACTGCAGCGATCCGTGGACCGGATGAAGATGGAGGAGCTCGCGCTCGAACGCGAGGCGGACGCGGCCAGCAAGGAACGGCTGGAGCGGCTCCGCCGGGATCTAGCCGACCGGCAGGAGCAGCTGACCTCCCTGGTGGCCCGGTGGGACAGGGAGAAGGCCGGCCTGAACCGGGTCGGCGAGCTGAAGCAGCGGCTGGACGACCTGCGGGGCCAGCTGGAGCGGGCCGAGCGGGACCACGATCTGGACGCCGGGGCACGCCTGCGGCACGGCGAGATTCCCGCGCTCGAGCGTGAGGTGGCGGAGGCCATGGCCGCTCCCGGTGCCGACGCTGTGGCGGGCGACGGCGTCCCGATGGTCAAGGAGGAAGTCGGGCCGGACGATGTGGCCGATGTGGTCTCGTCCTGGACCGGCATACCGGCCGGCCGCCTGCTGGAAGGCGAGACGGGCAAGCTGCTGCGGATGGAGGCCGAGCTGGGCCAGCGCATGGTCGGCCAGGCCCGTGCCGTGCAGGCTGTGTCGGATGCGGTGCGGCGGTCGCGCGCGGGCGTCGCCGATCCCGACCGGCCGTCCGGCTCATTCCTCTTCCTCGGGCCCACCGGGGTGGGGAAGACCGAGCTGGCCAAGGCGCTGGCCGAGTTCCTCTTCGATGACGAGCGGGCAATGGTCCGCATCGATATGAGCGAGTACAGCGAGAAGCACTCGGTGGCCAGGCTGGTCGGCGCGCCGCCTGGCTACGTCGGCTATGAGGAGGGCGGCCAGCTGACCGAGGCGGTTCGCCGCCGGCCGTACTGCGTCGTGCTGATGGACGAGGTCGAGAAGGCCCACCCCGAGGTCTTCGACATCCTGCTCCAGGTGCTCGACGACGGGCGGCTCACCGACGGCCAGGGCCGGACCGTGGACTTCCGCAACACGATCCTGATCCTCACCTCCAACCTCGGATCGCAGTTCATCTCGGATCAGAGCCTGGACGAGAGCACCCGTAAGGACCGCGTGATGGCGCTGGTCCGGGCCACGTTCAAGCCGGAGTTCCTGAACCGCCTGGACGATGTGATCATTTTTGACTCGCTGACGACCAGCGAGCTCAGCAACATCGTCGACCTGCAGGTGGCCCGGCTGGCCCGGCGGCTGGCCGACCGCCGGCTGGTTCTGTCCGTTACCCCGGCGGCGCGCGAATGGCTGGCGCTGACGGGCTTCGACCCGCTGTATGGCGCACGGCCGCTGCGCAGGCTAGTGCAGGCGGCGATCGGCGACAAGCTGGCCAGGGCACTGCTGGCGGGCGAGATCAGCGACGGGGACCGGGTCGAGGTGGACCTCGACGCCGCGGCCGACGAGCTGACCGTCGGCCCGGCCGCCCGGGTCGGCTAGCCGGTACCGCCGGCACCGGCAGTCCGGCACCGGCGGGGTTGGTCCGGTGCCGGCCCGGTGCCCAATGCCGGCGGGGCTACAGCTCGTCGAGCAGCTTGTCGTAGCTGTCCTCGTCTAGCCCCAGGTCGTTGCGGATCCGGTAGCGGAGGCTGAGCAGCAGCCGCAACTCGGTCACGTCCGCTCCGGGCGGGATCTGCTGCGGCACGGCGGTCTCCGCCGCCTCGCCGGACTGACCGTTGCCCTGCGACGCTCCGGTGTGCTGGCCGGTGCGGGCATCGAGCGGCAGGCACAGCTCTACCCCGGTATTGGCCCAGTCGAGCGCGCCGATCAGGTCGGACTGCTCGACCAGCAACTCGGCGACCAGGTCGCACAGCCGCGGGTCCCGGCGTCCCTCGTCCTCAAGCTGCGTGATCAGCCCGCTCGCCTCGTCCGCCCGGCCGAGCTGGAAGAGGGCGCGGGCCAGCGAGACCCTGGCGTCGACGAACGTGCCGCCGCCATCGGCCAGCGCCTGCCGGAAGCCGGTCGCGGCCGCCGCCGGATCATCGGCGAGCAGCCACTGCTCGCCCGCCCGTAGGTAGGCCTCGGCCCGGGACATCTCACCGGTCGCAACGCTGGTCGCGGCGAGCTGATTCATCTGCTGCGCGGCGGCGCGGTGCTCACCGGTGCGCGCAGCACCGAACTCGATTGCGTCGAACTCTTCGCGGGACAGCTGTGCCACGGTGCGAAAGTACCCCTTCAGGTGCTTACTGATGTCTGGCCATGGTAAAGCCCTCACGAGCTAAACCTAGGCGCGTTCGCTACCTGCGAGAATGTTCGAGCGCATCCCAGAACCCACGGCGCAGCGCGTGCCGCACCTCGTCGTGCAGCAGGGAATCGATCGGTAGCGCCGAACCCTGCAAAAGACGCGCCTCCAGATCCGATGGCATCCGCGGCTTCCTGGCCAGCACGGCCTCCAGCCAGAGCGCGGGTGCCTCGCGCGCAACCGACTCACCGAACTCGAATCCTTCGGCGTGAGCGGCCTGGACCGCGTCGCCGAGCGACACCGTTACCGGAGATCCGGCCGGGCGACCGGGCAGCGCCGGGCTGTAGGGACCCTGCTGCGGGACGAGCCCTGTGCGCGACGCCGGGCCGGGGCCTCGGCTCTCGCCGGGCCGCCGTGCGGGCTGGGTCCGGGGGGCCTGCGGTGACCGGGACGGCAGTGGTGACCGCTGCGCGTGCGAGCCGTTCCCCTGCGGTCCGGGACCCTGGGATCCCTGACCGTGGGATCTCTGACCGTGGGATCCTGCGCCGTGAGATCCGATGCCCTGGGCGCCGGGGCTCTGGGCGCCGCGGCGGGCTGGCGGGCCGACCAGACCGGACGGGCCGGTGCTGAACTGGTCGGGCGGAGCCGACGGGAACGAGCCGGGCGGCCCGTCGGCGAAGGCGCCAGGCTGCGCGGGCTCGTACGGGCTCAGCGACGAGGAAGGACGCTGACCGGACGGGCCGGATGACGGCGGCCCGGTCAGGCTCTGCATCGGTCCTGACGTGCCCTGCGGGGCCGCCAGAGCCGACGGGCCGGAGTTGCGCGAACTCGCCGGCGGCAGCTGGGCCTGCGGAAGGTCCGGTGCGGCCGGTGCCGCCTGCTCGCCGCGGAACGACGACGCGGCAGGCGCCGAGTATAGCGGCGGCCCTGGCGGCGGTACGGCGGGCCACGGCAACTGCGCCGACTGGCTTCCTGCTGCGTGCGCCCCGTGTGCCCCGGGGGTGCCATGGCCGCCGTGGGCGCCGGCCCCTGGGGCCTCGGCCGGGCCCGGGTCTGCGGTCAGGGCGGGCTCGGACTGCGGGGCCTGCGGCCGGGCAGTGTAATCGGCATGGTTCCCGTTGCTCGGCTGCAGCGGAGCCTCGTAGTCGGCGACCACCGGAGCCGTGTAGATCGCGGGCGGGGCAGGATACGACCCCGGCGAGCCGGCGAACAGCGCCTGATGGCTGCCGCTCGCGCTCTGGCTGGCACCGTGCCCGTTGCTGGACGGCTTGCCGCTGTAGGCGCTGGCCGTGTACTGCTCGCCGTACCTGGACGGCTCGGCGCCGACGACCAGCTCAACGTACGGGCGAAGCTGCGCGCCGTCGATCTCGACAATGTCGTCGCACTGCTGCCGCAGCGAGCGGGACATCGTCCAGTTGCCGTCCACCGAGATGTGCACGATGATCACCCGGACGCCGAGATCCTGCACGTCTGCGATGACCTGCGACAGATCCTCCTCCGCGCTGACCAGCAGCACGTCGCTGATCGCGTGGTTCCTGGCCAGGGTGGTCAGATCCCGGTGGATCTCGGTCTCGACGCCCTCGCGCTTCCCCGGCCGCATCCGGCCGAGCCTCAGCTTGAGGCCGGCCAGGTCGGCGAGCGTGTCATGCTCCGGCGTCCGGCGCCCCTCGACGGTCGCCTCATACCAATAGCAGCGCAACAGCGGCAGGCCGGTACGATCGGCCGCGAGGTCGGCGAAGAACTGCAGCAGCGCGGAATAGTCCCAGCTGACGGATTCCCTGCGGCTGGTCCCGTGCACAGCCATCGCGCCGTCGGCCAGTACGTAGCCTGCGTCTACGAACAACGCGCAGCGGTCCACCCGACACCGTCCTTCCTCGACGCGAGACTCATCCAGTGCCCAGCTTGCCCGCCTCGCCAGGCATACCGCAGCCTGCGAGGGCTCATCACAGCGTATTCAAGTCCGCTCATGGCGTAAGCCGTTCCGTGAATTCGGCGAGGATCGGCAGAATGTCGCATCATGCGGATTCTCGTGCTCGGCGGCACTAGGTTCATGGGGCGCGCCCTCGTAGATCAGGCGGTTTCGCGCGGTCACGACGTGACGACCTTCACTCGGGGACAGCACGGGGAGCCCCGTCCCGGAGCCGAGGCGCTGCACGGCGACCGCACCAGGCCGGCCGACCTGCGCCCGCTGGCCGACCGGGACTGGGACGCCGTGATCGACACCTCGGTGCTGGCCCCGGCGCACGTAGCCGCGTCCGCCCGGCTGCTGGCCGGCTGCGCCGCCCAGTACATCTACCTGTCGAGCCTGGCGGTGTACCCCGCCCGGCCGGCCGAGCCTGTGACCGAGGAATCAGCGACCTATCCCTGTGCGGCGGACGCCGCCGGCGACGAGGAGTCTCTCGGTTACGGGCCGCTCAAAGCGGGTTCCGAACGGTCCGTGGCCGACGCTTTCGCAGCACGGCATCTTATTGTCCGGCCTGGCCTCATCGCGGGGCCGCACGACGACGCGGGCTGGCTGCCCTGGTGGCTGGGCCGGTTCGCGGCCGGCGGCCGGATGCTGGCACCGGGCCAGCCGGGCCAGCCCGTCTGGCTGACCGACGCCCGCGACCTTGCGGCCTGGATCCTGGGCAGCATCCGCCGCAAGATCACCGGTACGGTCAACGTGCCGGGTCCGCGCGGACGGACGTTCGGCGACCTGCTGGGAGTGTGCGGCAAGGTGGCCGGCGCGCACGGCAGTGCCGCGGCCGAATTGATCTGGGTGCCGGACGACGTCCTGCGTGCGGCCGGGGTGGCGGCCGGCGCCGGGCTGCCGATGTGGGGGCCCGGCGTCACGGCGGACGGCGACTGGGAGGCCTCGGGCGAGCGCGCCAGGCTGACCGGCATGCGGTACCGGCCGCTGCTCGACACCGTCCAGGACACCTGGGGATGGCTGTCCGGTGAAGCTGCCGCCCATGGCACGCGGGTGGCCGATGTCGCGCGACGGGCCGGATTCGGCCTAGACCGGGAACGGGAACAGAGGATCCTGGCCAGCCTGTGAGCCGCCGCCTACTGTGCGCCGCCGAACAGGCAGCCGATCAGCCATAGGCAGTGACTAGGCTGCGGGCTGGGTGTCCCGGAGGGCGGCGGAGTCCTGCTCGGCCCCGGGCTGCCGGACGGCCCGGGACTCCCGGACGGCTCCGGGCT
This sequence comes from Streptosporangiaceae bacterium, assembly GCA_036502085.1. Classification (GTDB taxonomy): domain Bacteria; phylum Actinomycetota; class Actinomycetes; order Streptosporangiales; family Streptosporangiaceae; genus PALSA-505. The sequence continues at coordinate 47,444 of DASXZD010000026.1, forward strand.
CCCGGACGGCCCCGGGCTAGCCGGCGAGCTAGGGCTGACGGACGGGCTCGGGCTGACGGACGGGCTCGTGCGGTGGCTGACCCTGATCCGGATCGTGACCCGCACCCGCAAGCCGCAGCCGTGCGTCTGGCCGACACCCACCTCGACGCCGATCCCGACGTCGCCGGCATTGACCGCGATGCCAAGGTGCCAGCCCGGCCACGGTCCGCCGCCGGCGGGCGGGGGGCCGCTCACTGTGCTGTCCGCTGACGTGGTGGCGGCCACCACCCCCGCCAGGTAGGGCTCGGCCGACGCGGGCAGGGTCACCGCGGGAGGCGAGGGCAGAGCCTGGCGGCTGGCCGCCAGGGCGGGATCACCCGCGCTGCCGGCGCCATGCCAGGTCACGGTCTGGATCCCGGCCTGCGCGCCGGCCGGGAACAGCCCGTTCAGCGCGATGGTGGCACCGCCGCTGACGGCCTGCGTGCCGTCCAGCACCACAGCTTGCCCGAGCGGTGCGCCGGGATCGGCGGCCACGACGACCAGGGCCCAGCCGGAGGTGCTGGCCTGGTCGTCCGGGCCCATCTGGGTCGCGGCTCGCCAGGCACCGCCGCCGTCCGCCTGCACCAGGGAGGTCACGTTCGCATACGCCTGGAAGACCGGACGGCCGCTGACGTCTGCTGTCCCGACGCTGGACGCGCCGATCGCCTGGAAGCCGTCCCCGGCCGGACCCTTGACGTCGATCTGCGGTCGTGCCGGGGACCCGTCACCGGACCAGTACAGTCCCGCCCAGAGCACGCTGCCCGGCACCGCGAGGTCCGCCGTGCTGGCCGGCCGGCCCAAGCCGAAGTCCGCGCCGCCGCAGCGCGGCAGCGAGTTGCCCGCCACGATCGTGTCCAGCCTGCCGTCGGCCGCGAACCGCGCGGGCAGCCCTTCGGAGACCACACCGCTGCCACCTCGCACGGTCACGCTCTGGCCGGCCGAGCTCACCGTGATCGCGGGCGGCACGCCGAGCGCGGCGTTCGGTCCCACGGCCACTTGCAGGTAGGTAGTCGTAGTCTGTCCCGGCGCCAGCGGGCCGTGCGTGCAGCCGACGCCCGAGGCGGCAGCAGCACAACTCCACCCGCCGGGAGCGGCGGCGGCCGCGGGGGCGGCCATGCCGAGCGAGCCCGCGCCCAGGTAGCTGACCCCGGGCGGCAGCGTGATGTTCGCTGACAGATCCTTGATGGCCTGCTGCCCGGTGTTCGCCACCGTGAAGGTGATCAGCCCGGTCGCGCCGCGGAGCAGCGCTCCCACCGGATCCACGTGCGCGGCGAGCGTCGCGGGCGTAGGGGGCGGCGAGGATGAGGGGGGCGAGGACGGCGACGGGCTGGCGCTGGGCGCGGGCGGCCGGTGACCGGCCAGCGCCGCGTGCGTCGCGGGCGTCACAGGCGTCACAGGCGGGTTCGCCGGCGCGGGCGGCGGGACGTGCGGCTGGGATGGCGCCGGCGCGGTCAGCGGCGGCGATCCGCCGGGCGGAGCCGGCGCGGCCGCTGCCGGATGCGAGTGGGAGTGGGGGCGCAGTGGCGTGCTGTGCCCGGTGAGCGCCAAGGCCAGCGCGATGGCCGCCGCCGCGGCGGCCACGCCGCCGGCGATCGCCGCCTGCTGGTGCTTGGGCGCCCGGCGGAGCCACAGCACCTTGCCGGCGACCCAGGCGAGCGCCGCGCCGCCGTGGGACGCCATCGCCGCGAGATACGTGGCCGCGGCCGGGCCCAGGAAGATCGGCGCGACGATGCCCCGCAGCGCCACGTTGACGTCGGTGAGCTCGGCGTAGACGGCGCGGCAGTCCTTGCACCCGTCCAGGTGCTCGCCCACCGCCTTCGCCTCGCGGACCGATAGCCCGCCGCGCACGTAGGCGCCGAGCTTGTCGACCACGGGACGGCATTCCTGCCGCGCGACGCCGGACAGGTGCATCTGCAGGTACGCCTGGCGCAGGCCCTCTCGCGCCCGGTACGCGAGCGCGGCGACGCCGTTGGCGGTAAGCCCGAGAAGCGGAGCGACGTCGGCCGGCCGCGCGCCCTCGATCTCGGTATGCCACAGGACAGCCCGCCACCGTTCAGGCAAAGAAAGAAAGGCCCGGGCGATCAGGGATCTTTCCAGGCCAGCCACAGCGGGGTCTATGAAGGGCTCGCCGGGAACGTATGCCTCTATCTCGTCGGTGACGAGGCTGCGGCGCTCGCCGCGATAGCGATCGTAGGCGGCCCGGCGGACGGCGGTCAGCAGGTAGGGACGGAATGCGTCCTGCGGGCCGCCGCCGCGGCGCATCAGGTCAAGCACGCGCGAGAAGGTCTCGGCGACGACATCATCCATCTCGGCGGGTCTGCGGACGAGCTGGCGCGCAAGGTTCCGCGCGGCCGTCACGTGGCGGCGGTACAACTCGCCGTAGGCGGCCATGTCGCCGGACCTGATCGCCGCGATCAGCTCAGCGTCGCTCGGCAGCACTGGCCCCGACTCGGCTTCGCTCACTACTCATCGTCCCCTAACCATTGCAACAAGCTACAGAAAATCATTCCGTATTCCGCGTCATGCCGGAACCAGTTCGGCGTCATCAATATGGCGGCGGGTTCCGGCATACCGGGGCTGGCGGGAACCACCACCGAGTGCGGCGGCAGGCAGGCCGCCCAGGCTGGGCGTTTTGCCCGGGCGCTTCGCGATGGCCGCGCAAGCGCCCGGGGTCGCGCCCGGCCGGGAGGCCTGCCGCCCGCCATAAGGCTGCGCGGCCGCCTGACCTGCAGCGGCGCGGCACCGAGCAGACAGGAGGGCCGCACTGCGATGACGTCGGATGACGCTGACCGGGAACGGCGTGCACGACCCGCAATTGCCGCGGGCTCAGGTCGCGTCAGCGCTATCCCGCGCCGACGTACGGCCGACTGCGCCACGGGCGCGGGGCCGGCTGGCTCGGTGGCGCGCCCGGGTCCGGCCGACGCCAGCGCGGGCGCGGGGCCGGCTGGCTCGGTGGCGCGCTTGGGTCCGGCTGGTGCCAGCGCCGGCGCGGGTACCGCCGACGCCATCGGGCTCTGCGAGGCGTGGCGGCGGCAGAGCATGATCAGCGGCTGGGCCACGGACGACGACTGGCGGGTGGCCGAGGTGGACGCGGTCGCGGCCGCCGCCTACAGCGGCACCGGGCTGGCGGCCGCGTGCGCGCTGCTCGGCGCGGCCCGAGGCCGGGCCGGCGTCGGGATCGGCGAGACCCTCACCGACCTGGCCGCCCTGTGCTACGTCTTGCACGCGGGCGATCCGCCGCTCGAGCTGATCAAGCCGGTCGCCGAAGGCTGGGCTGAGGCCGGGCTGGCTGGCATGTCCGGGGCGAGCTGTGAGGACCCGCTGACCGGCCTGGCCACCGTGGCGTACCTGCGAACCCGGCTGGGCGAGGTGTACCTGGAGGCCCGGCACGCGGGCGGCTGCGCGGCGGACATGTACCGCCTGCTCGTCGCGGACCTGCCGGGCCGGCTAGATCCGTGGGATCGGCTTTCGGCGACGATCCTCCTCGGCAACGATCTGCGGGCCGCGTTCCCCGGCGGGGAGACGCTGTCGCTGGCCACGCCCGGGCGCGCCGTCGCGCTGGTGCGCGCCGCGGCGGAGCTTCCGTTCCGCGCGACGGGGCTGCGGCGCAGCCTGGCCGAGCACCACGGGGCACGGCTGCGGCTGCTGAGGCCCCCGGCCTCCCATCAGGAGGCGCTGCGCCTCCTGGACGGGCTGGCCCGCTGACGCCGCCGGCGCCGAATGTCCCGTGGAGGGGTCGGGACCGGCGCCGGCGGCCTATCCCGTTTAACGTGCGACGGTGCCAGTAGGCTCACATCCCGTGGCCGATCGAGACGAGCTCCTCAGGGAAGTAAAAGAGCACGCGGTCGTCCACGGCGACTTCGTGCTGTCATCCGGGCAGCGAGCCAGCTGGTACATCGACCTGCGCCGGGTGCTGCTGTCCGGGAGCGCCGCCCCGCTGGCCGGCCGGGTGATGCTGGATGTGACCGCCGACCTGTCCTATGAGGCCGTGGGCGGCCTCACGCTGGGCGCGGACCCCGTGGCTACGGCGATGATGCACGCTGCGGCACAGCGCGGGCGGCGGCTCGACGCGTTCGTGGTGCGCAAGACGGACAAGGCGCACGGGTTGCAGCGCAGGATCGAGGGACCGGACGTGGCCGGCCGCCGGGTGCTGGCCGTCGAGGACACATCGACGACGGGAAGTTCGGTGCTGACGGCGGTGACGGCACTGCGCGAGGCGGGTGCGGAGGTGGTCGGCGTGGCGGTGGTGGTCGAACGCGGGGCCAGGCCGCGGGTGCTCGAGGCCGGGCTACCGTACCGGGCCGCCTACGAGCTGTCCGATCTCAGCCTGGGCTGAGCCGGGTGACGGGCGGCCGGTCGTCAGGCGGGCGGCCGGTCAGGCGGCCGGAGCCGAGGGGGGACGGCTGCGGGAATCTGCGACTTCGGGGATACTAGGGGCGGCACCGACGACGACAGGAAGCGACCGCAATGCCTATCGCGACCCCAGAGATTTACGCGCAGATGCTCGACCGGGCCAAGGAGCACGGCTTCGCCTATCCGGCGATCAACGTGACCTCCAGCCAGACGCTGAACGCCGCCCTGTGCGGGTTCGCCGAGGCGGAGAGCGACGGCATCGTCCAGGTGTCCACTGGAGGCGCCGAGTACCTGTCCGGCCAGGGGGTCAAGGACATGGTCACCGGCGCGGTGGCGCTGGCCGAGTTCGCGCACGTCGTCGCGGCCAAGTACCCGGTCCAGGTCGCGCTGCATACCGACCACTGCCCGAAGGACAAGCTGGACGGGTTCATGCGGCCGCTGGTCGCGCTGTCGCAGCGGCGGGTCGCGCGCGGGGAGGAGCCGCTGTTCCAGTCCCACATGTGGGACGGATCCGCCGTGCCGCTCGAAGAGAACCTGCGGATCGCGTCCGAGCTTCTCGACGCGTGCGCCAAGGCGCGGTGCGTGATGGAGATGGAGATCGGGGTCGTCGGCGGCGAGGAGGACGGGGTCGTCGGCGAGATGAACGAGAAGCTGTACACCACCCCGGAGGACGCGCTGGCCACCGCCGAGGCCGTCGGCCTGGGCGAGCGCGGCCGGTACATCCTGGCCGCGACGTTCGGCAACGTGCACGGCGTGTACAAGCCCGGCCACGTGAAGCTGCGGCCTTCGGTGCTGAACGACATCCAGAACGCGGTGGGGGCCAAGTACGGCAAGGACAAGCCGTTCGACCTAGTGTTCCACGGCGGTTCCGGGTCGGCGCTGGATGAGATCCGGGAGGGCATCTCCTACGGCGTGATCAAGATGAACGTGGATACCGACGCCCAGTACGCGTTCACCCGGCCGGTAGCCGGCCACATGTTCGCCAACTACGACGGCGTGCTCAAGGTGGACGGCGATGTCGGCAGCAAGAAAGCCTACGACCCGAGGGCATGGGGCAAGGCGGCCGAGGCATCGATGACCGCCCGGGTCACGAAGGCGTGCGAGAACCTGCTGTCGGCCGGCCAGCGGCTGAACTGACGGCACAGGGCTAACAGCACAGGGCTAACGGCACAGTGCTAACAGCACAGTGCTGACGGCACAGCACAGTGCTGACGGCACAGTGCTGACGGCGCTGGTCGGACAGCTCTGGGCTGGCCTCGCGCCTGCGGGCCATCACCGCGCGGTCCCCCTGGCGAACGCCGCGCGTATCCGGCCGATCACCTGCCAGGGTGTCACGGTGATCTCCTGCCAGGTGAAATGAACCACCTCGAACCCCGCGTCGCGCAGCCGTGCGTCCCGGTCAAGCTGCTCGATCGCCCGCCCCGGATCCGCGTACTTGGCCGCCCCGTCAGCCTCAGCGATCGTCCGGTGCTCCGGCCAGAAGAAGTCCGCCCTCCCAATAGTCCCGAATTCGCCGCCCACCCAAACCTGAAGCCTGGGCGCCGGCAGCCCGGCCTGATGAAAGGCGACCCGGCCGATCGACTCGAGCGCTGACTCAGACCTGGAATCGCTGAACGCGACCACATCGCGCGCCCGCTGAATGCCGGGCCAGCCCGCGCAGTCCGTGATGACGGCATTGATCTTCGCTATATCGGTTTTACGGGTTCGCAGTGCCGAGTCTGCGACGACAATGCCATCCCGGAACGAGGAACCCCGGGCGAGATCAACAACCGTCCTGGCCACCGAGGTAATGAGCACTCCGCCCTTGGTCACCAGGTGATCCGGGGGAAGCTCGGCTATGTGAACCCTGACGTCTCCGCGCCGGGAACGGCTGCCACGATCGCGAGGCGAACGGGTCACAGTGACCACATCGTCTGGCCGCTTCCCGATCAGGTCGAGACCGTGCATGACCGCCGCGGACTGGTGACTTCCCGCCGCACGGGAACCGCCCGCGGCTATTTCCGCGGCGATGCGCAGCGCATGCCTGTGCGCCCTGTTCGTCGCGTCAGCGGGCAGATCTACGGAGGCATACACCCCCCTGCGGATCATGAACAGCTGACCCTGCCTGACGAGCCGCTGCACCTGAGCCCGGGATGAGCCTGCGGCGACGAGCTGTCCGAAAGTAGCGACCTTTACTACGGACGGGGACGGATGCGCATCGTGAGTCACCCATCAACCGTCTCAGCCCCCTACGTCAGAACGACCGCCACGCAGGGCTCCAGAGCGCGGTGCTCGCCGACTTATCACGCACTCTGACCATTTCATGCCCAGCTTTGCCCCATTTTGTGACCGCAGAAAGCATGATAAGGCAAAATGATCAAGGACTGGGGCGGCTAGTGCGGGCGGCGTGGCGGACGAGGCCTTGGGGCGGGCGTGAGCGGGCCGGGGCGCGCGCGGGTGCGAGAACGGACGCGCGGGCGGGGCGGGGCGCGGCGGGATGGGGCGCGGGAGCGGGCGGGGCCTTGGATGGGCGCGAGCGGGCCAGGGCGCGCGGGCGCGGGAGCGGGCCTTGGATGGGCGCGAGCGGGCCAGGGCGCGCGGGCGCGGGAGCGGGCCTTGGATGGGCGCGAACGGGCCAGGGCGCGCGGGCGCGGGAGCGGGCGGGGCCTTGGATGGGCGCGAACGGGCCAGGGCGCGCGGGCGCGGGAGCGGGCGGGGCCTTGGATGGGCGCGAGCGGGCCAGGGCGCGCGGGCGCGGGAGCGGGCGGGGCCTTGGATGGGCGCGAGCGGGCCAGGGCGCGCGGGCGCGGGAGCGGGCGCGTCGGTGCGGGCGTGAACGTGGGGGTGGGCGCGGGGAGTGGAGAGGAGCGGGCAAGATGGACGTATGGATCACGAGAACTTGATAGCCGGGCCGCCGGCGACGTATTTGCCAGGGCACGTCGAGTCCGACAGCCAGCTGGCGTCCGGCGCCGACCCGGCCGAGGTGGCGGCCAGGTTCCCCGGCCAGTCCGCGGCGTGGGCGGCGCTGGCGGAGCGGGCGTTCGGGAACGGGGAGGTCGTGCAGGCGTACGCCTGCGCCCGCACTGGGTATCACCGCGGCCTTGATCAGCTGCGCCGTTCGGGGTGGCGGGGGCACGGGCCGATCCCGTGGCAGCACGAGCCAAACCGCGGCTTCCTCCGATCACTGCACATGCTGGGCCAGGCGGCCGCGGCGATCGGCGAGGATGACGAGGCCGAACGGTGTCGCGAGTTCCTCCACGACAGCAGCGCGGAGGCCGCAGCTCAGCTCGGCAGCTAGCCGCCACGTCCCGGCGCAGGCCTGAAGCTCCAATTCCGCCGGCTTGCCGCAAGGTCGCTGCGGCCGGCGGGGTTAGTCGGGGGCGGCGTAGCAGCGGACCGTTACCTGGCGGGGGCCCCAATGCTGCGGTACGCGGCCCAGCAGGCGCCAGCCCAGGCGCTCGTAGAGGGCGATCGCGGCGGAGTCTTCGGCGTCCAGGACGTCGAGCACGGCGTGCAGGCCGCGCGCGCGTGCTTCGTGCACCACGTGCTCGGCCAGCGCGGTACCGGCCCCGAGGCCGCGGGCCGCCGGGTCGACAAACAGGCGGCTCATCATCGCCACGCCACCGTCCGCACCAGAGCCGGCGGTGAACAGGGCGACGGCTGCGTGGCCTGGCCTGGGACGGGATAGGCCGACATGGCCTATGAGGTGGCCGTCGTGCACGGCTACCCAGGCGGCGATGAGGCCGGGCCTCGTCAGCCAGCCTGCGGGATCGGCCGGCCAGTTCGCCGGGTAGCCGTCGGTGTGATGAACCTCGCCGAGGACCCTGACGCATTCTTCTAGATCATCCGGGCTCCGTTCACGGATGAGCACAACCGACCTCCTCACGACGCAGGACACGACAGACGACGCAGGACACGACAGACGACGCAGGACACGACAGACGACGCAGGACGCACGACGAGCGACGCAGGACACGACAGGCCGACGCGCGACGCATGACCAACCACCCGCGACCAACGACCAGCGACCAACGACCAGCGACCAGCGATGCGCCGTTTATGCTGCGGCGGCGCCGACGGTATCACCGAGTCGTGTTCCGGTAGCCTCTGAACGCGCGGGCCCCCGGGGCCGCGCCAAGCGCAAGGAAGGGGTTGGCCCGATGCCGGCCATCGTGCTCGTCGGCGCCCAATGGGGCGACGAAGGCAAGGGCAAGGCAACCGACCTGCTCGGCGACCAGGTCGACTACGTGGTCCGTTACCAGGGCGGCAACAACGCCGGGCACACCGTCGTCATCGGCGATGATAGCTACGCGCTGCACCTGCTGCCTTCCGGAGTGCTTTCGCCAGAGGTGACCCCCGTCATCGGCAACGGCGTCGTGATCGACCCGAAGGTGCTCTTCGAGGAGATCGACGGACTGCAGGCCCGCGGCATCTCCTGCGAGCGGCTGCTGATCTCGGCAAATGCGCACCTGATCATGCCGCACCACCGGGCGCTCGACAAGGTGACCGAGCGGTACCTGGGCAGCTCGCGGATCGGCACCACCGGCCGCGGAATCGGGCCCACCTACGGCGATAAGGTCGCGCGGATGGGGATCAGGGTGCAGGACCTGTTCGACCCCGGCATCCTGCGCCAGAAGCTTGAGCTGGTGCTGCGCGAGAAGAACCAGGTCCTCGCCAAGGTCTACAACCGCCGGGGCATCGAGGCGGCCGAAGTCGCCGAGGAGTACGTGGCCTACGGCGCGCGCCTTCGGCCGTACACGGCCGACACCGGGCTGGTGCTCAACCAGGCGCTCGACGAGGGCAAGACCATCCTGCTCGAGGGGGCCCAGGCCACGCTGCTGGATGTGGACCACGGGACTTACCCGTTCGTCACGTCGTCCTCGCCCACGGCGGGCGGTGCCTGCGCCGGGTCCAGCATCGGGCCGACCAGGATCACCAAGGTGGTCGGGATACTCAAGGCTTACACCACCCGGGTCGGCGCAGGCCCGTTCCCCACCGAGCAGGACAACGAGCGGGGCGAGTGGCTGCGCAAGACCGGCGCGGAGTTCGGGGTCACCACCGGCCGTGAGCGCCGCACCGGCTGGTTCGACGCGGTGATCGCCAGGTACGCGACCAGGGTCAACGGCATCACCGACTACTTCATCACCAAGCTGGACGTGCTGTCCGGCCTGGACAAGGTGCCGGTCTGCGTGGCCTACGAGATCGACGGCACTAGGCACGACGACATCCCGATGACCCAGACCGAGTTTCACCACGCCAGGCCCGTCTACGAGTTCCTGGACGGCTGGCCGGACGACATCTCCACGGCCAGGGAGTTCGCCGACCTGCCGCGCAGCGCCCAGGCCTACGTCAAGACCCTGGAGGACATGGCCGGCGCGCCGGTCAGCGCGATCGGCGTCGGCCCGCGCCGCGACCAGACCCTCCAGCTCCGCCCGCTGGCCTGACCGACACCAAGCCAGCCAGCGGCAAAGCGCCGAACCGATAGGCTCGCGGCCGTGCGAGTCCTCGTGATCGGGTCCGGCGGCCGTGAGCACGCGCTGTGCCGCGCCCTGGCCAGCGATCCCGCCGTCACCAGCCTGCACGCGGCGCCCGGCAACGCCGGCATCGCGCGGCTCGCCGAATTGCACCCGGTGGATGCCGCCGACCCGGCGGCCGTCACCGCGCTCGCCGCCAGCCTCGATCCCGGGCTGGTCATCATCGGCCCGGAAGCCCCGCTGGTCGCCGGGGCGGCCGACGCCCTGCGGGAGGCTGGCCTGGCCTGCTTCGGCCCGGACGCGGCCGCGGCCATGATCGAGGGCTCCAAGGCCTTCGCCAAGCAGATCATGGCCGCCGCGGGCATCCCGACCGCGGCGGCCCGCACCTGCCTGACCCAGGATCAGGCCGACCAGGCGCTGGACACGTTCGGCCCGCCGTACGTGGTCAAGGACGACGGGCTGGCGGGCGGCAAGGGCGTGCTCGTCACCACCGACAGGACGGCGGCGAGCAGGCACGCGCAGCGCCGCGGCAAGGTCGTCATCGAGGAGTTCCTCGACGGCCCCGAGGTGTCGCTGTTCGCCCTCTGCGACGGCACCGCCGCGATCCCGCTGCTGCCCGCGCAGGACTTCAAGCGGGCCAGGGACGACGACCGGGGGCCCAACACCGGCGGCATGGGCGCCTACGTCCCGTTGCCCTGGGCGCCGCCTGACCTGGCCGGCCAGGTCATGGACACGGTGATCCAGCCCGCCGTGGACGAGTTGCGCCGCCGGGGCGCCCCCTACCGCGGCGTGCTCTACGCCGGCCTCAGCCTGACCGCGGGGGGTATCAGGGTGGTGGAGTTCAACGCCCGCTTCGGCGACCCGGAGGTCCAGGTCGTGCTCGACCGGCTCGCCACTCCGCTCGCCGGGCTGCTGTACGCGTCGGCGACCGGCGGCCTGGCCTGCCTCCCGCCGCTCGACTGGCGTCCCGGCGCGGCGGTGACCGTGGTCATCGCCGCCGAGGGCTACCCGGAGCAGCCGGTCACCGGCGACGAGATCGAAGGTCTTGATTTTGCCGAACGCTCCGGCGCGGCCTATGTGCTACACGCCGGCACGGTCGCGGGGCGGGACGGCCGGGTGCTGTCCAACGGCGGTCGCGTGCTCAACGTGGTGGGGACCGGGCCCGACCTCACCGCCGCCCGGGGCGCGGCCTACCAGGCGGCCGGCCAGATCCGGATGCGCGGCGGCTGGTACCGCCGCGATATCGCCCAGCGGGCCGCCGCGGGGGCGTAGCGACGGCCGGTGAGAGAGAATTGACCACATGATCGGCAGATACACGCTGCCCGAGATGGGCCGGGTCTGGAGCGAGGCCCGCAAGTACGAGCTGTGGAGCCAGGTGGAGACGCTGGTCCTGGAGGCGCAGGCCAAGGCCGGGACGGTGCCGGAGGACTGCGTCGAGCCGGTCCGGCGGGCGGCCCCGCCCTCGCCCGAGGCCGTCGCCGCGGCCGAGGCGGTCACCGACCACGACGTGATCGCGTTCCTCACCGCCTGGGCGGACAACACCTCGCCGCGCGAGGCGGCCGCGTACGTGCACTTCGGCATGACCTCGTCGGACCTGCTCGACACGGCGCTGGCCCTGCAGCTCACCGAGGCGACCGACCTGCTGCTGGCCCGGGCCACCGCCCTGGTGGCCGTGCTCCGCGACCACGCGCTCGCGCACGCCGGCACGCTGCGGCCAGGGCGGACGCACGGCATACACGCCGAGCCCGACGTCTGGGGCCACCGGGTCGCCGACTTCGCCTTCGCCATGGCCCGCGGCCGGGACCGGCTGCTGCGCGCCAGGGAGGCGGTCGCGGTGGGCAAGCTATCCGGCCCGGTGGGGACCTACTCCAACATCGATCCCGACATCGAGACCCAGGTCATGGCGGTGCTGGGGCTGCGGCCCGCGCAGGTGGCCAGCCAGGTCGTGCTCCGCGACGGCATCGCCGAGTGGACGAGCGCGCTCGCGCTCATCGCGTCGGTCTGCGAGGCGGTCGCGCTGGAGGTGCGGCACGGCCAGCGGACCGAGGTGCGCGAGCTGGCGGAGCCGTTCGGGAAGGGCCAGAAGGGCTCGTCGGCGATGCCGCACAAGAAGAACCCGATCAGGTCGGAGCGGATCTGCGGGCTGGCCCGGGTCGTCAGGGCGCAGGTCGTCCCGGTGATGGAGGGAATCGCGCTCTGGCACGAGCGGGACATCTCGCATTCGAGCGTGGAACGGGTGGCGCTGCCGGACGCCGCGATCGGCACCGACTACCTGCTGGCGCTGACTACCGGGCTGGTCGAGGGCCTGTCCGTGGACGTGGCGCGGATGCGCGCCAACCTGGATGCCACTGGCGGGCTCATCTACACCTCGGCGGTGCTGCTCGAGCTCGTCCAGGCCGGCCTGACTCGCGAAGACGCCTACGCGCTGGTGCAGGAGGCGGCCATGGACACGTGGGACACGGGCCGCCCGTTTCGGGTCGCGCTCCGGCAGCGCGCGCAGGCTCGCGGCCGGGTCATCGACGAGGCACGGCTCGATGAGGTCTCCAGGCCGGAGCGCTATACCGAACGACTTAGCGGCGTTTTCGAACGCCTGCGGCAGCTCAGCTGACCCCGGCTGCGCCGCGCCAGGGAAAACCCGAGGTGTCCCCCGCATCGGCATCGCGATGGAATACTGGATCAGGTCCTGCGGCTGCGCCCCGTCACGCTGCCGCTCCGCCCGGACCGGATCCGGGCGCCTGGCAAAGAGGCCAGAGGGACCCATGCCGTTCAACACCCCGGACAGGAGTTGCAGCATATGACCACGGTGCCCGCGGGGTCCGAGAGCCGTTACCGCGTGCGGGGAGGTGCCCCGCTGGAGGGCACCGTCTTCATCCAGGGCGCTAAGAATGCCGCGCTCAAGATGATCGCGGCTTCGCTGCTCGCCGCCAGCGGGCGGACCGTGCTGCGGAACGTTCCGGTCATCGAGGACGTCAGGCGCGCGGTCGAGCTGGCACAGGCGGTGGGTGCCCTGGTCGAGTTCCACGAGGCGGAGCGGATCCTGGTGGTGGACGCGTCCCGGCTCACCAGCCCGGTGCTGCCCGCCGAGATCGCCCGCCGGTTCCGCGGGTCGGTGCTCTTCGTGCCCGCGCTGCTGCACCGCCTCGGCGAGGCGGTCATCGAAGGTGTCGGCGGCTGCAACCTGGGCAGCAGGAACCTCGACTTCCACTACCGCGGCTTCGCCCGGCTCGGCGCCGTCGTCCGCGAAGGCGAGGGCGAGATCCACATCGAGGCCAAGCAGCTTCGCGGCGCCCACCTGTACCTGGACACCCCGTCGCACACCGGCACCGAGAACCTGATCATGGCAGCCTCGATGGCGCCGGGCATCACCGTGATCGACAACACGGCACTTGAGCCCGAGGTGCTCGACGTGATCGCGTTCCTGGGCAAGATGGGCGCCAGGATCAGCGGCGGCGGCACCGGATTCGTCACGGTCGACGGGGTCGGCGAGCTCACCGCGGTCGAGCACACGGTCATGCCCGACCGGATCGACGCCGGCGTGTTCGCCATGGCCGCGGCGATCACCGGCGGTGAGCTGAGCCTGGTCGGCGCGTCTCTCGAGCACTTCGGCGTGGCCCGCTGGAAGCTGGAGCAGATGGGCGTCGAGTTCGCCACGCACGGCGCCGTGCTGCAGGTGCGCCAGGAGCACAAGCTGCGGCCAATCAACGTAATCACCAGCCCGTACCCGGGCTTCGCGACCGACCTGCAATCGCCGATCATGGCGCTGAGCTGCCTGGCCGACGGCACCAGCTACATCCGCGAGACGATCTACGACGGCCGGTACACGCTGGTCGGCGAGCTGAGCAAGATGGGTGCCAAGATCGAGGTCGACGCGGGGGCCGTCATCGTGCACGGCCCCGGCGCCCTGAAGGGGACCGATGTCGTGGCGCATGACCTCCGCACCGGCATCGCGCTCATCCTGGCGGGGCTGGCCGCTGACGGCGAGACCGTGGTCAGCCCGGCCTACCCGATCGACCGCGGGCATGCCTCGGTCGCCGCCAGGCTGACCGCCCTGGGCGCCAATATCGTCCGGGAAATCGCGGACTGACCACGGGAAATCACCTTCTGCGCTCTTCTCGGCGGCATTTCGGAATGTAGAATCGGGCAGTCGCTCCGCGTAGATGGGCCGGACCCAGTGTGCACGGGAGAAGATCGCTATCGCAGCCGCACGGTTAGCGAGTTCGTGCCGCGCGCCGGCGGGCATGGCGGCCGGTGATGGCCGTGGTGAGGCAGGTGTCGGGCGACCTGACGATCGGCGTGATCGGGCCGCATGAGCTGGTCGAGCGGGTCATGCTGTCCGGTGCCTCGTCGGCTAACGCGACCGCCGGACCCGGCGGCGGGATCGCCAGGCGGCTGGTCGCGGCCGCCTACCGGGACGAGCAGGAAGCGGCGGACAAGGCCGGCCGGCTAGCGCCGGTTGTTGACGTCTGCCTGTTCGCCAGCCCCGTCCCCTACGAATACGCCAGGAAGGCCGGCCTGCTCGCCGGCCCGGCTACCTACGTCCCGCTCGGCGGCAGCGCGCTGTACGGTGCGCTGCTACGGGCCGGGCTCGGCCATCACCATGACCTGTCGCGGGTCAGCGTGGACGTGCTGAGCCGCGGCGACGTGGAGGAGGCGTACGCCGAGCTGGAGATGCCGGCCGACGGCGTGCACGTGCGCGAGGAGCCTGCCAGCGCCGCGACGCTCGCCGCGTTCCACGAGCGGCTCTGGCGGCGCAAGGAGACATCGCTGGCGTTCACCTGCCTGTACCCGGTGGCCGAGCGGCTGGCCGCCGCGCAGGTGCCGGTCTTTACCGTGCGGCCCACCGGCAGCGCGATCCGCACCGGGCTGCGGACCGCCGCGCTGCTGGGCAGCCAGCGCCGGCTGGAGGAGGCGCAGCTGGCCGTGGTGGTGGTGGAGGTGCCGACGCTGCGGGACACCCAGCGCCGGTCGGCGCCGCGGCAGTCGCGCGAAGAGCTGCGGCTCACCGTGCACAGGTTCCTGGTCCAGGAGGCGCAGCGGATCCAGGCCACGGTCAGCCCGATGGGCGATCACTGCTTTCACGTCACGGCGACCCGCGGGTCGCTGCACGGGCCGACCGACGGCTTCCGGGTGCCGCCGTTCAGCGAGCGGGCCCGCGCCGAGCTCGGCATCGCCCTGGAGGTGGGCGTGGGCATGGGCCGGACCGCGCAGGAGGCGGAGGCGCACGCCCGGGCCGCCATCGCCCGGCCGCAGTCGGGCCAGCGGGCTGCGGTGTTCGGGCTGGACAAGGAGGGCAGGGCGCTGGTGCCCGCGCCGCGCCAGCCCGCTGCGGCTCCGCAGCGCGGCAGGCCGAAGGGGATCGAGACGCTCTCCCGGCTGGCCGACAAGCTGCCCGGCGGGGACGCCGGGCTCGTGGTGGACGCCGAGATGGCCGGCCAGCTGCTCGGCGTCACTTCTCGCACCGCGCGGCGGCTGCTGCGCACCCTGGTCGATGAGGGGCTCGCCTGGCCGCTGCCGCCGAGCAGGACGCCGCAGCCGGGACGCCCGCGCCAGTTCTACCGACTGATCACCGAGAAGCTGGACCGCAAGCCGGTCAGGTAGCCCGGCGCTCAGGTTTAACCGCAGGCTCAGTGGCGGCGCGGATAGGCCTTCGCGACGGCCAGGAAGGCCTCGTTGTCCTCCTGATCGCCGATCGAGATCCTGGCTCCCTCCGCCCCGAACGGCCTGATGCTGACCCCCGCGGCCTCGCACTGGCCGGCGAAGTCCGCGGTGTCCTCGCCCAGGCGCAGCCAGACGAAGTTGGCCTCGGTGGGCGGCACCGTCCAGCCGTCGGCGAGCAGCGTGTCCCTGACTCTGCCGCGCTCGCCGACCACCGCATTGACCCGGTCGAACAGCTCGGACTCGGCCGCGAGCGACGCGATCGCCGCAGCCTGGGCAACACGATTCACGCTGAACGGTAGCATCGTCATCCGGGCGGCGGCCGCGACCGGCTCGGCCGCGACCAGGAACCCCACCCGCAGGCCGGCCAGCCCGTAGGCCTTGGAGAACGTGCGGAGCACCGCGAGGTTGGGCCGCTCCGCGTAGAGCCGCAGGCCGTCCGGCACGCTGGGGTCGCGCACGTACTCCCGGTACGCCTCGTCGAGCACCACCAGGCAGTCCTCCGGCACGAGGTCGAGGAACTTCTCCAGCTCGGCGCGGGACACGGTGGTGCCGGTGGGATTGTTGGGGTTGCAGACGAGGATGATCCTGGTCCGCTCGGTGATCGCATCGGCCATCGCGGCCAGGTCATGCGTCTCGGCGTGCAGCGGCACGCGCACCGATTCGCCGCCGGACAGATCGGCCAGGATCGGGTACGCCTCAAACGAGCGCCAAGCGTAGAGCACCTGCGCGCCCGGCTCGGCCGCCGCGGTGAGGAGCTGCTGGGTCGCCCCCACCGAACCGCAGCCGACCGCGACGTGCTCCAGCGGCACTCCGAAGCTAGCGCCGATGGCCGCGCGCAGGGCCTCCGCTCCGTTGTCCGGGTACCGGTTCACCTCGCCGGCGGCCGTCGCGATCGCGTCGAGGACCGAGGGCAGCGGCCCGAATGGGGACTCGTTGGACGACAGCTTGAAGGATCTGCCGTCCGGCGTTGATGGCATCCGGCCCGGCTTGTAAGCGGCAAAGCGGTCAAGCACCGAGCGGAAGCGGGGCGTTGCGGCGGGCACCATTGTCCTCCAGAACCTCAGGGTCTTCGCTGCCTAGAGCGCTATGCAAAACCGCATCGCGAGTGCGGGCCCGCAGGGCCTGCGCGAGTGATCGGGCAGCTCAGCGCAGAGCAGCCAGGCAGGAAATTTTGCATAACGCGACTTTCGCATAAAACACCTAGTCTCGCACCGGCGCCTCAGGGCGCGGCCAGCCGGCTGGCTTGCCGCCGACCCGGGCGAGATCGGGGGCGGCGGGCCGGTTTGCGGAGGTTGGGGATGGATACAGTGGAGGCGTGAACCGACTTGGCGAGCTCGAACGTGCGATTATGGACGTGCTCTGGGAGACTTCCAGTCCGCTCACCGTCCGTGAGGTGAGTGAGCGCCTGACCGAACGGGACCTGGCCCACACCACCGTGATGACTGTGCTTGACCGGCTGGCCAAGAAGGGTTTCGCCCTGCGCGAGCGAGACGGCCGCGCATGGCAGTACCAGGCTGCCGCGAGCCGGGAGGCCTACGTCACCGAGCTGATGCTCAGCGCGCTGGACCAGACCGGGGACCGGCAGGCAGCGCTGGCCAGGTTCGCGCGCTCGGTGAGCGATTCGGAGGCCCGTGCGCTGCGCAGCGCTCTTGAGGCGTTCGAAGACGCCGGGGACTGAGTTCTGGTGCTCGGCTCTGCCCTGTTCCTCACCGCGGTCGCGGTGGCTGCCGTGCTGGCCGCGAGCATGCTCGCGACGGCCCGGTGGCCGCGCCGGGCGCCCGCCGCGGCGATCCTGCTCTGGCAGGCGCTCGGCCTCGGCTGGGGGCTCGCGGCCGTCGGCGCCCTGGCCGGCCTGGCGGCCTCGCCGGATCACTCGGGCGTGGCCGGCGGGGCGCTCGCCTTCGCCGTCGGCTCGGTCGGCAAGCCCACCGGGCCACTGCAGCAGCCTGTCCTCCTGACCGCGCTGCGGCTGGCCGCGCTGACCATGGCGATCGCGCTGCTCGGCCTGCTGTGCTGGGTGCTGGCCGCCGCCTGCGCCTCGGTGCTGCGCACCAAGCGCCGGCAGCGGGCCCTGCTCACGCTGCTGGCCCGCGGCGACCCGAAGGTGCCCGGCGCGCTCGTCGTCGATCACCCGGGCGCGGCGGCGTACTGCCTGCCCGGGCTGCGGTCGCGCATCGTGATCAGCGCGGGAACGCTGGATCTGCTGGACCAAGCCGAGCTGGCCGCGGTGCTGGCGCACGAGCGGGCGCACGTCAGGGAGCGGCACGATCTCGTGCTGCTGCCCTTCACCGCGCTCTGCGGCGCCTTTCCCCGCTCCCGGGTGGCACGCGAGGCGCATGAGGCCGTCGCGCTGCTCGTCGAGATGCTGGCCGACGACCGGGCCCGGCGGGCCAGGCCGGCCAGGGAGCTGGCGACGGCGCTGATGCGATTCGGCGTGGCCGGGGCGCAGGCGCCCCCCTCGGGGGCGCTGGCGGCCGCGCGCGCCCGCAGCCACTCTGGCGCCGACAGCCAGGGTGAGGTCGTCACCAGGGTCAACCGGCTGCTCGAGCCGCAGCCCGGCCTGTCCCGGCCGCTGTGGGCCGCGGTCTGCTGCGGCGCGGCGCTGCTCGTCGTCGTGCCCGCCGCGCTGTTGGTCGTCCCGCTCTAAAGCCCGCCCGCGGCAGCGCGCGGCGCGAAGTAGGCTGCCCGGGTGAGCGACATTGCCTGGCGGACGCACCGGCTCGAACTCGACGATCAGACCCTGCGCGAGTGGGATGCGACGGTCCTGGCGGCCGGCCCGGACGGGATCGTGCTGGACACCTCCGCGTTCTACCCGGGCGGCGGAGGCCAGCCGCCGGACCGCGGCGTGCTGCTCTGGGGCGGGGTGCAGACCCGCATCGCGGGGGCCAGGAAGGGCGACGACCTGTACCTGATCCCGGCCGAAGGCGACCCGCTGCCGCCAGCCGGCACCGCCGTGCGGGGCGCGGTCGAGGACGACCGCAGGACCGCGCTGATGCGCACGCACTCCGGCCTGCACGTGCTGTGCGGAGTCGTGTTCAGGGACTTCGGCGCGCTGGTGACCGGCGGGAACATGGAGCCGCTCACGGCCCGGATGGACTTCAACCTGCCGCAGGTGCCCGACGGCTTCCGCGACGCGGTGCAGGCCGCCTGCAACGCCGAGCTGGCCGCCGACCGCCGGATCGACGTGCGGGTGCTGCCCAGGGACGAGGCGTTCGCCATTCCCGACATCATCAGGACCGCGACCAACCTGGTCCCGCCCGAGGTCAAGGACGTGCGCATCATCGACATCGTCGGGCTGGACCAGCAGGCGGACGGCGGCACGCACGTCGCCTCCACCCGTCAGGTGGGCCGCATCGAGGTCGTCAAGATCGAGAACAAGGGCAAGGGATTCCGCAGGCTGCGGATCAGGATCGAGAACTAGGCCAGGCCGGCGCGGGACCTGGCGGCCGTTACCAGGGGCCGTAGGGCCCGGAGCGGCCGGCGCCCGAGCCGCCGCCGAGCTGCTTGATCTTCGGCCGGACGTCGGTCAGGTAGACCGCGGCGGCGACGAACGCCACGACCGGGAGGATCTGGATGACCGACGCGCTGCGGACGTACGCGGCGTAGCCGAGCCCGACGACCGCGGCGACACCGGTGATGATCAGCCACAGCGGCTTGGTCTGCTTGCCCGCCGCCAGGTAGGCGGATGCCGGGTGCCTGAAGGCGTCGATGAAGGCGAAGGCCTCGACCAGGAACGCGGCGATGGCGAGCGCCAGGAAGAAGTAGTTGAGCGGCGTCATCGCATTCCAGTTGCTGAACACAGATCTCAGGTTACTCCGCGGCCGGCGCGTCGGCGCCCGAGGCGCTGCGGCCGTCCGGCCCCGATACGGGCGTCAGGAGTATTATTCAAAACTTCCCTGAATGATCTTGTTCTCAGTTTATGACCTGCGAAGACTCGAGTTGATATTCGAGTTTTGAATAACATCCTAGATCAGCACCCGGACCTCGCCGACCACCTGGCCGCCGCCGTGCACGTCCACCTGGGCCAGTCCGGCCAGGGCCGCACTGTCGGTTCCGGGCTCCTGGTCGGCGCCGAGCGCGCGGAGCAGCGCGACGGTCAACGGCGCCCTGGCCCGGGAGGTGCCGTCCTCGATCTTGAACGCGCCGGCCCGGCCGTCCGGCAGGGCGAAGCCCTCGACTCCCTCGGCACCCGACTTCAGCAGCAGGCCGGGCACCGCTTCCATCAGGGCCCGCTCGGGCCTGCTGCTGCCCGACGTCCAGTCAGGGTGGGCGCGCATCGCATCGGCGACTCTCCGTTCGGGAGAATCTGGGTCTGAAAGCATCATCGAACGGAAAGCCCGGGCGACTCCGGACGTGGACACGGCGAATACCGGAGCTCCGCAGCCGTCCACGCCGACGGCCGCGACCGGCTCGGCGGCCAGCCGCTCCAGTGTGCGGCGGATCTCAAGCTGCAGCGGATGCGCCGGGTCGCGGTAGCTGCCGGTCGGCCAGCCGGCCGCCACGCAGGTCGCCAGCATGGCCGCGTGCTTGCCCGAGCAGTTCATGTGCACCCGGTCGGGCCGGTCGCCGCGGCGGATCATCGCGCGCATGCTGGGCTCGTCCATCGGCAGCGCGGGCGGGCACTGCAGCGCGCTCTCGTCCAGCCCGGCGGCGGCCAGGATCTCGCGCGCCCCGGTGACGTGGAAGTCCTCGCCCGAGTGGCTGGCCGCGGCCAGCGCCAGGAGCTTGCCGTCCAGCTCCAGGCCGCAGCGCACCATCGCGGCCGCCTGGAAGGGCTTGTTCGACGAGCGGGGGAATATGGGCTCGTCCACGGCGCCAGCAGCCAGCACCGCGGCGCCGTCGGCCCCGAGCGCGACGACGCGGCCGCGGTGCCGCGACTCGGCGAATCCGGAGCGGATGACCTCGGCGAGGACCGGGTTGTCTGCGTTAATGGCTGACTCCGAGGAAGGCGCGGGCCGCGTCCGGGCGCATGGCGGGGCGCTGGGCCAGCTCGGCGAGCGCGGCGGCCCGCTCGACCAGCTCGGCGTTGCCGGCGACCGGACGGCCCTTGGCGTAGCTGGTGGTGTCCTCCATGCCCACCCGCAGGTGCCCGCCCGCGGATAGCGCGGCCAGCATCACCGGCAGCGCGGTGCGCCCGATGCCGGTCGCCGACCAGGACGCGCCGGCCGGCAGCGCCTCCACCGCGCGGACCAGCGTGGCGGCGTCGCCGTTCATGCCGCCGGGCACGCCCATCACCAGGTCGCAGTGCACGCGCCCGCCGTACGGCGCGCCGAACTCGTCGAGCAGCCGGTGCAGCGTCGCCACGTGCCCCAGGTCGAACAGCTCGAATTCGGGCACCACGTGGCGCTCCTGGGCGCGCTGGTACAGCTCCCGGATGAACGGCAGCGGGTTCATGAAGACGTCGTCGCCGAAGTTCACCGTGCCGCAGGTCAGCGAGCAGCCGTCGGGCTCGGCGTCGAGCACCGCGAGCCGGTCGGCGTAGTCGTCGGTGACCGCGCCGCCGGTGGACAGCTGCACGATCAGGGTGGTGTTCTCGCGCAGCGCCCGCACGGTGTCGGTGAGCTGCTTGACGTCGAGCGTGGGGCGCGCCTGGTCGTCCCTGATGTGCACGTGGATCACCGAGGCGCCGGCCGCCTCGCACTGCTGGCCGGTGGTGACCAGCTCGTCCACGGTCACCGGCAGCGGCGGGTAGCGCTTCTTGTCGGCCTCGGCGCCGGTCGGGGCGACGGTGATCAGCGTGCCGGCTGTGGCCGGCGCTGTGGCCGGCGAGGGCTGGGTGCGCGTTTTGTCGGTCATAAGCGGCAGGTTGTCAGTCATCAGCGGCAGAATGCATCCTCGTGCGAGCTGTTATTCAGCGGGTTAGCCAGGCGAGCGTCGCCGTGGCCGGCGCGACCGTGGGATCGATCGATCAGCCCGGCCTGGTGGTGCTCGTCGGGGTGACCCACACGGACACACGGCAGACGGCGGCAGGACTTGCGCGCAAGATCTACCACCTTCGGATCCTCGCGGGTGAGCGATCGTGCGCGGATACGGGCGCACCGCTCCTGGTCATCAGCCAGTTTACGTTGTACGCCGAGACCAGGAAGGGGCGCCGTCCGACCTGGCAGGCGGCGGCGCCGGGCCCGGTGGCCGAGCCGCTGGTAGAACAGTTCACCGCAGCGCTGCGCGAGCTCGGCGCGCGGGTGCAGACCGGCGTATTCGGCGCCGACATGCAGGTATCGCTGGTTAACGACGGTCCGGTGACGCTGATCCTTGAGATGTGAGCGACCCGAGGTGCTTGCGGGTGAACGCCAGCGACTCGGCCAGATCCGCCTCTCGTTCCTCACGGGTCAGCGCGCGGCGGGTGTTCACCTCGAGCACGACCACGCCGGAGTACCCGGTGGCCGACAGCCGGTGCAGCAGCTCGGCGCAGGGCTGGCTGCCGCGGCCGGGAACCAGGTGCTCGTCGGGCGGTATGGCCGCCCCGGTCCCGTCGGCCATGTGCACGTGCGCGAGCCGGTCGCCGAGCGCCTCGGCCATGGCCAGCGCGTCCGAGCCGGACGCGGCCGTGTGCGAGAGGTCGAGCGTGACGTTCGGGTAGTCCAGGCCCACCGGATCCCAGTGCCGTCCGTACGGGACCATCTCGGTGCCGCGGGCGCGCAGCGGGTACATGTTCTCGACGGCGAAGATGACGTCGCCTTCCTCGCTCATCCTGGCCAGGCCGAGCTCGAAGTCGCGGGAGTACTCGCGCTGCCAGCGGAACGGCGGGTGCAGCACCACTACCCGGGCGCCGAGCGCCTGCGCCAGCTCCTTCGAGCGGCGCAGCTTCTCCCACGGCTCGCGGCCCCAGACCCGCTGGGTGAGCAGCAGCGAGGGCGCGTGGATGGCCACCACCGGGACCTCGTGGTAGTCCGACAGCCTGCGCAGCACATCCACGTTCTGGCTGACCGGGTCCGGGTAGACCATCACCTCGATGGCGTCGTAGCCGAGCTTCGCGGCCGCCTCGAACGCGTCCGGTGTCCGGGCCGGGTAGACCGAGCTGGTGGACAGCGCGACCAGGGGCTGAGTGACCGCTCGGGTCGCGCTCACGTGCCTCTCCCCCTACTCATCCGCCGGTCTCGGGTCTGTCCGGCTAGCTTATTCGGTGCGCGGTGAATGTCTGACCCACCCGCTAGCGTGCAGGTCATGGCGAAGTCTTCGACGGTTGCGGCGTTCCGGTGCACGCGCTGCGACTGGCGCACCGCGAAATGGGCCGGGCGGTGCGGCGAGTGCCACGCCTGGGGAACGATGGAAGAGAGCAAGGTCCCCGGCCTGGCCCGGGCCGGGCTGCGCACGGTGGACGCCGGACCGGTCAGCACCCCGGCCGTGCCGATCGGCCAGGTAGACGCCACCGCGGCCCGGCCACGCCGGACCGGGCTCGACGAGCTGGACCGGGTGCTCGGCGGCGGCCTGGTCCCCGGCGCGGTGCTGCTGCTGGCGGGCGAGCCCGGGGTCGGCAAGTCCACGCTGCTGCTCGAGGCCTGCGCGCAGGCCGCCACGGCCGGCCCGGTGCTGTACGTGACCGGCGAGGAGTCGGCCGCCCAGGTGCGGCTGCGGGCCGACCGTGTCGGCGCGGTGCACGACAACCTGTTCCTGGCCGCGGAGACCGGCCTGCCCGCGCTGCTCGGGCACGTGGCGGCGGTGCGGCCCAGGCTCCTGGTCGTCGACTCCGTGCAGACCATCGCCGCACCCGGCGTCGAGGGCGTGCCCGGCGGCGTGACCCAGGTGCGCGAGGTGGCCGCCGCCCTGGCCGCGGTGGCCAAGGAGCAAGTGATGAGCACGGTGCTCGTCGGGCACGTGACCAAGGACGGCACGGTGGCCGGGCCGCGGGCGCTCGAGCACCTGGTGGACGTGGTGCTCTACTTCGAGGGGGACCGGCATTCGCAGCTGCGGATCGTCCGGGCGGTGAAGAACCGGTACGGGCCGACCGATGAGATCGGCTGCTTTGACCTGGGCGAGTACGGCCTGATCGGGCTGCCCGACCCGAGCGGCCTGTTTTTGTCGCAGCGCGGCCAGACGGTTCCCGGCACCTGCGTCACGGTCACGCTCGAGGGCAGTCGCGCGCTGGTGGCCGAGGTGCAGGCGCTGGTCGGGGCGACCAACGCCGAGATACCGCGCCGGGTGATCTCCGGGCTGGACGCCGCCCGGGTCGGGATGCTGGTCGCCGTGCTGAAGCGGCGGGCCAACGTGAAGCTGGCCGGGCAGGAGGTCTACGCGGCCACGGTCGGCGGGGTCAGGCTGTCGGAGCCTTCGGTGGATCTGGCGGTCGCGCTGGCCATCGCCAGCACCACGGTGGGCTTGAGCGTGCCCGGTGATGTGGTCGCCATCGGCGAGATCGGGCTGGCCGGCGAGGTGCGCCGGGTCACCGGCCTGGGGCGGCGGCTGGCCGAGGCGCAGCGGCTAGGGTTCCGGCGGGCCATCGTGCCTGCTGCTTCGGCGGCCCTGCCGTCGACGGCGCTGCCCTCGGCGGCTGAGGCCGGCGATGGAGGGCGGGGCGGCGGGGGCGGCATTGAGATCCGGGAGGTCGCGGATGTGCAGGCGGCCATCGCGCTGGCCTTGGGCGACTCCGGGATGGACACCTGAGGTCTCGGGCCTCAGGTCTCGGGCCCCGGGTCGCGAGGACGTAGGTCTCGGGGGCCTGGGCTAGCGGAGCACGAAGACGAGAGTCTGGCTGTGCAGGCTGCCGTCGTAAGCCACGGCCGTGTAGGTACCCGGCCGGGCCGCGGTGTGCGCGGTCTTGCAGCCGGGCGAGGAGAGCACCCGGTGCCAGGTGATGGACCGCTGGGCGGGCACGCCGCGCGGCAGCTTGGTGACCGCGCTGCCCGCGCCGGCGGCACAGTCGCCCGAGCCCCAGGCCCTGACCCCGCCCGAGCTGATCACCAGGGTCAGGTGCTTGGTGCCCAGGTTGAGCGTGCAGGTCGCGCGGTCGGTTGAGACCACATCTATGCCGAACCCGGGCCGGGCCGTCGCGCCGAAGCTGTCGCCGTTCATGGTCAAGCTGATCACCACGTCGGACGCCAGACAGCCGCTGCCGTGCGGGCGCGCCGCGGGGGGGTGACCGGCCCTCTGGGCGCGAGCGGCCGCCTTGACCGGCGTCGGCGTGCCTTTCGCTCCGCCGGCCGGAGCGGCGGAGGCGGACGGGCTCGGTGACGGGCTGGTGGCCGACGGGCTCGGTGACGGGCCCGCCGATGGGGTCGAGGCGAACGGGCTCGGCGACACGGCGGCCGGCGTAATACTAGGCGGCGGGGTCTGGCCCGTCAGGGACGCCGTCGTCGCGGCCGGCCGCGACGAGCTTGCGCCGCCGACCGCCCAGGCCAGCAGGCCCAGCACGGCCAGGCCGGCCGCCAGCGCGAACAGCCTCCGCCGCCAGTAGACCTCCGGCTCATCCAGGCCATTCCGGTTACGAGATGTAATCGGATCCATGCGAACAGTATGCAGAGGCCGGGCGCGCCGGCCCCGCAGACCCGCCGGCCGACCCAGCCGACAACTCGCGCGCTGCTGCGCAGCAGGCGGGGCGGACATGCGGCGGGGCGCGCGGGCATGCGACGATCGGCTTCGTCATGATGCAGCGGCAGCACGAGGCGCTCCTTTCCTGGTATGCGACCCACCAGCGGGATTTGCCCTGGCGCAGGCCCGGCGTCTCGCCCTGGGCGGTGCTGGTCAGCGAGATCATGCTGCAGCAGACCCCGGTGGCCCGGGTGCTGCCCGCCTACCAGGCGTGGCTGGAACGCTGGCCGACGCCGACCGACCTGGCCGCGGCCCCGCCCGGCGAGGCGGTGCGGCAATGGGGCCGGCTGGGCTACCCGCGGCGGGCGCTGCGGCTGCACGAGACGGCCGGGATCCTGGCCGAGCGGCACGGCGGCAAGGTCCCTGAGAGCCAGCAGGACCTGCTCGCACTGCCGGGCATCGGCAGCTATACGGCCGCCGCAGTGGGAAGCTTCGCCTTTGGCCAGCGGCACGCCGTACTGGACACGAACGTGCGCCGCGTGCTTGCCCGGCTGAAGAACGGCGCGCAGTTCGCCGGGCCGAGCGTCTCCGTGGCCGAGACGAGGCTCGCCGAGGCCCTGCTTCCCGCCGAGCCGTCCGTGGCCGCCCGGTGGTCGGTCGCGCTGATGGAACTCGGCGCGCTCGTCTGCATGGCGGCGCGGCCGACCTGCGCCAAATGCCCCGTGTCGGCCGACTGCTCATGGCTGCGGGCCGGCCAGCCGCAGGCGGCGCAGCGCCCCGGCGGCCAGCGGTACGAGGGCACCGACCGCCAGTGCCGCGGCAAGCTACTCGCCATCCTGCGTGAAGCAACAGGCCCGGTCAGCAACGAGCGGCTGACCGAAGCCTGGCCCGATCCGGTGCGCCGCGCCCGAGCCCTGGACGGCCTGGTCGCCGACGGCCTGGTCGAAGTGCCCGCCGACGGCATGTTCAAGCTTCCCGGCACGTGACTGAGCCGCCGGCCAACGTGCGGGCGGCGGCTCAGTTCAAACCGGGCCTGGCCGGCCTGCGTGTTACTCGGACTGCGTCGAGGTCTCGCTCCGGCTGACCGGGGGGCTTACCCGTGCGCGCTGCCCGACCGGCTGGCTCTCGATCTCGGCGGGCGGGGCGTCGGGCACCGTTTCCGGCTTGGGCACGCCCTTGAAGGTGAACTTCGCCTCCTCGCCGGTGCCTTCCACGTCCACGATGACGATCTGGCCGGCCTTGAGCTCGCTGAAGAGGATCTTCTCGGACAGGCTGTCCTCGATCTCCCGCTGGATGGTCCGGCGCAGCGGCCTGGCGCCCAGCACCGGGTCGTAGCCCCGCACGGCCAGCAGTGCCTTCGCGGCCGGCCGCAGCTCCATGCCCATGTCGCGGTCCCTGAGCCGCTCGTCGACCTTGGCGATCATCAGGTCCACGATCGTGACGATCTCATCCTCGGTGAGCTGGTGGAAAACGATCGTGTCATCCACCCGGTTGAGGAACTCGGGCCGGAAATGCTGCTTCAGCTCGTCCTGAACCTTAGCCTTCATCCGGTCGTAAGAGCCTTTGGAGTCTCCGGAACGGGCGAAACCCACCGAGACACCCTTAGAGATGTCCCTGGTGCCGAGGTTCGTGGTCATGATGATGACGGTGTTCTTGAAGTCGACCGTCCGGCCCTGGGCGTCGGTAAGCCGCCCGTCCTCGAGAATCTGCAGCAGGGAGTTGAAGATGTCCTGGTGGGCCTTCTCGATCTCGTCGAACAACACCACAGAGAAAGGCCGCCTGCGCACCTTCTCGGTGAGCTGCCCGCCCTCCTCGTATCCCACGTACCCGGGCGGCGAGCCGAACAGCCGTGACACGGTGTGCTTCTCCATGTACTCACTCATGTCGAGCTGGATGAGCGAGTCTTCATCGCCGAAGAGGAATTCAGCGAGCGTCTTGGAGAGCTCGGTCTTGCCGACCCCTGAAGGGCCGGCAAAGATGAATGACCCGCCAGGCCGTTTGGGATCTTTGAGACCCGCCCTTGTCCGCCTGATTGCCTGGGAGAGTGCCTTAATTGCGTCGTTTTGCCCGATAACCCGGCGGTGAAGTTCGTCCTCCATCCGGAGCAGGCGCTGCGATTCTTCCTCGGTCAGCTTGAACACGGGGATGCCGGTGGCGGTGGCGAGAACCTCGGCGATCAGTTCCTCGTTCACCTCGGCGACCACATCCATGTCGCCGGCCTTCCACTCCTTCTCCCTGGCGTCCTTCTTGGCGAGAAGCTGCTTCTCCGTGTCGCGCAGCGCGGCCGCCTTCTCGAAGTCCTGCGAGTCGATGGCCGTTTCTTTCTCCCGGCTCACCTGAGCGATCTTCTCGTCGTACTCGCGCAGGTCCGGCGGCGCGGTCATCCGCCGGATCCGCATCCGGGAGCCGGCCTCGTCGATGAGGTCGATGGCCTTGTCCGGCAGGAACCTGTCGCTGATGTAGCGGTCGGCCAGCTGGGCCGCGGCGACCAGAGCGCCATCGGTGATCGACACCCGGTGGTGCGCCTCGTACCTGTCCCGCAGTCCCTTGAGAATCTCGATCGTGTGCGAGATCGTCGGCTCGGCCACCTGGATGGGCTGGAACCGCCGCTCGAGCGCGGCGTCCTTCTCCAGGTACTTGCGGTACTCGTCCAGGGTGGTGGCGCCGATGGTCTGCAGCTCGCCCCTGGCCAGCATCGGCTTGAGGATCGAGGCGGCGTCGATGGCACCCTCGGCGGCGCCCGCGCCGACCAGGGTGTGCAGCTCGTCGAGGAACAGGATGATGTCCCCGCGCGTCCTGATCTCCTTCAGGACCTTCTTCAGCCGCTCCTCGAAGTCGCCGCGGTAGCGCGATCCGGCTACCAGCGCCCCGAGGTCCAGCGTGTACAGCTGCTTTTCCTTGAGGGTCTCGGGCACCTCGCCCTTGACGATCCGCTGCGCCAGTCCTTCGACCACCGCGGTCTTGCCTACGCCCGGCTCGCCGACCAGCGCGGGGTTGTTCTTGGTGCGCCGGGACAGCACCTGCATGACCCGCTCGATCTCGGTCTCGCGGCCGATTACGGGGTCGAGCTTGCCCTCTCGCGCGGCCGCGGTCAGGTTGCGGCCGAACTGGTCAAGCACCAGCGAGGTCGCCGGGGTCGACTCCGACGGGGCGCCGGCCGCCGCGGGCTCCTTGCCCTGGTAGCCGTGCAGCAGCTGGATGACCTGCTGGCGGACGCGGCTGAGGTCGGCACCGAGCTTGACCAGCACCTGGGCGGCCACGCCCTCGCCCTCGCGGATCAGCCCCAGCAGGATGTGCTCGGTCCCGATGTAGTTATGCCCCAGCTGC
>DASXZD010000027.1:0-50038 GCA_036502085.1 Streptosporangiaceae bacterium
GTGGACGAGCAGGGTCTTGACCGGCTGGACCGGGCCGTGCTCGACGCGCTGATCCGCAGGTTCGGCGGCGGCCCGGTCGGGCTGTCCACGCTGGCCGTCGCGGTGGGCGAGGAGATGGAGACCGTCGAGGTGGTGGCCGAACCCTTCCTCGTCCGGGGCGGGCTGCTGCTCCGGACGCCGCGCGGACGGGTGGCGACGTCGGCCGCCTGGGAGCACCTGGGCCTGACCCCGCCGGAGACCGCCGGACCGGCCGGTCCGGCCACCCTGTTCGGCTAGCGTTGGGTTGCGCCCAGGTCACGATCGGTTTATGAACCCCGTAGCCTGTTGGTGCGTGACCCATGCACCGCTAAACTTCGGCAGTTGGCCAGTCACCGTTGCTCATCGGCGGATACCGGCCCGGCTGGTGCCGCAAGTTTCCGCGGTGCCAGGCCACATGCAGCAATTCAACCGGAAGGATGCCCCCGGTGAAGGGGAACATGAGTCTCGCCGTGGCTACGGCGTCGAAGAGCAGCGGATCCACTGAGTTCCTGCTCATCATCGTGGTGCTGATCGGGGTCTTCTACTTCGTCATGATCAGGCCGCAGCGTAACAGGCAGCGCAAGGTGCAACAGCAGCAGAACACGGTCGTTCCGGGTGCGCGCGTGCGCACCACCGCCGGGATGTACGCCACCGTAGTCGAGGTGGACGGGAACGATGTGCTGCTCGAAGTCGCTCCAGGAGTAGAGGTCCGTTACGTCAAGCGGGCCATCATGGAGGTGCTCCCCGATGAGGAGGACGGCGACGCCGACGGCATGCCAGAGGATCCCGACCTCGTTTCGGACGCCGACGACGAGAGCGAGACCGACGCCGGTGACGAAAGCGATGACGCTGCCGAGGACGAGACCGGGGACGGTCATGTTGCCGCGGACGAGAAGGCCGGCGACAGTGTGTAGTGGGGCAGCGCGGCGTTAGCCGGCAGCCAATGCGCGGCAATTGATCTGGTCGATGTAAGGACAGGCGAGAAGTGGCTCCCCCAAAGAAGAACGTCACAGTCTCCAGGCCGGGCCGAGCGCTGGCTGGACTGGTCGGGCTGATCATCGTGATGCTCCTCGCGATCGTTGGCGCGACCGCGTTCAGCCCGGGCAAGTGGCATCACGATTTCCGGGTCCAGCTTGGCCTCGACCTGTCCAGCGGCACCCAGGTGGAGCTGAAGGCGTCGACCCTTAAGGGGAAGGCGCCGCCCGCGCAGTACATGAAGGAAGCGATCTCCGTCATGATCGCCCGGGTAGACGGTGCCGGGTTCAGCGGGGCGCAGATCCAGCAGCAGGGCAGCGACAACATCCTGGTGACGGTTCCGGGCGCGAGCACGAACAAAGTGGTCAACCTGGTCGGCGCCACCGCGCAGCTCTACTTCCGCCAGGTGCTGCTGGAAGGGGGGCCCACCGCGACCACTACGTCCTCGGCGACCCCGACCCCCACATCGACGTCCACGACGACGCCCTCGCCGGGTGCCACCGGCACGCCCAAGGTGGGCTCCTCGCCGAGCACGGGCGCGTCCACCAAGGCTGCGGTGAAGGGCCCGCAGGCAGCAGGCTCGGCGGGCGCACGGCTGCTCGCTGTGGCCAAGCCCGCCGCGACACCTACGTCGTCAAGCTCGTCCACGTCGTCAAGCTCGCCCACTAGTTCGCCCTTGCCCCTCCCGACGCCTAGCACGCCGCCCGTCAGCCAGGTATCGGGGGACGTGACCAAGGTCAACCCGGCGGTGCTCAAGCTCTTCAACCAGGTCAACTGCAACAACGTCAACGGCTGGAAGAAGCAGATCGGCTACACGACCACGCAGTACGACGACCCGAACAGGCAGATCGTCTCCTGCAGCGTGGCCAGCCAGGCCCAGGGGATTACCAGCAACCTCAAGTACGTGCTGGCCCCGGCCAAGGTGTTCGGCAGCGACGTCACCTCGGCCCAGGCGGGCGTGGCCAACCAGCAGCAGTCGCTGAGCGGGCAGTGGCAGGTCAACCTCAGCCTGAACGGCAAGGGAGCGGCCGCCTTCGGCGCGCTCACCGAGCAGATGAACAGCCAGTACGGCAACAACGGCGCCCCGACCTCGCCGCTCGACCAGCTAGCGGTGGTGCTCGACGGCGTGGTGGTATCGGCGCCGCAGATTGACCAGGGGGCGATCACCGGCGGCAACGCGCAGATCACCTACTTCCCGCAGTCCCAGGCCACCCAACTCGCCCAGGAGTTGAACTACGGCGAGCTGAAGGTCAACCTCATCAAGCAGGACGTCAGCTCGGTCACGCCGCAACTTGGCCGGGACCAGCTGGTGGCCGGCCTGATCGCCGCCGCGATCGGCCTGGGCTTGGTGGTGGTGTACTCGTTCCTCTACTACCGCGGCCTGGGCCTGGTGTCGGTCTCCAGCCTGATCATCGCGTCGATCCTCGCCTTTGGGTCCGTCGTGCTGCTGAGCAAGTACTCGGCGTCCGGGTTCTCGCTGTCGCTGGCGGGTATCGCCGGCCTGATCGTGGCCATCGGTATAACCGCGGACTCGTTCGTGGTGTTCTTCGAACGGCTCCGTGACGAGGTACGCGACGGCAGATCGCTGAAACCGGCGGTGGAGAGCGGCTGGAAACGCGCCCGGCGGACGATCCTGGTCTCCGACACCGTGTCGTTTCTGTGTGCGCTGCTGCTCTGGTACTTCTCGGTCAGCGACGTCAAGGGCTTCGCGTTCACGCTCGGGCTGACCACGATCATCGACATCATCGTGGTGTTCTTGTTCACCAAGCCGATGGTGACGTTGCTGGCGCGGACCAGGTTCTTCAGCAGCGGGCACCCGTTGTCCGGTCTTGACCCGACCCGGCTCGGTGCCCGGGCACCGTGGCGGTCGGGAGTGCCGAGAACCGCGAGCCGGGTCAGGGGGGCATGATGTCGCGCATCACCGAGATTCCGGGGCGCCTCTACCGCGGCGAGGTATCGGTCAACTTCGTCGGCCGCCGGCGGCTCTGGTACACGATCTCCGGAGCGATCCTGCTGATCAGCATCGTGGCCCTGGCCACCCGGGGAGTGAACTTCAGCGTTGACTTCAAGGGGGGTTCGATCCTCCAGTTCAAGGCGCCGACGGGCACCAGCCTGACCCAGGTACATAATGCGGTGGACAATTCACCCGCGGGCAGCCAGGCGATCACCCAGAAGGTCGGCAGCAACGGTCAGTGGCAAGTGCAGAGCCAGAAGCTGTCGTTTGCGCAGGTCGAGCAGGTCGAGGCCGCGATTCAGAAGGGCGTCCCAGGGGTCAAAGGGTTCAGCACTCAGTTCATCGGGCCCACGTGGGGCAGCGAGATCTCCAGCAAGGCGCTGGAGGCTCTGATCGCCTTCCTGATCGTGATCGTGGTCTATCTGTCGATCGCGTTCGAGTGGAAGATGGCGTCCGCCGCCTTCGTGGCACTGATACACGACATCGTGATCACGATCGGGGTGTACGCGCTGGCCGGCTTCACCGTCAGCCCCGCCTCGGTGATCGGCCTGCTGACCATCCTCGGGTATTCGCTCTACGACACGGTGGTGGTCTTCGACAAGGTCCGGGAGAATACGGCCGGGCTGCTCGGCTCGGGCAAGAGTAGCTACAGTCAGGCCGCCAACCTGGCGCTCAACCAGACCCTGGTCAGATCGATCAACACCTCGCTGATCGCGCTGCTGCCGGTCGCGGCCATCCTGTTCATCGGCAGCGCGCTGCTCGGCCCCGGTGAGCTGCAGGACCTGGCCCTGGTGCTCTTCGTCGGCATGATGTCGGGTACCTACTCCTCCATCTTCATCGCTACGCCGGTGCTCGCCCAGTTGAAGGAGCGCGAGCGGTCCTACCAGCAGCTGGCCAAGCGCGTCGCGCTGCGCGAGGCCGGCGGCCGATCGGCCAAGCGCCGGGCTGAGGCGGAGAAGAACGCCAGGAAGGGCGCGGCCAGGCAGGCTGTGGCCCTCGACGAGCAGGAGGAAGAGCTCGAGGAAGAGCCGGAGATATCCAACGGCGTCACGGGCTACCGGGACCCGCGGGACACGATCGAGGAGCCCGGCCAGGGTGCTCCGCCGCCCGCGGTCGCGCCGGAGTGGATCCCGGTCAGCCAGGGAGCACCGCAGTCGCCATCAGCCGGCGACGGCCTGCGCCCCCGCCCCGGCCCCAGGCAGCAACCACGCCGGACGAGCGCGGCCAAGCGGCGTCCCGGCGGCAAGAAGAAGAAGCGGTAGGCGGTGCAGGACTCACTCGACGCGCTGATCAAGGACAGGATCCGCGACGTACCCGACTACCCGAAGCCAGGCATCCTGTTCAAGGACATCACCCCGCTGCTGGCCGACCCGGCCGCGTTCGCGCGGGTGGTGGACGCGCTCGGCACCGGATTCGGCGGGATCGACAAGGTGGCCGGTATCGAGGCCCGCGGGTTCATCCTGGCCACGCCGGTCGCGTGCCGCCTGCAGGCGGGGTTCGTCCCCATCCGCAAACAGGGCAAGCTGCCGGCCGCGTCCTACGCCCAGAGCTACGAGCTGGAGTACGGTATCGCCACGATCGAGGTGCACACGGACGCGTTCGAGCCCGGCGACCGGGTGCTGATCGTGGACGACGTACTGGCCACCGGCGGCACCGCCGAGGCGGCCGTGGCGCTCGTGCAACGGTCAGGCGCGGAGGTGGCCGGCCTGTCGGTCCTGCTCGAGCTCGCGGCGCTGGACGGCCGCGCCCGGCTGGCAGGCCTGGAGTTCCGCTCGCTGATCTCGGTCTGACACCCGATCACCGCCACGCATATCGGGTCACCTCGAGCCATCTCGAGCCATCTCGAGCCACCTCGAGCCATCTCGAGCCACCTTGAGCCGGCGGGCCGGGAACATCCGGTCACGTGCGGAAACGTCCGCCGATAGACTAGGCATCTGGCGGACATGAGGAGCACCGTGGCGGGTGAGGTGGCGACTTCAGGCGCGACCGCAGGTACTGACGCCGCCCAGACCGGCCCGGGGCAGGGCGAGAAGAACGATTCACCGGCCCTCGCGGACCGGAGCAAGGCGGCTCGGCGGTCGACTACGTCTGGCCGCAATGGACGCGCCGAGCAGGCCGCCGCGACCGCGAGCGAGAAGACTCCCGCCGAAAAACCACCCGGGCGCAAGCCCGCCGCGTCAGGGTCGCCGGCCCAGCGGAAGGCATCGGGCTCCTCCGGGTCGGCGGGCAGCAGCGCATCTCAGCCCGCCGGGGCTGCCCCCGCGGGCTCCACCTCGGCGGCGGCGGTCCGCCGCCGGCTGGCCAGGCTGGGGGCGCAACGGGGTGGTGGGATGAACCCGGTACTCGAACCGCTGATCAAGACGATCAGGGCGACACATCCGAAGGCCGACATCAGGGTCATCGAGCGGGCCTACGACGTGGCCGCGCACTGGCACCGCAACCAGCAGCGCAAGAGCGGCGATCCTTACATCACCCACCCGCTCGCGGTGGCGACCATTCTCGCCGAGCTCGGCATGAACCATGAGACGCTCTGCGCCGCGCTGCTGCACGACACGGTGGAGGACACCCCGTACACCCTCGCCGAGCTGCGCAGCGAGTTTGGCGAGGACATCGCCGCCCTGGTCGATGGCGTGACCAAACTCGACAAGGTGAAGTACGGCGAGTCCGCCGAGGCCGAGACCGTGCGCAAGATGGTGGTCGCGATGTCCCGGGACATCCGGGTGCTCGTGATCAAGCTGGCGGACCGGCTGCACAACATGCGGACGCTGCGTTACCTGGCGCGCGAGAAGCAGGAGCGCAAGTCCCGCGAGACGCTGGAGATTTTCGCCCCGCTCGCGCACCGGCTCGGCATGAACACCATCAAGTGGGAGCTTGAA
Organism: Streptosporangiaceae bacterium; assembly: GCA_036502085.1. GTDB lineage: Bacteria > Actinomycetota > Actinomycetes > Streptosporangiales > Streptosporangiaceae > PALSA-505. Next base: position 5,824 of record DASXZD010000027.1, read on the forward strand.
GACCTCGCCTTCCAGACGCTGTTCCCCAAGCGCTACGACGAGATCGCCCGGCTGGTCTCCGAGCGGGCTCCCCGGCGCGATGTGTTCCTGCAGGAAGTCATCGAGGACGTCGCCACCGACCTGCGCCAGGTCAAAATCAAGGTGAGCGTGACCGGGCGGCCGAAGCACTACTACTCGATCTACCAGAAGATGATCGCCCACAACGTGGGCTTCGACGAGATCTACGACCTGGTGGGCATCCGGGTGCTGGTCGACTCGGTCCGGGACTGCTACGCGGCGCTGGGCACGATCCACGCCCGGTGGAACCCGGTGCCCGGCCGGTTCAAGGACTACATCGCCCTGCCGAAGTTCAACATGTACCAGTCGCTGCACACCACGGTGATCGGCCCGGAGGGCAAGCCGGTCGAGCTGCAGATCCGCACCTGGGGGATGCACCGCCGGGCCGAGTACGGTGTCGCGGCGCACTGGAAGTACAAGGAGGAGACCGTACCGGGCGGTTCGCCGGGCCGCGGCCGCGAGGCCGCCGAGGACATGGCCTGGCTCCGCCAGCTTGTCGACTGGCAGCGGGAGACCGCCGATCCTGCGGAGTTCCTCGAGTCCCTGAGGTTCGAGCTGGGCGCTGCCGAGGTCTACGTGTTCACCCCTCGGGGCGAAGTGATCGCGTTGCCGCAGGGCGCCACGCCGGTGGACTTCGCCTACGCCATTCACACCGAGGTGGGCCACCGGACGATCGGGGCCAGGGTGAACGGCCGTCTCGTCGCCCTCGAGAGCACGCTCGAAAACGGCGACACGGTAGAGATCTTCACCTCCAAGGCGCAGGACGCCGGGCCCAGCCGGGACTGGCTGAACTTCGTCAAGAGCCCTCGCGCCCGTAACAAGATCCGGCACTGGTTCTCCAAGGAGCGCAGGGAGGCGGCGACCGAGACGGGCAAGAGCGCGATCGCCCGGGCCATGCGCAAGCAGGGACTGCCGCTGCAGCGGCTGGCCACCGGTGAGGCGCTGCTCACCGTCGCGCACGACCTGCGCTACGTAGACCTCTCCGCGCTCTACGCCGCGGTCGGAGAGGGCCACGTGAGCGCCCAGTCGGTGGTCGCGAAGCTCGTCAGGTCGGCCGGGGGTATGGCCGGTGCGCAGGAGGACCTGGCCGAGGCGACGTTGCCCACCCGGGCGCCCAGGCCCGCCGCCGAGGGCAATTCCGGCGTGATCGTGCAGGGCGAGTCCGACGTCTGGGCCCGCCTGTCCCGGTGCTGCACGCCGGTGCCCGGCGACGAGATCATCGGGTTCGTGACCCGCGGCAACGGCGTCTCGGTGCACCGGGCCGACTGCGACAACGTCGTCCACCTGGCGCAGGCCCAGCCGGAACGCGTGGTGGACGTGCACTGGTCACCCACGCTGGAGTCGGTGTTCCTGGTCGCCATCCAGGTGGAGGCGCTCGACCGCACCCGGCTGCTATCCGACGTGACCCGCGCGCTGTCCGACCAGCACGTGAACATCCTGTCGGCGTCGGTCACCACCAGCAGGGACCGGGTGGCGGTCAGCAGGTTCACCTTCGAGATGGCCGACCCCAAGCACCTCGGTGACGTGCTGCGCGCCGTCCGGACGATCGACGGCGTCTACGACGTCTACCGGGTCACCAACTAACAGCCCGCGACGGCCGGACGACGCCCGCTGGAGAACTCGGCGCTAGCCGGAGAACTCGGCTAGGGCGCGCTCGGCCTCGACCAGCCAGGCGCGGCGGGCCGTGAGGGCTTCAGTGGCCTGCTGTTCGGTCTTGGTGTCGCCGGTCTCCCGTGCCTTGGCCAGCCGCTTCTCAAGCTGCTCAATCGTGGCCTTGATCTGAGCCACGGTTCCCTCGGCGCGGGCCAGAGCCTCCGGATTGGACCGGCGCCATTGCGTGTCCTCCACCTTGCGCAGCGCTTCCTCAACCCGGCGCAGGCCGGACTCCAGCTTCTCCCTGGAATCGCGCGGAACCGATCCCGCCTTCTCCCACCGTTCCTGGATGCCTCGCATCGCGGCCTTGGCGGCCCGCAAGTCGCTCACGGGCAGCAGCGCGTCCGCCTCGGCCAGCAGCTGCTCCTTGACGGTCGCGTGCTCTCGCAGCTCGGCCTCCTTGGCCGAGTACACCGCGGAGCGGGCCTGGAAGAACTGGTCCTGGGCGGCCTTGAAGCGGGTCCACAGCGACTCTTCCTCGGACCGGCCCGCCCGCCCGGCTTCCTTCCAGGAGCGCATCAGGTCACGGAAGGCGCTCGCCGTCCCGCCCCAGTCGGTCGAGGACGAGAGCTCCTCGGCCTGGCTGCACAGCTTCTCCTTGCGCAGCCTGGCGGTCTCGCGCTCTTCCTCGAGCCCGGCAAAATAAGCCTTGCGCCGCTTGGTGAATGAGTTGCGAGCGGCAGAGAACCGCTTCCACAGCGCCGTCTCGATCGCCCGGTCGGCGTGCGGCGCGGCCTTCCACTCCTCGAGCAGCTGGCGCATCCGCTCGCCGCTGACCTTCCAGTGGGTCGCCTCGGTCACGATCCGCTCGGCCTCGGCGACGATGCGCTCCTTGATGTCCTTGGCCTCGGTCTTGGCCTGCTCGCGGGCCGCCTTGGTTTCCTCGCGGCGGCTATCGACGAGACCGGTGAGGGCCTGCAGCCGGGTGATCAGCCCGTCCAGGTCGCCGACCGCGCGTGCCTCTTTGATGCTGTGCAGCAGGCGCTCGATTGTGGCCTGCGCCTGGCCGGGTGACAGGTCGGTGCCGGAGATCCGCTGTTCAAGCAGGACAACCTCGGTCTCCAGCGAGTCGAACTTGCGCTTGAAGAAGGCAAGGGCCTCGCCCGGACTGCCCGCCTGCCACGAGCCGACTACCCGCTCGCCCTCGGCTGTTCGGACGTAGACGGTGCCGTCGTCGTCTACCCGGCCCCACGGATCGCTGGCGGTGTCCACCCCACGAACCTCCTGCCCGCTGGCTGTTAGCCGCTTGCCGCCCGGCTGGTCGGCCACGTGCTCTTAACTAGTGATCTTCACGCTCTCGATGGTGACCTTCTCGTTCGGCTCGCCGCCGCCCGCTGGACTGCTGTTGGCACCGCCTGCGGCGGCGATATTCCTGACGATATCCAGCCCCTGTACCACAACGCCAAACGGCGTGTAGCTGGGGGACAGGACACCGTGCGCGTAGACGATGAAGAACTGGCTCCCGTTGGTGTCGGTGCCGCCGGAATTGGCCATGGCGAGCGTGCCGGCCTCGTAGGTAGCGCCCTTCGTGTTCTCGTTGCCGAACTTGTACCCAGGGCCGCCGGTACCCGTGCCCGTGGGGTCACCGCACTGCAGCACGTAGATCCCGCTGGTGACCAGCCTCGGGCACGGGGTGTTGTTGAAGAACCCGTGCCGGGCCAGGTACACGAACGAGTTCACCGTGCACGGGGCCCTGCTGTTCAGCAGGTCGATCACGACGTTGCCCCGGTTGGTCGCGATGGTTGCCTGGTAGGTCGCCTTGCTGTCGGGAGTAGCCGGCGGGATGCCGACCTTGCGCGCGGCCGGCGGGCTCGGCGTATAGGTGCAGTGCGACGCGGGCGCCACCGCCGGCGGCCCGGTCGGCACGGTGGCGAGCGGTGTGGCCGGAGGTATGGAAAGGGTCGGCGTGCTGGTCGGCGTCGCCGGCGAGGTGCTGGTCGCCGACGCGGCCTTAGTACCGGAACCGGAACTGACGAGGAAGTAGGCTCCCACCGCGATGGCGACAACGGCGGCGGCCGACCCCGCAATGGCCGATCGCTGCCGCAATACCCGCGCCCGCTCGGCCCGTCGTTCCTGCTGGCGCTCGTAGCGCTCGCGAGCGAGCTTGCGCTGGCGCTCCTTGTTGCCCGCCACCCGTACTGCCTTCCTGATCGGTGTCCTGCCATTGTCGGTGAGCAGTGAAACTTCGCGAATGCTACCTGTGATGTGACCGTAGCGGTGCGGTCGTTACCGGTTCGGTAGCCTTGTCCGCGGCTGAGCCACTGACACAGGCATTCGCACACGGAGGACGACCGTGCTCGTCGCAGGGTTCCCCGCGGGATCGTTCGGCACGAACTGCTTCCTGGTCGCGCCGGGGGACGGCGAGGAGTGCGTCATCATCGACCCGGGACAGGACGCCGAGCCGGGCATCGAGGAGGCCGTGACGCGGCACCGGCTCCGGCCGGTCGCGGTGCTGCTGACGCACGGGCACCTCGACCACATCTGGTCGGTGGTGCCGGTGTGCGGGGCGAAGAACATCCCCGCTTACATCCATCCGGGGGACCGGCAACTGCTTAGCGACCCGGCCCGGGGCCTGCCCCGTGGCGTGGGCCAGATGCTGCTCGGCGGGCTCACCTTTACCGAGCCCGATGACGTCGCGGAGCTCGCGGACGGGCTCACCATCCCGCTGGCCGGGCTGGAGTTCACCGTGGATCACGCACCCGGACATACGCCGGGCTCGGTGACCTTCCGGCTGGCCGCCGCAGGCGAGCGGCTGCAAACCGATCTGCCGGTGCCCAGTGAGCCTGACGCGGCGGACGTGTTCTTCTCCGGCGACCTGCTGTTCGCCGGCTCGATCGGGCGGACCGACCTGCCCGGCGGTGACTACCAGGCCATCCTGGACAGCCTGGCCCGGGTGTGCCTGCCGCTGCCGGACCAGACCGTGGTGCTGTCCGGGCACGGCCCGGCGACTACGATCGGCGCGGAGCGCGCATCCAATCCGTTTCTCGCGCCGCTCGCCAATCCGGGGAGGGGCTGAGGCCAGGATGATCCGAACGCACGGGGCCGGGGAGCTGCGCGCTTCGGACGCTGGCCGTCAGGTCACGCTGGCCGGGTGGGTGGCCCGTCGTCGTGATCACGGCGGCGTGGTGTTCATTGACGTACGGGACGCCAGCGGCGTCGCGCAGGCCGTGCTCCGCGAGGAGGATCTGGCCCACGACCTGCGCGCCGAGTACTGCATCCGGGTCACCGGCGAGGTGCGGCGCAGGCCGGAGGGCAACGAGAACCCGGAGCTGCCGACCGGCGAGATCGAGATCAGCGCCGACGAGATCGAGGTGCTGAGCGAGTCTGCGCCGCTGCCGTTCCCGGTCGAAGGGGCCGGCGAGCTGAACGAGGACATCCGGCTGCGCTACCGCTACCTGGACATCCGGCGGGCCGAGGTCGCCCGCGCGCTGCGGGTCAGGTCCCGCGCGGCCTACCTGACCGCCGACGTGATGAGCTCCCACGGCTTTGTCCAGGTGGAGACGCCGTACCTGACCCGTTCGACGCCGGAAGGCGCCAGGGATTTCCTGGTCCCGGTCCGGCTGCGCCCCGGCAGCTGGTACGCGCTGCCGCAGTCGCCGCAGCTGTTCAAGCAGCTGCTGATGGTCGGCGGCCTGGAGCGGTACTACCAGCTGGCCCGGTGCTTTCGGGACGAGGACTTCCGGGCCGACCGGCAGCCGGAGTTCACCCAGATCGACATCGAGATGAGCTTCGTCGACCGGGACGATGTGCTCGCGCTGGCCGAGGACCTGGTGGGGCGGCTCTGGTCGGAGATCGTCGGCTACCGCATACCCACGCCGATTCCCCGGATGACCTACGGCGAGGCGATGCGCCGGTTCGGCTCGGACAAGCCGGACCTGCGGTTCGGCTGCGAACTGACCGACATGACGGACTATTTCGCCGGCACCGGCTTCGGGGTGTTCCAGGCGCAGCACGTAGGCGCGGTCGTCATGCCCGGCGGCGGCGCGCAGACCAGGCGGGAGCTTGACGGCTGGCAGGAGTGGGCCCGCTCGCGCGGTGCCCGCGGGCTGGCCTACCTGCTCATCGACGCCGACGGGAACGTCTCGGCGTCCGGCCCGGTGGCCAGGCACCTGTCGGACGCGGAGCGGTCCGGGCTGCCCGCCGCAGTGGGCTCGGCCGCGGGCGACTGTGTGTTCTTCGCGGCAGGCACCGCGGCCGCGGCCAGGTCGCTGCTCGGCGCGGCGCGGCTGGAGATCGGCAGCCGCTGCGAGCTGATCGACCGCTCGGCGTGGGCCTTCACGTGGGTGGTGGACGCGCCGATGTTCGAAGAGGACGGCGCCGGCGGCTGGACGGCCGTGCACCACCCGTTCACCGCGCCGCTGCCCGAGTGGGCGGACAAGTTCGCCGGCGCTCCGGAGAGCGCGCTGGCCGACGCCTACGACATCGTGTGCAACGGCAACGAGATCGGCGGCGGCTCGATCCGCATCCACCGCGCCGACATGCAGCGCCAGGTGTTCGACGTGATCGGGCTGTCGGCCGAGGAAGCCGCCTCGCAGTTCGGCTTCCTGCTCGAAGCGTTCAAGTACGGCCCGCCGCCGCACGGCGGCATCGCCTTCGGCTGGGACCGGATCATGGCCCTGCTGGCCGGCAAGGACACTATCCGCGACGTCATCGCCTTTCCCAAGGCCGCCTCCGGCCTGGACCCGCTGACCGGCGCCCCCACTCCGATCACGCCCGCCCAGCGCCGCGAAGCCGGCATCGACGCCACTCCCGCCACCTAGCCGCAGGCTCCACCCGGGATAGCGAAGCGCTAGTAGCGTTATCACGCACCCAATGCTTCGCCTTGCCGGACGGTGCAGGCAGGGCCGCACCGCCGGGGCGGGCCGGGCCAGCCGCGGCCGGTGAGCACGCGCGCCACCTCGGCCGCGGTGCGGCACGGGTGGCCGGCGACGTCGGACCAGCTGTACCTGAGCGTGATGCAACCGTCCGCCGCCGCAGCGTTGTCCCGGCGAATGTCACGCCAGCGCTCTGCGGCGGGATGGGCCAGGCGGCCATCGACTTCGACCACGACCCGATACTCCGCGTAGAGCGCGTCCCGGTACTCACTACGCCGATCGCGGACCACACGTGCCTGCCGGATCGCCTGCGGAAGGCCGTGAGCTCGCTCCACATCCCGGTAGTAGCGGAACTCCAGCACGCTGTGCACGCTCCCGGCTGTGTCCGCAAGCAGGTGTGCCAGGGGTTCACGCCAGCGCAGCCTGCCACGACGGGCCATGGCCGCCCGTAGCCGCTGCTCCGTGGTGAGCCTGCGCCCGCAGGCGCGGGTCACCCAGCCGCACGCGTCATCAAAGGTGACGGCGCCCGCGGCGAGGTCGAGCACCGTGTCCTCGATCCTGGTCCTGGGCGGCAGCAGGCTCGGATGCCTGACAGCGTCGGCGTATATGGACGTGTGAATGACTAGCCCGGAAACCGGCCGGACGCGTCGGCTGGCCGGCACGGTCAGATGCAGCGATTCGCTGGGTGCGTCAATGAGGCGGGCCAGTTCTGCCGCAGTCTGGTGGCTGAACATCGCATCCCGCCCCGCGCGCAGCATCGCTGCCCAGAGCACGGCCTCTCGGCAGGGCTGACCGCTGAACAGCGCGTACACACCCCGCTGCAGTTGCTGCCACCGTGCGCTGCGCAGTTGCCAGACGACCGTCCACTTGGTCATGCCTGCTTCGTAGGCCTGCGTGCTGGTGATCACGCCTGCCTGCAGGCGGGCGAGGTCGCGGAGTGAATCGGGGATATCAGTCGTCACGCGTCCAGCTTCGCGAGCCACCCCGACATCAGCCGGCCCTCCCGTCCTGCCTCTGGGGGTAACTCATTCTCCTCCACACGCTGACCAGTCCCCTTGCGGTCTCGCAGGCTGGTCTCCCCGGACCATAGGGCGTACGCTTTGGGTGGGTTTGTGCTGCGGCTTACCCCGCGAAGTGGGGTCCATCATGTCTCGACGACGCCCTCGCCCCGTCGCGCTGCTGCTCCTGTCCGCGCTTGCACTGGCCGGCCAGGGGCTAGCTCCCGTGCCCGCCCTGGCGGCCTTCATGATCACCGAGTACCCAGTCCCGACCGCCAGCGGCGTTCCGCTGGGCACGGCGCTCGGCTCCGACGGCAACGTCTGGTTCACCGAGTTCAACGCGGACAAGATCGCGAAGATTACCCCGGCCGGAGTGATTTCCGAGTATCCGATCCCTACCGCGAACAGCCAGCCCCAAGGGATCGCCGCGGGTCCGGACGGCAACCTGTGGTTCACCGAGAGCGCGGCGGACAAGATCGGGAAGATCACCCCGGCGGGAACCATTACCGAGTACCCGATACCAACCGCGAGCAGCGGCCCGCAAGGCATCACGGCCGGCCCGGACGGCAACCTGTGGTTCACCGAGTTCGCCAAGGACAGGATCGGGCGCATCACCACGGCCGGCGTCATCAAGGCCTTCAAGATCCCCACCGCGAACACCGGCCCGCTCGGGATCACCACGGGGCCCGACAACAATCTCTGGTTCACCCAGTCCAGCAGCAACCAGATCGGCCAGATCACCACGGCCGGCGTCATCACCGAATTCGGCGCCGCTGCCGTCCAGCCGTACGCGATCGCGCCGGGAAGCGACCATCAGCTCTGGTACACCCGGTACGGCAGCCTCGACAACATCGTCACGATGACGACGGCCGGGAAAGTCGTGGGGAGCTTCCTCCTGCCGACCGCCAAGACCAAGCCGCTCGCCATTGCCCCCGGCCCGGACGGCAACCTGTGGTTCACTGAGTGGAACAAGAACAAGATCGGCCAGATCACCACGGGGGGCGCCATCACCGAATTCAAGGTGTCGACCGCCGCCAGCAAGCCGTGGGGCATCACCCCAGGGCCGGACGGGAACATGTGGTTCGCCGAGACCGCCGGCGACAAGATCGGCAGGCTCACCCTGCCGAACTTCAACCTGATCAACATCTACTACCTCCCGAACCGGTTCTTCATCCCGAACGAGACGTCGCTGCCCAGCCAGGGCGAGACCGTGAACTGGCTGAGCCTGAACCCAGGACTGCACGGCGTCGCAGACGCAACCGGCATGGGCCTGTTCCAGGCCCGCAACGGCATCGCGATCGGCGGGACGTTCTCTTTCACGTTCACCGGGGCGGGGACCTTTGCCTATGACGACCCGCTCGACCCGGCGACCCAGGGCCAGGTGAGCGTCCCGGTCAATGTCCAGCCGGTGGTGGGCGCCATCGACACGGCCCAGGTGACCTGGGCGTCGGCCAGCCCGCCCGCTGGATTCGCCTTCAACGTGCAGGCGGAGCAGCCAGGGTCGTCGGCGTTCATCCCGTGGCAGACGGGCGTGACCGGCCAGGCAGCTGCCTTCGGGCCCAGCGACCGGCTGTGGGCGGGCCCGGGGACCTACCAGTTCCGCGCCCAGATGGAGAACGTCACGAACGGCGCCACGTCCGGCTTCAGCCCCGCGGCGTCCATCTCGCTTCCATGAGGCGCGCGAGGACCGTGATCATGGCAGGGCAGGCTGACTGAACCGCGAGGTAGTGTCGGGGCGTGGCACAGAGCGGGCAGCCGGACAGCCTATTCGACGCGGCTGAGCAGCAGGCCGCGCTCGCCGCCGCGCCGCTGGCGGTGCGGATGCGCCCGCAGACGCTGGCCGAGGTGATCGGACAGCGGCACCTGACCGGCGAGGGCACGCCGCTGCGCAACCTAGCCGACCGCGACGCGCCGATGTCGCTGCTGCTGTGGGGGCCGCCGGGCACCGGCAAGACGACGCTCGCGCACGTGGTGAGCCTGTCGACCAAACGCGAGTTCGTCGAGCTGTCTGCGGTGACGGCGGGGGTGAAGGACGTGCGCGCGGCGATCGACGCGGCGCGCCGCCGGCTCGGCCTGACCGGCAGGCAGACCCTGCTGTTCATCGACGAGGTGCACAGGTTCAACAAGGCGCAGCAGGATGCGCTGCTGCCCGCGGTGGAGAACCGATGGGTGTCGTTCATCGGCGCCACCACCGAGAACCCCTTCTTCTCCGTGGTCGGGCCGCTGCTGTCCAGGTCGCTGCTGCTCACCCTGGAGCCGCTGAACGAGCAGGACATGGCGGCCGTGATCGACCGGGCGCTGACCGACGAGCGCGGCCTGGCCGGCGCGGTGACGATGGACGACCCGGCGCGCGAGCACCTGATCCGGCTGGCCGGCGGCGACGCCCGGCGCGCGCTGACCTACCTCGAGGCCGCGGCCCTGGGCCTGCCGGGCACCGCCCCGGGCCTTCCCGGCAAGGCCCCGGGCCAAGCCCCGGGCCAAGGCCCGGGCCAGGCAGCGGGCGCGGGCCCCGGCACGATCGACGTCGAGACGCTCGAGCGCGCGGTGGACCGCGCCGCGGTCCGCTACGACCGGGACGGCGACCAGCACTACGACGTGATCAGCGCGTTCATCAAGAGCATCAGGGGCAGCGACGCCGATGCCGCGCTGCACTACCTGGCCCGGATGATCGAGGCGGGGGAGGACCCGAGGTTCATCGCCCGGCGGCTGATCGTGCACGCGAGCGAGGACGTCGGGCTGGCCGACCCGAGCGCCCTGCAGGCGGCGGTGGCCGCGGCGCACGCGGTCGAGTTCGTCGGGCTGCCCGAGGCCAGGATCAACCTGGCCCAGGCGGTCATCCACCTATCGCTCGCACCCAAGTCCAACGCGGTCATCAAGGCGATCGGGGCGGCCGAAGCCGACGTGAAGGCCGGCCTGGCCGGCCCGGTGCCCGGCCACCTGCGGGACGCGCACTACGCGGGCGCGAGCAAGATCGGCCACGGCCACGGGTACGAGTACCCGCACGACTACGAGGGCGGGATCGTCAGCCAGGCCTATGCGCCCGACGCCATCGCCGGACGGCGCTACTACGAGCCGTCGCAGCATGGTGCCGAGGCCCGCTACGCCGAGCGCGCCGAGCGGATCAGGGCCATCCTGGGCCAGGCGGCCGAGCCCGACTCGTCCTGACCGGCACCTGCCGTCCTGGTTCCTCGTCCTGACCGGCCCTCGCCGCCGCTGTTCACGGTAAGGTCGGGCAGATGACTGAGGGGGCACGATGAGCACCGGCGGGCTGGCCGCGCTGATCGCCGCGGGCTTCTGGGCCGCCGGCGTCTGCGTGGGCACGTACGTGCTCATCAAGCTGGCCAGGCTGCTGACGGAGTCCACGCGGTTCGTCGCCGAGCTTCGCAGCAGGACCGACGTGATCGTTGAGCAGGCGCACGCCGCGATCGACCGGACCAACCAGCAACTGGACAGGACCGGCGCCATCGCCACGAACCTCGACCAGGTCACGGCGAACGTCGCCGACCTGACCGAGAACGTGACGGTGCTGGCCGACCTGGCCCGCGGGCTGGCTGAGGGGCCGGTCGGAAAGGTCGCCGGGGTCGCCTACGGGGTGCGCCGGGCCGTAGGCCTCAGGCGCACCGGCGTCACGCCGGTACAGGCCGAGCCAGTGCCGGGCGGGCCGGTGCAGGCCGAGACGATCGGGCGGTCGGCACCATGATCCGCAGGATGTTCTGGCTCACGCTGGGCGCCGGGCTCGGCATCTCGGGCTACCGGCGGGTGACCCGCATCACCCGCAGTTTCGCCCGCCCCGTCGCCCGCCCGGTCGGGCGTCCGGCCGCGCGCGCAGCCATCGGCACCCGGGCCCGGCCGCGGATCAGGCTGAGCGGTATCGCCAGCTTCGCCCGCGACGTACGGGACGGCATGGATCTTTATAGTGCGCGCCAGCGGCAGCAGCGGCTGAATATCGAGCGGCGCCGAGCTTCGCGAGGCCATACCCTCGGAATGCGCCAGGTGACCGCGCGGAGCGAGCCGAGCGCGGCCTACGAAGGCTATCTGGCCAGCCGCAACGGCTCGTCCGCCGAGCACTAGCACCCAGCGCACGAGGACCAGCGCCCAGCACGAGAACCCACTACCGAAGGACGGCCGCTGATGGAGTCGGCAGAGATCGCACGCCGTTTCCTGACCTTTTTCGAGCAGCGAGAGCACGCCGTGGTGCCCTCGGCCAGCCTGGTGTCGGAGGACCCGACGCTGCTGTTCGTCGTGGCCGGCATGGTCCCCTTCCTGCCCTACCTGCTCGGCCAGCAGACGCCGCCGTACCGGCGGGCCGCCAGCGTGCAGAAGTGCCTGCGCACCCTCGACATCGAGGAGGTCGGGAAGACCACCAGGCACGGCACGTTCTTCCAGATGCTCGGCAGCTGGTCGTTCGGTGACTACTTCAAAGACGAGGCGATCACCTGGGCCTGGGAGCTGCTGACCAGCTCCGAGCGGGACGGCGGCTTCGGCTTCCCCGAGGACAAGCTCTGGGCCACCGTCTACCTCGATGATGACGAGGCCCACGGCATCTGGCGCAACAAGGTAGGCCTGCCCGAGGACCGGATCCAGCGGCTGGGCAAGGAGCACAACTACTGGGACATGGGCGTGCCAGGTCCCTGCGGTCCCGACTCGGAGATCTTCTACGACCGCGGCCCCGAGTACGGACGCGAGGGCGGTCCGGCCGTGGACGAGGAACGCTACATCGAGATCTGGAACCTCGTCTTCATGCAGTACCGGCGCGGTCCCGGGCAGGGGGCTGACTACCCGATCCTCGGTGACCTGCCGGCCAGGAACATCGACACCGGCATGGGCCTGGACCGGATGGCCACGATCCTGCAGGGGGTGGATAACCTCTTCGAGATCGACACCACCTGGAAGGTGCTCGACCGGGCCGCCGAGGTGACCGAGCAGAAGTACGGCCGGGACCGCAGGACCGACGTGTCGCTGCGGGTGGTGGCCGACCACGTGGACAGCGCGGTGATGCTGGTCGGCGACGGCGTGCTGCCGTCCAACGAGGGCCGCGGCTACGTGCTGCGACGCCTGCTGCGGCGCAGCATCCACAACCTGCGGCTGCTGTCCGGCGGTCAGCGTAGCGGCACCGAAGAGCGGTTCATGCACGAGCTGACCGGGACCGCGATCGAGGCGCTCGGCCCGCAGTACCCCAACCTGCTGCGGGACGCGTCGAACATCCAGACCGTGATCGAAGCGGAGGAAGCGGCGTTCCTCGGCACGCTGCGCACCGGCAGCGCGATCTTTGACGCGGCGGTGGAAGAGGTCAAGCGGCGCGGCTCCGCGCAACTCGGGGGGGACCAGGCGTTCCAGCTGCATGACACCTACGGCTTCCCGATCGACCTCACCCTGGAGATGGCGGCCGAGCAGGGGCTGACCGTCGACCAGGACGCGTTCCGCCGGCTGATGACCGAGCAGCGGGACCGGGCCAGGAAGGACTCCGCGGCGAAGAAGACGGGCAACGCGGACGTGTCGGTGTTCGCGGACGTGCTCGAGCGGTCCGGCCGGGTCCAGTTCACCGGGTACGACCAGGTGGCCGGCGAGGCGACGGTCATCGGCCTGCTGGCCGGCGGCGTGGCCGTGCCGGTTGCCGGGACCGGAGCCGAGGTCAGCGTGGTGCTCGACCGTACGCCGTTCTACGCCGAAGGCGGCGGGCAGCTCGCCGACACTGGCGTGATCCGGGTCGGCGCGTCCGGCGCCGGCGGCGCGGTGATCGAGGTCTTCGACGTGCAGACGCCGCTGGCGGGCGTGATCGTGCACCGGGCCCAGGTGCGCTCCGGCGAGATCGCGGTCGGCGATCAGGTCTACGCGGAGATCGACACCGAACGCCGGCGGGCGGTCTCCCGGTCGCACACGGCGACCCACTTGCTGCACCGCGCCCTGCGCGGCGCCCTGGGCGACTCGGCCGCGCAGGCGGGCTCGGAGAACTCGCCAGGCCGGCTGCGGTTCGACTTCACCGCGGCGGGCGCGGTGCCGGTCTCGGTGCTGCGCGAGACCGAGGAAGAGGTCAACCAGGTCCTGATCACCGACCTCGACGTCCGGGCCTTCCACACCTCGATCGATGACGCCCGCGAGATGGGCGCGCTGGCGCTGTTCGGCGAGAAGTACGGCGACGAGGTCCGGGTCGTCGAGGTGGGTGACTACTCGCGCGAGTTGTGCGGCGGCACCCACGTGGCCAGGTCCGGCCAGCTCGGCCTGATCAAGGTGCTGGGCGAGGCGTCGATCGGCGCCGGGGTGCGGCGCGTCGAGGCGCTGGTGGGGATGGACGCCTTCCGGTTCCTGGCCACCGAGAGCCTGCTGGTCAGCCAGCTCGCCGAGCAGCTGAAGGCGCCGCGCGAGGAGCTGCCCGAGCGGATCTCCGGCGTGGTGAGCAGGCTCAGGGACGCACAGCGCGAGCTTGACCGGCTGCGCAGCAGCCAGTTGCTCAATGCCGCGCCGGACCTGGTCAGCAAGGCCGAGGAGGTGGCCGGAGTGAGCCTGGTCGCGCAGCGCGTCCCGGACGGCACGATCGCCGACGACATCCGCAAGCTCGCGGTGGACGTCCGCGGCCGGATGCCGGCCGGACGGCCCGCGGTGGTGATACTGGGCGGCGTTCCCGCGGACCGGCCGGTGGTCGTGGTCGCGGTGAACGAGCCGGGGCGCGAACGCGGCCTGCCGGCCGGGAAGCTGGTCGGCGTCGCGGCCAAGGCCATTGGCGGCGGCGGCGGCGGCAAGGACGACGTCGCGCAGGGCGGCGGCGCCCCGCTGGCCCAGCCCGGGCCCCACCCAAACGCGCTGAACGATGCTTTTGATGCGGTTCGCTCCACTCTGAGGGACGTTTAAGAGCGTTTGGCGTACCGTGAGACCGTGCCACTGCCTTCAGGTTGCCTGGACGAGACCCCGGCGACGGCGTTGCCGGGCCAGCCGGTGAGGCCGGGCGTCCGGCTGGCCCTGGACATCGGCTCGGTCCGCATCGGCGTGGCCAGCTCCGATCCCGGCGGCCTGCTGGCCAGCCCGCTGGCCACGGTTCGCCGCGGCCGGGGCGACCTGGCCGCGCTCGCCGAGCTGACGGCGGCTCACGACGCGATCGAGGTGATCGTCGGCCTGCCCACGTCGCTGTCCGGTGCCGAAGGCAAGGCCGCGGCCGCCGCCCGCGCCTTCGCCGCCGCCCTGGCCCGCCTGCTGGCGCCGGTCGCGGTCCGGCTGGTGGACGAGCGCTTCACCACGGTCACCGCGCACGACGCGCTGCGGATGGCCGGCCGGGACTCGAAGGCCCGGCGCGGCGTGGTGGACCAGGCCGCCGCCGCGATCCTGCTGCAGGCCGCGCTGGACACCGAGCGCAGCACCGGCCGCCCGGCAGGCGAGCCGGTACCCGACGCCGGAGGGCGCGAATGAGCCGCGACAGGCGGCAGGCCGGCGATGAGTACTCCGGCCAGCCGCCCTGGCCCGCAGCCGAGCCGGTCGCCGACGATGACTGGGCATCCGGTGACCAGACCGCGACGCGCTCGTGGCCGGCCGCGCCGCCGCCTAGGCCCGCCGAGCCGCCCGCCGGCCGCCGGCCGCGGTACCAGGACGACCCGTACCCGACGCCTCCCGCGGCCGGGCGCGAGGGGGGGCGCGGCAGGCATTCGGCGCCGGCCGCTCCGGCCGGTCCGCCCGCCGGCTCGAATCCGCGCACCGGGGAGCCAGGCCGGCCCGCGGGCCCGCCAGACTCCTACGGCGCACCGCCGGATCGCCGCACGCCCTCACCCGACAGCCGCGCGGCGGGCGGCACCCGCGGCGCGGCACCCCCCGGCGGCCGGTCGCGGCTCCAGCCCGGCGAGTACGGCGCGCCGGCCGGGCAGTACCCGGCGCAGCCTTCCCGGTCCGGAGGGCGGCCAGGCGGAGGCAGCGGGCCCGGCGCCGAGCCAGGCCGCTTCGCAGCCCGGCGGGGCGAGCCCGCGCCCGCGGATCGCTACCCGGCGCCGCCGAGCGCCGCGCCGCCAGGAGCACCGTCCGGCCCGCGCGTGCCGGAGCAGAGCGGCTATGACAGCCCGCCGCGCCGGCCCGCACAAGGACAGCGAGGACAAGACCGGGCCGGCGGATACGAGGCGGCAGCGGACCGCCCGGGGACGCAGCCCGGCCGGTATCCCGGTGCGGCCGGACCGCTGCCCCGCCCGGACCGCTACCCGGCCCAGCCGGATGGCTACCGCCGCGGCCCCGACACTCAGGGCGACGGCCGGGACGGCTACGTCGGCCGTCCGGACGGCCGCAACGGCAGCCCCGGCCGCCCTGACGGTTACCGTCGCGGCCAGGAAGCCCGGCCCGGCGGCCAGCCCGACCCCCGAGGCGCCGGCGGCTACCCGGCCGGATCGCAGTACCCCGACGCGACCGGCCAGCCGTCGGCCAGGTACCCCGACGCCGCCGGGGCGCGCCCAGACCCAGCCGGCCGAGGCCCGCAATCCGGCCGGTACCCGCCGTCCGCGGCCCGCGCCGCGGCACCCGACGACCAGTACGCCGAACCGCGCGACCGCTACGCCGGCGACCGGCACCAGGAATCGCACGCCCGGTATACCGACGACCGGTACGCCGAGCCGGGCAGTGACCGTATCCGCCGGGCGCCCGACCGGCCCGCGGACGACGACGGCGGCTTCTTCGCCGGGCTCGACGACAACGGCTCCCGCGGCGGGCGCGGCCGGGGCCGCACCCAGCGGTCAGGCCGGGGCGGACCTGGCGACCCCGGCGGCCCGTACGACCGCGACGGCGGCGACGGGCCGCCACCCAAACGCAAGCGCGGCCGGCGGGCCGGCCTGATCGCCGTGCTGGTCGTGGCGCTGATCGTCATCGTCCCGCTCGCGATCGGCGGGATCTACGCCTACCGGGTGATCGAAGCGCACTATCACCCGGCGAACTATTCAGGTAACGGCACCGGGCAGATCGTCGTCCAGGTCAAGACCGGCGACACCGCCACCATCATGGCCCAGCGGCTGGTCGACCTCGGCGTGGTCGCCAGCACCCGCGCGTTCATCCTCGCGGCCGAGGACAGCAAGAGCACCGCCGAGCTTGAGCCCGGCTTCTACCGGATGCACAAGCACATGAACGCGGCGCTCGCCTACGCCCTGCTGCTGAACAGGAAGGACACGGTACAGCTCACGGTTACGATCCCGGAGGGCTTGCGCGAATCGCAGATCGTGACCGTGCTCGGCAAGAGCTCAGGCATCCAGGCCGGCGATTACACCCAGGCGCTGCGCAACCCAGCCGCCCTGGGCCTGCCCTCCTATGCGCGCGGCAATCCCGAGGGCTACCTGTTCCCCGCGACCTACCAGATCCAGCCGAACATGAACGCGACCGGCGTGCTGGCGGCCATGGTCCAGCGGTTCAACGTGGAAGCGTCCAGCGTCAATCTGACGCAGGCCGCCGCGGCGGTGCATCGCACCCCGGCCGAGATAATCACGATCGCCAGCCTGGCCCAGGCCGAAGGCGGCAAGGTCTCCGACTTCCCCAAGATCGCCCGGGTGATCTACAACCGGCTGGCCATCGGCATGGCGCTCGATTTCGACAGCACGGTGCTGTACGCGCTGCACACCTACGGCATCCTCGCGTCGGATCAGCAGCTGACGGTTAACTCGCCGTACAACACCTACAAGTACAAGGGATTGCCGCCCGGCCCCATCGACAGCCCGGGAGACGCGGCCATCCGCGCCGCGCTGCACCCGGCGCCGGGGAACTGGCTGTACTTCGTCACCGTGAACCCGAAGACCAAGCAGACCGACTTCACTTCGAGCGTGACCGTGTTCAACCAGCTCAGGGCCGAGCTCGAGCACAATCTCGGACAGGGAGGCTGAGGCCGCGGCCATGAAAGCCGCCGTACTCGGCTCGCCGATCGCGCACTCGCTGTCGCCCGCGCTGCACCGCGCCGCCTACGCCGCTCTCGGCCTGCCCGGCTGGTCCTACCGGGCGATCGAATGCGACGAGGCCGGCCTGCCGGAACTGCTGGCGTCGTGCGGGGACGGCTGGGCCGGGCTGTCGCTCACGATGCCGCTCAAGCGCGCCGTGCTCGGCCTCGCCGACTGGCTGGACCCGGTAGCGACGGCAACCGGCAGCGCGAACACGATCGTGTTCGACGGCGGCGCGCGCGGTGGCCCAGCCTTCCGGCGGGGCTACAACACCGACGTGGCCGGCATGGTCACCGCCCTGACCGAGACCGGGCTCGACGGACCGCCGCCCGAAACGCTCATCCTGGGCGGCGGCGCCACCGCCTGCTCCGCGCTCGCCGCGCTGCGCGAGCTTGGCATCGACCGGGCCGAGGTGGCCGTCCGCGATCGTGGCGGGGCGGACGGCCTGCTGGCGGCGGCCGCACGCCTGGGCGTCAGTACCGGGCTGCGTGCGTTCGGAAAAATTCCAGATCACGGTCCTGAACTGCTGATATCCACCGTTCCGGCCGGAGGCGCAGATTTTTATGCCGAACGGTTCCAGCTATTCTCACCTGCTCCCAGGCTGGTCTTCGACGTGGTGTATCACCCGTGGCCGACCGCGCTGGCGGCGGCGGCCGCCGCGGCGGGGGCGGTCACCGTCGGCGGATTCGAGCTGCTGCTCCACCAGGCGGCCCGGCAGGTCCAGCTGATGACCGGCCGTCAGGCCCCGGTAGCCCAGATGCGCGCGGCCGGCCAAGCCGAGCTAGCCGCCCGCGCCACCTAAGCAACCTCCAAGTCAGAGTATTACCGGGATCTGACAGCACGCCGTGGAGGTAATAAGTTGAGCAAGCTGGCCAGGGAAGGGCGGGGCACGTGACGGCAACCACCGCGCGGGCATCGGCGGGGCCGCAGGGCGCCGCGGACCCGGGATCGGCGATCCGCACCCAGGATCTGCGCAAGACCTACAAGAGCTCGCGCGGCGACGTGGATGCGGTGCGCGGCATCGACCTGGACGTTGCCTCCGGCGAGTTCTTCGGCCTGCTCGGGCCGAACGGCGCGGGCAAGTCCACCACGATCGGCATGCTCACCACGCTGGTCGTGCCGACCGGCGGCCGGGCCTGGGTGGCCGGGATGGACGTGGTCGGCGACCCGGTCGCGGTCAAGCGCAGGATCGGCGTGGTGACCCAGAACAACACGCTGGACATGCAGCTGACCGTGGCGGAGAACCTGGAGTTCCGCAGCCGGTTCTTCGGCCTCGGGCTGCGCGACGCGGCGCGCCGGGCCGACCAGCTGCTGGCCGCGTTCGGGCTGGCCGACCGGCGCAAGGCGATCGCCACCGACCTGTCCGGCGGCCAGGCCCGGCGGCTGCTGATCGCCCGGGCGCTGGTGCACAAGCCGGACGTGCTGTTCCTGGACGAGCCGACCGCCGGGCTCGACCCGCAGACCAGGGTGAACCTGTGGGACACGCTGCGGGCGCTGCACGCCGAGGGGCAGACCATCCTGCTCACCACGCACTACATGGAGGAAGCCGAGGCGCTCTGCGAGCGGGTCGCCGTGGTGGACCACGGCGAGGTGCTCGCGGCCGGCACGGTGGACGAGCTCAAGGAAGGCGCGGGCGCCGACACCGTGATCACGGTCAGGTACGAGAGCGCCGTGCCCGCGGGGCTGGCCGACACGGTCGGACTGGACGGCAGGCCCGGGGTCAGCAAGGTGGAGACCGATGGCGACCAGATCCGGGTGTTCACCCGCGAGCCTGAGGGCGTGCTCGGCGAGCTGGTCACGGCCGGATCCGCGGCCGGGCTGACCGTGCATGACGCCAGCCAGCTCAAGCCCAGCCTGGAGACTGTGTTCCTCAACCTGACCGGACGGGAGTACCGCGAATGACCACCACGACGTCGAGTACCGGGCAGGCCGAGGGCGGGCTCACGACGGCCGCCCGGCCGGCGAGTCCGGCCGGGACCGGTGCCGCGGCCATCATTTCCGACGCGCCGGTGCCGCACCCGACCCTGCTCAAGACCTTCGCGGCCATGATGGCGCGCGAGGGGCGGGTGCTGCGCCGCAACATGATCGGCACCTTCACCCGCGCGGTGATGCAGCCGCTGCTGTTCGTCTTCGTGTTCACCTACGTGATGCCCAAGATCGGCGGCGGCGCGCTGTTCGGGGCGGGGACGGCCGTGAAGGGGGCAGGCGGGACAACGTTCGCCACCATCCTGCTGCCCGGCCTGATGGCGTCCATGCTGCTCATGCAGGGCATCATGGCCGTGACGTTCCCGCTGGTGATGGAGTTCTCCTGGCAGCGCACGATCGAGGACAGGGCGCTGGCCCCGGTGCCGATCGGCGTACTGGCCGTGCAGAAGATCATCGCGGGCGCGGTGCAGTCGTTCATCGGCGCGGTGATCGTCATCCCGATCGTGCTGCTGGTGCACGCGGCTGGGCAGTCGCCGCACGTGAGCGTCACCGACTGGCCGCTGTTCGGCCTGATCATGGTAGCCGGCGCGCTGCTGTCGTCCTCGCTCGGGCTGCTGCTCGGCACGTTGATGGACCCGCGCAAGATGCAGATGCTGTTCGCCATGATCCTGCTGCCCGCCACCATGCTGGGCTGCGTGTACTACCCGTGGTCGGCGCTGCACAGCATCCGCTGGCTGCAGATCGCCGTGCTGGTCAACCCGATGGTGTACCTGTCCGAGGGGCTGCGCAGCGTGCTGACCCCGCAGACCGGGCACCTGGCGCTGTGGTCGGTGCTGCTGGTGCTGGTCGGCGGCACCGCGGTGCTCGGCTACCTGGCCGCCAAGACGTTCACCCGGCGGGTGCTGAACTGAACCTCATACTGTCCGCCGGCGGAATACCGCAGTACTGCGAATTGCTGTTAATGTTGTCTGCCGACTAGTCCGGCGCTTTTGCGCCGGGCATGCAAGCGGAGGACCACCTCCCACCTTGCCGGTCCCCGGGCGTTTTGCCCTCGGCCGGCGGGTCAGGCCGGACGTCCCCTGGCGTGGCCGCGACAGCGGTCACCGCGGCGGATGGCTGGCACGGCGCAGTCCGGGCTGCCGCACGCGGCGGCCGGGGCGGTGCCGTGGTCGTGGTTGCCCCGCATGCGTACGCATAGCGGGGCTTTTCCTATGGCAGGCGGATCGGCCGCAGGCCAGGGGACCGCTTCCGCGAGCGTGGTCAGCGCACATTCGTCCGCCGGATCCCCCGGCCGGACAGCACGGCAGGTTCATGGAGGCCACATCAGCGTCGAACCGCGTATCAACGAGCGCATACGCGTCCCCGAAGTCCGTCTCGTCGGTCCTAACGGCGAACAGGTAGGCATCGTCTCTGTCAATGACGCACTCCGGCTGGCCCAGGAGGCGGATCTCGACCTGGTCGAGGTCGCGCCGACCGCACGGCCGCCGGTCTGCAAGCTGATGGACTACGGGAAGTTCAAGTACGAGTCAGCGCTCAAGGCAAGAGAATCGCGCAAGAACCAGGCACAGACGATCATCAAGGAGATCAAGCTCCGGCCGAAGATCGACCCGCACGACTACGGCACCAAGAAGGGCCATGTCGAGCGGTTCCTCAAGGCCGGCGACAAGGTCAAGGTGACGATCATGTTCAGGGGCCGTGAGCAGTCCAGGCCGGAGCTCGGCTTCCGGCTGCTGCAGCGGCTGGCCGGCGACGTCGAGGAGCTCGGCTTCGTGGAGGCACAGCCCAAGCAGGACGGCCGGAACATGATCATGGTGATCGGCCCGCACAAGAAGAAGAGCGAGGCCAAGACCGAGCGAGCCGCCGAGCGGCACGCTCAGGCCGATGCTCTGGCCGAGGCTCGCGCTGAGCATCAGGCCAGCAGGCAGGTGCCCAGGCCTCGCGGGGTGCCCGCGGCCAACGGGTCAGGGGATTCCCCTGCCCCGGCGGAGTCTGCCGAGCCGGCCAGCACGGCCGCGTCGGCGGAGCGGGACGCTTAGCCCGGACTCGGGTGCGATGTTTGGCGGTTAGCCCATTGCAGGCTGCCCAAAACGTGCCGTCAGGCACGCTGAGGAATGGAGACGACGGCGACATGCCGAAGATGAAGACGCACAGCGGTGCCGGGAAGCGATTCAGGCTGACCGGTTCCGGAAAGGTAATGCGCCGCCGCGCCAACCGTGGCCACCTGCTCGAGCACAAGTCTTCGAGGCGCACACGACGGCTGCACCCAGACGTGGAGCTGGCCGCAGGCGACGTTAAGAGGATCAAGAAACTGCTGGGAAAGTAGCCCGGCCAGGCTTAGAGGAGTCACAACATGGCACGCGTGAAGCGGGCGATGAATGCCCACAAGAAGCGCAGGGTCGTCCTCGAGCGGGCGAGCGGCTACCGGGGCCAGCGGTCACGGCTGTACCGCAAGGCCAAGGAGCAGATGCTCCACTCGATGACCTACGCGTACACCGGCCGCAAGGATCGCAAGGGTAACTTCCGGCGGCTGTGGATCCAGCGGATCAACGCCGCCGCCCGGGCCAACGGGATGACCTACAACCGGTTCATCCAGGGCTTGAAGACGGCCGGCGTCGAGGTAGACCGGCGGATGCTGGCCGAGATGGCGGTCGCCGACGCCCCGGCCTTCGCCCAGCTCGTCGAGGTGGCCAAGAAGGCACTGCCCGACACGACCAGCCCGGCGGCGGCCTGACCCGGGCCGCGCGCCCGCCGGCCGGAATCCGCTCGCCCCGGGTCAGGGCGGCCAGGCAGCTGACCAGGCGGGCGCTGCGCCAGCACGCCCGGGCCTTCCTGGTCGAGGGACCGCAGGCGGTCGGCGAGGCGATCGCCTGCGACGCCAGGCTGACCGAGCTGTTCGTCACGGCCGAGGGCGGCGAGCGGTCGGCCGGGCTGGTTGACCAGGCGCGCGGCCGGGGTGCGGCTGTGCACCTGGTGAGCGGCGAGGTGATGGCGAGCCTGGCGCAGACCGTCACCCCGCAGGGCCTGCTGGCCGTGTGCGATTTCGTTGACGTGCCGCTCGACGTGCTGACCAGGGCTCAGCCCCGGCTGGTGGTGCTGCTCGCACAGGTGCGCGATCCCGGCAACGCTGGCACGGTGCTGCGCACCGCGGACGCGGCCGGGGCGCGCGGCGTCGTCTTCTCCACCGCGTCGGTGGACCCGTACAACGGCAAGTGCGTCAGGGCCACCGCCGGCAGCCTGTTCCACCTGCCCGTCGTGACCGGCGTGAGCGCGGTCGAGGCGGTGGCCGGGCTGCGGTCCGCGGGGCTGCGGATCCTGGCCGCGGACGGGCGCGGTGGCCGCTCGCTGGATGAGCTGGGCGACGTCGGTGCGCTAGACGGCCCGACCGCCTGGCTGTTCGGCAACGAGGCGCACGGCCTGGGCGGCGACATGCTAGCACTGGCCGATGAGTCGGTGGCCGTGCCGATCTACGGCCGCGCGGAGAGCCTGAACCTGGCCGCCGCGGCCGCCGTGTGCCTGTACGGCTCGGCCCGCGCCCAGCGGCGGGCCCAGCACGCTCCGGCTGTGATTTAGGCCGCAGCCACCACCGTCCCGGCCGGCCCCTGCGGGGCGTGGGCTTCTGCACCGGGGCGATGATTCTTTCCCTAGCCGGGGCCGCCCTTAACCCCCGCTCATGCCGGGCATCCGGCCCGTAGACCGCCAAAGCCGGACATGTCCTATGAAATTAGGGACTCCCGCTGGCTATCGCCAGGCGCTAGGCTGATCGCGTTCTGTTACCTATCATGCCGCTCGGTGGCCAAGGGCGCCGGCGGAAGCGGACTGTTTCGGGTGGGTGGGCCATGGCGGGTCGGATGAGCGGCTACCGCGCGGGGAGTTACCGCGCGAGTTGCTACCGCGCCTGGATGCCTTCGGCTGAGGACGAGCCGGTGCCCGCGCCACGATCCGGCGAGCCGCAGGCCGCCCCGGCGGACACCCTGGACACCGTGGCCAGCCTGGTGATCGCCGACGACCTGCCCGACGGGCTGGTGATCGCCGACCATGCGGGACGGGTGCAGGTGTTCAACGCCGCGGCCGCCCGGCTGACCGGGCGGCCGGCCGCGGACGCGATCGGCCGGGACATCCGCGACGCGCTCCCGCTGCGGGACGCCGACGGCCGCTGCTGGTGGACCTGCACCGACCCCTACGACGGCCTGTCCACCAGGACCAGGCACCCGGAGGCGTCGCTGTACCTGCGCGACGGTACCGAGATCCTGGCGACGATGGGCTACGTCCGCGGGCGGCGGGATCCCGCGGCCGGCCGCCCGGTGTGCCGCCTGGTGATCACCCTGCGCGGCGCGGAGCCGCGCGCCCGGCTGGAGCGCGGCCGCGCCGACCTGGTGTCCACCGTCGCCCATGAGCTGCGATCCCCGCTGACCAGCGTGAAGGGGTTCACCGCCACGCTGCTGAACAAGTGGTACCGGTTCACCGATGACCAGAAGCGCGTCATGCTCGAGACCGTCAACTCCGACGCGGACCGGGTGACCCGGCTCATCACCGACCTGCTCGACGTGTCCAGGATCGAATCGGGTCGGCTGGAGGTACACCGTCAGCTCGTCAGCATCCCGGCCAGGGCCCGGAAGATCATCGACGGCCATGTGGCGTCCGGCGAGCCGGCCGGGCGCTTCGCGCTGGAGGTGCACGACCCGCTGCCCGAGACCTGGCTGGACCAGGACAAGGTTGACCAGATCATCGGGAACCTGGCCGAGAACGCCGTGCGGCACGGCGCTGGTACCGTAACTATTGTGGTGGAGCCAGCGGACACGGCCGACGGCCAGGACACAGAGCCGACCGTCGCGGTTTCCGTGCGCGATCAGGGCGAAGGCGTCGCGCCCGAGCTTGCGCCCCGGGTCTTCCGGCAGTTCTGGCGCGCCAAGCGCCGCAGCGGCACCGGTCTCGGCCTGTTCATCGTGAAGGGCCTGGTCGAGGCGCACGGCGGCACGATCACCGTGCAGTCCGCGCCCGGCGGCGGCGCGGAGTTCCGATTTACCATGCCCGCCGGGACGCCTGACTTCGCCTGACGGAGCAGGAGGGTCCGGGAGTCTCCCCGGCCCAGCGGTTTCGGCGGGTGCCCTCAGCCATGGTGTCCGCGGACGTGACCGGTCCAGCGCTGGACCGGGGCACGCCAATCAGGTGTTCAGGGGAGCAGAAGGATGTCTGCAGGCAGTAAGCACTACGACCCGGTAGAGGTGACGGCCTTGTCGCCGGATGAAGTGGCGCGGGCGCGTGAGGCGGCGGTGGCCGCCATTGCCGCGGCGGCGACCCTCGACGAGTTGAAGGCCGCCCGGATCGCGCACTTCGGCGACCGGGCCCCGCTGACCCTGGCCAGCGCCGAGATCCGCGCCCTGCCGCCGGCCGCGCGGGCCGAGGCGGGCAAGCGGGTCGGCGCGGCCAGGGCGCAGGTGCGGCAGGCGATCGAGGAGCGCAAGTCCGCGCTGGAGGACGAGCGCGACCAGCAGATCCTCACCGCGGAAGCCGTCGACGTGACGCTGCCCACCGACCGCGCCCCGCGCGGCGCGCGGCACCCCGTCTCGCTGGTGGCGCAGCGGCTGACCGACGTGTTCGTCGCGATGGGCTACGAGGTCGCCGAGGGACCCGAGGTCGAGGCCGAGTGGTACAACTTCGACGCGCTCAACTTCCCGCCCGACCATCCGGCCAGGGAGATGCAGGACACGGTGTTCGTGGCCGGGCCCGACGGCGCGCGGGGGTCCGGCATGGTGCTGCGCACGCACACCTCGCCGGTGCAGATCCGGGCGATGCTGAGCCGTCCGCTGCCGCTGTACGTGGTGAGCCCGGGCAAGTGCTACCGCACTGACGAGCTGGACGCCACGCACAGCCCGGTCTTCCACCAGATCGAGGGCCTGGCCGTGGACGAGGGCCTGACCATGGCCGACCTGCGCGGCGCGATCCAGTCGTTCGCGGACGCGATGTTCGGCGCGGGGCTGCGGACCAGGTTCCGGCCGGACTTCTTCCCGTTCACCGAGCCGTCGTGTGACGTGTCGATGGAGTGCCACGTCTGCCGCGGCGCGTCGGTGCAGCCGGGCGGGGAGCCGTGCCGGGTGTGCAAGTCGCAGGGCTGGATCGAGATCGCCGGCTGCGGCATGGTCAACCCGCGGGTGCTGGTCGCCTGCGGGATCGATCCCGACCGGTACAGCGGGTTCGCCTTCGGGCTCGGCATCGAGCGGACCCTGATGATCGCGCACGGCGTGCCGGACATGAGGGACACGGTCGAGGGCGACATCCGGTTCTCCGCGGCGTTCGGAATGGAAATCTGACATGCGTATTCCGCTGTCCTGGGTGCGCGAGTACGCACCGATCGACGAGGCGTCCGCCACCCCGGCCGAGCTGGCCAGCCGGCTGACCGCGGCCGGCCTCGAAGTGGAGTCGGCGCAGGTCGTCGGGCACGACGTCACCGGCGTGGTCGTGGCGCAGGTGCTCGACGTCGAGGAGCTGACCGAGTTCGCCAAGCCGATCAGGTACTGCACGATGTCGTTCCCGGCCGGGGACGAGGTCAGGCAGAGCAGCGTCATCTGCGGCGCGTCCAACTTCTCGCCCGGCGACCGGATGCCGCTGGCTGTGCCCGGAGCGACGCTGCCCGGCGGCCCGATCGGCGCCAAGCAGGCGTACGGCCGGATGTCGGAGGGGATGATCTGCTCGGCCGCCGAGCTCGCTATCGGCGACGAGCACGCCGGCATCCTGGTGCTGCCCGCGGACGCGCCGCTCGGCGCCGACTTCGCCGCCTACGCCGGGCTGGCCGACATCGTGCTGGACATCGCGGTCACCCCTGACCGCGGCTACGCCCTGTCCGTCCGCGGTGTGGCGCGCGAGCTGGCCAGCGCGTTCGGCGTTCCCTTCACCGACCCGGCCGCGGGCGGCGCCGACGACGTCGGCTCGGTCTCGGCCCAGGTGCACCCGGCGAGCATCGCCGACGCCACCGCCTGCGACAGGTTCGTGCTGCGCGAGGTGCGTGACTTCGATCCCGCAGCGAAGACGCCGCTGTGGATGCGGATCAGGCTGGCCAGGTCGGGGATGCGCTCGGTGTCGCTCGCCGTGGACATCACCAACTACCTGATGCTCGAGCTGGGCCAGCCGATGCACGCGTTCGACGGCGAGAAGCTCAGCGGGCCGATCGTGGTGCGCCGGGCGCAGCCCGGGGAGCGGCTGGAGACGCTGGACCACGTGGTGCGCGACCTGGACCCGGACGACATCCTGATCACCGACTCCTCCGGCCCGATCTCGATGGCGGGCACGATGGGCGGCCTGGCCACCGAGATCGACGAGAAGTCCACCCACCTGGTGATCGAGGCGGCGCACTTCTCCGCCGAGGGCACCGCCCGGATGGTCCGGCGGCACAAGCTGAGCAGCGAGGCGTCCTACCGGTTCGAGCGCGGCGTGGACCGCGAGCTGCCGCTGCGCGCCTCGGCCAGGGCCACCTCGATGCTGGCCTCGTTCGGCGGCGGGACCGTACTGCCGGGCTGCACGCATGCCTTCGCGGAGGTGGAGCCGGTCACGATCGTGCTGCCGGTGAGCTACCCGGACGAGGCGGCCGGCCTGGTCTACGGGCGCGACACCGTGGTCCGGCGGCTGCGCGAGGTCGGCTGCGAGGTGCGGCAGGGGGCGGCAGGCTCCGCTGAGAGTGCCGACGCCGCGGCCGGGGACGGCAAGCACCTGCGGCACGACCACGGCAGGCACGACCGCTCGGCCGCGGCGCTGCTGGTCACCCCGCCGTCCTGGCGGCCCGACCTGACCGACCCGAGCGACCTGGCCGAAGAGGTCATCCGGCTGGAGGGGTATGAGAACATCCCGGTCAGGATGCCGCGCGCGACGGCCGGGCGGGGCCTGACCGGCCGGCAGCGGATGCGCCGCACGATCAGCCGCGCGCTGGCCGGCTCCGGCTACGTGGAGGTGCTGAGCCCGAGCTTCGGCTCGGCCGCCGACGCCGACGCGCTGGCGCTGCCCGCCGAGGACCCGCGGCGGCTGGCGGTCGCGGTCGCCAACCCGCTCAGCGAGAGCGAGCCGCTGCTGCGCACGACGCTGCTGCCCGGCCTGCTGCGGGTGCTGGCCCGCAACATCGGCCGCGGGTTCACCGACCTTGCGCTGTTCGAGACCGGCCTGGTGTTCCACCCGCGGCCCGGCGGCCCGGGCGTAGCGCCGATCCTGGGCGTCGACCGCGCCCCGACCGAGGCCGAGCTCGGCCAGCTGGACGGCGCGCTGCCCGACCAGCCGCCGATGGTGGCGGCGGTGCTGGCCGGCGACCGCGAGCTGGCCGGCTGGTGGAGCCGCCACGGCCGGCCCGCCTGCTGGGCGGACGCGATCGAGGCGGCCCGGGTGGTCTGCCGGGCCAGCCGGGTGCCGGTGCAGGTGCGGGCGGCCCGGCAGGCGCCCTGGCATCCCGGCCGCTGCGCGGCGCTCTTCGTCGCGGCCGGCGAGGGCAAGGAGTGGCTGGCCGGATACGCGGGCGAGCTGCATCCCCGGGTGCTGCGGGCGTTCGGCCTGCCGGACCGGGCCTGCGCGATGGAGCTGGACCTCTCGGTGATCGAGACCGCGGCCGATGCGGCCGGGCCGGTGCAGCCGCCGGCCCTGTCCGGCTACCCGGTGGCGACGCAGGACGTGGCGCTGAGCGTGCCCGTCGAGGTGCCGGCCGCGCAGGTGCAGGCCGCGCTGACCGCGGGCGTGGCCGCGGCCGGCGCGGGGGAGCTGCTGGCGGACGTCCGGCTGTTCGACCTGTATACCGGGGAGCAGACCGGCGAGGGACGCAAGTCGCTCGCCTACACGCTGCGGTTCCGCGCGCCCGACCGCACGCTCACCGTCGAGGAGACCACCGCCATGCGTGACGCGGCCGTCGCCGAGGCCGCCCGCCGCGTAAATGCCATCCACCGCGGCAGCTAACGTCTGCTCTGGGGGGTCGCGAAGACTTTACCGGTCATTGCCCGGCCGCCCCGGCAAAGTCTTCGCGATCACCGCCATTTGCATGAGGTGCTCGCGTGGGGGTAGCGCGTAAGGTTTGTTATGCTCTGCGGCGACTCCCGGTGATTCGTGTAATACGTCGGATCATCGGCATAACTGATCCGGAGGCCGAGATCGCGGAGGTCGGGTCGGCGCAACGCGCCGAAAGGGCGACATTCCGCCATGTCTTCGCGGTCGCCGAATTCCGCGCGCTCTGGTCGGCGCAAATGCTCTCGGTCGCCGGGGACCAGCTGGCCCGGGTGGCGCTGACCTGGCTCGTTTACGACCGCACCCGTTCTGCCCTGCTCGCGGCGATCACGTACGTGGCCAGCATCGTGCCCACCTTCGTGGGCGGCGTGGCGCTGTCCGGCCTCGGCGACAGGTTCCCGCGGCGCCAGGTGATGATCGCCTGCGACGTGATCCGCGCCGTGCTGGTGATCGTGATGGCGGTGCCGGGGATGCCGGTCGCGGTCCTGGTCGTGCTGCTGTTCGCAGTGACGATGGTCGGCGCGCCCTTTACCTCCGCGCGGGCCGCGATCTACCCCGACATCCTGATGGGCGACCAGTACGTGCTGGGCACCGCGGTGACCCTCACCACCTACCAGTTCGCGCAGGTTATCGGGTTCGCCGTCGGCGGGACGATCGTCGGGATATTCGGCGTGCGCACCTCGCTGATCGTGGACGCGGCCACGTTCGTGGGCTCCGCGCTCATCGTACGCTGGGGGGTCCGCCCCCGCCCCGCCCCTGATGCCGCCGGCACCGCCGGACCGGGCACGGGCCGCTGGAAGTCCTCGCCGGCCGCCGGCGTGCGGGCCGGCACCCGGCTGCTGATCCGCAATCCCGCGCTGCGCATCCCGCTGCTGTTCGGCTGGCTGGCGGCGTTCTACAACGTTCCCGAGGGAGTGGTGGCGCCGCTGGCCCGGATGCTCGGCGGCGGGTCGGCAACGGTGGGGCTGCTGCTCGCCGCGGCGGCGTTCGGCTCGGTGGTCGGATCCATCGCCTTCAGCCGCCTGGTCGATCCGGCTACCCGGCTGCGGTGGATGGGCCCGCTGGCCATCGCAGGCAGCGCGGTGCTCGCCCTGTTCTTCGTCCGCACTGACCTGCTGTTCGCGCTGGTGATCCTGACCGTATCGGGAGTGTTCACCTGCTTTCAGCTGGCCGCCAACGCGGCCTTCGTCAGCGCGACGCCGCCGGCCCAGCGCAGCCAGGCGTTCGGCCTGGCCCAGGGCGGCATGAGCTTGGGCCAGGGCACGCTGATGGTGCTGGCCGGCGCGGCCGCGGAGCACTACGCCCCGACGGTCGTGATCGCGGCGAACGGCGTCATCGGCACCGTCGCGGCGGCGGCGGTCGCGGTCAGCTGGTCGCGCCGGGCGTGATGCGCCCGGCGGCCGAAACCGCTAGGCCCAGACTGTGGTGCGCATGTCGCATCTCCCTTCGGTGCGGGCAGCCCGCGCTCAGAAGTCTTCCCTTGCCATCACGACGAGATAGCACCGCGCGGCCTGGGCGGGGTCGCTCGCGAGTGTCTCGTTTCATGTTTTCATGTAGACATGCACCGGATGTCGGGATGATGGCGGTTATTGCCCCTGTTACGCAACTCCGGCCACAGTAAGTAACTTTCCGGTTACATCTGGTCCGACACTCCTACCGGCGAGTAATCAGGGCTTGACAGACCGCATCCCTGATCTGTGACAATACGGATCAGCATCCGTACAGTCGGCTATGACCGGCTTTGCTGGGACGTAGTGACAGGCGCTACAGGAGGTGGTCGTGCGACTCACCTGTAGCAAGCGGGTAAATGTGCACATCTGGCCGGCTCTAGCCGCCTGGTCGGTCTGGAAGCTGCCGCGGCGGGTGGCTATTTTCGTGGTCGCGGTGATCACCGCGGATCTGGTGGCGATCGCGCTGGCCGCCTCGTTCTTTACGGTCCGGTCCCATGATGTTGCGCTTTTCTGCCTGTTGCTGACCTGCAATGCCGCCACGGTGGAACTCACCCGGCGGTCCGGAGAGCACGCCGGGGCGATCAAGGACGTGTACGCGGTCTGGGAACTGCCGATCGCGATACTCCTTCCGCCACTCTATGCGTTTATCGCACCGATTGTCCGAATGAGCCTCGTGCAGTGGCGCATTCGCCGCTCGCCGCTGCACCGCCGGCTTTTCTCCTCCGCCGCCCTGGGCCTGGCCTTTGGCAGCGCATCGCTCCTTTTCCACCTGCTCAGCAGGGTCGCCATCGGTCCGGCCCCGACCCCCGGGATGCGGGCCTCGCTCTGGGTGGTGGCCGTCGCGGCCTGCGGCATCTTGGAGTGGGCGGTGAACTCAGCGCTGATCATGACCGCGGTCAAGGGATCCGACCCGTCGGCGCGGGTGCGCGACATGGCCTTCTCCCGCGAGCCGCTCTTCAACGACATCACCGAGCTGTGCGTGGCGTTCCTGGTCGCCTTCGCGGCCGCGATGAGCATGCTGGTGGTGCTGTTCGCGTTCCCCTTCGTGATCTTGCTGCAGCGGTCGCTGCGGCACGCCCAGCTGGTCAACGAGTCGCGCATCGACTCCAAGACCGGGCTGCTGAACGCCGGCACCTGGGAGCGCGAGGCGATGGCCGAGGTGGCCAGGGCGTCCCGCACCAGGAACCCGCTCGCCGTCGCGCTGATCGACATCGACAAGTTCAAGAGGGTCAACGACACCTACGGCCACCTGGTCGGCGACCAGGTGCTGAAGGAGATCTCCGCCTCGTTCCGTGACCACCTGCGCGAGTATGACCTGGCCGGCCGGTTCGGCGGCGAGGAGTTCGTCCTGCTGCTGCCGCACACCACCGACCGCGACGCGCACCGGATCGCCGAGCGGATGCGCGCGCACATCGCCGGGATGCCCATCGGGCTGGACGGCATGGCCAGAGCCGAGCCGGTGCACGTCACGGTGTCGATCGGGGTGGCCGTGCTGGACGCGACGCGCCGGGACCTCACCGACCTGCTCGCCGCCGCGGACGCGGCGCTGTACCAGGCCAAGGCGGCCGGCCGGGACCGGGTGCACATGGTCGCGGGGATCGGCGGCGGTGCGGGCGGGACCGCCGGACGGCCGGTCTCCCAGCCGTCCTAGCCTGCGGCCGGCCAGGCTCCGGGCCGGTCAAGCCGGGGCAGTTCCTCGGGTTCGAGCACGCCGCCGGCGATCGGCTCGACCACCCGGTGGCTGCTGCCCGCGCCCGCCAGCGCGGCCTCCATGCTGTCCCGGCAGACCTCGAAGGAGTACCGGATCCGGTCCACGTTCGCGTGCTGCTGCGCCCAGTTCCTGATCGCCCGGATCTCCGCGTGATCGTTGCCGGACTGCCCGAGGACGGCGCTGTCCGGCGAGCACATCTCGGACTGGATCATCTCCGGCGGCTCACCGTCCGTCGGCCAGATCCGCACCAGGTACTTGGTCACGAGGTCCACGAGGACATGCTCTCCCGGAAGGTCACGGCGACGAGGAGGAACCCGGAAGCTTCAGGATCGTGATGATCTCGGCCTGGCCCTGATGGCACGCTGACGCCTCCCCGGTCTGCACGATCGTCGGCGTGCTCTCGCCCTGGCAGGTCCAGCCGCTCACCGTGACCGGCGCGCCGCCGCCGTTGCCCGGCACCCGGCCCGCCCGGACCAGGGCCGTGTAGCCGTTCTGGATCCGCATCGCCTCCGCGCACCCGACCAGCCCCTTCTCGACCTCCACGGTCACCGGCACGTTGGCGGCCGTACGGGCCGTGCCGCAGGTCGCACGGGGCGGCCCGGGGGCGGTGGCCGACACGCTGACCGGAGTCGCCGGCGGCGGGCCGCCGTGGCTGGCGACGGGAGACCCGCAGTCGGCCGAGAGCACGATGACGGCCACGACGGCACCGATGCGGGAAGCGCGCATGGGGGGGGTCTCCTTTCCGCGCTGCTAATCATGCCGCCGGGTCCGCGGCCCGCCCAAGCCGGCTCCCCGTTGCGAGGCTATTGCGGAGTGTGTACCCCGCGAGCTTGCATACTTACTCGGAGCAATGCATAATTCTACGGACTACCGCGTACCCACGGAACGCCCGACGGGTGCGCCCGGCCGCAGGATGAGGAGATGCCGTGGGCGCGCGCGTGGCGGTGGCCGGGGCCAGCGGGTACGCCGGCGGTGAGCTGCTGCGCCTGCTGTCCGTCCATCCGGACCTTGAGCTCGGCCCGATCGCGGCCGGCGCGAGCGCGGGCCGGCCGGTGACCGACCTGCACCCGCACCTGCCGCAGCTGTCCGGCCGCACGTTCGCGGCCACCGAGCCCGGGGCCCTCGCCGCGGCCGACCTGATCTTCCTGGCGCTCCCGCACGGGCAGGCCGCCGCCCTCGCCGCGCTGCTGCCCGGCGCCGCGAAGATCGTCGACCTCGGCCCCGACTTCCGGCTGGCGGACCCGGCGGCATGGTCGCGGTTCTATTCCGTCCCTTACGCAGGCCAGTGGACCTACGGCCTGCCCGAGCTGCCGGGAGCACGCGGCCGGGTCAGCGCCGCCGCCAGGGTCGCCGCACCCGGCTGCTACGCCACGGCGGCCATCCTGGCGCTCGCCCCGCTGCTCGCGGCAGGCCTGGCCGAGCCCGCCGACGTGGTGATCGTGGCCGCGTCCGGCACGTCAGGAGCGGGCCGCGCGCCCAAGGCCGACCTGCTCGGCAGCGAGGTCATGGGGGCGGTCTGCGCCTACCAGGCGGGTGGCGTGCACCGGCACACGCCCGAGATCGAGCAGGCGCTCGGCGAGGCCGCCGGGGCGGCGGTCAGCATCTGCTTCACGCCGCTGCTCGCCCCGATGCCGCGCGGCATCCTGGCCACCTGCACGGCCCGGCTGGCCGGCGGCGCGGACACCGCCGCGCTGCGCGCCGCCCTGCACCGCGCGTACGCCGGCGAGCCGTTCATCCGCCTGCTTCCCGACGGCCGCTGGCCCAGCACGGCCGCGACCTGCGGCTCGAACGGCGTCCAGCTCCAGGCCGCCGCGGACGCCCACGCCGGCCGGGCGGTCGTGGCCGCCGCGATCGACAACCTCGGCAAGGGCGCGGCCGGCCAGGCCATCCAGGACGCCAACCTGATGCTCGGCCTGCCGGAGACGACGGGCCTGTCGACCAACGGAGTTGCGCCGTGAGCGTTACCGCGCCGCTCGGCTTCCGCGCCGCCGGAGTGACCGCCGGGCTGAAGGAATCGGGCGCCCGCGATGTCGCCGTCGTGATCAACGACGGGCCATCGCGCGCGGCGGCCGGCGTGTTCACGGCCAACCGGGTGCAGGCCGCCCCCGTGCAGTGGACCCGGCAGGTCATCCGCGGCGGCCGGGTGCGCGCCGCGGTGCTGAACTCCGGCGGCGCTAACGCCTGTACCGGGCCGGACGGGTTCGCCGACACGCACAGGTGCGCCGAACGGCTGGCGGCCGGGCTCGGCGACTCGGCGGCCGAGGTCGCCGTGTGCTCGACCGGGCTGATCGGCGTGCGGCTGCCGATGGACAAGCTGCTGCCCGCCGTCGACGCGGCGGTCGCCGAGGCGTCCCGTGGCGGCGGCCTGACCGCGGCCGACGCGATCAGGACGACCGACACCGTGGTCAAGATCGCGTTCAGGCGGGGGGCCGGACCGGCCGGCCCGGCCGGCGGCGGCAGCTACACGATCGGCGGGATGGCCAAGGGCGCGGCCATGCTGGCGCCCGGCCTGGCCACCATGCTGTGCGTGCTCACCACGGACGCCGACCTGCCGGCCGGCGACCTGGACACGGCGCTGCGCGCCGCGGCCGACGCGACGTTCAGCCGGCTGGACACCGACGGCTGCATGTCCACCAACGACACGGTGCTGCTGCTGGCCAGCGGCGCCGCCGGGGTGCGGCCTGGCCCGGGCGAGTTCGCCGGCCAGCTCACCGCGGTCTGCGCCGACCTGGCCCGGCAGATGCAGCTCGACGCTGAGGGCGCGGGCAAGGCGATCGCGATCGAGGTGGTCGGCGCGGCCAGCGAGCGGGACGCGGTGACGGTGGGCCGGGCGGTGGCCCGCAGCGCCCTGCTCAAGTGCGCGATCGCCGGCGACGACCCCAACTGGGGCCGGGTGCTTTCCGCGGTGGGCACGACCGACGCCGTGTTCGAGCCCGACCAGCTGAACGTCGCGGTCAACGGCATCTGGATCTGCCGCAACGGGTACGCGGCGGACGACCGGGGCAAGGTCGACCTCAGCCCGCGCGACGTGACGATCACCATCGACCTGGCCGCGGGTCCCGACGCCGCCACGATCTCCACCACCGACCTGACCGTCGCGTACGTGCACGAGAACACGGCGTATTCGACATGACGGCCAGCACCAGCGTCCTGGCCAAGGCGGCCACGCTGATCGAGGCGCTGCCCTGGCTGAACCGCTTCCACGGCGCGACCGTCGTGATCAAGTACGGCGGGCACGCGATGGCCGACGAGGCGCTGCGGCTCGGCTTCGCCCAGGACGTGGTGTTCCTCCGCTACGCCGGGCTGCGCCCGGTCGTCGTGCACGGCGGCGGGCCGCAGATCAGCGAGATGCTGGACCGGCTCGGCCTGGCCAGCACGTTCCAGGCCGGCCTGCGGGTTACCACCCCTGAGGCCATGGACATCGTCCGGATGGTGCTCACCGGACGGGTGAACCGGGACGTGGTGGGACTGATCAACCGGCACGGGCCGTTCGCGGTGGGCATGTCGGGGGAGGACGCCGGCCTGTTCACCGCGCGCAGGAAGGCCGCCATGGTGAACGGCGAGGAGGTCGACATCGGCCTGGTCGGCGAGATCGCGGCGGTGCGGCCCGACGCGGTGGGCGCGCTGCTGGCCGACGGCCGGATCCCGGTCATCTCCAGCGTGGCCGTCGGCGACGGCGGCGAGGTCTACAACGTGAACGCCGACACCGCCGCCGGCGCGCTCGCCGTCGCGCTCGGCGCGGCGAAGCTGGTCATGCTCACCGACGTCGCCGGGCTCTACCTGGACTGGCCGGAGTCCGCGGCGAACCCGGCGCAGCACGTCGGCCCGGTGATCAGCCAGCTGATGGCCCGCGAGCTCGCGGCCATGCTGCCCATGCTCAGCACGGGCATGATCCCCAAGATGGAGGCGTGCCTGCACGCGGTCCGCGGCGGCGTGCCGCAGGCGCACGTGCTCGACGGCAGGCTGCCGCATTCCGTCCTGCTCGAGATCTTCACCGACTCCGGCATCGGCACCATGGTGGTGCCCGACGAGGCCGGCCACAGGGGGTATCAGGCGTGAACGACAGCAAGCTGCTGCGCGACAGGTACGCCGCGTCGATCATGGCGACGTACGGCCTGCCCGAGGTCGTGCTGGCCCGCGGCGCGGGCTGCACGGTGTGGGACGTCGACGGACGGGAGTACCTGGACCTGATCGGCGGAATCGCGGTCAGCGCGCTCGGCCACGCCCATCCCGCGATCGTCGCCGCGGTCACCCGGCAGGTCAGCGAGATCGCGCACGTCAGCAACCTGTTCATGCACGAGCCCGAGGTCAGGCTGGCCGAGCGGCTGCTGGCGCTGGCCGGGGTGCCGGGCCGGGTGTTCTTCACCAACTCGGGCACCGAGGCGAACGAGGCCGCGCTCAAGGTGGTCCGGCGCGCGCAGGCTAAGCGCGGGCAGCCGGGCCGGACCGTGATCGTGGCGGCGGAGCAGGGGTTTCATGGCCGGAGCCGCGGAGCGCTGGCGCTGACCTGGAAGCCGTCGATCCGCGAGCCGTTCGGGCCGTTCGGGCCGACCGTGCGGTTCGTCGGCTACGGCGACGCCGCCGCGCTGCGGGACGCGGTGCGGGACGACTGCGCGGCGGTCTTCCTCGAGCCCTGCCTCGGCGAGGGCGGGGTCATCCCACCGCCCGACGGCTACCTGCGCGCGGCGCGCGACGCCTGCGACGCGACCGGCACGCTGCTGGTGCTCGACGAGATCCAGAGCGGGATTGGCAGGACCGGCCGCTGGTACGCCCACCAGGGCGACGGCGTGCTGCCCGACGTGCTCACGCTGGCCAAGGGGCTGGGCGGCGGGCTGCCGATCGGCGCCTGCGTCGGCCTCGGCGAGTGCGGCATCGCGCTGGACGCGGGAGATCACGGCAGCACGTTCGGCGGCAACCCGGTGGCCTGCGCCGCGGCGCTCGCCGTGCTCGACACCATCGAGGCCGACGGCCTGCTCGGCCACGCCGCCGAGGTGGGGGAGCAACTCGCGGCCGGTCTCGCGGCCGTCGCGCACCCGCTGCTGGCCGGCGTGCGCGGCCGCGGCCTGTGGCGCGCGATCGCGCTGACGTCACCGGCCGCGCCGCGGGTGGAGGTGGCCTGCCGCGGCGCCGGGTTCCTGGTCAACGCGGTACAGCCGGACGCGATCAGGCTGGCGCCGCCGCTGATCTTGAGCAGCGCGCAGGCCGCCGCGTTCACCGCGGCATTGCCGGCCATCCTGGCCGAGGCCGTCGGCGGTGAGCCAGCCGGCCAGGCAGGAGCGCCAGGCTCCGCCGCGGCGCGGACCGCGTCCGGGTCGGCGGCGGAAGGTCAGTCATGAGTTCCGCGGTGGTGCGCCATTTCCTGCGCGACGATGACCTGTCGCCGGCCGCGCAGGCCGAGGTGCTCGACCTGGCCGACGCGATGAAGAAGGACCGGCTCGGCTACCGGCCGCTGGCCGGCCCGCGCACGGTCGCCGTGCTGTTCGACAAGCCCTCCACCCGCACCAGGGTCGCGTTCGCGGTCGGCATCGCCGAGCTCGGCGGCCAGCCGCTGATCATCGAGTCGCAGTCGGCGCAGCTGGCCAGGGGCGAGCCGATCGGCGACACCGCCCGGGTGCTCGGCCGCCAGGTCGCCGCGATCGTGTGGCGCACGTTCGGCCAGGACCGGATCGAGCAGATGGCCGCGGCCGGAGGGGTGCCGGTGATCAACGCGCTGACCGACGCGTTCCACCCGTGCCAGCTGCTCGCCGACCTGCAGACGATCCGGGAGGCGCACGGCGGGCTGGCCGGGCTGATGCTCACCTTCCTCGGCGACGGCTCGAGCAACATGGCGCACTCCTACCTGCTCGCCGGGGCGACCGCCGGGATGTCGGTGCGGATCGCCACGCCCGCGCGCTACCAGCCGGACGCCGCGGTGCTCGCGAAGGCCGAGGCGATCGCCGCGGGCACCGGCGGCAGCGTGCGGGTCGGCTCGGACGCCGCGGCCGCGGCCGGCGGCGCCGACGTGCTGGCCACCGACGTGTGGGCATCCATGGGGCAGGAAGACCAGCGTCAGGAGCGGACGTCAGCCCTGGAACCGTTCGGACTCAATGAAGAAAAGCTCGCCCTGGCCCAGCCCGGCTGTATCGTGCTGCACTGCCTGCCGGCGCATCGCGGCGAGGAAATCAGCGCGGCCGTGCTGGACGGCCCGCGCAGCCGGGTCTGGGATCAGGCGGAAAACCGGCTGCATACGCAGAAGGCGCTGCTGACCTGGCTGCTGGCCGAGGCGGGCGGGTCATGACCCCGGTCAGCCCGATCACGAAGGCCGGGCGGCAGGCCAGGATCACCGCGATCCTGGCCAGCGTCGAGGTGCGGTCGCAGGAGGAGCTCGCCGAGCTGCTGGCGGCGGGCGGTACCCACGTCACGCAGGCTACGCTCTCGCGTGACCTGGAAGAACTCGGCGCGGTGCGGCTGCGCGGGGCGGGCGGCAGCCTCGTCTACGCGCTGCCGGGCGAGCCCGGCGGACCGGGATCGCGGCCGGGTGCTCACGCCTGGCCGGGCGGGTCGGCCGAGGCGGCCGGCGATGCGGTCGTGCCGGACGACGCGGCCGGCGGCCGGCTGGCGCGGGTCGCCGCGGAGCTGCTGACCTCCGCGGAGGCCAGCGCCAACCTGGTGGTGCTGCGCACGCCGGCCGGCGCCGCGCAGTACTTCGCCTCGGTCATCGATCACGCGGCCTGGCCGTCGATTCTCGGCACGGTGGGCGGCGACGACACCGTCCTGGTCATCGCCAGGGACCCGCTCGGCGGGGAGTCGGTCGCCGCGGCGCTGCTCCGGCTGGCGGAGCGGCGCGCGGCAGCGGAGCGGCGGATGACGCCACTGCCGGCCCGGCCCAGCGAGAGCGCCAGGCAGGCCTAGCGGCTAGGCAAATCTGTACACAGCGGACACAACCATGGGGATCTAATATGACGCAGCGTGTGGTACTCGCATACTCCGGCGGCCTGGACACTTCGGTCGCCATCGGCTGGATTGCCGAGCTGACCGGCGCCGAGGTGATCGCCCTGGCGATCGACGTCGGGCAGGGCGGCGAGGACCTGGCCACGATTCGCGACCGGGCGCTGGCCTGCGGCGCGGCCGACGCCGCCGTGGTGGACGCGCGGGCCGAGTTCGCCGAGCGGTACTGCATGCCGGCGCTGCTCGCGAACGCCCTCTACATGGACAGGTACCCGCTGGTCTCGGCGCTGTCCCGGCCGCTGATCGTCACCCACCTGGCCCGGGTGGCCCGCGAGTACGGCGCGACGCTGGTGGCGCACGGCTGCACCGGCAAGGGCAACGACCAGGTGCGGTTCGAGGTGGGCCTGACCACCCTGGAGCCCGGGCTGCGCGTGCTGGCGCCGGTCCGCGACTCCGGCATGACCAGGGACAAGGCCATCGCGTTCGCCGAGGAGAAGCGGCTGCCGATCGACGTCACGTCGTCCTCGCCGTACTCCATCGACCAGAACCTGTGGGGCCGCAGCTGTGAGACCGGGCACCTGGAAGACATCTGGGAGGCGCCGCACGACGACGTGTACGGCTACACGGCCGACCCTTCGGTGCCGCGCCCGCCGGACGAGCTCGTGCTGAGCTTCACCGACGGGGTGCCGGACGCGATCGACGGGGCGGCCCGCACGCCGGCCGAGATCATCGCCGAGCTGAACGCGCGCGCCGGAGCCCACGGCGTCGGCCGGGTGGACATCGTCGAAGACCGGCTCGTCGGCATCAAGAGCCGGGAGATCTACGAGGCGCCCGGCGCGATCACGCTGATCACCGCGCATCAGGAGCTGGAGAACGTCTGCATGGAGCGGGACCTGGCCAGGTTCAAGCGGATGGCCGGGCAGCGCTGGGCCGAGCTGGTCTACGACGGGCTGTGGTTCTCGCCGCTCAAGGGGGCGCTCGACGCGTTCATCACGGCGGCCTCGCGGCACGTCACCGGCGAGGTCAGGGTGCGGCTGCACGCGGGCCAGGCGGTGGTTACCGGGCGCCGCAGCGCCGCCTCGCTCTATGATCACAAGCTGGCCACGTACGACACCGGCGACGAGTTCGACCAGGCGCTGGCCAAGGGCTTCGTCGAGCTGTGGGGCCTGCCGAGCAAGATCGCCGCCGTCAGGGACCGGGCGCTCGCAGACGGCTGACCGCATCGTTGAGGAGCAGATGACAGTGCAGAAGGACGAGCCGACGGCGCCGCCGATGCGGCTGTGGGGCGGCCGGTTCGAGTCGGGCCCGGCCGAGGCGCTGGCCCGGCTGTCGGTCAGCGTGCAGTTCGACTGGCGGCTCGCCCCCTACGACCTGCTGGCCTCGCGGGCGCACGCGCGGGTGCTGCACAAGGCCGGCCTGCTGACCCGCGACGAGCTCGACCGGATGCTGGCCGCGCTCGACGATCTGGCCGCGGCCTGCCGGTCCGGCGCCTTCCGGCCGTCGGCTGCCGACGAGGACGTGCACACCGCGCTGGAGCGCGGGCTGCTCGAGCGGCTCGGCACGCTGGGCGGCAAGCTGCGGGCCGGCCGCAGCCGTAACGACCAGGTGGCCACCGACCTGCGGCTGTACCTGCGCGACCACGCCCGGCTGGTCGCCTGCCGGATCGCCGAGCTGCAGACCGCGCTGCTCGACCAGGCGCAGCGGCACCTGGACACGGCGGCGCCGGGGATGACGCACCTGCAGCACGCCCAA
Source organism: Streptosporangiaceae bacterium (assembly GCA_036502085.1). GTDB lineage: Bacteria > Actinomycetota > Actinomycetes > Streptosporangiales > Streptosporangiaceae > PALSA-505. The sequence goes on from DASXZD010000027.1 coordinate 45,958, forward strand.
CCGGTGCTGTTCGGCCACCAGCTGCTCGCGCACGCGCAGGCGCTGGCCCGCGACATCGGCCGGCTGCGCGACTGGGACGCCAGGGCGGCGATCTGCCCGCTGGGGGCCGGCGCGCTGGCCGGCTCGTCGCTGGAGCTCGACGCGCTCAGCGTGGCCGCCGAGCTTGGCTTCACCGCGCCCGCCGCCAACTCGATGGACGCGGTGAGCGACCGGGACTTCGCCGCGGAGTTCTGCTTCGCGGCCGCCCTGACCGGCGTGCACCTGTCCCGGCTCGGCGAGGAGATCGTGCTCTGGTCGTCGCAGGAGTTCGGCTGGGCCGAGATCGACGACGCCTACGCGACAGGCTCGTCGATCATGCCGCAGAAGAAGAACCCGGACGTGGCCGAGCTGGCCCGCGGCAAGGCCGGCCGGCTGATCGGCGGCCTGACCGGGCTGCTCGTCACGCTCAAGGGCCTGCCGCTGACCTACAACCGGGACCTGCAAGAGGACAAGGAGCCCGTGTTCGACGCGGTGGACACCCTGCTGCTCGTGCTCCCGGCGCTGGCCGGCCTGGTGTCCACGCTGCGGATCCATGTGGGCCGGCTGGCCGCTTCGGCGACCGAAGGTTTCTCGCTGGCCACCGACCTGGCCGAGCTGCTGGTCCGCCGCGGCGTGCCGTTCCGGGAGGCGCACGAGATCGTCGGCCATCTGGTCGTGTGGTGCCAGGTGCACGAGGTTGACTTCGGCGCGGTGAGCGACGCCGACCTGGCGCACATCTCGCCGCACCTGACGCCGGACGTTCGTGAGGTGCTGTCGTCGGCCGGGGCGATCGCCGCGCGCCAGGGCCACGGCGGCACCGCAGCGGTCAGGGTGACCGAGCAGCTCGCCGCGCTGCGGGACACGGTGGACGCCGACGCCGCCTGGGGCGCGCGCTAGCGATGCCGGCCGAAGCTGCGGGCGGGATCGTCGCGGGCTGGGGAGCGGAGTCGGGCGCGGGCGCCGCGCGGGCCGGCCGCGCGCGGACTGCCCTGCTGCCGCGCGGCTTCTTCGGCGGCGGCTCGGTGAAGGTGGCGCCCGCGCTGCTCGGCTGCGTGATCGAGCATGAGACGTCCGACGGCATCGTGGCGGCCATGATCACCGAGGTCGAGGCCTACACCGGCGCGGCGGATCCGGCGTCGCACGCCTACCGGGGACAGACGGCGCGGACCGCGGTGATGTTCGGGCCGCCGGGGCACGCATACGTGTACTTCACCTACGGGATGCACTTCTGCGTCAACCTGGTGTGCCTGCCGGAGGGGACGGCCTCGGCCGTGCTGCTCCGCGCGGCCGCGATCACCGAAGGCGCCGCCCTAGCCCGGCGGCGCCGCCTAGCCCGGCGCGGCGCCGCCCTGCCCTCTCGCGGGGAGGATAGCTCTGTCGGGCGTGACGGGGCTGGCGGCCCGGATGGCTCTGTCGGGCGGGGGAGACGCGCGATCCCGGACCGGGATCTGGCGCGCGGGCCGGCCCTGCTGTGCCAGGCGCTCGGGATCGACCGCGAGCTCAACGGCGCGGACGTGTGCGATCCGCGGTCGCCGCTGCGGGTGCGCGCGGCGGCCGGGCCGCCGGGCCGCATCCGCACCGGGCCGCGGGTCGGCGTGAGCACCGCCGCCGAGGTGCCCTGGCGGTTCTGGATCGACGGCGACCCGACGGTGTCCGCCTACCGTGCGTCCGCGCCCCGCCGCGCAAAGCGTTCGGCCCGCCCCTAACCCGCCCGCTACCCTGTCCGGTGAGCCTGTCCGGCGAGCGTGGCCCGCCCATGATCGCGAAGAGTTTTGCGCGTCATAGCACGTAAAGCTCTTCATGATCATGGAATCGGGGGACACGAGACCGGCGGGGAGATGCGGGAGAGCGGGAAGAGACAGTGAGGCAACTGTGACGGACATCATCGAGGAGCTGTCCTGGCGCGGGCTGCTGGCCGTGTCCACCGACCTCGACGAGCTGCGCGCGGCGCTGCGGTCGGGCCCGGTGACCGTGTACGCCGGGTTCGACCCGACCGCGCCGGGCATGCACATCGGGAACCTGGTGATATTGCTCACCCTGCGCCGTCTGCAGCTGGCCGGACACCGGCCGATCGGCCTGGTAGGGGGTGCGACCGGCCTGATCGGCGATCCGAGCGGCAAATCGGTCGAGCGCGTGCTGAGCCCGCGCGAGGTGGTGGCCGGCTGGGCCGCCCGGTTCCGTGCGGAGATAGATCGATTTATCGACTTCGGCCCGGGGCAGTCCGGCGCGCGCCTGGTCAGCAACCTGGACTGGACGCAGGACCTGTCCGCGCTGGATTTCCTGCGCGAGATCGGCAAGCACTTCTCGGTCAACCAGATGCTGGCCAAGGAGTCGGTGCGGGGCAGGCTGGAAGCGGGCGGGATCACCTACACCGAGTTCAGCTACCAGATCCTGCAGGCGATGGACTACCTGGAACTGCACCGCAGGCACGACTGCACGCTGCAGGTCGGCGGCAGCGACCAGTGGGGAAACCTGGTGGCCGGAGTCGACCTGATCAGGCGCGCCGAGGGCGCTTCGGTGCACGCCCTGGCCACGCCGCTGATCACCAAGCCGGACGGGACCAAGTACGGCAAGACCGCGGGCGGCGCGATCTGGCTCAGCGCCGACCTGATGAGCCCGTACGCGTTCTTCCAGTTCTGGATCAACCGAACGGACGCGGAGGTCGGCCCGCTGCTCAAGGTGTTCACGTTCCGGACGCGGGAGGAGATCGCCGAGCTCGAGCGGGCCACCGCGGAGCGCCCGGCCGCGCGCGAGGCGCAGCGGGTGCTGGCCCGCGACGTGACGACGCTCGTGCACGGCGAAGCGGAGTACCAGCGCGCGGAGGCGGCCAGCAGGGCGCTGTTCGGCCAGGGCGACCTCGCCGCGCTGGACGAGGCGACCCTGATCGCGGCGCTCGGTGAGGTGCCGGCCACCGCGGTCCAGGTGCCGGCGTCGGCGGTACGGCTGGCTGGCGAGGGCAGTCTTCGTGTCGGTGTGCTCCCCAACACTGGGTCGGCGTCCGCTGAGCAGGAGATCCCGCAGGTGGCCGAGCTGATGGCGCGGGCCGGGATCGTGCCGAGCAGGTCGGCCGCCAGGCGCGCGATCGCCGAAGGTGGCGCCTACCTGAACAACAGAAAGGTGACAGACGAGAACGAAATCCCGGCCAGCGAAGATCTTCTCTACGGAAAGTTTCTCGTGCTCAGGAGGGGTAAGCGCACGGTCGGAGGGGTAGAGGTCCAGGTCAGAGGCTAGGTACCGCTTAGCCTCCGATTTGACGTCCCGTCACTTGCTGCTAATGTTCCACCTGTCGCCAGGAACGCGGGCCGGGTACATGGGCCGGGCCTGGTGAACCAACCAGCAGTGTCCAAGAGACTGCAATCTGCATCTGCAGCCTCGTACCTGGGCTATGCTAGGGGAAATCGCCAGGGCGTAACGGTTCGGACAAGCGGTTTGACCGGGCCAGGGACACCTGGTAAGTTAGCAGGGTTGCCCCCGAGAAGGATGAGAGTCCTTCAACGGTGTGCGTCCGTACCTTGAGAACTCAACAGCGTGCTAAAAGCCAGTGCATATGCACAACACCCCGTCAATGGGGAGTGCATCCATTCTGGGTGCCCTTCTCGTGACGAATTTTTGCCAAGATCGCTTCGACCGGCTTGTCCGGCTGGAGCACTCTTAATGTGTCAGCATCCCGCGCCTTCTGGCGTGGTTGCTATATAGACATCTACGGAGAGTTTGATCCTGGCTCAGGACGAACGCTGGCGGCGTGCTTCACACATGCAAGTCGAGCGGAAAGGCCCTTCGGGGTACTCGAGCGGCGAACGGGTGAGTAACACGTGAGTAACCTGCCCCTAACACCGGGATAGCTCCGGGAAACTGGAATTAATACCGGATATGACCTCAGCCGGAATCGGCTGCGGTGGAAAGGACTCCGGTTAGGGATGGACTCGCGGCCTATCAGCTAGTTGGTAGGGTAATGGCCTACCAAGGCGACGACGGGTAGCCGGCCTGAGAGGGCGACCGGCCACACTGGGACTGAGACACGGCCCAGACTCCTACGGGAGGCAGCAGTGGGGAATATTGCGCA
>DASXZD010000028.1:0-12573 GCA_036502085.1 Streptosporangiaceae bacterium
CGGCCAGTGGCCGGGGAAGTCGCCAGGTCATGCCGCCGCCAGCCCGGGCTGCCCCCACCCAGCCCGGGCCGCCGGATCGCTGCGCCCCGACTGCGCCTGACTGCCGCACGGCCGGCGAGCTGGCCAGGGTCCTGCGCCTGCGCGGCTGGGCCGGTACGCCCCGATTGTGCGCCGCAGACTGCTCCGCGATGTCGGCCCTCCGATGATCGTGAAGACTCTTCCGCACCAGTCAGCCGCAGAAATCTGTAACAGCCCCCCCGGGCACGCAAAAGTCTTCGTGATCATGAAAGGCAGCCGGTGCCTTTCCCCCGCCAGCGGCTGGGGGGGGGGCACCCGTCGCCGTCTAGGAGACCCGCCGCGGCGGGGGACCGGGTGCTGCGTCACGCGGGCCGGTCGCGAAGCGCGTTCGGAAATCTATGGTTGAAGCTTTACGGCGGTACGCCGGAGGTGCCGGGAGCGGGCGGCTGCCGGGTAGGAAGACCGGCGACGGGTAGGGTCGGCCTGCAGGAGGAATCCGGAAGGAATCCGGCCAGAGTGCGGGCCGGACCGGGCGGGCTGAGGCCGGAGGGAGGTGCCGAGCGTGGACAGAGTGCTCACGATCCCGAACGGGATCAGTGCCGCCCGGCTGCTCGGCGTCCCGCTCTTCCTGTGGCTGGTGCTCGGCCCGCGGACGGCGACGGCCGACGGCTGGGCGGTGGGCGTGCTCATCGCCTCGGCGGCGTCCGACTGGCTGGACGGCAAGATCGCCAGGGCGCTCAACCAGGAGAGCAGGCTCGGCCGGCTCCTCGACCCGGCGGCGGACCGGCTGTACATCGCGGCCGCGCTGGTCGGGCTGGCCGTGCGGGGGATCGTCCCGTGGTGGCTGGTCGGCCTGCTGGCCGTCCGCGAGATCGCGGTCGGCGTGGCGCTGGCCGTGCTGCGCCGGCGCGGATTCGGCCCGCTGCAGGTCAGCTTCGTCGGCAAGGCCGCCACCCTGTGCCTGCTGTACGCGTTCCCGCTGCTGTTCCTCGGCTCGCACGCCGGGCCGTGGGCCACGTTCGCGAGGATTGCCGGCTGGGCCTTCGCGATCTGGGGCGCCGCGCTGTACTGGTCAGCCGGGGCGCTGTACCTGACCCAGGCGCGCCGCCTGCTGACGGGATTGATACCCGTAAATCAGGGCAGTCCAGACAGTTCAGTCCCGGGCACAGGCAGAGAGGAGCTGCGTCAGCGGTGAAGGCCGTCGTGATGGCGGGCGGGGAGGGAACTCGGCTCAGGCCGATGACCGCGAACCAGCCCAAACCGATGCTGCCCGTCGTCAACAAGCCGATCATGGAGCATGTGCTGCGGCTGCTCAAGCGGCATGGCTTCACCGAGACCGTGGTCACCGTCCAGTTCCTCGCTTCGCAGGTGCGCAACTACTTCGGCGACGGCGAGGACGTCGGGCTGAGCCTGCAGTACGCCACCGAGGAGATGCCGCTCGGCACGGCCGGCAGCGTGCAGAACGCGCAGGACGCGCTGCGCGACGAGCCGTTCCTGGTCATCTCCGGTGACGCGCTGACCGACATCGACCTGTCGGAACTGGTCAAGTTCCACAAGCAGAAGGGCGCGATGGTGACGGTCGCGCTCAGCCGGGTGCCCAACCCGCTGGAGTTCGGCATCGTGATCGCGGACGAGGACGGGCGGATCCAGCGGTTCCTGGAGAAGCCCACCTGGGGCCAGGTGTTCTCGGACACGGTGAACACCGGCGTCTACGTGATGCAGCCTGAGGTGCTCGCCGAGGTGCCGCCTGGCGAGGTGTGCGACTGGTCGCACGACGTGTTCCCCCAGCTGCTCGAGCGCGGCGCGCCGCTGTACGGCTGGGTGGGCGAGGGCTACTGGGAGGACGTCGGCACGCACGAGAGCTACCTGAAGGCCCAGGCGGACGCGCTGGCCGGCCGGGTCAGCGTGGACATCGACGGGTTCGAGGTGTCGCCGGGCGTGTGGATCGCCGAAGGCGCCGAGGTCGACCCCGAGGCGCTGCTCACCGGGCCGCTCGTGATCGGCGACTACACCAAGATCGAGAGCGGCGCCACGGTGCGCGAGTACACCGTGATCGGCAGCAACGTGGTAGTCAAGGAGGGCGCGTTCCTGCACCGCGCCGTCGTGCACTCCAACGTCTACGTCGGCCAGGGCGTGACGCTGCGCGGCTGCGTGATCGGCAAGAAGACCGACGTGATGGCCTCGGCCACGATCGAGGAGAACGCCGTCGTCGGCGACGAGTGCATGATCGAGCCCGAGGCGTACCTGTCGGCCGGAGTGAAGGTCTACCCGTTCAAGACGATCGAGGCCGGCGCGGTGGTCAACACCAGCGTGATCTGGGAATCGCGCGGCCAGCGCACCCTGTTCGGCCGCCGCGGCGTGTCCGGGCTGATCAACGTCGAGATCACGCCGGAGCTGTGCGTGCGGCTGGCCAGCGCGTACGCGAGCACGCTGAAGAAGGGCTCGACCGTCACCACGTCCAGGGACGCGTCGCGGGCGGCCCGCACGTTCAAGCGGGCGGTGCAGGCGGCGCTCAACGCCAGCGCGATCAACGTCGTCGACCTGGAGGCGCAGGCGCTGCCGGTGGCCAGGTTCGAGACGGCGCGCAGCGACTACAGCGGCGGCATCGCGATCCGTACCGCACTCGGCGACTGGCAGTCCATCGACCTGCTCTTCCTCGACGACCGCGGCGTCGACCTGTCGCCGGCCGCGCGGAGCAAGCTGGAGCGGGTGTTCTCCCGCGAGGAGTACCGGCGGGCGTTCCCCGGCGAGATGGCCGAGCTGTCCTACCCGCCGCGGATCATCGAGTCCTACACCAGGGAACTGCTGCGCTGCGTGGACATGGACGGCGTGCAGGACGCCGGGCTCAAGCTGGTGGCGGACTGCTCCGGCGGCACCGCCTCGCTGGTGCTGCCCGGGCTGCTCGGGCTGATCGGCGTGGACGTGCTGACGGTGAACAACCGGCTGGACGAGGCGTCGCCGACCCAGACGCTGGCCCAGACCCGGGCCGGCCTGCAGCGGCTCGCCGAGATCGTCTCGTCGTCGGGGGCGGCGTTCGGCGTGCGGTTCGACCCGGTGGGGGAGCGGATCGCGCTGCTCAACGAGAAGGGCCAGGTGATCAGCGACGACCGGGCGCTGCTCGTCGTGCTCGACCTGGTCGCGGCGGAGCGCAAGTCGGGCCGGGTCGCGCTGCCGGTGACCACCACCCGGGTGGCCGAGCAGGTGTGCAAGTTCCACGGCGTCCAGGTCGAGTGGACCGCGACCTCGATGGACATGCTGACCGCGGCGGCCGCGGCCGATGACGTGATTCTCGCCGCTGACGGCCGTGGCGGGTTTATAGTCCCAGAATTTTCCCGAACGGTGGATGGCATAGCCGCCTTCACACGGATACTCGGGCTGGTGGCCAGGGCCAGGCTCACGCTGAGCCAGATTGACGCGCGGATCCCGCGCGCGCACTTGCTCCGGCGGTCGGTGCCGACGCCCTGGGCGACCAAGGGCGGCGTGATGCGGGCGGTGGTCGAGGTGGCCGGGGACCGGCCGGTGGACACCACCGACGGGGTCAGGATCGCCGATGACTCCGGCTGGGTGCTGGTCCTGCCCGACCCGGCCGAGCCGGTTACGCACCTGTGGGCGGAAGGGACGGACGAGGACGCCGCGCAGGCGCTGCTCAACGAGTGGGCCGGGGTGGTGGAGCAGGGCGGGCTCTGATCCGCTCTGCCGGGCTCGCGCGCTGGGCTCGCGCGCCCGGTCGTTGCGCGCCGTGTGCGGGCGGACCGGGCCGGTGAAGCCTCCCCGCGAGAACACGCAGCGTGAGACAATCCAGGTCGTTATCTTAGCTTTTGTCCGGTGGTTGGTCTCGTGACGGTCGGTCGGAGGTGCGGCCTGATGTGGCAGAGGCGCCGGCGCCTCGCGTGGCGCGTGGACCGGCGCGCGGCGGCACAGGTAGCGTTGACACCATCACCTGAGTTCACGCCGCAGGCCAGTCATGCGGGCCTGGGCACGAGTGCATGGCTAGCGGAGGGGAGGTCGGACGAGGTAATGGCGAGCGTCTACTGCACCCGGTGCGGCCGCCCCAATCCGGAAGATGCCCGCTACTGCTCGCATTGCGGTGCGCCGCTGGAGCGGCCGGGCGAGTCCACCTCCACGATCTCGCTGCGCGGCGGGTGGGAGCCGGCCGAGCCTGAGCCGGCCGACGAGCCCGCCGCCGACGCGGCGATGGTCGAGGCGCTGCCGCTCGGCACCGCCCTGCTCGTGGTCAGGCGCGGGCCGAACGCCGGCAGCAGGTTCCTGCTCGACAGCGACCTCACCACGGCGGGCCGGCACCCGGCGAGCGACATCTTCCTCGACGACGTGACCGTGTCCCGCAGGCATGCCGAGTTCTACCGGCGTGGCGCGGTGTTCACCGTGCGCGACGTGGGCAGCCTGAACGGCACCTACGTGAACCGCGAGCGCATCGAGGAGAGCGGCCTGGAGAGCGGCGACGAGGTCCAGGTGGGCAAGTTCCGGCTGGTCTTCCTCATCAATCCGGCGCGCGATGAGGTCGGCGGCGGGGGCGTGCAGGTCGACGCATGAGCGGTCAGCCGGCCACGACAAGCGCCGCCTACTTCGGCATCGGCGAGGTGCTGGCCCAGCTCAGCGGAGAGTTCCCCGACATCAAGATCTCGAAGATCCGGTTCCTGGAGGCCGAGGGGCTGATCGAGCCAGCCCGGTCGCCGTCCGGGTACCGCAGGTTCAACCGGCATGACGTGCAGCGGCTGCGCTACATCCTGACCGCCCAGCGTGATCATTATCTCCCGCTGCGGGTGATCAAGGAAAAGCTCGATTCGCCCGACGGCGAGCTGCTGCCGCAGCCCGTGGGGGGGATGCTGAGCCGGGCCGAGCTGCTGGCGGCGACCGGCATCGACTCGGTCCGCCTGGACGAGCTCGAGGAGTACGGCCTGGTGCACCGGCGGGGGCGGCAGTACGGCCAGGACGCGCTGGCGGTGGCGTCGGTGGCAGCGGCGCTGGACAGGTTCGGCGTGCAGGCCAGGCACCTGACCGCGATCAAGGCCGCGGCCCAGCGGGAGGCGTCGCTGATCGAGCAGGTGGTCGCCCCGATGCTGCGGCAGCGGAGCGCCGGCGCGGCCGAGCGGGCTGGCCAGACTGCCCGCGATATCGCGGCGCTTTCCATGCGGCTGCACGCCGCGCTGGTCGAGGCCGAGCTCGGCGAAGCGGGGCTGGCGTAGCGCTTGCGTAGCCGAGATGACCCGGGCCGAGGTCTGGTGCGGCGCGATGGCGGGTGTACTTTGACAGGGGGAGCGCCCCGGATCAGGGCCAAAGGGTTGACCGAGTCGAGGAGCCGCCGTGAGGCAGATGGAGGTCGTCGGCGTCCGGGTCGAGATGCCAACGAACCAGCCCATCGTCCTGCTCAAGGAAATGCAGGGCGAAAGGTACCTGCCGATCTGGATCGGCGCCGTCGAGGCCACGGCCATTGCGTTCGCGCAGCAGGGCATGGTCCCGCCCCGGCCGCTTACGCACGATCTGCTGCGTGACGTGCTGGAGGCGCTCGGCGTCCAGCTGCGCACGGTCAAGATCACCGAGCTCAGGGACGGGATCTACTTCGCCGATCTTGTGTTCTCGAACGGGAAGGAAGTGAGCGCGCGGCCTTCGGACTCGATCGCGCTCGCGCTCCGCACCGGGGCCGAGATCTTCGCTAGCGACGAGATCCTGGACGAGGCCGGCGTGCCCATCCCGGACGAGCAGGAGGACGAGGTCGAGAAGTTCCGCGAGTTTCTCGACACGATCACCCCGGAAGACTTCGGTCGCTCGACCTGAACATGACGTGAAATTCCCCTGTATTCCGCGCACAGTCGGCGACGCGCCGGGTGCGATCGTTGACGGCCCCGGGGTTGCCGGCCTAGCGTCGCGATACGGGCACCAGGTCCGTCGGAGGTGGGCGTGACGGCAACAAGGGGCGAGAGCGGCTGGTCCGGCGATCCGGCCTGGTCCACCGCAGCCAGGCAGGCCGGCGAGCAGGGCCTACTGTTCGGCGAGGAGTTGGGCGAGGGCGACGACGCCACCGGCTACCGCGGTCCCACCGCCTGCGCGGCGGCCGGGATCACCTACCGCCAGCTCGACTACTGGGCCAGGACCGAGCTGGTGGAGCCCAGCGTCCGGGCCGCGCACGGCTCCGGCTCGCAGCGGCTGTACAGCTTCCGCGACATCCTGGTGCTCAAGGTGGTCAAGCGGCTGCTGGAGACCGGGATCTCGCTGCAGCAGATTCGCACCGCCGTCGGGTACCTGCGCGAGCGCGGCCTGACGCACCTGGCGCAGGTCACGCTGATGAGCGACGGCGTCAGCGTCTACGAGTGCACGTCCGCGGACGAGGTAGTGGACCTGCTGGCGGGCGGGCAGGGCGTCTTCGGCATCGCGCTCGGCAAGGTCTGGCGGGAGGTCGAGGGCAGCCTTGCCGAGCTGCCGTCGGTCCCGGCCGAGGACGCAGTGCCTGGCGCGGGGGGCGGCGACGAGCTTGCCGCCCGCCGCGCCCGCAAGACCGGCTGACCTAGACCCGGAAAGTGGCGGGACTGGGGGAGTGTCGGCCGCCGCCAGGATGAGCGTCGGGCGCCTGACCCCGCCGGTCCGGCAGCTCGGCTACATCTGGATCGTCGGCTCGGCGACCATGGGCTCGGTGGCGGCGCTCTTCCTGGCCTACCCGCCGTCGGTCTTTCCTGGGCAGCTCTCGCCCGTGCCGCCGGTCGCCCCGCTCGACGGGCTGCCCGCGCTGGCCGAGCTTGGGGTGCTGACCCTGGCGGCCGCGCTTGTTCTCGTCCTGGTGGTACTCGCGCTGCGCGCGCCCTGGACCTCCTGGCTGCCGCAGGACGTCCGCGGCCGGATGCTGTTGGTGCTGCTGGTCGCCGGGGTCGGCAGCGCCGCCTGGCTCTTCGCGGCCACCGTCACGCTCGTCGCGAGGTTCGGGACGCCGGCCTCGCTTGTCCTGGGGTACGCGGGCGGCGGCCTGCCCTACGCGTTAGCGGCGGCGACGCTGCAGCGGTCGTGGGCCGTCAACCTGGCCGCGGCCGGCGTCTCGGCGGTCCTGGTCGTGGCCGGCTTTGTCCTGGTCGCCGCCCGGTCGGAGTACCATCCGAGCCTGTTCAGCCTCTACTTCCAATACGTCGGCTACCTGCTGGGCGGCCAGGTTCTCGGCTACTCGCCAGGCGGCCCGTTAGCCCTTCCCGTGCAGTGAGGCAGTGAGCGCGATGCGTGTCCGCGGGCCGGACCCTAATCGGCTCGGGTAGGCTCGGCAGATAGCCGATCACCTCGTCCGGGAGAGTCTCCCCGCAACCAGCCGGGAGCGCCGAAGGGGCAACCTCCCCGGAACCTCTCAGGCCCAAGGACCGGACGAGCCAGGCGTCTCTGGAATCGCGTGCGAAGACGTGCACTGCCGGTGACAGAGGGGGAGTCCATCCGAGCCAGCCCCGGAGGTCTCTCACATGAGCTTCGCGCATCGTCACATCGGGCCGTCGGCGGCCGAGCAGAAGCAGATGCTCGCGGCGATCGGCCACGCCTCGCTTGACGAGCTCACCAGCGCCGCGCTTCCCGCCGAGATCGCGGCGGACCGGCCGCTGGACCTGCCGCCCCCGCTGTCCGAGCCGGCCGCGCAGGCCGAGCTGCGCAGGCTGGGCGGGCAGAACCAGGTCCTCACCTCGATGATCGGCCTCGGCTACTACCCGACGGTGACGCCCGCGGTGATCCGCCGCAACCTGCTGGAGAACCCGGGCTGGTACACCGCCTACACGCCGTACCAGCCGGAGATCTCGCAGGGCAGGCTCGAGGCCCTGCTGAACTTCCAGACGATGGTGGCCGACCTGACCGCACTGCCGGTGGCGGGCGCGTCGCTGCTGGACGAGGCGACCGCCGCCGCCGAGGCGATGACGCTGGCCCGGCGGGTGACCGGGAAGGGCAGCATCTTCCTGGCCGACGCCGACTGCCTGCCGCAGACGCTGGCCGTGCTGGCCACCAGGGCCGAGCCGCTCGGCATCAGGCTGGTGGTCGCGGAGGCCACGCCTGAGGTGATCTCGGCTCAGCCTGACGGCGAGCTGTTCGGGGTGCTGCTGCAGTACCCGGGAGCCAGCGGGGCGGTCCGCGACCTGGCGCCGGCCATCGCGGCCGCGCACCGGGCCGGGGCGCAGGCTGCGGTGGCCGCGGATCTGCTGGCGCTGACGCTGCTGCGGCCGCCGGGCGAGATGGGCGCGGACGTCGCGGTCGGCAGCAGCCAGCGGTTCGGCGTGCCGATGGGCTTCGGCGGACCGCACGCCGGATACATCGCGGTGCGCGACGCACTCAAGCGCCAGCTGCCCGGGCGGCTGGTCGGCGTGTCCGTGGACGCGGACGGGATGCCCGCGTACCGGCTCGCGCTGCAGGCCAGGGAGCAGCACATCCGGCGGGAGAAGGCGACCAGCAACATCTGCACCGCGCAGGTGCTGCTGGCCGTCATCGCCGCCATGTACGCGTGCTACCACGGGCCCGGCGGGCTGGCCGAGATAGCGCTGCGGGTGCACCGGCGGGCCGCGTCGCTGGCCGCCACGCTGCGCTCCCGCGGGCTCGACGTGGCCGGCGGCGGGTTCTTCGACACGGTACGGGTGCGCTGGCCCGGCGGCGCGGCCGACGCGGTGCGGCGGGCCCGCGAGGCCGGCTACAACCTGTACCTGGCCGACGCCGACACGTTCCAGATCTCCTGCGACGAGACCACGACCGAGGAGCAGCTGAGCGAGGTCGCGGCCGCGTTGTGCCCGGGCGGCGGCGGGGGGTCTGCTGGCGTGGCGGCGGGCGTGGCGGCGGGCTTGCTGGCGGGCGAGGTGGCTGACGAGCTGCCGGCCGGGCTGCGGCGCAGCTCGGAGTTTCTCACCCACCCGGTGTTCAGCCGGCACCGGACCGAGACCGGGATGCTCAGGTACCTGCGCAGGCTGGTCAACTACGACATCGCGCTGGACCGGTCGATGATCCCGCTGGGCTCGTGCACGATGAAGCTGAACGCGGCGGCCGAGATGGAGCCGATCAGCTGGCCGGAGTTCGCCGACATGCACCCGTACGCCCCGGCTGGGCAGACCGCAGGCTACGCGGAGCTGATCGCCGGGCTGGAGAGGATGCTGGCCGAGATCACCGGCTACGACGCGGTGTCGCTGCAGCCGAACGCCGGATCGCAGGGCGAGCTGGCCGGGCTGCTCGCAATCAGGGCGTACCACGCCGCGCGCGGCGCGCCTGAGCGCGACGTGTGCCTGATCCCCGAGTCCGCGCACGGCACGAACGCGGCCAGCGCGGTGCTGGCCGGGCTGCGGGTGGTCGTGGTGGGCTGCGGGCCTGACGGGGCGGTGCGCGACGACGACCTGGCGGCCAAGCTCGAGGCGCACGCCGGCCGGCTCGCGGCGATCATGCTGACCTACCCGTCTACCAGCGGCATCTACGAGGAGAACGTGACCCGGGTGTGCGACGCCGTGCACGCCGCCGGCGGCCAGGTGTACATCGACGGGGCCAACCTGAACGCGCTGGTCGGCCTGGCCCGGCCGGGCGAGTTCGGCGCCGACGTGTCGCACCTGAACCTGCACAAGACCTTCTGCATCCCGCACGGCGGCGGCGGCCCCGGCGTCGGCCCGACCGCGGTCAGGGCGCACCTGGCGCCGTACCTGCCTGGCCGTGGCTCTGGCTCCGGCTCGGGCTCTGGCTCCGGCTCTGGCTCCGGCACGGCTGCCGCGGTCGGCCCGGTGGCGGCGGCTCCGCACGGCTCGGCGGGCATCCTGCCGATCTCCTGGGCCTACATCGCGATGATGGGCGCCGAGGGCCTGCGGCAGGCCACTCAGGTGGCGATCCTGGCCGCCAACTACGTGGCGGTGCGGCTGGCCCCGCACTACCCGGTGCTCTACACCGGGCGCGGCGGGCTGGTGGCGCACGAGTGCGTGATCGACCTGCGGCCGCTGACCAAGGAGACCGGGATCACCGTGGACGACGTGGCCAAGCGGCTGATCGACTACGGCTTCCACGCGCCGACGATGTCGTTCCCGGTGGCGGGCACGCTGATGATCGAGCCGACCGAGAGCGAGGAACTGGCCGAGCTCGACCGGTTCTGCGAGGCGATGATCGCGATCAGGCAGGAGATCGACCGGGTGACATCCGGCGAGTACGACCCGCAGGACAACCCACTGAAGAACGCGCCGCACACGGCCGAGATGCTGATCGCGGGGGAGTGGAAGCACCCCTACCAGCGGGAGGACGCGGCCTACCCGGGGCGCGGCCCGCGGCAGGCCAAGTACTGGCCCCCGGTGCGCCGCATCGACCAGGCCTACGGCGACAGGAACCTGATGTGCTCCTGCCCGCCGCCGTCCGCCTTCGAGGACCCGCTGCCCCCGCGCACTGCCTGACCAGCCAATTCATCCTGGGCGCACCGGACGCAATTGCGTGAAACGTTTCCGCGGAAACGCGTCCGCGGTCCGACATCAGGCGTCGTAGGGCAGCAAGGTGAAGTGACTACCCCCGCGCAGCGGGAGGAGTTTCCGGAAGTGCCGCTGATCGAGGGAGAGGAGGCGGGTGGTGCCGTACCGGTCAGCGAGAACGACATTCGAGGCGTCAGCCATGCCGATGTAGTCCTTGTCGTCTCCGTAGTGGTTGCTGACGTCAACCGCGGCGGCGTGGTCACGCGCGGACCATTCAGCAAGCTCGTAGGCCTCGCTGGCAACATCGGCCGCGAAACGGCGTGCCGCGGCGGCACCCAGCCGCGTGAACAGCATGTAGTCGGCCTCGGCCACGATCATGGGCGACACGGCGAATGGGCCCGGGTCCGAGGTGACGATCCCGGCTATGGCGGCGTGCTCGGCGTACGCCTCGTCGAAGAGGGCCAGGATCGCGCTGGTGTCAACGACGATGCGTGTCACCTTCCGAAACCGGCGGCAAGCGCGGCATCGATCTCATCGGCAGTCAGCGGCTGCGAGCTGCGGAACCCTCCGACCGTGGGCTTGGGCTGGGGGGCGTGCTGGCTAATCAGCTTGTCGATCTCCTGGGCAAGAGTAAGTCCGTCAGCGGCGGCAAGCTGGTGCAGCCGGTCCCTCGTTGCCTTGGGCACCTTGATCGTCGTCACTGTCATACCGCTAGTATACCGGGTGGCAGGCCTTCGAACAGCTGAAGGCCGAGCCGGTGCGGTTCATTCATGGCGGCGGAACGGCGCATCGTCGTCCTCGGCGGCCGCCTCGTCCTCGTCGTCAGCGAGCTTCGAAGTCGCGAAGCGGGCCGCTTCCCGGGACCGGGCGGATGCCTCGCCATCGAGCCCGCTTTGCTCGATGCACCATTCCGTCCGCTCCGGCAGCAGCCCGAGCGCCGCGCTGGCGTAGTCGGGGAGGTAACCATCGCGGATCAGGTGCGCCGCCATCTCGATGCGGTGCGGCGAACAGGCGTAGAACGAGCGCTCGTCCAGATTCTCCTGCGGTCCCCACTCGTCGAGGATGGTGCCCGTCGCCTCCGCCGCTGTCTCGGGGACGTCATCGTGCCGTCCGGCGTACCAATCCAGGAACGCGTCATGGACATGACCGGCGTCAAACGGGGACGAGCCTGCGCCGGCGTCCACGGATACGGTCAGGTCGCGGGCACGGCGCCGGAGCCGGTAGTACTCGCGGATGAGTTCGCGAGGCTCCCGCCCCTGGAGCATGTCCGCCAGGAACCCGGTCTGCAGGCATGGGGCCAGCACCCTGGCGGTCATCCCCGCCGCGCACGGCGACAGCGCCGCTCCGGAGGCTGCCGGGCCGACGGCGTCGCGCCACTCACGCAGCGCGTCCTCGGCCGAGGCGAACGCGCCGGCGCCAGCGACGACGGCGATCCAGCACACGTCGATGTCCCAGGCATACCAGTGGTCCGGTGTGCCCCCGTCATGGCTGAACGGGGCCATGAGCAGCAGGCGGCTGCCGTACACGTCCCGGGCAAGCAGGGGTTCCCCGACCTGCCAGGAACCATCGGCCGGGCAGCTGGCGCCGGGATCCAGCCCGCGGCTCGCCAGCAACTCGGCGATCTTGCCTGCTTCGGCCAGCGCGGTCTCCTGGGGATCCTTGATGCCGGGGAACGCCTCGCGGCTGCCCGGGGCGGTGCTGCCTCGCGAGTCGTCGACCGTCCGGGGAGCTATCAGAGCCAGTCCGCATAGCAGCGCCCATAGCCCCTGCCAGTCGTCAGCGCCCGCGGCCAGTGCCGCGCGCAGCGCCGTCCCGGTCTCCTCCGTGAGGGCGCGCAGCCACTGAGATGGATGAAGGCCTGTCTCCGCGGACTGGAGGCGATCGTAGAACTCATCGCCCACGACCTGGCAGGCCTGCGTCTCCAGATCGACCTGGCGAGACGGCCAGGTCAGGGCCCGGGCCCGGGCGAGAATGCGCCTGTGGGATTCCCGCCACCACGCTGCGGCCGGCGCTCCGCCGGCCAGGCGATAGGCCAGCTCCCGGAACGCGGCCCGATCCGGGTCCCCCCGCTCCTGCCGCAACTGCTGGGCGCGCCGCTGCGGGTTGCCGCTGACGCCCTGGCGGGGGGTCCTGCGCTGGCGAGAACTCCGCTTCTTGGCAGACACTCGCGTCA
>DASXZD010000029.1:0-72160 GCA_036502085.1 Streptosporangiaceae bacterium
GCAGTGGAGGGAGCGGCCGCTCTGGCCAGCACGGGCTGCAGCGGGAAATGACAGGCCGCCATGTGCCCGTTCGAGCTGAACGGGGTGAGCGGCGGCTCCACTTCGGCGCACTTCTCCTGGGCTTTCGGGCACCGAGTGCGGAACCGGCAGCCCGAGGGCGGCGAGATCGCACTCGGCAGTTCCCCGGTGACGCCCTCGCTGACCTTCGCCTTCTCAGCGACCGGGTCAGCGACCGGTGCCGAGTCGATAAGCCCCCTCGTGTACGGATGGGCTGGCGTGAGGTAAACCTCGTCGGCCGGGCCGACCTCGACCAGCTTGCCCAGGTACATGACGCCGATCTGATCGGACAGGTAGCGCACCACGGCCAGGTCATGCGAGATGAACAGGTACGTGAGCCCCAGTCGGCTCTGCAGCTCGCGCATCATGTTGAGCACCTGGGCCTGGATCGATACGTCGAGCGCAGACACCGGCTCGTCGGCCACGATGAGGTCCGGCGACAGCATCAGCGCCCGGGCGAAGCCGAGCCGCTGCCGCTGACCGCCGGAGAACTCGTGCGGATACCGTTCGGTGGCCTGCTTGGGCAGCCCGACGTGATCGAGCATCTCCTCTACCCGGCTCTGCTGCTCCGCGCGCGAGCCGATGCCCTGCACCACGAGCGGTTCGCGCAGGATCGTGCCTGCCCGCATCCGGGGATCGAGCGACGCGTAGGAGTCCTGGAACATGAACTGAATCTTCTGGCGCTGCCGCCGGTATTCACGGCCGCTCGCCTTGGCCAGGTCCTTGCCCCTGAAGTTGATGACTCCGCTGGTCGGCTTCTCCAGGCCGACGACCATCCGGCCGATCGTGGTCTTCCCGCAGCCGGACTCGCCGACCATCCCGAAGGTCTGGCCCTGCCTGATGCTGAAACTTACCTCGGAGACCGCGCTGAGCCAGCCGACCCGCCGCTGCAGGACGGCCCCCTTGACCACCGGGAAGTTCTTGACCAGATCCTCGAGGCTCAGCAGGATCTCGGCGCCGTTCGCAGCGACTTCGATCTTGGGAGCCTCCGTGTCCGCGGCCGCCGCCTCAAGCACGGCCTCTGCCGCGGCCGCGGTGGGCTTGGACTTCTCTACATCGCCCACCGGGTGGAAGCACGCGAACTGGTGCTCTGGCCGGTCACCCAGCAGCCTCGGCAACTCCTGGCGGCACTTGTCCGTGGCATACCGGCAGCGCGGCGCGAACGGGCACGCCCCTGACGGGTTGAGCAGGTCCGGCGGAATCCCGGGGATCGAGTACAGCTTCGCGCGGTGCTGCCCGGCCGCCTTGTCCGGCAGCGACTGGAACAGCGCCTCGGTATACGGGTGCCGCGGGTTGGCGAACAGCGTCGGGGTGTTCGTCGTCTCGACGACCTCGCCGGCGTACATGACCGCCACCCGGTCGGCACGTCCGGCGATTACTCCCAGGTCGTGCGTGACCAGGATGACGGCCATTCCCAGCCGCAGCCGCAGGTCATCGATGAGCTCGAGGATCTGCTTCTGGATCGTCACGTCGAGGGCGGTGGTCGGCTCGTCGGCGATGAGCAGTTGCGGCGCGCACGAAAGCGCCATGGCGATCATCACGCGCTGCCGCATGCCGCCGGAGAACTGGTGCGGAAATTCGGCGATCCGCTCCTTAGCCTTCGGCAGGCCGACCAGGTCCAGTACCTCGGCCGCGCGGTCGTAGGCCTGCTGCTTCGACACCTTGCGGTGCAGCATGACCGCCTCGGCGATCTGATGGCCGACGGTCATCGTTGGGTTCAGCGAGGTCAGCGGGTCCTGGAAGATCATCCCGATCTTGTTGCCCCGGATCCTGCGCATGACCTCGTCGTCAAGCCCGGTGATGTCCTGGCCTTCGAGCTTGACGCTGCCCTCGACGATGTGACCGCCGACCGGGAGCAGGTTCATGACCGACAGCGCGGTCATCGTCTTGCCGCAGCCCGACTCGCCCACGATGCCGAGGGTTTCGCCCGGATTCACGTGCAGGTTCACGCCATTGATCGCGTGTACCGTCGCACGCTTGAGCCGGATATGAGTACGCAGGTTCTCGATTTCCAGTAGCGGCGCCACTGTCTCAGCCCTCCTACCGGCGCTGCAGCCGGGTCTCGAAGGCGTCGCGGAGCGCGTCGCCGATGAAGTTGAATGCGATGCAGGTCAGGATGATCGCGATGCCAGGCGGGTAGATCAGCCACCAGTAGTTGCCCCCCTGGACGTACGTGAGTCCGCCGGAGAGCATCGATCCCCAGTCGGTCGAGGGCGGCTGGACGCCGAGTCCGAGGAAGCCCAGCCCGGACAGGATCAGGATCGAGTCGGCCACGGCGAACGTGGCCTGCACGATGATCGTGCCGATAGCGTTCGGCACGACGTGCCGGATGACGGCCCGCATGCTGCCGCCGCCGACCACCTTGACCGCCTGTACGTACTCCCGGGTGCGCAAGCTCAGCGTTTCGCCGCGGACCAGCCGGGCGACGCCCAGCCAGTAGAACGCGGCGATGATGAAGATCATGATGATCGGGTCCGGGTGGAAGATCACCGACAGGATGATGACGACCATGACGGCGGGGATGGACAGCCCCGCGTCCACGACGCGCATCAGCAGGGCATCGAGCGCGCCGCCGATGAACCCGGAGATTGCCCCGTAGAGGGTGCCGAACAGAACTGCGACCACTGCGGCCGCGAGACCGACTTCAATCGAGGTCTGGCCGCCGGTCATGAGCCGGCCGAGTTCGTCGTAGCCCAGGTTGTTGCAGCCGAGCAGGTGCTTGCCGCTGGGTGGGCACAGCGTCAGGCCGAGGTTGGTATTGACCTGGTTCGTCTTGTAGATGAGCGGTCCGACGAAGCAGAACAGCACAATGAAGACCAAGACGCCGATAGCCACGAGCGCGAGCTTGTTCTCGGCGAAGACCTCCCAGCCGCGGCGGAGCATACCCCGTGGCTTCTGCGCGGGAGCAAGACCAAGCTCGGCGGCCTCGACGGCGGTCAGTGTCCCGACGCCACGCGGATCGGCCCCGGCACCGGGATCGGCGGGCGGCGGAGTGATCATGGCCATCAGCTGTACCTCACTCTCGGGTCGAGGACCGCGTAACCGATGTCGGCGAGCAGGTTCCCGAGGATCGTCGCTACCGTGGCGAGCACCGTGAACCCGAGCAATGTCTCGTAGTCGACGTTCGTCGCCGCGGTGTAGAAAGCCAGGCCCATACCCGGGTAGTTGAACACGACCTCGATAAAGATCGCCCCGGCGACCAGCGTCGGCAGCGAGAGCCCGAGCAGCGTCACAATCGAGATCAGCGAGTTGCGGAAGACGTGCACCCACAGCACCCGGCGCTCGCTGGCGCCCTTGGCCCTAGCCGTGCGCACGTAGTCCTGGACCAGGTTGTCCATCACCGATGAGCGCATGTACCGGCTCCACAGCGCGTAGAGCAGGAAGGCGTAGGCAATCACCGGCAGCACCAGGGCCCGCGGCTGGGACAGGATCCCGCCGACCGTAGAGGACTGCGGCGCGAACGCCGGGAACAGGCGGGTATCGACGGCAAACCATTCGACGAGCAGCAGACCGAAGAAGAATGTGGGGGTGGCGTAGCCGAGGAACGAGACGCCGGTCAGTACGTAGTCGCTGACCGTGTACCGGCGCACGGCCTGGTAGACGCCGAGCGGAATGCCGAACAGCAGCGATACCGCGGTGCCGATCAGGACCAGGATGATGGTCTTCGGCAGGTCCTGGGCGATCAGGGCGGCGACCGTCAGGTTGAGCTTCGGGGAGTAGCCAAGGTTGCCGTGCAGCAGCTGCCAGATCCACTTGTAGTACTGCACGAAGAACGGCTTGTTGAAGCCGTACAGGTTGTTGTAGTAGGCGATCTGTTGCGGTGTGCCACGTGGGCCGACCAGCGCCGGGATAGGCCCACCGGGGAACAGGTGGACGAGCTCTAGCGTGATGACCGTCACCAGGAACAGGACGATCAATGACTGCCCGATCCGCCGGATCAGGTACCCGATC
Organism: Streptosporangiaceae bacterium; assembly: GCA_036502085.1. Classification (GTDB taxonomy): domain Bacteria; phylum Actinomycetota; class Actinomycetes; order Streptosporangiales; family Streptosporangiaceae; genus PALSA-505. The sequence continues at coordinate 4,009 of DASXZD010000029.1, forward strand.
ATCGCTCCACCGCCCCTCGGCCAGGCAGCGCGATGCCTGCGGCCTCGGTCCAGGTCATGCTAACCTCCCTCTCCCGCCGCGGCTAGCCGCAGGCGTAACCTGCGGTGCCTGGCCGCAATTGTGGCTGATTCGGGACACGGTTTCTATACCGGCCCATTCGCGCGTAGCGCCGACTGCTGTCCCGCACCGAAGTGCGGGACAGCAGCCGGGCCGCCCATGACTACTTGGTGAAGTACCAGTACTCGGGGGTGAAGGTATAGAGCGGGTTGAAGGTGACGTTGTGCAGCTTGTTGGTCACGGCCTGGACGCCGTAGTTGTTCGGCATCCAGATGTAGGGCAGCTGCTGGTCGGTGTAAGCGGCGTAGTTGGTGAAATCGCTGAGGGCACTGCTGGTGTGGGTCAGGTTGATCAGCGAGTCCTCCTTCGGGTTGGAGTAGCTACCCGAGTTGGAGCCTGCGCCGGTCTGGAACAGCGGCTCGCCGGTGGGCTCGAAGCCGGGACCGTTGAAGCTCCAGCCGCCGTACATGAGCGCGGTCCAGGTGCACTTACCAGGGGCCGGCTTGCACGGGGTGGACTCACCGATGATGGTGTTGAAGGACTGCCCGACGAGGTTGATGCTGACGCCCGCCTGGGACGCGTCCGACTTGTAGGTCTGCGCCTCGTCGCCGAAGGCCACGGAACCGGTCGAGTAGTCGATGGTAAACGCGAGCTGCTTGCCCTTCGGGATGCCCGGACCGCACAGAGACGGGGTCTGGCAGGTCATCACGCCGTTGACCTTGCTCCAGCCGTGGCTGGTGAGCAGCTTGGTCGCGTTGGCGATGCTGAACGGGTACAGTCCCTGGCCGCCATTCTGGTTCTGGACTGACGGGATCCATGTGCTGGTCGGCTGCATCGGAACCGCGCCAGCGGTCGGGTAGCCGTACCCGCGGTAGATCGCCTTGTCCATGCCGGGCTGGTCCACGAGCTCCTGCATCGCCTGGCGGACGTACAGCTGCTTGAACACCGGGCCCATCGACGCGTTGTTGAAGTTGGGCTGGTAGTAGGAAATGCTGAAGCTGTAGAACGGCTGCAGGTTGTAGCCAGTTCCCACCGGGTTGACCGACGGCACCGCCGCGGTCCCTACCCTTGGCGCCAGGTCCGCCGACGGGATATAACCCACGTCGACCTGCCCGGTCTTCAGCGCGGTGTACTCGGTGGTGTCCGTGGTGTACGGCAGCCACTTGAGCGCTGAGATCTGCGCCTTCTGGGGCCCGGAGTACTTAGTGTTCGGCACCATGGTGACGTTGCCGGCGGTGCTGTAGCTGGAGAGCCGCCACGGGCCGTCAACGACCTGCCAGAGCGGGTTGGTCGCGTACGTGTTGGCGATCTTCGCCTGGGCGGTCAGGAAGGTGTAGACCGCCTTGCACTTGGCCCAGCCGTCCGCTGCGCTGTCGGTGATACAGCCACCGCTGCCTGCCGCCGCACCCGCGGACGTGACGTCCCAGGCCTTCGGCATCGGGTTGAGCTCGGCCAGCTGGTTGTAGGTGTACCAGATGGCGGAGTAGGCGCTGGTCAGGTTGATCTGGATGGTGTCCGCCGAGGTGGCCTTGTAGGAGGCCACATTGTCCGGCAGCAGGCCGGGTGCGTACGCGTACCAGTTGGCCTTCTCGGCCTTGGTCATGTTCAGGAAGAAGACCAGGTCGCTAGCGTCGACGGACTCGCCGTTGCTCCACTTCCAGCCCTTGAAGGTGATCGTGGCGGTCTTGCCGCCGTTACTGTACACAGGCTTGTTGGCAGGCGAGAGCGCGTAGTTGATCGACGCCGAGTTGCCGTTGTTGCCGAAGAAGTACAGCGGCCGGTACAGCAGCCACTGGAACTGCTCGCCGTTGTAAACGCTGGCGTTCGTGATCGCGTAGAACGGGAAGATCCAGTTCAACGTCGTGGAAGGCGGCAGTGCGACCGTCGCCGTTCCGCCCTTGATGGCTGTGCCGCCACTGCTACCCGAGCCGCCGCCGCTGCCGCCGCCCGAGCCGCAGCCGGTGGCTGCCAGTGCGATCGCGGCGATCGCGGCTGCCCCCCTGAGGCGCCATTTGTATCTGCCTAGATCCATGTCCACTCCTTCATCGTGGTGCGCCTCCGCTTGCCATGGCGTCCGGCGTCTGACACGAGACCAAATCCCTACCCCCAGAGCACGACCCAGGTGGCCGTGCTGGAGCGGCTACGTTGGTAATAGACCGCCGCAGCAGCGCCGGACTTGGTCAGCGATGGGTAAATCCGGTGAGAGCGTATGGTCGGACTCGTGCCTTCGCGATGCCGAACGTGTCACAATCCGATACCGATGTCCTGGTAGCAAGGCTGCTTTCCTGCATGATCATGGCGCAAAGTGCACCCATGGCGCAGATGATCTGGCTGATCTCCCCGTCCCGTTACCGTCATGGACCCGCGCATACGGGGGGTAAGCGTCACCATGTGCAAGCGTGCGGTAACCGAGAAGAATCGGCAATCGCCGCAGGCGGAACAATCGGCTCGGGCGGCCGCTGATGAGTTTGGCGGTAGGCCGCTGTGACGTTTGGCTTACCACCGCCAATGACAACACCGAGGCATTGCCTTGCCTTTTCCGATTGCGCGCTTGCGGTAAGCACGGCTATACCGGGTCCCGGTGCGAGCGAGATTCCCATCCGGCCGCGCTGCTGCCAGGGCCGCGGGCTTCCGGCTGATCACGCCACGGCCAGCTGCCGTCCCGAGGCGCGGATGATCGAGCAAGATGATCAAGCAAGAGGTCCCAAGCGCCCGCTCCGCTCCGCGATGAACTCGACCTCGCGAGGTTCCTCGAACCGGATTTTCGCCTCACCTAGGCGGGTTCTGGACGCTTATATCCCGATTGTGCGCTGTCGTAAGCACCCAGTGATGCGCTATACAAGGATCCAGTGCGAGGGAGCAAGATGTGGCCGACTGACCAGACCCCGGTGCCCGGACGTGACGTGTCCGACCGGGTCGCGCGCGTGCGTGCGCGTGTGCGCAGTGCGCCGCTGGCCGGCAAGATCGGGGGTGGGGTCACTCTCGTCTTGATCTTGGCATACATCGTGGACCACATCTTCGGGACCGCCCTTGCCCGGGCGCTCATCTTCCTGGTAGCCGCGGTGTACACCGTCTTTGCGGTGGTCAAGGGGAGGCGGACCCCGCTGGCTTCGGCCATCGTGGCAACCGGTGGCCTGCTGGCGGCCTTCGCGATAGCTGACCAGGGACACCGTCCCTGGCTGTTCTTCGTCATGCTGCCTGTTCCTGTCGGGGTGGCATTCGCCGCTCACCTGGATGTCCTCAGCCGCTACTGCCCGCCCTCCCGTACTGTCGCCTGGGCGCTGCTGTGGTCGATGCCCGCCGAAGGGCTCTTGATCCGTTTTGTGCCTAGCCGTCCGTATATCGGGCTCGGCGTTGCCATACTGCTGGCCTGCCTGGTGCTCGGCTGGCGGCTGGCCAAGGCCCAGCAGCAGGACCGCTTCAACAACACCGCCGCCAGCCAGGTCCGGGCCACCGCGCTGGCCGCGCCGCACGGCGAGACCGTGCGGGCGGGCCGCACGGCCCAGGAGGCAGCCGAGTCCCGCCGCCCGGCTGCGGCCGCCCCCCGGGGTACCCGTACCGCCGAGCGGCAGCTGCCGGACATCTCGGTCAGCGAGGCGATGGCCGAGCTGGATGCCATGATCGGGCTGGCCCCGGTCAAGGAGCAGGTCCGCTCGATCGCCGCGTCGATCGAGGCGGCGCGCCGCCGGGCGCTGGCCGGATACCAGACCGAGAAGCCGATGCGCCATTTCGTCTTCGTCGGTCCGCCCGGCACCGGCAAGACGGCGGTGGCCAGGGTCATCGCCAAGATCTTCTACGCCTTCGGCCTGCTCGACACCCCAGACGTCACCGAGGCGCACCGGGCCGACCTGATCGGCGAGTACCTGGGCGCGACCGCCATCAAGACCAACGACCTGATCGACTCCGCGCTCGGCGGAGTGCTGTTCATCGATGAGGCTTACGGCCTGGTCAACGAGGGTGACGGCCAGGGTGACCGGTTCGGCCAGGAGGCAGTGCAGGCGCTGCTGAAGCGGGCCGAGGACAACCGGGAGGACCTGGTCATCATCCTGGCGGGATACGACAAGCAGATGGAGGGCTTCCTCGCCACCAACCCGGGGCTGGCCTCCAGGTTCGCGACCAGGGTGCGCTTCCCCGGCTATTCGCCCGCTGAGCTGTTCTCGCTGGTCGAATCGGGCATGGAGCATCGTGGCGACCGGCTGGACCCGGACGCGCGCCCGGCCCTGTGGCGGATGTTCGAGGAGGTCGGCAGGCGCAAGACCGGCGATGAGCTCGGCAACGGCCGGTTCGTCCGCAGCCTCATCGAGAAGGCCTGCCAGGCACGGGACGTGCGGGTGATGAGCGGGGTCACCGAGCCCACCGCCAGCGACCTGGTCACGATCGTGGCCGACGACGTGGACCGCGCCTACGCCGAGCTGACCGCACGGATGCGCGGGTACGGGGACACGCCGACGGTAGAGAGCGCCCTGGCCGAGCTCGACGAACTGGTCGGCCTGGAGCCGGTCAAGCGCCAGGTGCGAGAGATCGCCGCGCAGCTGCGGGTAGCCAAGCTGCGGGACAAGCAGGGCCTGGCCAGCCAGCCGCCGGCCAGGCATTTCGTCTTCACCGGGCCGCCCGGCACCGGGAAGACCACGGTGGCCAGGATTCTCGGCCGGATCTTCGCCGCTCTCGGCTTGCTGGCGCGGCCCGAGGTAATCGAGGCGCACCGCGCCGACCTGGTCGGCGAGCACCTGGGCGCTACCGCGATCAAGACCAACAAGCTGATCGACTCCGCTCTCGGCGGCGTGCTGTTCATCGACGAGGCCTACTCGCTGTACAACGAGGGGTACTCCGGCGGTGACGCGTTCGGCGCCGAGGCGACGGCGACGCTGCTCAAGCGGGCCGAGGACGACCGGGACCGGCTGGTCATCGTGCTGGCCGGATACACCGCGGACATGGACCGCTTCCTGCGCACCAACCCGGGCCTTCAGTCACGGTTCAACGTCAAGGTCGGCTTCCCCAGCTACTCGCCGCAGGATCTGTCCCGGATCGCCGAGATGATCGCGGAACAGGCCGGCGACACGTTCCAGCCGGAGGCCGCGGCTGTCCTCGACCAGATCTTCGGTCACGCCTGCGCAGAGGGGCTGATCGACGAGCTCGGCAACGGCCGGTTCGCCCGGTCGCTGTTCGAGCGCGCCTGCGCCTGCCGGGACCTGCGGGTAGCGCACCTCGGCGATTCGGCGACCGCGGCCGACCTGACCACGGTCACCGCCGCCGACCTGCGCACCGCTTACGACGCGCTGGCCGCCCGCTGACCGCCGAAGCGCGATCTGCCCGTTGAGAAATAGAACGGCCTAAGGCTCGATCGGCGGCAGGGCCGCGAGCTCGGCCTTGATGTCCGCCTCCCGGGGGCCTGCGGCGCGGATCGCGTCCATCAGGGCGTGCAGCACGGCGTGCCGGTCCTCGCCGAGGTCGAGCAGCCGCTGCGCGGCCTCCCACAGCTCGGGCGGGTCGCCGCGCCAGAGCCGGTCGGCCAGGGCCAGGTGCCGCTCGATATGCGGCGTGCCCGCGTGCCTGGCCGGCCCGTCGTCGTGGTCGGCGGCCAGCAGGATCCTGCGGTCAGCCGGGTCGGACGGGTCCAGCGTGCTCAGATCCACGCCGCCGTACCAGCCGCTCAGCAGCGGGAAGGCGAACGCTCGGCGAGGCAGCGCCTCGAGGTCGGCGTCGGGCAGCAGCCGGGCGACCAGCCCGGCGTCGAGCCCGAACGTGGTCGGATCCCGGTAGGCGGCGGCGAACTTCTCGGTGCAGTCGAAGACGGCTTCGAGCGTCTCCGCGATGGCGTTCTTGCTCAGCCCGCAGCGCCTGCCTGCCCACCGGGTCCAGGCGGCGAGAACGTGCGGGATGGCCTCCTGCTCGGCGGCCGACAGCATGACCTTGCGGGGCAGCCAGTCGAGCAGGAACGTGTCCGCCTTGACCGGGCTCATCCGCAGCGGCCTGCCGAAGTCCCTGTCACACCCGTAGGCGACGATGTGATCCGCGCACCGGCTGGCCGACCGGCGGTCGGAGAGGTCCTCTGCCTCGTCCGAGGCGAGGAACTCGGCCACCAGCATGGCCCTGCGGTCCGCGCTCCACGGCCGCCGCCCGGCCCGGTCGCCCCGGTCGCGCCCGGCCCGGTCGCCCCGCCCCGCCTGGCCGGCCGTGCCGCCGGCCGCCTCGCCCTTCGACTCCAGCAGGCTCCCGGCACCTTCCTCGCCGCCCTCGCCGCGCGGCGGCAGCGTGCGCACCCGCGTCCTGATGAACGCGTGGTAGGAGGGGAACGACTCGCTGACCGGGGCATCCGCGCGCTCTTCGGTGGCCCGCAGCGCCCGGGCGAGCAGCCGCCTGGCCTGCGCCGGGTCGAGGGACCCGAACGACCCCTCGGCCCGCTCGCCGCCGTGCGCCTGATGGCAGTGGCTAAGCAGCTTGCCGACCTCGGCCGTCACCCAGCCATCGCGCAGCAGGCCGCCGGAGTTGTAGTCGACCACGCAGACGAGCGCGTGCGGCTCCTCCCCGGCGTAGCTGAAGCAGCAGACCACCTCGTCCCTGTCGCCGTAGGCGTCCGAGTTCAGGTAGCAATCGCCTGAGGTCACCGCGCCGAGGTGATCAGCCCAGCGCGGCCGCGCCACGCCGCTGGCGATCATCTCAAGTGCGGCCCGTTCGGCCTTGGCGGCCTGGCCCGGCGTGCCGAGGCAGGCGATGCCGGACAGCAGCGCCAGCGCGGCCGGGGTGGCCTGCGTCGCCGCGTACTCGACGAGCCCCTCGCCGACCAGTTCCTCGATGCCGGCGTGCCCGCGGCCTGCCTGCCGGGGCCCAGGGCCCCACCAGGTGCCGAGCAGCTCACTGACCAGCAGCTCGGCGTCGAGCGGGCTGCGGACGGCGAGCAGCTCCCTGGCGGCCCGCAGCATCTCGGCGAACATCGCGGCCGGCGGTGACTCTGATGAGCCGGGCCGCGCCGCTCCGTGACCGGGCCCGCCGGGGGGCTGACTGCGTCGTCGGCTTGGCGGGCTCACGAGCACAGCTTTTCAGATCAGCAGGCACGGATGCTACGCAACCGCGATGTCCCCCCGGATTCTCTGCCTGAGGCCGCATATGCCCCCGGTGACCGCCGGCTCGCCGCCAGGCCGGCGCACGACGTCGCTAGCTGGCTATCCGAATGATTCCCGGCATGAGCTTCTGGCCGCTAGCCTGCTTATGACGGCTCACGAAGCCCAGGGCAGGAAGCCCCAGGGCAGGAAGCCCCAGATCAGAAAGCGCAGCGCAGCAGCAAAGCCACAGAGCAGCAGGAAACCGCAGAAGGAAGAAGGAGTCGCTTCATGCCAGGTGCCCGCAGCGATGAGGGCAGCACCGGATGAGCAGCGCCGGATGAGCACAGATACATCCGTGCCCCAGCCGCGGGTGTCCGGCTTGGAGATCTCCGACTCCGCCCTGCTCGACACGCTGCTGCGCGAGGCTCCCATCGGGTTCGCCTTCTTCGATACCGACCTGCGCTTCCGCCGGGTCAACCGGACGCTGGCCCGGCTGCACGGGGTGAGCCACGCCGAACACCTGGGTCGGCTTCCCAGCGAGATCTGGCCCGCCGGGCACGCCGCCAGGGCCGAGGCCGCGCTGCGCCGCGTGCTGGCCGAGGATCAGCCCGTGCTTGAGGCCGACCAGCCGGTCACCGCGGCGGGCCAGTCGGCGGGCCGGCCCGCCGGGCAGCCGGTCGGCCAGCTGCCGTCGGTACCCGCCGCGAGGCGCGACCCCGCCATCAGTCGCGACCCCGCCATCACCAACGACTCTGCCATCACCAACGACTCTGCCATCAGAAGCGGCCCCGCCATCAGAAGCGGCCCCGCCGCCGACGACCCCGGCGCCGGCTCGATCAGGGAGCGGCACTGGGCCTTCTCGTGGTTCCCCTGTCATGACAGCGAGTCGAACATCACCGGCGTCGTGCTGATCGCGGCCGACATCACCGACCGGCAGTACTCGGCGGAGGCGGTGCGCCGCAGCGAGGCCAGGTACCGGTCGCTGGTCCAGGCCGGCGCGCAGGTGGTCTGGGTGACCTCGCCGACCGGCGAGATTGCCGAGGACTCGCCCGAATGGCGCTGGATCACCGGCCAGACGGTGGAGGAGTACCTGGGCCACGGCTGGCTGAACGTCATCCATCCCGACGACCGCGACCGGGTGGCCAACGCCTGGCGGGACTGCGTGCAGGCGGGCCGGGTGTTCGACAACCGCTACCGGGTCCGCACCAAGGCCGGGGCGTACCGGCACTACGACGTGCGGGCCGTCCCGATCGAGCGGGCCGGGAAGATCATCGAATGGGTGGGGGCGAGCACCGACGTCACCGGCCAGCGCGAGGCCGAGGAGATGCGCGGCAGGCTCACCGAGCAGCTGTCCGCCGCGGCCCTGCGCACGGCCCGGCTGCAGCAGGCCACCTCGATGCTGGCCGAGGCGCTCACCGTGGAGCAGGTCGTCGAGGTGATCACCGAGGTCGGCCGGTCCGCGGTCGGCGCCGAGCGGTCCGACGTGGCCCTGCTGGACTCCGACCGGCTGCGGCTGCAGATGGTGAACCCGGGCGGCCCGGCGAGCGACATCCCGCTGGACGTCCCGAGCGTGATCACCGCGGCCATCACCGGCCGGCGCCCCGTGCTGATCGAGGATCCGGACGCGCTGCGGCGGCTGTTCGAGCCGGACGCGAACGTGGATCTCTACCTGACCAGCAGCGACGAGCGTGCCTGGGTGGGCCTGCCGCTGCTCGCCGCGGGCGCGCCGCTCGGCGCGATCAGGTTCTCGTTCACCCGGCCCAGGCGGATCACCGAAGAGGAGCGGGTGTTCCTCGAGGCGCTGGCGGGCCAGTGCGCGCTCGCCGTGGAGCGGGCCGCCCTGTTCGAGCGCGAGCACACCACGGCCGAGACGCTGCAGCGCAGCCTGCTGCCCGACCAATTGCCCGTCGTCCCCGGGCTGATCCTCGAGGCGAGGTACCTGCCGGTCACCAGGAACATGGAGATCGGCGGCGACTGGTACGACGCCTTCAAGCTGCCGGACGGGCGGCTGGCCATCGCGGCCGGCGACGTGATGGGCAAGGGGCTGACGGCCGCGGCCGGCATGGGCCGGGTGCGCAATGCGCTGCGCGCGCTCGCGCTGACCGACCCCAGGCCCGCTGCGGTGCTGGCCGGCCTGGACCGGCTGTTCACCGCGACCGAGCTCGACGAGCAGGTCACCACGGTCGCCTACCTGGTCGTCGACCCGGCGACCGGGGAAGGAATGGCCGGGAACGCCGGCCATCTGCCGCCGTTGCGGCTGTGCGCCGAGGCCCCGCCCAGGCTCGACACGATCGAGGCGGGGACCCCGCTCGGCTGGGCGAGCCCGCGACAGCAGCATTCTTTCCGGCTGCCACCCGGCAACACTGTGGTGTTCTATTCCGATGGACTAGTGGAGAACCGCACGCGCGGCCTCGATGCGGGCCTGGATGAGCTGCTCGCGGTCGCGGGGAAGGCACCGCCGGAAGTGACCGCGCATCCGGACCGGCTTCTTGAGTACCTGGTTGACCGGATGCTGGCCGGATATGAACAGGATGACGACGTGACCGTGCTGGTGCTGCACGTGCCTGTGCAGGGCGAGCGCGGCAGGGGAGGGAAGGCATGACGGTGGCCTGGCTGTGCAAGTCACTCCTGAAGTCCGCCTAAGGTGGTGCTCGGAGGGCGAGCAGCAGCATCGGTGCCTTTGGCGCTGGTCCGCCTTCCGGTATGACCCCAGCAGCCGGGGCCTCGCAGTAGGGTCCAGTTCCCGCTACTTATGCGCAGGAGAGTGTCTGTGTCGCCTGCTAGTTCGGTCAGCCCGGCGCCGTACCTGGCGCTGTCGGCCACCGTCCGGCGAAGGAAGGGGTGGCGGTCGTGAGCGCTGCCAATTCTGCGGCGAGCAAGGCGAGTAAAGCGAAGGCGGGCAAACAGGGCCGGAGCCGGCGGGAGGCACCGCATCCGCCCGCGGAGCGCGCGGAGCGCGCCGGGTCGGCGGCCGAGGAGCCCGCTAACGGACAGGCCGCCAACGGGAAGACCGCAACCGGGCAGCCCGCGAATGGGAAGCCCGCCAACGGGAAGCAGAACGCCGGGAAGGGGGCGAAGGCCGCAGAGCCGGCCGGGACCCCGCAAGCCCAGGAGACGGAGACGTGGGTGCAGGACACCGCGGACAGCGAACTGGCGATAGACAGCCTGGATCACCCAGCTGATCTCGATGCAGTAGTAGACATCGCGGTTGTTGACGTCGAGGTCGACGTCGATGTGGAAATCGACGTGACGCTCGATGACACCGACCTGAGCGACACCGACCCGACTGACACCGACCTGAGCGACGTTGACGGACCCGCCGACGACGAGCCCGACGGGACCGACGACGCACCGGACGCACCCGGCGGCCCGACGGGCAAGGCCGGGAAGGCCGCGCCCGCCGCGCCCGCGACGGGCAAGCCGGCCGCCGAAGGGGCGGCTGGCGACGACGCCGAGGACGACGCGTTCGTCTACGGCGACGACGACGATGACCTCCCGGCCGCGCAGGTTGCCGCGGCCGGCGCCACCGCCGACCCGGTCAAGGACTACCTGAAGCAGATCGGCAAGGTGCCGCTGCTCAACGCCGAGCAGGAAGTGGAACTGGCCAAGCGGATCGAGGCCGGCCTGTTCGCCGAGGAGAAGCTGGCCGAGACCCGCGCGCTGCACGGCTCGGATGAGTGCGCGGACCTCGAATGGATCGCCTCCGACGGCCGCCGGGCCAAGAACCACCTGCTCGAGGCCAACCTGCGCCTGGTCGTCTCGCTGGCCAAGCGCTACACCGGCCGCGGCATGCTGTTCCTCGACCTGATCCAGGAGGGCAACCTCGGCCTGATCCGCGCGGTCGAGAAGTTCGACTACACCAAGGGCTACAAGTTCTCCACGTACGCCACCTGGTGGATCCGGCAGGCCATCACCCGGGCGATGGCCGATCAGGCCAGGACCATCCGGATCCCGGTGCACATGGTCGAGGTCATCAACAAGCTGGCCAGGGTGCAGCGTCAGATGCTGCAGGACCTGGGCCGGGAGCCGACTCCGGAAGAGCTCGCCGCCGAGCTGGACATGACCCCGGAGAAGGTCATCGAGGTGCAGAAGTACGGCCGCGAGCCGATTTCGCTGCACACCCCGCTCGGCGAGGACGGCGACAGCGAGTTCGGCGACCTGATCGAGGACTCCGAGGCCATCCAGCCCGGCGAGGCGGTCAGCTTCACGCTGCTGCAGGAGCAGCTGCACTCGGTGCTCGACACGCTGTCCGAGCGCGAGGCCGGCGTGGTGTCCATGCGCTTCGGGCTGACCGACGGCCAGCCCAAGACCCTGGACGAGATCGGCAAGGTCTACGGGGTCACCCGGGAGCGCATCCGGCAGATCGAGTCGAAGACGATGTCGAAGCTCCGCCACCCGTCCCGCTCCCAGGTGCTGCGCGACTACCTCGACTAACCAGGCAGGCGGCCAAAGGCAGCAATGCCAAAGGCAGCAAAAGCGCGGCCGGGATCAGCATCACGCTGACCCGGCCGCGCTGCGCTGCGAACCGGCCGTCCAGGTCTAGTTGGCGCTCTGGCCCTTCTTGCCGTCCGAAAGAAGATTGGTCTCGTCCTGTATGTCTATCGCGACCCTGGCCAGCGCTTCCGCGTGCTGACGAGCGTGATGCGCGCAGAAAAGCAATTCTGCGGAACCATTGAGCAGTACCCGGACATAGGCCCGGGCACCGCAGCGGTCGCACACGTCCGCGGCGGTCAGCGGCTTGGTGGGGGCTAGAGCTCCTGTCAACGTCGCCATCCTCGCCTTGTGCCTCCGGCTTCGACATCCGGCTGGGCGCTGGTCATTCGTAGTCTGCCTTCACCACAGCACAACGTAGGAGCCCGCGTCGACCTTCCCGATGCTCTTGGATGCCGAGTACGCCATCAGCGAAACCCTCCCGTCAGCCCAGTAATCGAGCACGCGTGCGCGTGCGGCTGATCTTCCCCATCTGGTCTCCGTGAACCCTCTCGCCCGCCCCGCAACCGCTCTGCGGCCGCTATGCGGCCGCTCTGCGGACCCGAGCGTTCATCCGGTGACTATCTGCTATCTCTACTGTATCGCGAATGTTCTCCCAGGTCGCGGGGGGCTGAACGGGTTTGTCCCCCGACCAGTCGGCCGACCCGTCGGCGGCCTGCGCGCGGCGTGGCTGCGCGCGGCATTCGCCGCGGAGAGCTAGTCTGCGATGTGGTTACCGGGCGGCGTGCCGCCCGCCTATTCGCCGGAGGAGGGGCCTTCGTGACTGCGGCCAGCGCGGCAAGCGCGCCAAGCACGGCCAGCGCCCCCAGCGCCGTCGGCCCCCGGCCCCGCCAGCAGCATGCGGCCGACGCCTACACGGCACGGCACCTGTCCGTCCTGGAGGGACTGGACGCCGTCCGCAAGCGACCCGGCATGTACATCGGCTCCACCGACAGCCGCGGCCTGCTGCACTGCCTGTGGGAGATCATCGACAACTCCGTGGACGAGGCGCTGGGCGGCCACGGCTCGCGGGTCGTGATCGTGCTGCACGCCGACGGCTCGGCCGAGGTGCGCGACGAAGGCCGCGGCATCCCGGTCGACATCGAGCCCAAGAGCGGGCTGAACGGCGTCGAGCTCGTGATGACCCGGCTGCACGCGGGCGGCAAGTTCGGCGGCGGCTCCTACACCGCGTCGGGCGGCCTGCACGGCGTAGGCGCCTCGGTGGTCAACGCGTTGTCCGCCCGCTTCGACGTGGAAGTGGACAGGGACGGGCACACCTGGGGGGCGAGCTTCCACCGCGGCGTGCCCGGCGGGTTCGCCGGCCCCGGCCCGGACGCCCCGTTCGTCCCGGCGTCCGGGCTGCGCAAGGAGCGCCGCGTCGCCAAGCGCGTCACCGGCACCAGGAGCCGGTTCTGGCCGGACCCGCAGGTTTTCACCCACGACTCCAGGTTCACCTTCGAGGCGCTGGCTGAGCGCGCCCGGCAGACCGCCTACCTCATTCCCGGCCTGATGATCCGGATCCGCGACGAGAGCAGGCCGGGCGAGCCCGCCGCCGAGGCGGAGTTCTCCTACGAGGGCGGGATCAGCGAGTTCTGCGCGCACCTGGGCTCGGGCGAGCAGGTGACCGACGTGCTGCGGCTGCAAGGCTCGGGCCAGTTCACCGAGACGATCCCGGTGCTCGACGAGCAGGGCCACATGACCCCGGCCGACGTCGAGCGCGAGCTGCTGGTGGACATCGCGCTGCAGTGGAGTTCCGGCTACGACAGCGTCACCCGCTCGTTCGTGAACGTGATCGCCACGCCCAAGGGCGGCACCCACGTGGCCGGCTTCGAGCGGGCCCTGGTCCGCACCCTGAACGAGCAGCTCCGCTCGTCCCGGCTGCTCAAGAACGGCGACGAGGCGGTGATCAAGGAGGACGTGCTCGAAGGGCTGACCGCGGTGGTGGCGGTGCGGCTGCCCGAGCCGCAGTTCGAGGGGCAGACCAAGGAGGTGCTCGGCACTCCGGCCGCCTCCCGGATCGTCGCGCAGGTGGTCGCCACCGAGCTGAAGGCCTACTTCGAGTCGCCCCCCCGCGGCGCCAAGGTGCAGGCCCGCGCCGTGCTCGACAAGATCGTGGCCGCGGCCAAGACGCGCATCTCCGCCCGCGAGCACCGGGAGAACCAGCGCCGCAAGACCGCCCTGGCCAGCTCGGCGCTGCCGGCCAAACTGGTCGACTGCCGGACCGCGGACGACCGCAGCGAGCTGTTCATCGTCGAGGGCGATTCCGCGCTCGGCACGGCCAAGCTGGCCAGGGACTCAGAGTTCCAGGCGCTGCTGCCGATCCGGGGCAAGATCCTCAACGTGCAGAAGTCCTCGCTCGCGGACATGCTGAAGAACGCCGAATGCGCCGCGATCATCCAGGTGATCGGCGCCGGCTCGGGCGCGGCGTTCGACCTGGACGCGGCCCGCTACCAGCGGGTCATCTTCATGGCCGACGCCGACGTGGACGGCGCGCACATCCGCACCTTGCTGCTGACCCTCTTCCACCGCTACCTGGGGGCCATGCTGGCGGCCGGCCGGGTGTTCGCCGCGGTGCCGCCGCTGCACCGGATCGAGCTGTCCAGCCCGCGCAAAGGCCAGCCGAAGTACCGCTACACCTACTCCGACCCTGAGCTGAACCGCACCCTGCTGGAGCTCGAGCGCCGCGGCCAGCGGTGGAAGGAGCCGGTCCAGCGCTACAAGGGCCTGGGCGAGATGGACGCTGGCCAGCTGGCCGAGACCACGATGGACCCGCGGCACCGCACCCTGCGCCGGATCCGGATCGGCGACGCCGCCGCGGCCGCCTCGACGTTCGACCTGCTGATGGGGTCAGAGGTCGCGCCCCGCCGCGATTTCATCGTCGGTGGTGCGGCCGAGCTTGACCTGTCGCGGATCGATACCTGATTTTTTCCGAACGGTTCCAGGGCTAACCTGCGCCCGGCCACGCGGCCTCCGCCAGCCGGCCTGGCTCAGCCCAGCTCGCGGAGCAGATTGCGGTCCCACACCAGCACCAGGTAGCGGCCCACGTGATACGTCCCGGCCGGCGGCCCGAACGTGGCCAGCACGGCCTGGGTGCTGGTGAAGCCGGGATACGCTCCCGAGCCGGGGAAGATCACGACGAAGCTGGCGCGGCTGCGATCCGGGTTGAACCACTCCGACTTGGTCTCCAGCGTGCCGTGGATGAGCCGGCCGTCGTGAACCGTCACCGCCCGGATCTGAACCCGTTCGCCGCTGGTCAGCGAGACGACGTTCGCCTCCCAGTAGCCGGACAGCCCGCTGTCCAGATGCCGGGCCGCCAGCCAGGAGGTGAGCTGCTGGTTCTGCGCGGGCACCTCCGGCTGGATGATCTCGTGCGCCAGGCCCAGCAGGTAGCCCGCCAGCACGACGACCAGCAGCGGCACCAGCCTGGCCGCCATCAGCCGCCTGGCCAGCAGGCGCGCGGCCAGGACGGCGCCGAATGGCAGCACCGCGTTGATCTCCCTGGTAGACGCCACCGAATTGGCGTGCGTGCTCACCACGTAGGTGACCAGGTTGATCACCACGCCGACGAGCAGCAGCTGATCGACCAGATCCAGGTTCCGCCAGAAGCGCCGCGACGCTAGCCAGATCCCCCAGACGCCCAGGGACACCCCGGTCACGTGCAGCAGCGTGAAGGCAGTGCTGGCCGACAGCCTGGCGCCGAAGAAGTCCGCGCCGCCCAGCAGCAGCAGTCCCTCGGCGGTCAGGCCCAGGGTGTGCGGCAGCCTGGTGCCGCTCGGAGTGAACTGCGTCCTGGGATCGGGAGAGAAGAACCCGCCGGACACGTGGATCGCGTGCAGCGCCAGCACGGCCAGCGCCGCCGCCAGCAGCGCGCCGGCTCCCAGCGCCAGCCAGTACCGCTGCGAGGCCAGCGACCGCCGCTCGACCACCACCGCCCGGTAAACCCGGATCGCGCAGACCAGCGCGAGCGGCAGCACCCCGATGTAGAGCACCAGCGCGTCCGCGACCTCGGCCCAGCCCAGCAGCGCCGCGACGATCACCGGGATGTACCAGCGCGGCCTGGCCCGGTCCAGCACCAGCCAGGCCACCATGACCGGCACCGAGGTCCCGATGTGGTCCGGCGAGGAGATCAGGATGTTCACGCCGGAGCCCAGCTGCGGGGCGAGCATGATCCCGACGGCCATGCCCACCCGCATCACGGCCTCGCGCCCGGTGGCGTTTCCCTTGGCCAGCAGGGCGGCCAGCAGGATCGCCAGCGTGTAGGTGATGGCCGCGGCGACGTGCACCACGTCCTGGTGCAGCCCCCGGACGAGCTCCACCAGCATGTACTGCGGCAGCTCGGTGGTGTAGAACGAGACGTCGGTCAGGCTCCAGCCGTGCAGCAGCAGGTTGCCGTGCAGCATGTCCCAGGCCTGCAGGGCGTTGCTGGAGCCGTCGGAGTTGACCGACCGGGTCCTGGCCAGCCGCAGGTAGACCGCGAACGCGATGATCGGGCCGAGCACCCAGGCCGCCCGCACCAGCCACGGGCGCAACCGCGCGTCGCGCAGCATCGCCAGCGCGCCAGGGCGGGATGCCTGCGCAGCTTCGGTGTCGGCCTCGGTCACGGCTGCTTCCCCCGTACTCACGCGCCCATTGGATCATGCGCGCCGCAGCCAGGTGGCCCATTCCGCCAGCGACAGCCCCGCTCGTGCCCAATTCCCGGCCCCATTCACGTATCAGTCGAAACGATCATGAGGGGGAACCCCGCTTTTCACGCGCTCTGCTCCGCAAATCCTGATATATCCGGGGCACGAAATGGTCAAAGTGCGTGAAAAGTCGAAACGATCATGGCGGGGTGCGGCCTGGCCTACCCTGGCCTGGCCAGAGCGGTGCGGCCTGGCTGGCTGCTGGTCCGTGGCTTGTGCGCGGCTGGTCCGTGGCTTGTGCGCGGCCGGTCCGTGGCTTGTGCGCGGCCGGTCCGGGTGGTCTAGTCCGTTAGCGACAGCTGGGCTCCGGTGGCGTCGTCCGGCGGGCTCGACGTGGGTCGCGGGGCGGCGGGCTGGCCCGCGGGGACCGTCCCGCCGATCGAGGCGAGCGGGTGCGTCACCTTGACGCCGGAGCCGTCCCGGCGCCCGTCGGCGGGAGGCAGCTCGACCGGCGTGCCCGCTTCGGTGGCGCCGAGCGCGGGCGCGGCACCGGCCCAGGCAAGCACCAGGGTGTCCTCGCCGCGCAGGAAGCGGTGGCAGCGGACGCCGCCGGTGGCCCGGCCTTTGGCCGGGTATTCGGCGTACGGGGTCACTTTTACCGTGCCGGCTGCCGTGCCGGGCAGCGCGCCCGCGCTGCCGGCCACCGTCACGACCACGCCGCCCGCGCCGGGCTCCCCGCCGGGGTGCGCCGCGCCGCCCTCGCCCTCCGCGCCGCCGGCCTGACCCCCGGCGGCATCGACGGCGCCGAACCAGATGACGGCGGCGCGCGGCGACAGCCGGATGCCGGCCATGCCGCCGGCCAGGCGGCCCTGCGGCCGGACGGCGGCGGCGCCGAACCGCAGCAGCTGGGCGTCCGAGGTGATGAAGACCAGGTCCTGCTCCTCGCGGCTGAGCTGGACCGCGCCGACCACCCGGTCGCCGTCGCGCAGGGCGATCACCTCGAACTCCGGCTGGGTCTGCGGATAGTCGGGCGTGACCCGCTTGACCACCCCGCCGGCCGTGCCGAGCGCCAGCCCCGCACCGGACGGATCGACCGTGGCCAGGCCGACCACGGTCTCGCCGGCCTCCAGCGAGACGAACTCGCCGACCGGGGCGCCGCCGGCCAGGCCGGGCGAGTGGGCGCTCGGCGGCAGCGCGGGCAGCTCGAGCACGCCCAGCTTGATCAGCCGGCCTGCCGACGTGATCACCGCGACCGTCCCGCGGGCGGTGCCGCGCACCGCCGACACGATGGCATCATGCGCCGAACGCGGGCCTGCAAAGGCGACATCAGCACCTCCCCGTTCGGAATCAAAATCTTCTGAACGCGCGAGCAGCCCCGCCGAGGACAGCAGGACCAGGCACGGGTCGTCGGCCACCTCCAGCGGCACCGCGGCCTTGACGGCAGCGGCGCCGGCGCCCTCCAGCAGCACGGTCCGGCGCGGCGTGCCGAACTTCTCCGCGACCGCCGCCAGCTCGGCCGAGACGATCTCGCGCAGCCGCTGCTCGGAGTCGAGGATCGCGGTCAGCTCGGCGATCTCCCGCTGCAGCGTCGCGCGCTCGGTGTCCAGCTCGAGCCGGTCGTACTTGGTGAGCCGGCGCAGCGGGGTGTCCAGGATGTACTGCGCCTGCACCGCGGACAGGTCGAACACCGACATCAGCCGGGCCTTCGCGGCGGCGGAGTCGTCGCTCGACCTGATCACCGCGATGACCTCGTCGATGTTCAGCAGCGCGATGAGCAGGCCGTCCACCAGGTGCAGCCGCACCACGCGGCCGCGCCGCCGGAACTCCGTCCGGCGGCGCACGACGTCGAGGCGGTGCGCTACGTAGATCTCGAGCAGCTCGCGCAGGCCGAGCACGCGCGGCTGCCCGTCCACCAGCGCGACGTTGTTGATGCCGAACGTCTCCTCCATCGGCGTCAGCCGGTACAGCTCGCCGAGCACCGCCTCGGCGTGGAAGCCGCTGCGGATCTCGATCACCAGGTGCAGGCCGCGCTGCCGGTCGGTGAGGTCCTTCAGGTCGCTGATGCCGTTCAGCTTCTTGGCCTGCACCAGGTCCTTGATCCGGGCGATCACCTTCTCCGGCCCGACGCCGTAGGGCAGCTCGGTGACGATGATCCCGGTCCGCCGCGGGGTGATCTGCTCGACTCGCGCGGCTGCCCTGGTGCGGAACATCCCGCGGCCGGTCGCGTACGCGTCCCTGATCCCGTCCAGGCCGACGATCTTGCCGCCGGTGGGCAGGTCGGGCCCGGGCACGAAGCGCATCAGCTCGTCCAGGCCGGCCTCCGGATGCGCGATCAGGTGCCGCGCCGCGCTGATCACCTCGCCGAGGTTGTGCGGCGCCATGTTCGTGGCCATCCCGACCGCGATGCCCGACGAGCCGTTGACCAGCAGGTTGGGCAGGCCGGCCGGGAGGACTTCGGGCTGCGTCTCGGCGCCGTCGTAGTTCGGGATGAAATCGACGGTGTCCTCGTTGATCGAGGCCACCATCTCCATCGCCGGCGCGGCCAGCCTGGCCTCGGTGTACCGCATGGCGGCGGGCGAGTCGTCGCCGCCCAGCGAGCCGAAGTTCCCGTGCCCGTCGATCAGCGGCAGCCGCATCGCGAACGGCTGTGCCATCCGGACCAGCGCGTCGTAGATCGCGGTGTCACCGTGCGGGTGCAGCCGGCCCATCACCTCGCCGACCACCCGGGCGCACTTGACGTGACTGCGGTCGGGCCGCAGCCCCATCTCGTTCATCTGGTACAGGATCCGGCGCTGCACCGGCTTGAGCCCGTCCCTGGCGTCGGGCAGCGCGCGCTGGTAGATGACCGAGTAGGCGTACTCCAGGTAGCTGTCCCGCATCTCCTCGGAGACGTCGATGTCGACGATGTTCTCCTCGAAGTCTTCGGGCGGCGGGCCGTTGCGGCCCGCTCGGGTGCTCGCCTGCCGGGTGGTGATGCGTCGGGTCATGACGGCCATTCTCCCGCTGCGGACCGGGATTCCCGCGCAGCAGCCCCGGCGTGCCTGTCGATGCGCCTGTGCGGGCACGGTCGGCGTGCTCGCGGGGGGCTGGCTTAGCTGGCGGGAGGCCTGGCTCAGCTGGCGGAGAAGCCGCCGTCGACGCAGAGGACCTGGCCGGTCACGTAGTCGCTGGCCCGGCTGGCCAGGAACACCGCGGCGCCCTCGAAGTCGGCTGCCGCGCCGTTGCGGCCGGTCATCGTCCTGGCCGCGAGCGCGGCGGACCGGACCGGGTCGCTGGCGACCTCCGCCGTCAGCGGCGTGGCCACAAAGCCGGGCGAGATCGCGTTGCAGCACACCCCGCGGCCCGCCCACGCCTCCGACTGGGACCGGGTTAGGGAGACCAGGCCGCCCTTGGACGCGCCGTAGGCCCCGCTGTTGGCGAACGCCCGCATCGCCTGCTGCGAGGCGATGTTGATGACCCGCCCCCAGCCGCGGCCGGCCATCCGCGGCCCGAACCGCTGGCCCAGCAGGTACGGCGCGGTGAGGTTGACGGCGATGGTCTGGTCCCAGTCGGCCAGGGTCAGCGCGTCCATCGGCGGCCGCAGGTTGACGGCGGCCGAGTTGACCAGGATGTCAGGCTCGCCGAATTCCGCCGCGGCCTCATCGGCCGCCCGGGCCAGCGCCTCGCGGTCGCCGAGGTCCGCGCGCACCGCGACCGCGGAGCGGCCTGCCGCGCGCAGCTCGCGCACCGTGTCATTCAGCGGGCCAGGCTGGCGTGCGAGCACCACGATCCTGGCGCCCGCGTGCGCCAGCGCCCCGGCGATCGCCCGGCCGATGCCCGAGCTCCCGCCGGTCACCAGCGCCACCCGGCCGTCCAGCGAGAACAGCCCGTCCAGGTAGCCGGTCACATGCCCGCCGCGGAGCTGGCCGAGGTCGGCCGGGCCGAGGATCGTCCTGCGGGGGGCCGTGTCGGGAATGGCCGTGCCGCGGGGGGCCGGGCAGCGGTCACGGTCACAGGGCCGGGCGCGCGCCGAGCTCGCCGAGCGCCTGGGCGGCGAGCCGGCAGCCGCTGGCCAGCGCCTCGCCCGGCGGCTTCTTGTTCAGCCATGGCGGCAAGAAACCCGCGACGAACGCGTCGCCGCCGCCGGTCCGGTCCGCGATCCGCTCCACCGGCTGGGCCGGCGCCCGCACCGGGTCAGGTCGGCCGCCCGAATAGAACAGCGCGCCATCCGCGCCCATCTTCATCACGACCTGCGGATACCAGGCGTTCAGCACGCGCGCGGCCTGCTCCGGATCCTCCCGCCCGGTCAGCACGGTGGCCTCGGCCGCGTTCACGAACAGCAGCGACGCCCCGTTACTCATCTGCAAGAACGGCTCGGCGCCCGCGCGCTCCAGCGGCGCCGACGACGCGGCGTCGATCGACACCGACATGCCGGCCCGGCCCGCCAGCTGGCAGGCGGCGAGCGCGGCGGGCCGCGAGCCCGCGTTCAGCAGCGTGTAGCCGGAGACATGCAGGTGACTGCCCGGCGTGAACAGGTCCTTCGGCAGGTCATCGGGGGAGAGCGCGGCGTTCGCGCCCGGGTCGGACATCATCGTCCCGTCGCCCTTGTGCGTGACCATGACCACGCAGGTACCGGTCGGGCGTTCGGGATCCATCACGAGCCGCGCGTCGACCCCGTACCCCATGAGCTCCATGTCCCGGTTGCGGCCCGCGATGTCCGAGCCGCGCCGGCCGACGAAGGCGACCTCGGCGCCGTCCACTGCCAGCCAGGCCGCGACGTTGGCACCCGCGCCACCGCCGTGCATGGTGACAACGGCCGGAGTGTCGCTGCCCCTGGCCAGGGGCAGCGCAGCATGCGCGACCGTGTCCGTCATGAGGTCACCAATGACCACAATGCGCGTCATGTCCTCATCACCCCGTCCCGGATCGGGACGGTGACCCTTCCCGTGGCGAACGGCAGCAGCGGATAGAACCTAACAGCTTAACCACCCGTTGCGCTCCCCCCATTACCGTGAATCAGCTATCCCCTGCAACTCCGCGCCCGCCCAGGTCCTGTTTACCGGCACTCTCACTCTGGTGGGAGTCGATCCGCGGTTTGACTCCCTTGGTGCCTGCTCGGCCGAGCCCGCGCGCGAGATCCTGCCCGAGGTAACGGCGGCTGCCGCGGCATGACCCAGGCTGCCGCGGCATGACCCCGGGCCGCTGGGGTATCTTGTGCGGTCATGGCCTGGACCTGGCAGTTGCAGAAAGAGGACGGGACGGTACTGAGCAGCCGCGGCCTGCCCGCGGAGACCTTTCCCAGCCAGTCAGACGCGGAGAGCTGGCTGGGCGAGAGCTGGCGCAGCCTGCTGGACGCGGGCGTGGACCAGGTGATGCTGCTGGAGGACGAGCGGACCGAATACGGCCCGATGAGCCTGCACCCCGCCGAATAGCCACCAGAAGGCGTCAGGGCACGGCAGGCCGAGCCTGCCGTACCCTGACTGACTATTCTTGCTAAGGCCGCCGCTGCGGGCTCTGGGTGTGCGCCGGGTCCCGCTCGATCACCGGGCCGAGCACCTCGTCGATGCGGTGCATCACCGCGTCGTCCAGCGCGACGCCGGCCGCCTTGACGTTCTCCCGCACCTGTTCCGGCCGAGTGGCACCGATGATCGCCGCAGAGACGTTCGGGTTCTGCAGCGTCCAGGCCACGGCCAGCTGGGCCAGTGACAGCCCGGCCTCGTCCGCGATCGGCCGCAGTCGCTCGACCCGCTCCAGCAGGTCGTCGGTGAGCAGATCCCGCATGAACCCGGATCCGCTCGGGTCGGTGGCCCTGCTGCCGGCCGGCGGCGCCTCGCCCGGGCGATACTTGCCGGTCAGCACGCCCTGCGCGATCGGCGACCAGACGATCTGCCCGATGCCCTCCTTCTCGCACAGCGGCACGACCTCGGATTCGATAACGCGCCACACCATGTTGTACTGAGGCTGGTTGGAGATGATCCGGTCCAGCCCGAGCCGGTCGGCGATGCGCAGCGCGTCCGCGATCTGCTCCGCGCGCCACTCTGACACGCCCACGTACAGCACCTTGCCCTGGCGGACCAGGTCATCGAAGGCGCGCATGGTCTCTTCGAGCGGTGTCTCGCTGTCATAGCGGTGCGCCTGGTACAGGTCGATGTAGTCGGTGCGCAGCCGCCGCAGCGAACCGTGCACGGACTCGAAGATGTGCTTGCGGGACAGGCCGCGGTCGTTGGGCCCGTCGCCGGTGGGCCAGTAGATCTTGGTGAAGACCTCGATGGATTCCCTGCGGATGCCCTGCAGCGCGCGGCCGAGCACATCCTCGGCCCGGGTCCCCGCGTACACATCCGCGGTGTCGAACGTGGTAATGCCCTCGTCGAGCGCGGCGGCCACGCAGGCGCGGGCCGCATCCTCCTCGACCTGCGAGCCGTGCGTAATCCAGTTGCCGTATGCGATCTCGCTGACCTTCAGGCCGCTGCGACCTAGGTGACGGTGTTCCATGCTTGTGACCCTAGGCCACGCCGCCGGGTCAGACCTTGTCGCCCGGCTTCACTCTGGGGGTGGGCATCCGGAGCCTGCGGATCTGCAGCGAGCGCATGATCGCGTACATCGTGACCCCGCGCGTGCTCTGGCCCGGATAGCGCTGCGCGGCGAGCTTGCGCACCCCGCGGGAGATCAGCGTGCCCTCGATGACGATGACCACCACGAGGATGAGGACCAGCGGGTACAGCAGCGCCCCGACTGCGGTCTTGCTGGCGAACAGCAGCACGAAGAGCACCAGCAGGATGTACATGTAGAACTCGCTGAACCTGCGCTTGGAGTCCACGTAATCGCGGGTCAGGCCCCGGATCGGTCCCCTGTCCCTGGGGGAGAGCGCCCACTCCTCGCCGCGCTTCATCGCGTCGTACTTGCGTGCCCGCTCGGTGCGGTCCCTGGTACGCGTCTGGCGGGTAGCCGCCTTGCGGTCCGCGGGCGCGGCGGTCGGATTGCGCCGCCTGCGCTCGGATTCGCTGCGCTTGGGCGTCGGCCGCCCCTTGGCGGGCGTGGTGGCACGGCTGGACCCGTTGGGGCCAGCCTCGCCTGCGAGTGTGCCGGAGTCGGCTCCGTCCGCCTCGGCGGTACTGTCCGCCCCGGCGCTACGGCGTCGGAACACGAACCCAGCTTAGTCGTGCAGCGGGTCGGGCCGCACTCGTCTCGCGACGTCGCGGGGGGTGATGACTCGCACAGGAAAAACCGCGTAGGGTGGACTTTGAACCAGCCGGCGGTAAGCAGCCGACGCCCCACCGCGCAAGTGCCTGTCTGGGGATACATGCAACGCGGCACGGCGGAAGCTTCAGCACGAAGGGGACGTACGCGCGTATGAGCGTGATGAAGCGGGTTTCGCTCATCTTCAAGTCCAAGGCCAACAAGGCCCTGGACCGGATGGAAGATCCCCGGGAAACCCTGGACTACTCCTACCAGCGGCAGCTTGAGATGCTGCAGAAGGTCCGCCGCGGTGTCGCGGACGTGGCCACCTCGCGCAAGCGCCTTGAGCTGCAGATGAACCAGATCAATCAGCAGACGGGCAAGCTCGAGAAGCAGGCCAAGGACGCGCTCGGCGCGGGACGCGAGGATCTGGCGCGCGAGGCGCTCAGCCGCCGATCGTCCATGCAGGGGCAGCTCAGTGACCTGCAGGTGCAGTATTCGCAGCTGCAGGGCGAGGAGGAGAAGCTGACGGTCGCCTCGCAGCGGCTGCAGTCCAAGGTGGACACCTTCCGCACCAGGAAGGAGACCATCAAGGCCACCTACACCGCCGCTGAGGCGCAGACCAGGATCAACGAGGCCTTCTCCGGTATCTCCGAGGAGATGGGCGACGTCGGGCTGGCCATCCAGCGGGCCGAGGACAAGACCGCGCAGATGCAGGCCAGGGCGGGCGCGATCGACGAGCTGCTCGCTTCCGGCGCGCTGGAAGACGCCTCCGGTATGCCGCGGGATGACATCCAGGCCGAGCTGGACCGGATGGGCGCGAGCAATTCGGTCGACCACGAGCTCGAGCGGCTCAAGGGTGAGCTCTCCCAGGGCGAGGCTCCCCGGCAGATCGGGGCGACCGCGAGCGGCGGCGGCCACGCGGCCGCGGAACCGCCCGCGGCGACCGGTGTCCCTGATGCCGCCGAGCCCACCGGGGATGACGGAGCATGATCATCCGGATTCTGGGTGAGGGCCAGCTTAAGGTCGATGACGCCGTCGCCGCCGAGCTGCAGGCCTTCGATGCGGATCTTGAAGCCGCGGTAGAGAAGAACGACCAGGACGCGCTCACCGCGGCGCTCGTCGGATTGCTCGAGAAGGTGCGCAGCCAGGGCACGCCGCTTCCCGCCGACAGCCTCGAACCGTCAGACGCGATCATCCCGTACGAGGACGCCACGCTGGCCGAGGTGCGCAAGCTGATAACCGACGAGGGCCTGATCCCGGGTTGATCCGCGCTGCCAGCGGGGCCGGCCGCGTACCGTTCGGAAGAAAAAGCATGACACGTAACCGGAAGCGGGCCACTCTCGCCGGCCGGTCAGGAGATGGCCAGGGAACGGTAAGCGCCTTTCCAGCGTTCCCTGGTATGCCTGTCTGATGGATGGACCAGGCTGCTGTGTGAGCCAAACTGAAGTAGGCAGGAAGCGGGCCGGGCCGGGCAGACAAGGCGCCGGCCGCCCGCACTGAACGGAGGCACGTGATGGCGCGCACCCGATATGCCCCTGATCGGGGACTTACCGCGCGAATGGGCTTGACCATGTTCCTGCTCGGACTGGTCTTCGTCGCATTCGTTGCGCTGCTGGTGGGCATCCTGACCGCGGTCCACGCCGGCGGCGCGGCCATCGTCTTCTTCCCGGTCCTGCTGGGCCTCGGGCTGGGAATCGGATCGCTCTTCTACTCCGACAAGATCGCCCTGCGCGCGGCCGGCGCCCAGGAGGTAACCCCGCAGCAGGCGCCCATGCTGCATGGCGTCGTCGACCGGCTGTGCGCGCTGGCCGACATGCCCAAGCCGCGCGTGGCGATCGCGCCCACCGACATGCCGAACGCGTTCGCCACCGGGCGCAACAGCAAGCACGCCGTCGTCTGCGTGACCCAGGGCCTGATGCGCAGGCTGGATGACCCCGAAGAGCTGGAGGCCGTGCTCGCGCACGAGATGTCGCACGTAGCCCACAAGGACGTGACGGTGATGACGATCGCCTCGTTCCTGGCGATCATCGCGGGCCTGATGGTCAGGTTCGCGTTCTACGGCGAGCTGTTCGGCGGCGGCCGCGGCCGCAATAACAACAACGGCGGCGGCCAGCTGGCGATTCTGATGCTGGCCATGATGGCGGTGAGCGCCGTGGTCTACGCGATCAGCTTCCTGCTCATCCGGCTGCTGTCCCGCTATCGTGAGCTGGCCGCCGACCGGGCCGGCGCGCTGCTCACCGGGCAGCCGTCGAAACTGGCCAGCGCGCTGCAGAAGGTGAGCGGCCAGATAGCCGCGATCCCGACCAGGGATCTGCGGTCGGCCCAGCCGCTGAACGCGTTCTACTTCGCGCCCGCGCTGACCAAGGGGCAGAGCGTGTCCAACCTGTTCTCGACGCACCCCTCGCTCGAGAAGCGGCTGGCCGAGCTGGCCAAGATCTCCAAGCAGCTCGGCCAGTAGCGATGGGCCTGCTGGATACCCTGCTCGGCCGGACCAAGCCGAAGCAGCCCAACCTGGACGCGCTGTTCGCGCTGCCGTCGGCGGCGATCACGCTGGAGGCGGCGGCCAGCCTGGTGCCCACCGGTACCGGATCGGTCTGCTTCCGCGCTGCGGAGGGCCGCGCGTTCCAGGACATGGAGCGCGACATCCGCGAGCTGCTCGACAGCGACGCGAGCAAGGAAGCGCCGCCGGTCGAGGTGACCGCCGACTCCTACGGCTTCACCTGGCTGGTCGTGCGGCAGCCCGCCGACCAGCTTGACGCGCTGGTGACCGACGTGCACGCGGTGAACTCCTCGCTGGCCGACGCCGGATTCGGCCCGCAGCTGCTCTGCTCGCTGATCGGCTTCCGCAATCCGGGCAAGCCGCAGAGCAAGCTGGCGGTCGTGTACCTGTTCAAGCGCGGGACGTTCTACCCGTTCGCGCCGCTGAGCGGCGAGCGCCGGGACAACGCGCTGGAATTGCAGGTGCGGGGCGCGATCGAGGGCGAGCTCGCGATCGAGTCCGACCTGAGCCGCTGGTTCCCGGTCTGGGGCGCACCCGGCCTATGAGGCAGGCCCCATGAGACAGGCCCCATGAGCAAGCACTGTGAGGCAGGCACTGTGAGCAAGCACTGTGAGGCAGGCACTGTGAGGACAAGCACAGCATCGGTGCCCGCCGTGCGGAATGATGCGGGACGACATATCGTTGTGGGACGACGGAAGTTAGTGCGCCCCTTGCCTTTGGGGTGCTCCAGCCCGACTCGGGAGCTGACGAGACAATGAGTGTTCAGGACCAGGCCACCACTCAGCAGGGGATTGTCCTTACCGACGTCGCCGCGACGAAGGTAGGCAGCCTGCTGGCCCAGGAGGGCCGCGATGACCTGAGGCTGCGTGTCGCGGTCCAGCCTGGCGGCTGTTCCGGGCTGAAGTACCAGCTGTACTTCGACGAGCGCGAGATCGACGGCGACGTCGTCAGCTCGTTCGGCAGCGTTCAGGTCGTCACCGACAAGATGAGCGCCCCCTACCTGACCGGCGCCACCATCGACTTCGTGGACACGATCGAGAAGCAGGGCTTCACGATCGACAACCCGAACGCGACCGGCTCCTGCGCCTGCGGCGACTCCTTCCACTGAGGTCCTCTTCCCCCTGCCCTTGGCCGGGGACCCGTCTGGCCCACCGGTATAGCAGGAGGACGTTGTTGTGCGTATCGCGGTGACCGGGTCGATCGCCACGGACCACCTGATGACCTTTCCCGGCAGCTTCGCCGAGCAGCTGATGCCGGACAAGCTGGACAAGGTAGCGCTGTCCTTTCTCGTTGACACGCTGGAGATCCGGCGCGGCGGGGTCGCCGCGAACATCGCGTTCGGCCTGGGCTGCCTGGGCCTGCGGCCGCTGCTGATCGGATCGGCAGGGGCGGACTTCGCCGAGTACCGGGCCTGGCTGACCGCGCATGGGGTGGACACCGCCGGAGTCAGGGAGTCCGTGCTGCACCACACGGCCAGGTTCATCAACACCTCGGATCGCCGCGGCGCGCACATCGGATCGTTCTACCCAGGGGCGATGAGCGAGGACTCCCTCATCGAGCTGGCCGAGGTGACCGGCCGCGCGGGCCCGGTCGATCTCGTGCTGATCGGCGCGGGCGACCCGGACGGGATGCTCCGCTTCACGGCGCAGTGCCGCGAGCTCGGCCTGCTGTTCGCCACCGACACGTCCTGGCAGGTCGCCCGGCTGGACGGCGACCAGGTGCGCTCGCTGCTCGACGGCGCCGAGTACCTGTTCTGCAACGAGTACGAGGCGGCCCTGACCGAGCAGAAGACCGGCTGGAGCGCCCGCGAGATCACCGAGCGGGTGCGCGTCCGGGTGACCACGCTCGGGGCCGACGGAGTACGGGTCGACCAGGCCGGCCAGCCGTCGCTGCTCGTCCCGGCCGTCGGCGTGACCGGGCCAACGGAGCCGACCGGCGCGGGGGACGCCTTCCGGGCCGGCTTCCTGGCCGCGGTCGGCTGGCAGCTCAGCCTGGAGCGGGCCGCGCAGCTGGGCAACCTGGTCGCGGTCTGCGCGCTGGAGACCGTGGGCACGCAGGAGTACGAGCTGAAGCCGGGATCGCTGAACGAGCGGCTAGCCGACGCGTACGGCCCGCAGGCCGCCGACGAGCTGACCGCCCGCCTGGACGCAGCGTCGCACCTGAGCTAGCCGTTGATCTGCACCCTCGGCGACGTGCTGCTTGATGTCGTGGCCTCGACCCGAGAGCCGATCGCGCGCGGCGCGGACACTCCGACGGCCAGCACGGTGAGCGCGGGCGGCCAGGCCGCCAACGTCGCCGCCTGGGCGGTGGCCCTCGGCGGCCGCGCCCGGCTGGTGGCCAAGCGGGCCCGCGACCTGGCCGGCCGGCTGATCGCCGAGGACCTGGCCCGGCGGGGGGTCGAGGTGGCGGGGCCGGTCGTCGACGGTGCCACCGGCGTGGTCGTCTCGGTCTCCGAAGGCGGCGGCGAGCGCACTATGCTCACCGACCGCGGGGTCTGCCCGCAGCTGTCCGCGGCGGAGGCGGACGACGCCTGGTTCGCCGGCTGCGACTGGCTGCACCTGCCGCTCTACAGCCTGGTCGACGCGCCGATCAGGGAGGTGGCCCTGCACGCGGCGCGGCGGGTGCCGCGGGTGAGCGTCGACCTCTCATCGGTTTCCGCGCTGCGCGAAATCGGCGCGGGCGAGGTGACCAGGCTGCTCGGCCTGCTGAGCCCCGAGGTGATCCTGGGCAACGAGCCGGAAGCAGCGCTGGCCGCCGCCGCGGCGGCGACGGTCATTGTGAAGCTCGGGCCAGCCGGCGTGCGGATCAACGGCAGGCTGCACCAGGCCTGCCCGGCGCGGCCGGTGGACAGCACCGGCGCGGGCGACGCGTTCGCCGCCGGATTCCTGGTCGGCGGGGTCGACCTCGGCCTGGCCGCGGCTGCCCGCGCGGTGAGCCAGCTGGGGGCCATGCCATGACGCTTCAACCCGCCGAGCTGGCCGAGCTCTCTGACGAGGTGCGCGCGACGCTGGCAGCCGGCGGACCGGTGGTGGCGCTCGAGACCACCCTGGTATCGCACGGGTTCCCCGGCACCAGGGGGCTCGACGTAGCCCTGGAATCCGAGCGCAGGGTCCGCGCCGCGGGAGCCGTGCCGGCCGCCGTGGCGGTCGCCGCCGGGCGGATCAGGGTCGGCGCCGGCGCCGACCTGCTGGACCGGCTGGCCCGGGATCCGGCGGTCCGCAAGGTCGGCCCGCGCGACCTGGCCAGCTGCATGGCCAGCGGAGACCTGGGCTCCACCACCGTGGGCGGCACGCTGGCCGCCTGCCGGGCGGTCGGCATCAGGTTCATGGGCACCGGCGGCACCGGCGGCGTGCACCGCGGCTTCGCCCGCAGCCTGGACATCTCCGCGGACCTGGCCCAGCTGGCCAGGACGCGAGCCGTGGTGGTGGCCTCGGGACCCAAGTCGCTGCTGGACGTGCCGGCCACCGCGGAGCTGCTGGAGTCGCTCGGCGTGCCGGTGCTCGGCTGGCGCACCGGTACGCTGCCCCGGTTCTACTCGGCCGGCGGCGGGCCGCCCGTCTCGGCCCGGGTCGATCAGCCCGCCGAAGCGGTGCGCATCGCCCGGCTGCACTGGACGCTGAACGGCGGCGGCCTGCTCGTCGCCCGCCCCCCGGACCGGAGCCTGGACGTGGACGACCTCATCGAGTCGGCGCTGGCCGCGGCCGAGCGCGACGGTGCGACCGGCCAGGCGATCACGCCGGCCGTGCTGGCCTACCTGCACGAGGCGACCGGCGGCGCGACCCTGGACGTCAACGCCGAGCTGATCGCCGCCAACGCCGGCCTGGCCGCTGAGCTGGCGGTCGCCTGCGCGGCGGCGGAGGACCAGCCGGACAGCGAGGCGGACGACCAGGCAGACGGCGGAGCGGGCGACCCGTAGGCGGACCGCCCGCTCCGCTGTTACCTCTGGTGCATCAGCCGCCCGCGAAGGACTGGACGTACTGGGCGGGCGACCCCACGCCGGTGGCGTCGTCGTACCCCGGGGTGGCGCGCAGTGCCGCCGCACCCTCGCCGTTGATGCCCAGCGTCCGCAGGTAGGTGAGCATCGGGCCCTGCTTGGTGAACGGGTTGGTGTAGTTGCTGCGAACCTCGGCGATCGAGACGCCGGGACCGAACGGGTGGTCGGTGACGTCCTGGTACGCCGGGCTGCCGTACCTGGCGTAGATCACCGGGTTGGCGAAGCCGAGCGTGAAGCCCGCGGCCTGCTGCGCGTCCGCCTCGATGCCGGCGAACACCGGGCAGGCGACGGACGTACCGCCGATGCGGCTGAGCGAGAAGGCGAAGTTCTTCCCGTTCGGCTGCAGGGTGGTCTGGCCGATCATCACGCCGGTGCTCGGGTCGGCGAGCGCCGACACGTCGGGCACCACGCGCATCGGCACGGCGCTGTGCGCGCCGTCCGGCAGGTGATGCGACAGCGAGCTGGGCACGATGCCCTTCTGGTAGAAGGGCTGGCCGTACTGGATGCTCACGCCGCCGCCGCCGGATCCGGCGTAGAACGCCGGGTACTTGCCGGGCGGGGTGAACTGCCAGGACTTGCCGTTCTTGGCCAGCGGGTCGAGCAGCGTGCCCCAGGAGGTCTCGAACTCGTACTTGCCGCCCTTGCCGACGGCCAGGCTGGTGCCGCCCACCGACGTCACCCACGGGCTCGAGGTCGGGTAGTCCACCTGGATCCGGTCCGAACCGCCCGGGTCCTCGGCCGGCGACTCGTAGCCGTTGTCGCCGGAGGAGAAGAAGAACCCGACACCCTCGGCCGCGCCGGCCTTGAAGATCAGCTGGTACACGCTCTTGATCGAGGCGCCGTCCGCGGTGTTACCCCAGGAGTTGCTCACGATGCTGGCCGTGTGGTGGTTCACGATGTACGCCAGCGCGTTGGCCAGGTCGCTGTCATTGCAGCTCGCCGCCGCGACGAACCGGACGTTGGCGTCGGGCGCCTCGCCGTGTACCGCCTCCACGTCCAGCGACTCCTCGCCGTACCAGCCCTGCGCGCCGCACTCGCCGGGCTTGTTGCCGGCCTGCGTGAACGGCCGGTCCAGGTGCTGGCTGTACTGGCCGGCCCGGAACGGCTTGTCGCCGGTGGCCCGGGCGAACTTGTTCGCGTCTCCCAGCATGGTCGGCGACGCGTAGGCGTCCACGATCGCCACGGTCTGGCCCTTGCCAGTCATCCCCGAGGCGGTCACGCCGTACGCGCCGCGGACCTGAGCCGGGGTGTAACCGCAGTTGGTCCACGGCTGGTGCACGCCGTAGGCCGTCGGCTCGTTCGTCGCGATCTTCTGGGCGTAATAGCTCGAGCAGGGGTGCCCGATCCAGTAGTTCGGGCCGGGCGGCGGAAGCGACGGCTTCATCAGGTGCGGCGCCGTGTCGAGGCCGGAGACGGTGAGCACGTCAGCCGCCACGGCGCTCGGCGCGGTCGCCCATCCCCTGGGGGCACGGTAGACGTGCCCGTCCGGGCCCTTGAACATGCCAAACCGCACGCCGAAGGCACGGCTGGCCGCGGCGACCGAGCCATGGACCGAGACGTAGCCGCCGATCCCGCGGCCGACCCAGGTCACCCTGAGCCCGGACGACCGCACCCAGGACTCGACGGCGGCCACCTGCGCCCCGCTGGGGGCGTACCTGGCCCGCAGTTGCGCCGCGGTGAGGTAGTGCCGGTACAGGCCGCTGCCGGGCGTGGAGACCGCGGTGGCGTAGGCCGTCAGCCCGGCGGAGTCGCGCCCGGCGAGGTAAACGCGCGCGTTCACGGTGCCGCCGGTAACGGCCGCCCCGCGCCCGGTGGCCCAGGCGGGGTGAGTTTCCGCGATCGCGTGCCTAGGCGTGGATGCTTGCGCGACGGCGGCTCCGGTGAGCCCGCCGATGAGCAGCGCGCCGGCCGATGCGGCCGCCGCGGCCGCCGCGAACGCACTTCGCCGTGGTACGTGTGGCATGCACAGTCCTTTCCTCTTTAAGGCCTCCTGGCCTCTACAGTCTGCACCGCCGCCGACGGTCTGGTGAGCTTCGGGGAGGGGGCAGCGGTAGCGTGGCGGGCATGGCAGGTGTGCTGGCCGGCGGGTATCACGGGCCGCCCGTGCTCACGCTGGCGCGCGCGTTCAGCTCCTGGACGTTCGACCCGTGGGTGTGCGCGTTCGTGCTGCTGGCCGGCGGCTGCTACCTGGCCGCGGTCCGGCGGGCCCGCCGGACCGGCGCGCCGTGGCCGCTCGCGCGCGCCGTGAGCTTCGTCGGCGCGGGCCTGGGCATGCTGGTCATCGCGACGATGTCGTGGACCGGCGCGTACGCCCCGGTGCTGTTTTACGCCCGGGCCGCGCAGACCATCGTGCTGCTGCTGGTCGTGCCGCTGTTCCTGGCGCTGGGGCGGCCGATCACGCTGGCCGTCACGGTCCTCCCCGTACCGTTCGGAAAACTAATTAATGCCACGATCCGCAGTCGTGCAGCCAAGGTCCTCACCTTCCCCGCGCTGGTCACTCCCGTGCTCGTGGTCGTGCCGTTTCTGGTGTACTTCACGTCCTGGTACTCGGCGTACTTCCACAGCAGCGTGGTGCGCGAGCTCACTTACCTGGCGCTGATGGCCCCCGGGTTCGCGTTCTTCTGGACGTTGCTGCGGGTGGACCCGGTGCCCAAGGAGTACCCGTACCTGGTGTCGCTGTGGATCACGGGCGTCGAGGTGATCGGGGACGCCATCCTCGGCGTCGCGGTGATCGGCGACGCGCACCTGATCGGCGGCGCTTACTACCAGGCGCTGGCCCGGCCGTGGGGTCCCAGCCTGCGGTTCGACCAGATGCTCGGCGGCGGGACGCTGTGGGTGCTCGGCGACATCGTGGGGCTGCCGTTCCTGGCGGCTCAGCTCATCCACATGATCAGGGAAGACGAGGCGGACGCGGCGGTGATCGACGCCGAGCTCGATGCCAGCGATGCCAGCGATGCCAGCCAAGCCAGCGCCGGAGCCGCAGTCGTCGGGCCGGCCAGCCCGCCGGCCGCCCAGCCGTGGTGGGAATCCGACCCGCGGTTCACCAGCCGGTTCAAGCCGGCCGACGATCAGGCAGGGGACTAAAGGGACTAAAGGGACTAGTAGCAGCGGCGGACCAGGAACGACCAGCCGCGCGGCAGCACCGTCTCCACCACGAACTCCTGGGACTTCATCCCGCACCAGGCCGGCACGTCGGTCCTGGCGGCCGGGTCGTCGGCGAGCACGGAGACGGTCGAGCCGATCGGCACCTCCCTGATCCGCTCGGCGAGCATGATGATGGGAATGGGGCACTTGCGGCCCAGGGCGTCGATCGTGAGCGCCGGAAAGGGCGGTGTGGCGGCGGTCATGTGGTCACCTCAGTCCCATCCTGTACCGAAGCATGCACGCTGCGTGCGGAGAAACTGTAACCCGCTGCCGGATCTTGCTCCGCCCGCCCCGGTGATAGCGATACCCGCACCAGACGCCGGATAAGCGCGGGCGCCGGGTAAGCACGCTAAAGCGCGGGGGTCGGCTCATGAACCGGTCGCGGTTCGCGGTACTGTTTCCACGACACGCTGTAGGAGGAGTCACCGATGCGTCGCAAGGCACTGTACGGCGCGGCGCTGTGCGCGCTGATGGTTGCCGTGTCCGGCTGCACGAACAATCAGTTCACCAGGCTGGGCTGGCCCAATCCCATCACCAAGCAGGGCAAGGTCATGCTCACGCTCTGGCAGGGCTCCTGGATCGCGGCGCTCGCCGTGGGCGCGCTGGTCTGGGGGATCATCCTGTGGGCGTGCATCTTCCACCGGAAGAAGAATGACGATCTGCCGGCCCAGGTGCGCTACAACCTGCCGATCGAGATGCTCTACACGATCGTGCCGTTCATCCTCATCGCGGTGCTGTTCTACTTCACCGCGAAGGACGAGAACTACGTCGATAAGGTCGCGGCGCACCCCGATGTGACCATCGACGTGACCGGGTTCCAGTGGAGCTGGCAGTTCAGCTACCCGCAGTACAAGGTGCCCGGCTCGAAGGCCGGCGAGGTGACGCTGATCGGCCAGCCGTACCCGGGCCCGCTGCCGGTGCTGGAGATGCCGGCGAACCGCTCCGTCGAGTTCCGGCTGAACTCGCTCGACGTGGTGCACTCCTTCTGGGTGCCCGCGTTCCTGTTCAAGCGGGACGTCATCCCGGATCACACCAACTTCTTCCAGGTCACCGCGACCAAGACCGGCTGGTACATCGGCCACTGCACCGAGCTATGCGGCGTTTACCACAGCCTGATGCTGTTCAAGGTGCACATCGTGACCCCCCAGCAGTTCCAGCAGGACATGAAAGCCAAGCAGATACAGCAGCAGGCCGGAGGTGTGCAATGACCGCGGCTGACCCGACCGCCGGCGGACAGTACGCTCAGTACGCCACGCTAAGCAGGCCCAGCAAAGGCTCCACGCTCGCGTCCTGGCTGTCTTCTACTGACCATAAGGTCATTGGCTACCTGTACCTGATCACGTCGTTCTGCTTCTTCCTGTTCGCCGGCATCCTGGCGATGATCATGCGGGCCCAGCTGATGGGACCGAACAATCACCTGGTGTCCGAGCAGCAGTACAACGAGCTGTTCACCATGCACGGCACGATCATGCTGCTGCTGTTCGCCACGCCGCTGTTCGTCGGGTTCACCAACGTGGTCATGCCGCTGCAGATCGGCGCGCCCGATGTGGCCTTTCCCCGGCTGAACCTGCTCAGCTACTACATGTTCACCTTCGGCGGATTGATCCTGGTTTTTAGCTTCCTTACGCCGGGTGGCTCAGCTTCGTTCGGATGGTACGCATATGCCCCGCTGACCAGCTCGGTGTACTCGCCGGGTATTGGCGCGGACATGTGGATCATGGGTCTGGTGCTGTCCGGCTTCAGCACGATCCTGGGCGGCGTCAACTTCGTCACCACGATCTTCTGCATGCGGGCGCCGGGCATGACGATGTTCCGGATGCCGATCTTCACCTGGAACGCGCTGCTCACCAGCGTGCTGGTCTTGCTGGCCTTCCCCGTGCTCGCCGCGGCGCTGCTGGTGCTGGAGATCGACCGCAAGCTCGGCGCGCACGTGTTCGACGCCTCCAGCGGCGGCGCGCTGCTCTGGCAGAACCTGTTCTGGTTCTTCGGCCATCCCGAGGTGTATATCGTCGCCTTGCCTTTCTTCGGGATAATCACAGAAGTGCTACCGGTGTTCAGCCGCAAGCCGCTCTTCGGCTATAAGGGCCTGGTCGCCGCGACGATCTCGATCGCCGGCCTGTCGATGACCGTGTGGGCGCACCACATGTTCACCACCGGCGCGGTGCTGCTGCCGTTCTTCTCGTTCATGACGTTCCTGATCGCGATCCCGACCGGGGTGAAGTTCTTCAACTGGGCCGGCACGATGTGGCGAGGCCAGCTGACATTCGAGCCAGCCATGCTGTTCTCCATCGGGTTCCTGGTCACATTCCTGTTCGGCGGCCTGACCGGCATCATCCTCGCGTCACCGCCGCTGGACTTCCACGTCAGCGACACCTACTTTGTCGTGGCGCACTTCCACTATGTCCTGTTCGGCACCGTGGTGTTCGCGATGTTCTCCGGCTTCTATTTCTGGTGGCCGAAGATGACCGGCAAGATGCTCAACAACAGGCTGGGCAAGCTGCACTTCTGGACCCTGTTCTTCGGTTTCCACGGGACGTTCCTGGTGCAGCACTGGCTGGGCGTCATCGGCATGCCGCGGCGCATCGCGCACTACCCCGACCTGGCGGCCGTCGCGACCACGCTGAACGACGTCTCCAGCATCAGCTCGTTCGTCCTTGGCGCGTCCACGTTCTTCTTCCTGTACAACGTGTACCGGACCGCGCGGTTCGGCGAGAGGGTCACCGCCGACGACCCGTGGGGCCACTCCAACTCGCTGGAGTGGGCGACGTCCTGCCCGCCGCCGCGGCACAACTTCACCAAGATGCCGCGGATCAGGTCCGAGCGGCCGGCCTTCGACCTGCACTACCCGCACGTGAAGCAGGGGAGATCGTCCCTAGGGGTCAAACAGTCCCTCACCGTCGGCACCGGAGGGGTTTCTGATGAAGGTTGAGGGCGGGCTTTTCATCGGCTGCGCGGTGTTCTTCGGCGCGATGGACATCGTGTACTGGTACTTCTCGCACGATCCGACCGGTACTACCGCGCTCGCGCTGGCCGTCGGGCTCGCGTTCCTGACCGGGTTCTACGTCCTGTTCACCGGGCGGCGGCTGCCAAGGCGGCCGGAGGACGACCAGCAGGGCGAGATCGAGCAGGGCACCGGCGAGATGGGCTTCTTCAGCCCGCACAGCTGGTGGCCGCTGTTCCTCGGGCTCTCCTGCGGCCTGGCCGCCGTGGGCAGCGCGATCGGCTGGTGGCTGTTCCTGCTCGGCATGCTCTGCGTCATGTTCACGGCGATCGGCTTCGTGTTCGAGTACTACCGGGGCGAGTTCGCGCACTGATCCCGGCTTGGCGCCGGGGCGGAGGATGGCCGCTGCGCCTCGGCGGCTGCGTGGTGTCGGCGCGTCGCGGCTACGCCGTGACCAGGCCGGCCTGGTAGGCCATGATGACCAGCTGGATGCGATCGCGGCAGTTCAGCTTGGTCAGCAGGTGCCCGACGTGCGTCTTGGCCGTCGCCGGGCTGATGCACAGCTGGCCGGCGATCTCGCCGTTGGACAAGCCCCCGGCCACCAGCCGCAGCACCTCGCGCTCCCGGTCGGTCAGGCTGCCCAGCCCCGCCGGCGGCGCGGCGGCCTGCGGCCGCTCCGGGGCGGGCCGCTGGGTGAACTCGCCCAGCAGGCGGCGGGTGACGCTGGGCGCCAGCAGCGCGTCGCCGGCCGAGATCACCCGGATCGCGCTGAGCAGGTCGGTCGGCATCGTGTCCTTGAGCAGGAAGCCGCTGGCTCCCGCCCGCAGCGCGGCGTAGACGTACTCGTCCAGGTCGAACGTGGTCAGGATGAGCACGTGCACGCCGCTCGTCTGCGCCCCGCTGGTGATCTGCCGGGTGGCCTCGATGCCGTCCATGACCGGCATCCGGACGTCCATCAGCACCACGTCGGGCTGGGCGCCGCGGGTCACCTGCACCGCTTCGGCGCCGTTGGCGGCCTCTCCGACGACGGTGAAGCCCGGTGTGGCGGCGATGATGCCGCAGAACCCCACCCGGACCAGGGCCTGGTCGTCGGCGACGACCACCCGGATCGTCACGGCGCGTCAGCCCCCCGCGGCAACTGCGGCAGCCTCGCATCATCGCCGAGCGGCAGCCGCGCGGTCACCCGGAAGCCCAGGCCGGGCACCGGTCCCGCGCTGAGCTCGCCGCCGTACAGGCCGACCCGCTCGCGCATTCCGATCAGGCCGTGACCTCCCGAAGCCTCGGCGAACCCGGCCGGGTCGGGCTCGCGGACCCCGGCCGGGACCAGGCAGCCCTGCCCGTCGTCGGTGACCTCGACGGTCACGTCGTCGCCGGTGTAGCTGATGACGACCCGGCAGCAGGAGGCGGCCGCGTGCTTGACCACGTTGGTCAGCGCCTCCTGCACGATGCGGAACGCCGACAGGTCGATCCCGGGGGGCAGCTCCCGGTGGCGGCCGAGCATCTCGACCTCGACCCGCACCCCGGTGTTGCTGATCCGCGTCACCAGCCGGTCCAGGTCGGCGAGCCCGGGGGCCGGCATGAGCGGCGCCGGCTCTACTGACCTGGGCTCGACTGACCTGCCGCGCTCGCGTCCCGTCCGGCCGCCGTCTGCGGCACGGTCACCGGCACGGTCGCCGCCCCCGGGGCCATTCGGCCTGCCCGGGCTGCCGAGCCCGCGCAGGCCGCCGAGCCCGCCTGTCCGGTCCTGTCCGTCCGTCCGGCTCTGCCCGCTCGTCCGGTCCTGTCCGTCCGCGAGCGCGCCATCCTGGCCTGGCCCGCGGTCTGCCTCGCTGTCCGCCGCGGGGGCTGCCCCGCTGCCTGCCGTGGCCGAGGTGAGTTCCGGCTGGCGCAGCACGCCGAGCATCCGGCGCATCTCCGCGAGCGCCTCGCGGCTCGTGCTCTGGATGGCCCCGAGCGCCTCGCGGGCCTGCGCGGGCTGCGCGTCGATCACGTGCCGGCCGTAGCCCGCCTGCACCGCGATCACGGTCATGCTGTGCGCGACCACGTCGTGCAGCTCGCGGGCGATCCGCAGCCGCTCCTCGGTGACCGCGCTACTCGTCGCCTGCTCGCGCAGCTGCACGGCGTAGGCGCGCCGCTGCCCCACTGTGTAGCCGAACGTCCAGGTAATGATCACGATGAACGCGGGCGGGATGACGTAGCTGGCCGGCCCCCCGGGGCCCCTGTCGTACGCGGCCTCGATCACGAGCAGGGCCAGCAGCGTCAGGAGCGCGAGGAGCGCTACCTTCCGCCGGGAAACGGCGGCCACCAGGTAGAGCAGGTAGGCGGACGGCAGGTAGTAGTACGGGGCGTTCACGGTCGGGACCAGGATTGTCGCGAGCGTGGCCGCCGCCACAGCCAAGCCGAAGGCGATCAGCGGCTTGCGGCGGCGCAGCGCCACGGGCAGGGACATGGACACGGCCAGCACGAAGGCGGGCAGCGGAGTGGCCGACATCAGCCGCGGCGCCCCGTTGGAGGCCAGCAACCCGTGCCGGATGCTGACGACCAGCCCCAGGGTGAACAGCCCGGCGGCGAGCGCGTCGAGCCCCACCCAGTGGGCCGGGCGCAGGCGCTTGGTCAGCGGCGGCCGGGGGAGGCGCGGCGGCCGGGCCGCGGCCGGCGGCCATTGAGAGTCCACGCACCTACCGTAACCGCAGCTGGCCGCCCTGACGTCAGCCTGCAGGCGTAGGCTGCCAGGCTCATCGGCGCCGGGACAGTCCAGCGGGCGTACGCGAAAGATCATCCTGCGGGGCGACGACGGCGAAGGCCAGGCACGGCACGCTAGGTACGCCGCAACGGGGGCGTCGGCCGGCCGGCCGGACCGGTCCCGGCCGGCCAACAGCGGCCAGCGGGCGAGGAAAACGAAAGCGAGGACAGGCCATGACCACAAGCGCCGAGGGCGCGGTCATCGAGACGGAGATGCTGACCAAGCGGTACCCGGGCGACATCACCGCGCTGGACGGGCTCACCGTCAGCGTCGCGCCCGGCATTACCGGGCTGGTCGGCGCGAACGGTGCAGGCAAGTCGACGCTGATCAAGATCCTGCTCGGCCTGCTGACCCCGACGAAGGGCCGGGCCAAGGTCTTCGGTCACGACGCCGAGCTGCACGGCGAGCGGATCAGGACCCTGATCGGTTACATGCCCGAGCACGACTGCCTGCCGCCGGACGTCAGCGCCACCGAGTTTGTCACGCATCTTGGCCGGATGTCCGGCCTGCCCGCCACGGCAGCCAAAGAGCGGGCGGCGGAATCGCTGCGCCACGTCGGGCTGCACGAAGAGCGGTACCGCCAGATCGGTACCTACTCGACCGGCATGAAGCAGCGGGTGAAGCTGGCCCAGGCGCTGGTCGGGGACCCGCGGCTGCTACTGCTGGACGAGCCGACCAACGGGCTCGACCCGGCCGGGCGGGGGGAGATGCTCGAGCTCATCTCCCGGATCGGCACCGAGTTCGGCATCTCCATCATGGTGGCCTCGCACCTGCTCGGCGAGATCGAGCAGATCTGCGATCACCTGGTGGCCATCGAGGCCGGGCGGCTGCTGCGCGCAGACTCGATCACCAGCTTCACCGAGACGAGCCGGGTGCTGATCGTCGAGGTCGAAGAGGGCGCACAGCGGCTGGCCGACGAGCTGAGCCGGCGGGGTCTCGACCCGCGGGCCCAGCAGCAGCGAGTGCTGCTGCGCCTGGACGGCGACGTGACCTACGACGCGGTCCGTGACGCGGTCGCGGATCTCGGCCTGCCGCTCGGCCGGCTGCAGCAGCGGCGGCACAGCGTCGAGGAATTGTTCCGTGATGCGGGCGAGCCCGCCTACGCGACCACGGAGGCTACGGAGGTGTCCGATGCCGTCTGATCAGGCGCAAGACCTGATGACGTCGCCCGCAGGGGGTGTCATCCACGATCGCGGCTACCGTCGCTACGAGGGCCCGCGGCTCGGCCGGGCGCAGATCGCCCGAGGCCTCTGCTGGCACAGCCTGCGTTCCGCGTTCGGCATCGGCCGCGGCCCGAAGGCCAAGATCCTGCCAGTGATCGTGGCCGTGACCATGTGCCTGCCCGCGGTCGTGAACTCGGTTGCGGTGGCACGCGGCGGCGCGCCGGTGGTCTTCTACGGCACGTACCTCTTCCCGTTGCGGACCATCGCCATGATGGTCTTCGTGGCGGTCCAGGCGCCCGAGCTCGTCTCGCGTGACCTGCGCAGCCGCGTGCTGCCGCTGTACTTCTCCCGGCCGCTGCGCCGGGGTGACTACCCGGCCGCCAAGTACGTGGCGTTCGTCCTGGCCTGCCTGGCCATGATCGAGATCCCGCTGATCCTGCTCTACCTGGGGACGATCGTCTCCGCAAAGCAGGGGCACGGTATCTGGACCCAGACCGGGGAACTGGCCGGCGGCCTCGGCGTGGGCCTGCTGTGGGCGGTGCTCCTCGCGGCGATCGGGCTCGCCCTCGCCTCGCTGAGCGCGAAGCGCGCGTACGCTACCGGCTCGGTCGCGATCTTTTTCTTCCTGACCTGGACCCTCGCCGGGATCATCTACTCGGTGGCGGGACATGCCGCCGGGCCCGGGCCGGCCCTGGCCACGTCGGGCCAGCGGCTGGCCGGCCTGCTCAGCCCGTTCACCGTGCTCGACGGCATCAGGCAATGGCTGGGCGGAAAGAGCCCGGGCCCGCTCGCCGCCCCGGGCGGTTACGGCGCCGCTTACGTTGTCATGTTCGTCGTACTACTCGCGGCGAGCGTGGGCATACTCGCCGCCCGCTACCGGAAGGCGGCCGAGCAGTGACCACCATCGAGCTCAAGGACGTGTCCCGCTGGTACGGCAACGTCGTCGCGGTCAACGACGTCACGATGACGATCGGGCCCGGCGTGACCGGGCTGCTCGGGCCGAACGGCGCGGGCAAGTCCACCCTCATCCACATGATCAGCGGGTTTCTTGAGCCGTCCCGCGGCGAGCTGACCGTCGGCGGCGTGCCGAGCTGGCACAACCCGGACGTGTACCGCACGGTCGGTCTCGTCCCCGAGCGCGACTCGGTCTACGCCTTCCTCACCGGCGCGGACTTCGTCCGGGCCACGGCCCGGCTGCACCAGCTGGCTGAGGTGGACAGTGCCGCACAGCGCGTGATCGGCATGGTGGACATGGCCGATGCGGCCGACCGGGCCATCTCCACCTACTCCAAGGGCATGCGGCAGCGGATCAAGGTGGCCGCCGCGCTGGTGCACGATCCCGAGGTGCTGCTGCTCGACGAGCCGTTCAACGGGATGGATCCGCGCCAGCGGCTGCACATGATGGACCTGCTGGACAAGCTCGGCGCCGAAGGCCGCACGATCCTGTTTAGCTCGCACATCCTCGAAGAGGTCGAGCGGCTGTCCGGGACCATCCAGGTGGTCGTCGCCGGGCGGCTGGCGGCCTCGGGCGACTTCCGCGCGATCAGGCGGCTGATGACCAGCAGGCCGCACGTCTTCGGTGTCCGCTCGTCGGATGACCGGCGCCTGGGCTCGGCCCTGATCGGGCGTCCGGCCGTGACCAGCGTGGAGGTCACCGGCAAGGGGCTGCAGGTCAGGGCGTCCGACTACGGCGCGTTCTGCCGCGAGATCGCCGTACTGGCCCGAGAGAACGACATCCGGCTGCTGGAACTGCTGCCCTCCGACGAGTCGCTGGAAAGCGTCTTCGCCTACCTGATCGCGTCGTGACGTCCGTGACTAGGCCATGGCCTGCGATTCCCGCATCCGACCAGACTCGACCAAGAGGGCAGTGATTTCCATGTCACGGATGTTCAACGGAACGGTCGCCTCGATCACGCTGCGCGCGGCGCTGGGCCGCAGGCGAGCCCTGCTGCTCGCGATCCCGCCGGTGATCCTGGTGGTCGTGACGATCCTGCTGAAGGCCGCGCGCCCGGAAGGAGCCCCGTGGCCGGGCCGGATCCTTGGCGACTTCGGGTTCTCCGTCGTGCTCCCGCTGACCGCGCTAGTGATCGGCACCAGCGTGCTCGGCGCCGAGATCGACGACGGCAGCATCATCCACCTGCTGGCCACGCCGGTCCGCCGCTCCGCGATCATCTTCACGAAGTTCGTGATCGGGGCGCTGCTGACCATGCTGTTCGTGGCGGTGCCCGAGCTGATCGCCGGGCTCATCGCCACCAGCGGTGACCACCTGAGGGCCGGCCAGCTGGTGAGCACCGTCGGCGGCGGCAGGCTGATCGCGGTCGGCGGTAACGGCAATCTCGCACTCGGGCTGTTCATCGGGGCGCTGGTCGGCTCGGTGCTCTACAACGCGCTGTTCGTCATGATCTCCGTCGTCACCACCAGGGCCATCGCCGTCGGCCTGCTCTACGTGCTGATCTGGGAGGGCCTGCTCGGCAACTTCGTCAGCGGCGCGCGCGAGCTCTCGCTCGGCCAGTATTCGCTGGGCGTAGCCAACGCGATCGCCCATGATCATGCCCTGAACGCCGCGCTCAGCCTGACCACGGCCCTGGTCATGGGGGTGATCGTGACCGTCGCCGCGCTGATCGTGGCCTCCCGCCGCCTGTCTTCCTTCTCCGTCAAGGGCGACGCCGTATAGCCAAGCCCGCCAGCCCAGCCCGGCCCGGTCGGCCCAGCGCAGCCCAGCCCAGCAAAGCCCAGCCCGGCCGGCCCGGCGCAGCAAAGCCCAGCCCGGCTCGCATCCCGCCATGCGAGCCGGGCTGCTGCGTCGTTACCTAGGCATCAGCACAGGCCCGGCCTGCCCCCTTCGCTCGGCCGCCGTCGCGGCCCCCTCGCCGAAGCGGTCGATGGCGCGTTGCCCGCCCACTGGTGGGCGTCGATGTGCGCATTGACCGCCTTCGCCTCCTCGCAGAGCGGGGGAGACTTCGGACAAGGGGGGCGAATCGGCAGGCGCGGAAATCAAAGATGCCTAGCTGGTGTGGTTGGGGGGAGTTGCCCCGAATCTCAAAAACCGCTGACCTCTGCGCCACGACGACGACTGGTCATCGAGTACACCGCCACGCTTCCCCGCCCCGGAGTCCACAGATGACCCGTCATACGACTCCAGGAACACGGTCCAGCTCTGGCCGTCGACGCCGATACTACACGCAAAAAGGTGCCCCAGGCACAAGGGCACCCCCCCTACAAGCACGGCCCAGCCTGCGGCTGACTCAGCCCAAGCCGAGCGCGCCAGCCTTCACCTGGTCAGTGAACACCCGCCACTCGCCAGGCCCGAACGCCAGTACCGGGCCCTCGGGATCCTTCGAGTCCCGCACTGCGATCATGCGACCGCGGCCCGCATGCCTGCCCGGCGCTGCCGCGACCTCGACGCACTGACCGCCGTTGTTACCGCTGTAGCTGCTCTTGCGCCACGTGGCGCACGTCAGATACACGTTCACCGCCCCGGCTTTCCCTATTCGTAGATGAAAGTCACATCTCGTTCGCCAACCGCGTCATCAGGTCGCGCGAAGCCTCCGGACTGAGCGCCTGTGCGCGCAGGTAGTCGAACATCAGGCTATACCGGCGCACGTCCTCTGTCTTCTCCAGGTACAGCGCGCCGGTCTGCGCCTCCAGATACACCACATCGGGGTCGACCTGCTCGGGGAACTGCATGACCGTGAACGATCCGTGCATCGCCGTGTGCGCGCCCGCGTCATAAGCCAGAACCTGCACCGTCACGTTGCCCAGCGCGGACATCTCCAGCAGGTGGCGAAGCTGCCCGCGCATGACCTCGCTCCCGCCCACCTCGCGCCGGACGACAGCCTCGTTCACGACCTCCCACAGTTCCAGGGGGTCAGCCGCCGTCAGCCGCTTCCGGCGCTCCATCCGGACCGCCATCTGCCGCTCGGCATCCTCCGCCGCCCGCTCCGGAGCCGTCGACATGATCGCCCGCGCGTAGTCCTCGGTTTGCAGCAGGCCAGTGACCAGTTCCGCGTCGTAGCCGTGCATGGCGCTCGCCGCCGCCTCCAGCCCGACATAGAACTGGAACCACTCGGGAATCGCGCCGCTGTACTGGTGCCACCAGT
Source organism: Streptosporangiaceae bacterium (assembly GCA_036502085.1). Classification (GTDB taxonomy): domain Bacteria; phylum Actinomycetota; class Actinomycetes; order Streptosporangiales; family Streptosporangiaceae; genus PALSA-505. Next base: position 47,941 of record DASXZD010000029.1, read on the forward strand.
CCTTCATCCGCGCCTGCCGGGCCAGCTCCAGCACCGCTTCGCGGTGCGGACCGTCGATCTCGTACAGCCTGAGCAGGCGGGTCACGTCACGGACCAGGACCCGGACCTTGTCTCCCTCGATCCGGTAGACCTTCGCCCCCGACCAGCCCATCTCTTCCGCGACCTGATCACCGGTCAGCCCCGCGCCTTCCCGCAGGTGCTTCAGCTCCGACGCCAGCCGACGGCTCCGCACCGTCCGCATGTGGGCACCCATCAGCAGCTTCCTCCCATGACTCGAACTCAGCCAATATTCGTCATAGTACATTTGCGTATTGCGTTGCGGCTAGAACCGTTGCATATTCACACGATAGCGGAGTCACGCACCGCAGATGCCCGAACACGCAATGCAGGGCAGCGTTCAAGCTCCCCGGAGGCCACCCATGCCAGCCCAACCCAGGCACACCACGCAGGCAGAGCAAGACGACCTTGCGAAGCTCGCCACAGCCCTCGCCCCGCTCGGCTGCAAGACCATCCTGACCACCCGCGACGGCCGCCCGCCCCACCTCGACGCCCTCAACCCCGCCGCCGCCCTATCCGGTCGCATCTACGCATCAGCTAGCCACTTCTGGTGGTCGCACGCCGGGCGCATCGCCAGCCGCGACCAGATCCCCGCCGCCGCGCAAGCTATCGCCGCCGCCCTGGCAGCACCCGGCCTGACCCCTGCCCGGTGAATGACCAGCCCGCCCGACGGCCCAGGCCGCCGCCCGCCCAGGAAACAACCCCCCCCGGAGCGCCCGGCGCACCGCCGACGACGGCTACGCCATCGCCGAGCAGATCCAGCAGCAGCGACCCCAATGGATGATCACCTACGGCTACTACAGCCACCGCTACTGGGCCTACCCCCTCTTCCCCGTCACCCGCCGCGTCATCATCCACGCCTCCTACCCCGACGCCCTCATCGCCCGCCTCGACCGCGCCGAACAGGCATACCGCATCCACCCGCCCCAGGAGACACCCGCCCCATGACCCGCCGCCCCCCGGCAGACCCCCCAGCCAGCGCCCTCACCGGCCTGCGGTACTGGACCGTCAAAGAAGCCGCCGCCCACCTGCGCGTCTCCAAAATGAGCATCTACCGCCTAGTCCACTCCCGCGACCTTGACGCCATCCGGGTCGGCCGCTCCTTCCGCATCCCCCAGGACGCCATCACCCGCTACCTCAAAGACGCCGACACCCGGCCCAGCAGCCCCGACGACATCCGCCGCGCCGTCACCACCGCACTGGACGGCACCGGCCTACACCTGACCCAGACCACCGGCGACCTAGTCATCACCAACCCCCGCCGCCCCGACCGGGGAGAAATCAACGTCAGCCTCGAAGACGCCGGCTACATCTCCTGGCTCCGCGAAACCAGCGACGTTTACGGCGACCAGACCGACTACTACGGCCACCTCGAAGGCATGACCAGCGACCACCACGACGACCATCCTCGGCGCGGTCCTCGCCATCGCATACGCGCCCGTCCTGTACCTGGGCCGCGTCTCCCGCGAGGCCCGCGCCTGCGAACTCGCCCTCTATCAGGACATCGCCCGCTCCGCCGGGTCACCCCTGGGGTCACCCCCGCCGAGATCAAAGTCCGGGCCACAGCCCAATGGCAGGAACGGCACCCCCGCCTTTCCCGCATCTTCCGCTACCCGGACCCGCCCGCGTGGCTGCCGGGAACCGGCACACCGTAACGGCCCGGTGCCGATCAGGCCCGGTCAGCCGCACCGCCCGCACGGGCTCAGTCCTGCGCCGCCGCCTGCGAGGAATCCAGACGCGGCACGCCACCCTGACCGCCCCGCGTATCACGCATCCATGCGACGCTGGACCAATCACCGGGAGGACACATGACCACGCACAGCGAGGCACCAGCCAGGGCCGCCGCACCGCTCACCTTCCTCTGGCTCGAAATCACCGGCAAATGCCCCCTGGCCTGCCGGCACTGCTATGCCGACTCCGGCCCGGCCGGAACGCACGGCACCATGACCACCGCCGACTGGCAGAACGTGATCGCCCAGGCCGCCACGCTCGGAGTCCAGCTCATCCAGTACATTGGCGGCGAGCCGACCCTCCACCCAGACCTGCCGCACCTGATCCGCCGCACTCTCGGCGCAGGCATCGAAGCCGAGGTGTTCTCCAACCTCGCCCACGTCACCCCGGCCCTGTGGGAGACGTTCTCCCTGCCCGGCGTACGGCTCGCCACCTCCTGGTACTCCGACGACCCCGGCCAGCACCGGCAGGTCACCGGCCGCAGCACCCACGCCCGCACCCGCGCCAGCATCATCGAAGCCGTCCGGCGCGGCATCCCCATCCGGGCCGGCATCATCGACGTCCTCGGCGGCCAGCGCACCACGCAAGCACACGCCGAGCTACATGCCCTGGGCGTCACCGACATCGGGTCGGACCGCGTGCGCGGCATAGGCCGGGGCGGCGACACCCGCGACCCCGGCCAGCTATGCGGCGGCTGCGGCGACGGCATCGCCGCGATCTCACCAGACGGCCAGGTCTGGCCCTGCGTGATGGCCCGCTGGATGACCGCCGGATCCGTCCGCGACCAAGACCTGTCCGCCATCCTCAGCGGCCGGACCTGGCACGACCAGGTAGCAGCCATCCCGCCCCCGCAGGCACGGTGCGGACCCGACACGTGCAGCCCGCAATGCAACCCGCTCTGCTACCCCAACTGCCCACCTCGATCACACTGCAACCCAAACAGATGACCGCCCCGGTACTACGGCCGCCACGCGTCCCCGATGGCGAGGACCTGCCTGCCGACTGGCTCCGCTTCCTGCACAGCCTGCTGCAAGACGCCCGCCGCCGGCTGCGCCTTGACGACGTGACCGGCACGGTCACCGGCCCGGCCGGGGGCAGTATCGGCGGCCGGGCCTGCCGTGACGGGATCGACCTGTGGCTGCGGGTCGCCCCGTTCTACGCCGACCAGATGGACCGCCAGACCTGGACCGGCAACGCCGACGCCAACCAGCTCACCGGCATAGCCCGGCCCCGCGTCATCAACCGCATCGAATGGCCGCACCCGCCGATCGAGATCGGTGCGGACCTGATGACCTACATCCCCGACCCGCCTTGCGCTCCCCACCACGACCTCACCGGCCCCCTCGCCGTCTCCGAGACATGGTGGACCAGCCTGCGTACCTCCCTGGACCGCCTCGCCGCCCACCCCGGCCGCCGCGACCTCGACCCCCTCACCGCCGCATACGGCAAGCGCGTCACCGCCAGCTTCGGCCCCCTGCCCCCCGCCATCACCCCGTCGTTCAGCGTCCAGCACGGCGACCTGCACTGGAGCAACCTCACCGCCCCCAGCCTGCACATCCTCGACTGGGAAGTATGGGGTCGCACCATCGACGGACTCGGACCCGCCAGCCTGTACTGCTCCGCGCTGCTCGTTCCCGACACCGCCGCGAAAGTACACGCCGTCTTCCGCGACATCCTCGACAGCCCGTCCGGCCGCTACGCCCAGCTATGCATCATCACCGATCGCATCAACTACCACGACCCCAGCTACGACAGCCAGACCGGCACCCGGCTGCGCCACCTCGCCCGCACCATCCTCAGCCGAACCGACTGACAACGCCGCGCAAGCACCCGCGAACTTACCGGCGGGCACGGGGTGCCAGGTCGAACCGGCCGGTCCTGGCTAGCCAGGTCAGCGTGCGGCGCGGTCTCCAGCCCCTCCTAGACGACCTGCCCCAGCTCGCCGGCCTCCTGGACCAGGCACCCCCGCGCCTGATCCAGGGAATGCTGGATGCATTCGACATCCGGTGCATCTGGAACAAGAATGATAACCAGGTCACCATCCGTGCCGTCATCACCGACAGCGCCCCCCAGACCATCACCGACCCGATCGCCGCACTCACCCCGGCCACCCGCGAGCCCGAGGCCGCTACCAGCCGGAACGGCGAACCCGCCCATAGCACCCGAATATCAGATTCACCGCTACTCACTGGGTGCACACCAACGAGGCATCTTCAGATCGAACGCTTCGCGGTCAGCGGTCCGGGGACCTACGGTCGCCGGCGCAGCCGCCGTAGGAACGCTTGGCGGTCAGCGGCCCGGGAGTCTATGGTCGCGCCGCAGCCGCCGTGTGCCGGGGCTTTAAGGCGTCGCCACACGGTCCCCGGCCCGGCGCCGTAGCCGCCGCGCCGGGGCTTTAGGCGTCGCCGGACGGTCCCGGCTCGGCGTCGTCTCCGTCCGCGCCTGCGGGCCCGGGGCCGCGCGGAGCGGCACCCACCGGAGCGTGCTCGGCCTGACCGTCGCCGAGCGCAGCGTGACCGTTGCCGTGCCCGCCCGCGTGACCGTTGCCATGGCCGTTCCCGCCGTTCACCGGGATGCTCTCGGTGATCACCCGGTTCGCGGCGGCGCGCAGCCGTCCCGCCAGGCCGCTGGTGGCCGGGATCGGGATGCCGTTCTCGTCGGTGGTCCCGGCCGGAGGCAGCGGAAGCGGAGCCTGCGCGGACAGCAGCACGGCGCGCTTCTCCTCGGAGACCGGCCGGTGGACCTCGATGAACTCACCGTTCGGCATCTGCCTGATGATGCCGGTCTCCAGCCCGTGCTCTAGCAGTTCCCGGTCCTTGCGCTGCAGTCCGAGGCAGATCCGCTTGGTCGCGAAGTACGCGATGGCCGGGCCCAGGAAGACCGCGAACCGGGCGATCCAGGTGATCGTGTAGAGCGGGATGTCGAGGTGATCGGCGATCAGGTCGTTCGCGCCCTCAAGCAGCATGATGCCGTAGAACGCCACCGTCGCCATGCCGATCGCGGTCCTGGTGGGCGCGTTGCGCGGCCGGTCGTTCACGTTGTGCTCGGCGTAATCCCCGGTCGCCCAGCGTTCGATGAACGGCCACAGCGCGGCCCCGGTGAAGATCAGCCCGAGCGGCACCAGGGCAGGGACCAGCACATTCCAGGCGACCGTATGCCCGGCCAGATCCCACGTCCAGCTCGGGGAGACGCGCAGCGTCCCCTCGAGGAAGCCCATGTAGAAGTCGGGCTGCGAGCCCGCCGAGATCGAGAGCGGGTTGTACGGCCCGTACAGCCAGATCGGGTTGACCTGGGCGACCGTGGACATCAGCGCCAGCACGCCGAACACAAAGAAGAAGAACGCGCCGGTCTTGGCCATGAAGTACGGGTACATCGGCGCGCCGACGACGTTCTTTTCCGTCCGCCCCTTGCCGGGCATCTGGGTGTGCTTCTGGTGGAACATGATGAACAGGTGCGCGGCCACCAGGCCCAGGATCAGGCCGGGGATCAGCAGCACGTGGATGACGTACAGCCGCGGGATGATGTCGTGCCCAGGGAACTGCCCGCCGAACAGGAAGAACGAGATGTAGGTGCCGACGATCGGAATCCCCAGGATCACGCCCTCGAGGATCCGCAGCCCGGTACCCGACAGCAGGTCGTCGGGCAGCGAGTAGCCGAACAGTCCCTCGAGCATCCCCAGCGTGAACAGCACGATGCCGATCAGCCAGTTGACGTCGCGCGGCTTGCGGTAGGCGCCGGTGAAGAAGATCCGGAGCATGTGCGCCATGATCGCCGCCATGAACAGATCCGCCGCCCAGTGGTGGATCTGGCGCATCAGCAGGCCGCCGCGTACGTCGAAGCTGATGTTCAGCGTGGAGGCGTACGCCTCGCTCATCCGGACGCCGTCGAGCCGGGTGTAGGTGCCGTGGTAGACGACGTCGGTCATGCTCGGCTGGAAGAACAGGGCCAGGAATGTGCCGCTGAGCAGCAGGATGATGAACGAGTAGAGGGCGATCTCGCCGAGCAGGAAGGTCCAGTGATCGGGGAAGATCTTCTTGAGGAACGTGCGGACGCCCCTGGCGCCCCTGAACCTGTCGTCGAGGAATCCGCCGACGTCGACCAGCGCCTTGGGCGGGGCCGCCTGCGTCGCCGCTGCCTGCCCGTCTTGCGAGCTCATCCGCGCTCCCAGAAGCTTGGGCCAACCGGTTCGTTGAAGTCGCCCGCGGCGACCAGGTAGCCCTCGGCGTCCGTGGTGAGCGGCAGCTGGGGCAGCGGCCGCGGCGCCGGCCCGAAGATCACCGTCGCCCCTCGCGGCGCATCGAACGTGGACTGGTGACACGGGCACAGGATGTGCTGGGTGGTCTGCTCGTAGAGGGCCACCGGGCAGCCGACGTGCGTGCAGATCTTGGAGTAGGCGACGATGTTCTGCACCGTCCAGTCCATCACCGTCGGCTTCTGCAGCTGCCCGGGCTCGAACCTGATCAGGATCGCCGCCGCCTTCGCCAGCGCATCGTCATCGTCCTGATAGCCGTCGGGGACCACGGTGATCAGGCCGCCGGGTGAATTGAAGTCCTCCGGCTTGATCGGCCGGTTGGAGCCGTACACGAGCAGCCGCATGCCCTTGCGCCACACGGTGTGCCGCAGGCTGGTGCCCGGCAGCGGGCCCAGGTCGCGGAGCAGCACGATGGGCGCCAGCGCCAGCGGGAGCGTGGCGGCGATCAGCGTGCGGCGGACCAGCGGCCGCTTGATGAATCCGCTGTCCTGGCCGCCCTGCATGAAGGTCTCCTGGAAGGCCTGCCGGTCTTCCTGAGTGGAGGCGACGGGCTTGCGTGGCTCTTCGAGGTCTACCTCGGGCATGAGCCGCCGGACCCAGATCACCGCGCCCGCTGCCATCGACAGGAACCCCACCGTCATCGCGGTGCCGAGGGCCAGGTTGGAGTGGAACGTCCGGGGCAGGGTATGCACGGGCATGCCGACGTAGGCCGCGATGAACCCGATGCTGGCCAGCATGGACAGCAGGAAGAAGGCCGCGACGATTCGCTCCGCGCGCTTGGCCTTCGCCTCGTCCTCCGGCTGCGTCGCGGTCTCGGGCACGGCCGGGCTGTGCCCGCTGCCGTCCCCGGCCGGCTCCAGCAGGGTCCTGGCGGTCGCGGGTGACGGCGTGCCGATCACCCGGCGCGGCCGGTCTGGCTGCTCGCCGGTGCCTTCCGGCCCTCCGGCGGCGTGCTGCTCACCCGGGGACTGCTGCGCGTCGCCGTCGCCAGGCCCGGCTGCTGATGTCTTGTCGATATCACTCATGAACTTCACGCCGCTTCGCAGTGATCCACATGGCCGCGAGCACTAGCAGGCCGATACCGCCCAGCCAGGCCACGAGCCCCTCGGTAACCGGTCCGACCCTGCCCAGGCTGAACCCGCCCGGGTTGGGCTCGGAACGGGTCTGGGTGACGTAGGCGATGATGTCGCGCTTCTCTTGCGGGGTAACCGTGGTGTCGTTGAACACCGGCATGGCCTCGGGGCCGGTCTGCATCGCCTCGTAGATCTGCGCCGGCGTCGACGCGGTGAGCGCCGGCGCGTACTTCCCGTAGGTCAGTGCCCCGCCTGCGCCCTGGAAGTTGTGGCACGCCGCGCAGTTGGCGGCGAACAGCTCCTGGCCGAGGCCGACATTCGCGCCGGTCTGGCTCAGCTGCTGGGCGCTGGGAACGGCTGGGCCGCCGCCGAGCGAGGAGATGTAGGACGCGATCTCGTAGATCTGCTGCTGGGTGAAGACCGGCGGCTTGCGGTCGTTCTCCGCGCCGACTTCCTTGGCCGGCATCCGGCCGGTGCTCATCTGGAAGTCGACCGCGGCCGCTCCGGCCCCGATCAGGCTCGGCGCTACCCCGGCGTTGCCCTGCGCCATGATGCCGTGGCAGCTCGAGCAACTCTGCTCGAACAGGTACCTGCCCTGCGAGACGCTCTGGTCCGAGACGCTCGGGGCTGACGCCGCGGCCTGGCCGCTATGGCTGGTCAGGCCCGCGTACATCACGCCGACGACGGCTAGCCCGAGCGGGAGGACGGCGTACCCGGCTGCCCGGTGCCTGCGCCGCGCGGTGATCAAGCTCACTGCTGCTGCCCTCAGTTTCCGGTCAGTGAATCAGGTAGATGGTCGCGAAGAGGCCAATCCACACGACGTCGACGAAATGCCAGTAATAGGACACGACGATCGCGCTCACCTGGACCTCATGGGTGAGCCGTTTCGCGGCGAACGTGCGGCCGAGCAGGAACAAGAACGCGATCAGGCCGCCGACCACGTGCAGGCCGTGGAAGCCGGTCGGGATGTAGAACACCGAGCCGTAGGCGCTGGAGTGCAGCGACAGCCCGTCCTTCAGCAAGCCGACGTACTCATAGCCCTGGCCGGAGACGAAGTACAGGCCCATGAAGAACGTGAGCACATACCACTCGCGCAGGCCCCACTTGGCGACGTTCCAGATGCTGCGCGCCCGCCGGATCTGGCCGCGCTCGACGGCGAAGACCCCCATCTGGCAGGTCACGCTGGACAGCAGCAGGACTGTGGTGTTAATGGAGCCGAGGGCGAGGTCGAGGTGCGCTCCGGGCCACTTGATGCCCTCGCCCTTGTCCACCGAGCGGATGGTGAAGTACATCGCGAACAGCGCCGCGAAGAACATCAGCTCGGAGGACAGCCAGATGATGGTGCCCACGCTCACCAGGTTTGGCCTGCTGGCCGTCCCTTTGGGAGGTGCTTCGGTCGCTTGTGCGGTCGCCACGTAGCCATTATTACGACAGCCCGTAGGGGAGCGTTGCCCGACCCCCCGATCCGGTGGCACGAATTCGCGAGACAGTCGGTAGCATCCAGATCCATGAAGGTCGTTGTGTTCAGCCACGACGCCGATGTGCGCGCCCAGGTGCGGCTCTCCATCGGGCGCAGGCCCGCCCCGGACGTTCCCGAGGCGGAAATCATCGAGGTGGCCACCGAGCCAGCGCTGTTCCGCCTGCTCGACGAGGGCGGCGCGGACGTCATGGTGCTGGACGGCGAGGCGCAGCCGGCCGGCGGCATGGGAATCTGCCGCCAGGCCAAGGACGAGATCTACGACTGCCCCCCGGTGCTGCTGATCATCGGCCGGCGGGACGACGGCTGGCTCGCCACCTGGTCGCGCGCGGATGCCGTGGTCTCGCACCCGATCGACCCCGGCGCCCTGGCCGAGGCGCTGGCCGGCCTGATGCGCGGCCGCGCCGAGCACGCGGCGCCGCAGTCCAGCACCTGAGCAACCCAGAGGCAGTCCGCCTCACCCAGGCCGAAGCCGGAGGGCCGTCATGCAGACCCGGACCACGTGGCCGGCGCTGATCGGCGCGCTGATCAAAGGGGAGTCGCTCAGCTCGGCCGAGGCCGAGTGGGCGATGAACGAGATCATGGAAGGCGCGGCCACCCCGGTCCAGATCGCCGGCTTCGGCGTCGCCCTGCGGATCAAGGGCACGACGGTTAGCGAGCTCAGCGGCCTGGCCCGCGGCATGCTCGATCATGCGACGCCCATCGCGGTGCCCGGCCGCATCGCCGACCTGGTCGGCACCGGCGGCGATGGCGCGCACACGGTGAACATCTCGACGATGGGCACGATCGTCGCCGCGGCCGCCGGCGTCCGGATGGTCAAGCACGGCAACCGCGCCGCGTCCTCGGCCTGCGGTGCCGCCGACGTGCTGGAGGCGCTCGGCGTGCGGATCGACCTGCCGCCCGCGGCCAGCGCGCAGCTCGCCGAAGAGATCGGCATCGCGTTCCTGTTCGCGCCGCTCTATCACCCGGCGCTGCGGCACGCGGCGACGGCCCGCCGCGAGCTTGGCGTGCCGACCGTGTTCAACTTCCTCGGCCCGGTGGCCAATCCGGCCCGCCCGCAGGTCCAGGCGGTAGGCGTGGCGGACCCCAGGATGGGCGAGATCATCGCCGGCGTGCTCGCCGAACGCGGCTGCTCGGCGCTGGTCTTCCACGGCGATGACGGCCTCGACGAGCTGACCACGACCACCACCTCCACGGTCTGGATCGCAGGCGAAGCCGGCGTCACCCAGCTCGTGTTCGACCCGGCCGAGCTCGGCCTGCGCCGCGCCGACCCCGCCGACCTGCGCGGCGGGGATGCCGCGCATAACGCGGCCGCGGCCAGGTCGGTACTCGGCGACGAGGACAGCCCGGTGCGCGACACCGTGCTGCTGAACGCCGCTGCGGTGCTCGCCTCTTTTGATGGCATTCCGAACGGGGAGGGGCTGATCCCCGCGCTACGCGAGGGCTACGCGCGGGCGGCCGAGGCGGTCAGCTCCGGCGCCGCCGCCCGCCTGCTTGCCCGCTGGGTGGAGACCAGCCGCAGGCTCGCCGCCAAGGACTGAGCTAGCCAGACTGAGGCTAACCAGCCGCGTGCCCCTCGGCGCGGTTGATCTGATCCCGCAGGTCCACCGCGTCCTCGCCGCGCACCACCACGGGCGGCGTGGTGTCCAGCTTGCGCGCGTAGAGCAGCCCGCTCACCCCGCGCCAGGCCTGCCACTGCGGGAACTCGGCGGCGTACGGCTCCCACCAGGCCGGAATCCTCTCCTTGTCATCCATGTCCCGGTTCACCGTCCTGGATAACCGCTTGGTCTCCTCCGCTGCGCGTGCCCTGCCCGGCCGTGATCCGGTGCAGGGCGGCGGCTTGTAGGTATCGCGTCATCGACCCTCCCTGTGACCTCGCTGTGCAAGCTCTCGGCATGGTCACGGTCGACTGCAGGTTCTATGACGCCAACTTGACAACAAATCTTTCCCGCCTGCCTCCGCACCCCCATGATCGCGAAGAGTTATGCGTGCCAGGGCGCGTAAGAGTCTTCATGATCATGGGAAGGGGTGGGCAAGTGGGCCCGGCAGAGCCCGGGTGGCGAGAAGCTGAGCCCGCCGGGGCCGGGGCCGGGGCAGCCGGGGCCGGGCAGCCGGGGCCGGGCAGCCGGGGCCGGGGGGAGAGGGTGGGTGTCGGGTGGGTCAGCCGGCCTCGGGGTAGCCGAGGGCGAACGCGGCCTCCAGGTCGTGCCTGGAGTAGGTGCGGAAGGCGATGTGCGTCTCGGTGTGGGTGACCCCGGGAACCTTGTTGACGCCGCCGGGGATGACGTCGGCGAGCTCATCGTGCGCCCTGACCCGGACCATCGCCACCAGGTCGAACTCGCCCGTTACCGAGTACACCTCGCTGACCTGAGGGATCTGCGCGAGCTCCGCGGCAATCTCGGGGATCCGCTGAACCTCGGCCTTGACCAGGACGATCGCGGTGACCATCGGCCGCCTCCTTTTCCGGGCTACGGTCCAGCCTCGGCCGTAGCGTACCGCTGCTGCCCGATGGTGCTGCTCAGTGGTGCTGCCCGATGGTGCTGCCCGATGGTGCTGCCCGATGGTGCTGCCCGATGGTGCTGCCCGATGGTGCTGCCCGATGGTGCTGCTCAGTGCTGGCCCTGGGGGACGGCCCCAGGTGCGGCGTCGCAGATTCCGGCCAGCGTCCGCACGCCGGTCCTGGCCAGTCGGCCGATCAGTGCCTGCAGCACGGCGGCGGTGGCCCGCGCGTCGGCCAGCGCGCGGTGACGCGGCAGCGTCGCCGCCCCGAAGTAGGTCGCGAGCGTGGACAGCTTGCGGTCGGACACTTCGGTTTCGTCGAGCACCTGCCGGGCCAGCGCGACGGTGTCCAGCACGGGCAATTCGGGCCAGGGTAGGCCGCAGTCGCCGCACGCCGCCATCAGGAAGCCGAGGTCGAAGGGCGCGTTGTGCGCGGTCAGCACGCAGTTGCCCGCGAAGGCGAGGAAGCGCGGCAGCACCGCCTCGATGGCCGGGGCGCGCCGCACCATGGCGTCGCTGATGCCGGTGAGGGCCGAGATGTCGGCGGGAATGGCGTGACCGGGGTTGATCAGCGTGCAGAACTCCTGCGTGACCCGGCCGCCCGCGAACCGCACCGCGCCGATCTCGGTGATCCGCGCCTCGGCCGGGCTCCATCCGGTCGTCTCCAGGTCGACGATGACGAAATCGGTGTCGGCCAGCGACCGCGCGGCGCAGGCCAGGGCCACCGCGTAACTAGGCCAGCGCAACGCAGGCAGGTCCTCATCGCCGTGACGCGGCGGTCCGTCCTCGCCCTGCGGAATCGCGGGTCCCGGCCCAGTGTGCTCGGCCGACCCTGACCCGCCATGCTCGGTCGGTCCCGGCCCGCCGTGCTCCGCGACGCGCCGGTGCGGCGGCCCGGCCTCGTCCTGCCGGCCCGGCGTGCCCGGCTTACCGTGCTCCGTCGGTCCCAGTCCGGCGGACCCCGGCGCGGCGTGTGCGGGCGGTCCGGGGGCGGCGTGCGGCGATCCTGGCTCGCCGGCGGGGGTCACGGGCGGGCCGCAGTCGGTTACGCCGGGCCATGTGCTCACCTGCCCCAAGGTAGGGCCACCTACTGACACTCCTGCCGAGGCGCGCCGGAATGTCTGTACCTCCTCCTAGCCTGCGAGCAGTAAGGAAACGGGCCTGACGAAGGGAACAGCCATGCTGGCTGACTGCGACCAGTGCGAGCTGCGCGACATCGCGTGCGCGGACTGCGTGATCACGGCTTTGCCTGACGGTCAGGCTGGCCTCGGCGACGCCGAGTGGCGGGCGCTGCGGGTGCTCGCCGACGCCGGCCTGCTGCCGCCGCTGCGCTTCGCGGCCGAGGACCAGGCGGAACCGCCGTCTCTGGCGCTGGCCGCGGATCACACGCGCAACGACCGCACCAGGTTTCCCAGGCGACACTGCATAGAGACGGTCAAGACCCGCCCGAGTGTAGGCGAACCGGTTGAAACGGCCCTGGCCCTTCACTAGTGTCAGCCCCCGAGCCGTATCGTTCCGCAGTCGCCATACCGGTGATGACGATCGGCCGCTGTCGAGTCCTTAGGCCGGCCCACCCCCTCCGGGCCGGACAAGGAGCCGGGTGACCGCCCGGGAGAACCGGTAGGGTGAGCAGCTCTCACCGGTTGCTTCCGGGTGAATCGGCAAGGACGCCACGCCGGCGTCAGCCGTAGGGCGCGTCTTCCACCGCCCGAACCCATAAGCTCGCCCGGTAGGCGGACAGTGGAAGAAGGAGCGTGTCACGCCTGTGGGTACGCGGCCAAACGCAAGGATCTCGTGGGCTCGTCGTTGCGCCATCGGAGTCGTGCCAGTAGCGCTGGCCGGCACGCTGGCTAGCTACGCAGCCACGGCGGGTGCCTCACCTAAGCCAACGATCAGCCAGGTCACGGCGCAAGTGAAGCAACTGACCACGGCCGAGAACAAGGCCATCCAGCAGTACGACCAGGTGAACCAGCAGCTGTCGGCCGCGAACGCCCGGCTGAAGCTGGTCGACACCGAGCTGGGCAAGGACCAGACCCAGTTCAGCGCGATGCGCACCGACATCGCCCAGATCGCCGCCGCCGCCTACGAGGACGGCAACATGACGTCGATAGCGGCGCTGCTGACCTCGGCTAACCCGCAGACCATCCTGACCAAGGCGGCGTACCTGACTCAGCTCTCCTCGGCCAGATACACCGCGCTGCGGCGGTTCGTCGCCTTGGCCGCGCAGCTCAACGGCGCTCAGCTACAGGCCAAGCGCACCGAGGCCGCGATCTCCTCGCTGCGCGGCCAGCGCAAGGCGCAGGCCGGGTCCATCGGCAAGTCGCTGCGCCAGAAGAAGTCCGTGCTCGCCACGCTGACGGCACAGCAGCAGGCGACGGTCACGGCCACGGCGACGACCGGCTCGAGCGGAACCACGACGGGGCACTACACCGGCCCGACCAGCACGCAAGCGGAAAAGGCCGTTGCGTACGCCTACAACGCGCTCGGCTGCAACTACGTCTACGGCGCCACCGGGCCGTGCGGGAACGGCTTCGACTGCTCGGGCCTGGCCCTGGCCGCGTGGGCGTCGGCCGGGGTGTCGATCCCGCGTGACACCTACGAGCAGTACGCCGCGCTGCCGCACGTGCCGCTGGCCGACATCGAGCCCGGCGACCTGATCTACTTCAACAGCATCGGCCACGTGGGCATCTACGTCGGCGGCGGTTACATTATCGACGCCCCGCAGCCCGGCATGACCGTGGAGAAGGTCAGCCTGTCGGAGTCCTGGTACGCGCAGACCGAGGACGGCGCGGCGCGGCCGTAGCGCCCGCCGGCGCTAGTATCAGGCGGCGATGGGCAACACACTCGTCGTCACCAACGACTTCCCGCCCCGGGAGGGCGGAATCCAGTCGTTCGTGCACGCGCTCGCGTCCCGGCTGCCCCGCGGCACGGTCACCGTGTACGCACCGTCCTGGGACGGCGCGGCCGCCTTTGACGCGGGCCAGCCGATGCGGGTGATCCGCCATCCCACCTCGCTCATGCTGCCCGAGCCTTCGGTGGCCCGCCGGGCGGTCGCGGCGCTCACGCAGAACGACTGCGACACGGTGCTGTTCGGCGCGGCCGCGCCGCTCGGCCTGCTCGCTCCCGCGCTGCGCCGGGCCGGGGCCAGGCGGATCGTGGCCCTCACGCACGGCCATGAGGCGGGCTGGGCGGCGCTGCCCGCCGCCCGCCAGCTGCTGCGGCGGATCGGCGACGCCGTCGACGTGGTCACCTACCTGGGCGACTACACGAGGATCCGGCTGGCCCGGGTGCTGTCGGCGGCGGCGGCCGCGCGCATGGTGCGGCTCGCGCCCGGCGTCGACGTGACCGCCTTCCGGCCGGGCGCCGGCGGGGCCCTGGTCAGGAAGCGGCTTGATCTCGACGGCAGGCCGGTCGTGATCTGCGTGTCCCGGCTCAAGCCGCGCAAGGGCCAGGACACGCTCATCCAGGCCTGGCCGCAGGTTCTCGCCGCAGCGCCGGACGCCGCACTGCTGCTGGTGGGGAGCGGGCCGTTCGGGAAAAATCTGCGCCAGCTTGCCGGACGGCTCGGCGTGACCGAATCCGTGCTGTTCGCCGGCTCGGTTCCCTGGCCGGACCTGCCCGGCTACTACGACGCCGGCGACGTGTTCGCGATGCCGTGCCGGACGCGCAGGCGCGGGCTCGACGTCGAGGGTCTGGGCATCGTCTACCTGGAGGCGTCCGCGACCGGGCTGCCGGTGATCGGCGGCGACTCCGGGGGCGCCCCCGATGCCATCCGGCACGGCGAGACCGGCTACGTCGTGCCCGGTCACAGCGTCTCGGCCGTGGCCGTCCGGATCACCGAGCTGGTCAGCGACCCGGCCCGGGCCCGGGCCATGGGCGAGCGGGGCCTGGAGTGGGCGCGCCGCGAGTGGAGCTGGGATCTGGTGGCCGGCCGGCTGGCCGGGATCCTGCGCGGCTGAGTGCCGTCAGGCGGTCAGCCGCCGTCAGGGGCTGTGCCGTCAGGGGTAGAGCGCCTCGATGTCGGCGGCGCGCTCCTTGGCCACGATGCTGCGGCGGAGCTTGAGCGATGGCGTCAGCTGCCCCCCGGCCTCGGTGAAGTCGGTGTCGAGCACGAGGAACCGCCGGATCGACTCGGCCTTGGAGACCGCCTTGTTGGCGTCGTCGACCGCCGTCTGGAGATCGGCGAGCAGGTCAGGGTTGGCGGTCAGGCTGGCCACGGTCGCGTCGGTCGGCTTGCCGTGCTGCTCCTTCCAGTGCGGCAGCGTCTCCTCGTCGATGGTGACCAGCGCCGCGACGTAGGGCCGGTTGTCGCCGACCACCATGCACTGGCTGATCAGCGGGTGCGCGCGCAGCCTGTCCTCGAGCACGGCGGGCGAGACGTTCTTGCCGCCCGCGGTGACGATGAGCTCCTTCTTCCGGCCGGTGATGCGCAGGAAGCCCTCGTCGTCGAGCGCGCCGATGTCGCCGGTGTGAATCCAGCCGTCGGCGTCGAGGACCTCGGACGTCGCGGTCTCGTTGCGCCAGTAGCCGGGGAAGGTCATCGCGCCCTTGAGCAGGATCTCGCCGTCATCGGCGATCTTCACGCTGGCGCCGGGAATCGGCAGGCCGGCCGATCCGATCTTGTTGCGGCTCGGCATGTTGACGGTCGCCGCGGCCGTGGTCTCGGTCATCCCGTATCCCTCGAGGATCGTGATCCCCGCACCGCGGAAGAAATGGCCGAGCCGCTCGCCGAGCGCGGCGCCACCGGAGATGGCGTACCGCACCTCGCCGCCGATCGCGTGCCGGATCTTCCCGTAGACCAGCCGCTCGAACAGGCCGTGCCGAAGCCGAAGGGTGAGGGCCAGGCCGGGGCCGCCGCCGCCATGCGCCTGGGCGTTGAGGGCCTGGCTGTACTGGATCGCCGTGTCGGCTGCCGCCTGGAAGATCCGGCTCTTGGCCGGGCTGGCCGCGGCCTGCTGCTGGGCGCTGTTGTAGACCTTCTCGAACACCCGCGGGACCGCGAGCAGGAACGTGGGCTTGAACGAGGCGAGGTCGGGCAGCAGGTTTCCGATGTTCGAGGTGTGCCCGAGCACGACCCCGGCCTCCAGGCAGCCCACCTGGATGATGCGGGCGAACGCGTGCGCGAGCGGGAGGAACAGCAGGGTCGAGCCGCTGTTGATGTCGAACACTTCGGTGAGCGCCCCGGCGGTCGAGGTCCGCGCGTCGAAGAGCAGGTTTCCGTGGGTCAGCTGGCAGCCCTTCGGGCGGCCGGTGGTGCCCGAGGTGTAGATGATCGTCGCCACGTCCGGCGCCGTCATGCTGTGCCGTCGCTCCTCGACCTGGTCGTCGCCGACCTCGGCGCCCTGCGCCGCGAGCGCCGTCAGCGTCTGGCCCCCCGGGCCGCCGCTGTCGATCCGCCAGGTCAGCTTGAGGTCGGGCAGCCGGTCCCGTACTGAGTCGATGACCCTCTCGTGCGCCTCGGTCTCCGCGAACACGGCCGTGGCGCCGGAGTTCGTGACGATCCACTCGACCTGTTCGGCGGAGGACGTCTCGTAGATCGGCACGGGCACGGCGCCGGCCGTCCAGACCGCGTAGTCGATCATGGTCCACTCGTAGCGGGTCCGCGACATGATGGCCACCCGGTCGCCCGGCTGGATTCCGGCCGCGATCAGGCCCTTGGCGAGCGGCACCACGTCGTCGCGGAACTGCCGGCAGGTGACGTCCTGCCAGCCTCGCTGGCCGTCCTGCGGCCTGCGCCGCATCATGACGGCGTCCGGCTCCTCCGCGGCGCGGCGGAAGACCATGTCGGCCAGGTTCGCGGTCGCAGGGATGTCGATCAGGGCCGGAGTGCTGTACTCGCGCACGACGCCTCCCGTTCAGGTTCTCCTGGAATGGACGCTACCGCGATCGGCTACTGGTGGGTAGCTCCGCCCCCGAACCGCCGGCAACCTCCTGAAGGCTCCTAGTCTGGCCGAATGCGGGTCCATGTGGTGAGCGACGTGCACGGCCGGGCTGACGCGCTGGCCCGGGCCGGTGACGGCGCCGACGCGGTCATCTGCCTCGGTGACCTGCTGCTCTTCCTGGACTACGCCGACGACCGGGGTGGCATCTTCGCCGAGCTGTTCGGCGCCGGCGAGGCGGCCAGGCTGATCGAGCTGCGCACGGCGCAGCGGTTCGACGAGGCCCGCGCGATGTCGATGCGGCTGCTGTCCGGGCTGGGCGGAGATCCGGCCGACCACTTCCGCGCGGCGGCGGACCGGCAGTACGCCCGGCTGTTCGCGGCGCTCCCCGAGCCCGCGTACCTGACCTACGGCAACGTGGATATGCCCGGCATGTGGGCGGCGCACCTCAAGCCGGGGCACCGCGTGCTCGACGGCGAGCGCGCCGAGCTTGACGGCCGGACGTTCGGATTCGTCGGCGGCGGGCTGCGCTCGCGCTACCGCACCCCGCATGAGCTGGACGATGACGCCTACGCCGCCAAGGTCGCCGCGGTCGGGGCGGTCGAGGTGCTCTGCACGCACATCCCGCCGGCCGTGCCCGAGCTGCTCTACGACACGGTCGCGCGCAGGCTGGAGCGGGGCAGCGAGTTCCTGCTGGACGCGATCAGGAAGACCCAGCCCCGGCTGGCGCTGTTCGGGCACGTTCACCAGCCGCTGGCGCGGCGGGTGCGGGTCGGCAGGACCGAGTGCATCAACGTCGGCCACTTCGCCGGGAGCGGTTCTCCCTACGTGCTCGAGTGGTAGCGGACCGTGCCGGCCGCCGACCTGCGGCTACCGAGTACTATCGCGTTGGCGGTAAGCTCCGGACATGGGCAGCCGGACCACTTCACGCATCACCGTGGCCGCGCCTGCGGCCGACGTGATGGCGGTCATCGCGGACTTTGCCTGCTACCCGGAGTGGGTGACGGCGATGCGGTCCGCCGACGTGCTGGAGACCGGCGAGGGCGGCCGGGCGCGCATGGTGCGGTTCCGGCTGGACGCCGGGCTGGTGCGCGACTCGTACACGCTGGCCTACGACTGGGACGGCGACGCGGCGGTCAGCTGGCAGCTGGCTGAGCCCGGGTCGGTCATCGCGGAGATGACCGGCGCGTACCAGCTGGCCGAGCTTGACGCGGGCTCCGAGGTCAACTACGAACTGACCGTGGACGTGCGGATGCCGGTGCCGGGTCTGCTCAAGCGCAAGGCTGAGAAAATGATCATCGATACCGCGTTGCGGGGGCTCAAGGCACGTGCCGAGTCCCGCACCGACGGCGAAGGCAGGGGAGGCGCCAGATGACCGAGCGTAGCGGGTCTTCAGGTGACGGCGGGTCTTCAGGCAGCGGCGGATCTTCGGGTGGCGGCGGCTCCTCGGGCAGCGACCCGATCGGCGACCTCCAGCGGTGGCTGATGCGCAGGAGCGCGCGCGGGTTCGGCAACCAGCTGAGGGACCAGGCCCGCCGGACGATCGGCGGCGGCAGCAAGCGGGCCGGCGACGTCTGGGAGGTCGCCACCGCCGAACCGCTCCCAGGTGAGGCACCCGAGTGCGCCTGGTGCCCGGTGTGCCGGGCCGCGCGCAAGTTCCGCGACTCGGGGCCCGGGCTGGCCTCGCACGTCGCCGGGGCCGGCGACGCCCTGTTCTCGGTGGCGCAGGACACGCTGGCCGCGTTCGAGGCGACGCTGGCCGCCAGGCCGCCGGGGAGCAGGCAGGAGAGTCGGCCCGCGCCGGACGCGACCCGGCCCGGGCCTGGTCGGCCGGATGCGAGCTGGTCGGACGCGACCCGGCCGGACCCGAGCGGCCCGGGCGTGGGGTGGCCGGACGCCAGCCTGCCCGAGCCGGGCAGTCCGGCCAGGAGCTGGCCGGATGACGACCAGCCGGCGCCCAGCAGCCCGGCGGCGGGCAGTCCGGTCGTGAGCCAGGCGGAGCCAAGGAGCGCGGAGAACGGGCCGAAGACGAGCGGGACGTCTAGCGACCAGGCACCGGCGCCGGATGGGCCTGACGATCGGGATTGATACCGGCTAGAGGCGCCGGGATCAGACCACGGCCCCGTCGTCGGGGTCTGAGTCGTGCCGGTCGTCGCCCACCCGCAGGACCAGGATCGTGAAGCCCGCGATGAACGCGGCCACCGCGAAGAAGGCCGCCCAGCCGGGCACCGTCCAGCCCGCGAGCGTGGCCACGACCAGGTAGCCGGGACCGCCGAACAGTCCGGTCCAGGCGCCCTTCGCCATCGGGTCCAGGATGATCCGCGGGGGCGGCGGCGGGATGAAGTGCTCGTCTGCCAGCGGGTCGGCGTCGGTGGCCCCGGGGAGGCTGCGCACCGGCGGCGGCGGACCGGCGGCCCCGCCCGGCCATCTGCTGCCGCTGGTGACCGGGAACGGGAACGGGTCGGTGCCGACGGCGGGGAGTCCGCCGCCATCCGGGCCCGCGCCGGGGCGCCTGCCTGCACCCGCGCCCGGCGGACCGCCGGTGCCTGCGGCCAGGGATCCGTTGGTTTCGGGTGCGGCCGGTCCGCCGTTGCCAGTGACCGGGGAGCGGCCGGCGTCTGCGCCCGGCGGCGCGCTGGGATCACGGCCGGCCGGCCCGCCGGTATCGGTGCCCGGCAGCTCTCCGGAGGCCGCGCTGGATGATCCGCGGGCCGCCGCGTCCTCCGGATCGGCCTGCGACACCCCGCCGTCGTCTTCGGCAGTGGCGGGGCCGGGGGGCGGGGCGGGCTCGCCGAGCCCTTCGATCGCGGGCCAGGGGACGGGGGCGGTCCCGGTGTGTGAAGGTGCAGCGAAACGACCGATCAGGTCACGCCAGGCGGCGTCCTCCGCGCTGTCGCCGCCGGTCACTTCGGCGCTGTCGCCGTCAGTCACGGCGTGGGGGTCACCTCCCGCCTGGCGGGCTTTTAGTTACTCCTTCGTCGCGGCACTGTGCGCCCGGACGAAGTCCAGGCTGCCGGCGAAGATGGCTGCTGCGTCATTGTCCAGAGTGGCTACGTGATAGCTATTGTCGCAATCCCTGACGGTGAGCTGGTCGCCGGGAAGCGCCTCGCGGAGCAACCGCAGGCTCCTGGGGCCGACGACGTGGTCTTCGGTGCTGTAGTAGGCGAGCACGGGCTGGCGGATCTCGCCCAGCTGAGCCGCGGTGGCCTTCCACAGCCGGGGCAGCGTCGCCGCGGCCTTCACCGGGACCCGGTCGTAGCCGAGCTCGGCTACGCCCTCCTTCTTGATGTCGCTGGCGATTCCCTTCACCGAACGCAGCAGCAGCTTGGCCACAGGAAGCAGCGCGAAGACCATGGAGTCGGCGGTCAGCGACGGGTTGACCACGACCACGCCGCGGATAGCCTCGCCGCGCAGCTCGGCCAGCCGCAGCGCGATGCAGCCGCCCATCGACAGGCCCATCACGAAGATCTCGTCCGCCCTGGCGCGCAGTTCCTGGTAGGCCCGGTCGGCCTCCGCGTACCAGTCCTCGGTGCCGGTCCTGGCCATGTCCTGCCAGGTCGTGCCGTGTCCGGGCAGCCGTGGCAGCGATACGGTCAAGCCCGCCTCGGCGAGGAACTCGGCCCACGCCCGCAGCGACTGCGGCGATCCGGTGAAGCCGTGGCACAGCAGCACGCCTACCGGCCCGCCCTCGTGAAGGAACGGCTCGGCGCCTGGCTTTACTGACATCGCGTCGGATCCCTTCGAGCGTCAGTGGCTGCTGATGTCAGGCATCGTCGCACGGCCAGCCGCGTCCGCAAACAGCAGTGCTGGGAACAACATCATGCTTACGGTGCCGTATTCCAGGCCTCGTGGGAATATGTGTCCGTGTTCTACTGGCTAGCGAAGCTGATACTCGGCCCTTTCCTGAAGATGTTCCGGCCCTGGTCGGAGGGGACGCAGAACGTCCCCAGGGAGGGGCCGGCCGTCATCGCGAGCAACCACCTGTCGTTCGCCGATCACTTCTTCGGGCCGCTGCCGCTGCCGCGCAAGGTGGTCTACCTGGGCAAAGCGGAATACTTCAACGGCCGCGGCGTCAAGGGCCTGATCAACAAAGCCTTCTTCGGGGGAGTGGGCGTAATCCCCATAGACCGGGCCGGCGGCGAGGCCAGCGAGCGGGCGCTGCGGACCGGGCTGCGCGTCCTGGCCGAGGGCAACCTGCTCGGCATCTACCCGGAGGGCACCAGGACCCCGGACGGGCGGCTGTACCGGGGCAAGACCGGGGTGGCCCGGCTGGCCCTGATGTCGCGGGTGCCGGTGATCCCGTGCGCGATGGTGGGCACCTTCGAGTTCCAGCCGCCGGGAAAGATCCGGCCCAGGCTGGGGATCCGCCCCGGCGTCCGGTTCGGCCAGCCGCTCGACTTCTCCCGCTACTACGGGATGGAGGCCGACCGGCTGGTGCTCCGCGCGGTCACCGACGAGATCATGTACGCGCTGATGAACCTGTCCGGCCAGGAGTACGTCGACCAGGACGCCGGGGACGCCAAGAAGGCCGGCGGAAGCGCGCACCGGCTGCGCATCCCCCGCCGCGGCGCAGACAGCCAGGCCGAAGATCAGCCCGAGGATCAGGGTGAGGCTCCCGAAAGCCAGGCCGCCGACGGCGAGGACGACCGGGACGAGCTGCCGGCCAGCGAGGCGTCCTGACCCACGGGCCGCCCGCCCCGGAACATCAGCCGCCCGGCTACCGGCCCACGCCCGCCCATCCTTTGCTCCGGTCCACGGCCGCCCGCCACCGCACGTAGCCCGCCTCGTCCCTGTCGCCGGGCGAGAACCGTCGGCCCAGCCGCCACACCGCCTCGATCTCGGCCGGCGACGACCACACCCCAGTGGCCAGCCCGGCCAGGTACCCGGCCCCCAGCGCCGTCGTCTCCGCGATGACCGGCCGCTCCACCGGCAGCTGCAGCTGGTCGGCCTGCAGCTGCATGAGCAGGTCGTTGCCGCTGGCGCCGCCGTCCGCCTTGAGCACCCGCAGCGCGCCCCCCGCCTCGTCCGCCATCACCTGGCAGACGTCCCTGACCTCGAAGGCGATCGCCTCCAGCGTGGCGCGCACCAGGTGCGCCCGCGTCGTCCCCCTGGTGATGCCGAATATCGCGCCGCGCGCGTCCGGATCCCAGTCCGGCGCGCCGAGGCCGGTCAGGGCCGGCACGAACACCAGCCCGCCGCTGTCCGGCACCGACCCGGCCAGCGCCTCGCTCTGCGCGGCGTCATCGAGCAGCCCGAGCCCGTCCCGCAGCCACTGCACCGCCGCGCCGGTCACGAAGACCGACCCCTCCAGCGCGTAGGTCACGTCGCCGTCAGGCGACATCCAGGCCACCGTGGACAGCAGCGAAGACCCCGGCGCCATCGCCACCGGGCCGGTGTTGACCAGGACGAACGAGCCCGTTCCGTAGGTGGCCTTGGTGTCGCCTTCGGCGAAGCAGGCCTGCCCGAACAACGCGGCCTGCTGATCCCCCGCGATGCCCGCGATCGGCGCCGACAGCCCGAGGAAGGCGGCCGGGTCGGCGTGCCCGGCGACGCCCCAGGACGGCACCACCTCGGGCAGCGCGGCGGGCGGCACGGCCAGCAGCTCGCACATCTCGGCCGACCACCGGCCCGCGCCGATGTCGAACAGCAGCGTCCTGGACGCGTTCGAGGCGTCGGTCACGTGCCGCCGGCCGGCCGTCATCCTGGCGATCAGGTAGGAGTCCACCGTCCCCACGGCCAGCGAGCCGTCCAGCACGCCGGCCCACAGCTCCGGCTCGCTGGCGGCCAGCCAGGTGAGCTTGGTCCCGGTGAAGTAAGGATCGAGCCGCAGCCCGGTCAGCCCGGTCACCCGCGGCTCATGGCCGGCCGCCCGCAGCTCCTCGCAGACCGGCGTGCTGCGCCGGTCCTGCCAGACGATCGCCGGGCGCGGCGCGGTCAGCGTGCGGCGATCCCAGAGCACCGCCGTTTCCCGCTGGTTGGTGAGGCCGATGCAGCTGATCTGGCCGGCGCCCTGCGGGCCCGCGGCGAGCGGAGCACCGGCGACTCCCCGTTCGGAAGCCATGAACGTAGCGGCGGAACAGGCGGACAGCGTCGCCTGCCAGATCTCCTCAGCCAGGTGCTCCACCCAGCCCGGCTGCGGGTAATGCTGGCGGAATTCCTGATACCCACGGCCGGACACCGATCCATCGGGTTCTATGACAAGGGCAGTCACACCGGTTGTGCCTGCATCGATCGCGAGGATGCTCATGGGCACTAGTGTTGCCTCCATGCGAGTGGGAGTGCTGACCGGAGGCGGAGACTGCCCCGGACTGAACGCGGTCATCCGCGCCGTGGTCCGCCGTGGCGTGCAGGAGTACGGGTACGAGTTCGTCGGCTTCAGGGACGGCTGGCGCGGGCCGCTCGAGGGCGACACCGTGCCGCTTGACGTCCAGGCGGTGCGCGGCATCCTGCCCAGGGGCGGGACGATACTCGGCTCGTCGCGGACCAACCCGCTTCGCGAGGAGGCGGGCGGCGGCGGGATGTCCGGCGTCGAGCGGATCAAGGACAACCTGGCCGGCCTGGGCGTGGACGCGCTCGTCGTGATCGGCGGGGAGGACACGCTGGGCGTGGCCACCCGGCTGCACGCGCAGGGCGTCAGCGTGGTCGGCGTGCCCAAGACCATCGACAACGACCTGGGCGCGACCGACTACACGTTCGGCTTCGACACCGCGGTGAACATCGCGATGGAGGCGATCGACCGGCTGCACACCACCGCGGAGAGCCACCACCGCGCGCTGATCGTCGAGGTGATGGGGCGCAGCGCCGGCTGGATCGCGCTGCACGCGGGGCTGGCCGGCGGCGCGAACGTCATCCTGATCCCGGAGAAGCCGTTCAGCATCGAGAAGGTCTGCAGCTACGTGCAGCACCGGTTCCAGACCAGGTATGCGCCGATCGTGGTGGTCGCCGAGGGCGCGCACCCGGCCGACGGCGAGGGCGAGATCGGCAGCCAGCAGCTGGACGCGTTCGGCCACGTCAGGCTGGGCGGCATCGGCCAGATGCTGGCCGAGGAGATCGAGAAGCGGACCGGCAAGGAGGCCCGCTGCACGGTGCTCGGCCACACCCAGCGCGGCGGCACGCCGACCGCGTTCGACCGGGTGCTGGCCACCCGGTTCGGCGTGCACGCGATCGGGGCGGTCCGCGACGGCGCGTTCGGCATGATGATGTCGCTGCGCGGCACCGAGATCGTCCGGGTGCCGCTCGCCGACGCGACCCG